>JBHIBO010000006.1:0-73988 GCA_046759185.1 Thermoplasmata archaeon | reverse complement strand
GGGACTCCCTCCTTGCACCCAAAGTCAGGAGACACGGCCATCACGGGCCCACGAGGGCCAGCAGGCGCCGAAGCTGCTCCTCATCGTGCACCGTCGGCTCGAAGGCGCTGCGCAGCGCGACGCGCATCTCCCTCTCCGAGAGGATGCGACCATCGTCCTTGATCACGCGGCAGATCGCCAGGAGGAGGAGGAGGCCGTCGAAGGGGGAGAAGCCGGGATCCTCCCGGATGTTTCGGAAGATGGTGGAGAGGTGGGCACGCCTTCGCCGCAGGCCGATGACCAGCTCCTCCAGCCCGGCCAGGTCGTAGTACCGGGGCAGTTGTCGATACCGCTCCACGGTCCGCACGGAGACCTGAAACTTGTCGGCGATCTGCTGGTCCGTGAGCCCGTCCTCGAACGCCATGAAGTAGTCGTACAAGCGATGACCGCGAATGCGCCTCTCCTCCGGCCCCGCGACGGGCGGCCCCGAATAGCGCGGTCTGGCTAGAAAGCCGTTTCGCATGTTCGAGGAAGCTTCCCGTGCGCGGGACGTGTCTCCCACAACGCTTTTATAAGCTCTCGGGCCTACCCCGGCCTCCACCCGGCTCTGCCGGAGGGAAGGGATGGGAATGGTCTTCAGCCGAGGGCAGGCTGGGTACGCGGTCCCCGGGGTCTCCTGGCCCCAGCCGCGGACGCTAACGCTGCGCGACGACCGAAGGGGCGTGTACCGCTTCGACCCCCGCATGGAGGACTTCGCCTCGCTGCGGAAGAAGGGTCCCTACTCGTTCTGGGGCTCCATGAAGTACACCTTCATCCTCTCCCTCATGCTGTGGTGGATTCCCCTCTTCGGCCCCATGATCGCTGGCTACGTGGGCGGGCGGAAGGCCGGCAACCCGTGGCGGGGGGCCCTGGCCGCCGTCATCCCCGTGGTGGCCATCTGGATCATCTCCCTCATCGTGATCAGCTCCGTGGCCTTCCCCGAGCTGCAGAACCTCTTCACCCTCCCGGCCCTTATCCTGTACGGTTTCGGCACCGTCATCCCCCCCATCGAGCCCTACATGGCCTTCCTGGTGGACTACCTCACCGCTTTCGTCGTGGCCCTGCAGCAGACGGCGGTGATGGGCTTCAACGGCTACCTCGTCACGATCATCTTCGCCTACATCGGCGGCCTCGTGGCGGCCCAGGTAGCCCAGGAGCGGAAGGTCCAGGCGGAGGAGGAGCCCACGCCGGTGACGTACGAGGTGGCGGCGCCTCCCCTCCAACCCGTGCAGCCCGTGCAACAGATTCCGGTCATGGCCGCACCGGCCCCGGCCTGGTACGGGCCCCATCCCGAGCAGTACGACCAATACCGTCGCGTCCCCCTGGTCTCCCCCTACGAGCCCGAGCAGGAGGAGTTCTACGAACCGCCGCGTCGGCAGCGGCCCTGGCGTCGCGCTCGTCGGCCGCCCGCCCCGCCCCCGGAGGCCTACGAACCGTACGAGGCGGAGGAGGCGCCCCTCCCGCGGCAGGGCTCGCCCTCCCGACGACGGGCGCGCCTGCATCAGGACGACCTCATCCGTCGCCTCGTAGAGCGCGCCCTCCGGGATTACAACCAGGCCACCCGCTGAGTATCATGGAGCGAGGCCGACTGGGAAAGCTTCTTACCCGAGCGCCTCGTGTTTCCCGCCCATGTTCTGCCCGAATTGCGGCTCCCTGATGTACCCCCATGGGGGCAAGCTCGTGTGTCGCAAGGAGGGCTGTGGCTTTGAGCGCGCCATGACCGCCGAGGACGACGTCCTCTCCCGGGTCATGACGGAGGCGCAGGAGAAGCCGCCGGAGCCGCTGGTCCTGGACGACGTGGTGGGGAACCTCCCGCGGACCCGCATCGAGTGCCCCAAGTGCGGCAACTTCGAGGCCATGTGGTACATGCGGCAGACCCGGGCGTCCGACGAGCCGGAGACGCGGATCTACCGCTGCACGCGCTGCAGCCACACCTGGCGGGAGTACTAGGAATCCACGCGGTGGGACGCCGGCCAGAGGGTTGTGCGGAGCACCCTCCATAGGTTTAATATCGCCGTGGGTTTAGGGAGACGACTGGGGGAGCCGATGTTCGCCGCGAAGATTCGTTCCGAGGTTCTCAAGGAGATCACCGACGTCATTTCCACCCTCGTGGACGAGGCCAAGTTCAACCTGACGGCGGACTCCCTCACCGTTCGGGCCGTGGACCCCGCCCACGTGGCCATGGTCGATATGACCGTCGGCAAGGACGCCTTCGAGGACTTCAAGGCGGACGAAGGGGAACTCGGACTCGACCTGGACAAGGTCAAGGAGGTCCTCCGCCTGGCGCGGGCCGGGGACGTCATCAGCGTGGAGCACGACGAGGACCGGAACCGCCTCGTGGTCCAGGTGGGCAACATCACCCGGCACATGTCCCTCGTGGACACGGCGGGGATGTCCGACCCCAAAGTGCCGAACCTCGACCTCCCGGCCAAGCTCGTGGTGCGAACCGACGAGCTGCGGCAGGGGATCAAGGCGTCCGAGAGCGTGTCCGACCACATCGCGCTGCTTGCGACGCCCGACGGCTTTGAGATGGTCTCCGAGGGGGACGCGGACTCGGTGCGGCTGGACCTGCCGAAGGACCTGCTGGACGAGCTGCAGTCGAAGGAGAAGGTCCGATCCCTGTTCCCGCTGGACTACTTTTCCAACATGGTGAAGGCGCTGAGCAGCGCCAAGACGGTCACGATTCTGCTTGGCAATGACTACCCGGTTCGGATGGAATTCGCCCTCGCTGGGGACGCTGGCCACGCTACTTTTTTGCTCGCTCCAAGGATTGAATCGGAGTAAGTATATAGAAATACAACCATCTTAATAGAGGAACGCAGTGTGCAGGTACTGCCATTCCTAAACTCCTATCTCTCCAACCACAAACGGTGACTGCTGCGGAGGTCCGGGCGTACGCTGCTGGGCTCCTGGACAGCGATGGCTATTTCTCTATCATGAAGAGCCACCCAGCGAGAAATCGTTCGCCTTACTACCAACTCAAGCTGGGGGCGGCTCAGTTATGGCCAGGACAGGCCCTCCGTCTCCTCGCACAATCATTGGGGGGCAAAGTCACCGGCCCTCTTCGGAGAGGTAAGCAACGTCCTATGGCCCGATGGGAGATTTGGAATCTCAGGGCAGCGAGAATCATTCGTCATCTATTGCCGCACATTAGGATCAAAAAAGCTCAGGCTCGCCTTCTCCCTGAGGCTCAAGAGGTCTTGTCGCGGACCCGTGGATCGCCTCATCTGCAGACTGCCGTCGAAACCCTCCGTCTTGAAGCAAAGCGGGTCAATCGCGGCGCCCGCGTCGAATTCGATACCTATGTTCAGGACCTAGACAAGTCCGCCATTCATCACAATGACTCGCCGAAGCACGCAACCATCCCTTACCTGGCAGGGGTCATGGACAGCGATGGCACTTTCAAGATCGAGAGGAGACGAGTGAAGGCCATGATCAATCCACACTACCGAATCAAGATAGGAGCCGGTCAGGTCGCACCGTCCCCCGCGATTAACCTCCTCGCAGAGACCTTTGGAGGCACGATTCGCATACGTGGTGATGGCCGCAACGGCCACCGTCCAATGGCCCATTGGAGCCTCTTCGACAAGTCGGCCGTGCCTGCCCTCGAGGCTCTCCTCCCCTACCTCGTCATCAAGGCCCCGCAGGCCCGCCTCCTCCTCCAGCTCCGGGAACGCAAGGCGCGCGGCAAGCTCGGTATCACGGAGTGGACCCACAAGACGCGCTGGCAGCGACCCATCAAGATGCGCAAGCGCTGCTATTCGCGAGAACAAGTTGAGGGGTTCGATCGCCTTTACCGCACCGTGAAGGCCCTGCACGCGGACAGTCCGCCGTTCACCCTGCCTCGGCCCCCGGACTAGACACACGCCTCCTCCTCACCGGTTCTTCGCCACGATGTCGCTGAGGATGTCCGCCACGTCCTCGCAGTAGTCCGTTGCCTCCTCCATCTTCTCGTAGATCTCCTTGAGCTTGATGACCCGAATCGCGTCACCTGAGTCGAAGAGGGCTGCCACGGCCTCGTTCATCACCTCGTCCGCCTGGTTCTCCAGGTCGTTGACCTCCACGGCGAGCTGTTCCACCTCCGATCGCTGGGCGGGGTTCTCCACGCGGTCCAGCGCCTCCCGCAGCTTCTCCGTGGACGTCACGATAATGTCCGCCAGCCGTCGCATGGGGTCGTCGGCCGCCTCCACCCCGTAGAGGCTCAGGCGGCGAATCGTGGCATATAGCATGTCGATGACATCGTCCAGCCGGCTAGCCAATCCGCGTAGGTCCTCGCGCTCGATGGGGGTCACGAAGGTGTCGTTGAGCGCCTCGTGGAGCGCGTGGACGATGTTGTCCGCCTGGTGCTCCAAGTCCTCCATGGTCGCCCGGCGGCCGGCCAAGTCCTGGAACTCCTGCATGAGGTCTTGCAGGGCCTCCGCCATGGCCTGGGCGATGCTCGCCTCCTCCTGTAGGAGGTCGAAGAACCCTGGCTCCTCCTGCCCGGGCACCCCCTCACCTCCCTCCCAAGACGAGAATCAGGAGCTGGTCCGCCGCTTCCTTGGCGGTATCCGCCGCCGCCTCGATCCCGTTCACGATGTCCATGAGGAGGGCCATGGCTCGGGGATCTGGGGAGGAACGGATGAGCTTCCGCTTGAGCTCAAAGTACTCTCCGTCGATCCTGTGCTCCAACCGGTTAACTTCTTCCCGTCGGTCCAGGACCACCTTCTCCTCCTGGCCGAAGGCGTCCACCGCGCCCTTCAGCGCCCGGGTCGTGTCCACCAGGTCCTTCGTCATCTCCTTCAGTCCCACCCAGAAGGGCCGGGGGACGCGACGCTGCCACTCTAGGAGGAGCTGCAGGTTCAGTCCCGCCTGCTTCACGTAGTCGGAGATGTCGTCCACCCGACGCACAAGGAGGAGGAGGTCCTCCCGCTGTTTGGGCTCGAGGTCCCCTCGGGCCAGGGTCCGGAAGAGGTCCACCTCCAGGTTGTCGGCCGCCTTCTCGTTCATGTCCAACCGGGCTAGGGCCTGGCGGACGCGGGTCCGGTCGTTCCGGAGGCAGTGGCCCAGGGCGGTGTCCAGGTCCTGTGTGGAGTCCAGGACCTTTGTGAGGTGCTCCCGCACCTGCTTCGCCGTAGCGGACTCCCGCCGGCGGAGGAGCCACCCGGTCAGCGGTCTCTCATTCAAGCTTCAGCGCCTCCCCCAGGCCCTCGTACGGTCTTCCATAGAGGAGCATTCTGTCGGGATTGAATTCCACAATAGCATCCTCCGATACCTTAAACCTTTCATGCGTGAGGGGCAGGTCCACGAAGATCCGGTCCCCGGTGGCGAGGCGGACGATGTAGCGGAGTTCGGACCCCAGGAAGATCTCCCCCTCCACTCGTCCCGGCAGCGTGTTCGTGGCGGTGGGGTCGCGGCCCAGGTCGAGGTACTCGGGCCGCCAGGCGACCACCACGGGGTCCCCGGACGCGTACCCTCCGTCCGGCACCCAGAGGTACTGCTCGCCCCGCAGGGCGACCTGCAGCAGCCTGTCCCGTTTGCGGGTCACCACGCCTTCCAGGAAGTTGTTCTCCCCCACAAAGTTGGAGGTGAAGATCTCTTTCGGTGCCTCGTACAGCTGGCGTGGGGCCCCCTCCTCGACGATGCGGCCGGCCCGCATGACCACGACACGGTCGGCCACGCTCAGGGCCTCCTCCTGATCATGGGTCACGTGGATGGCCGTGAGGTCGAGCTCCTTCACCAGACGCCGGAGCTGATAGCGCAAGTCCACCCGGACGCGCGAGTCCAGCGCGGACAACGGCTCGTCCAGGATGAGGAGGTCGGCCTGGTTGGCCAGGGCCCGGGCCAAGGCCGCCTTCTGTTGCGCCCCCCCGCTGAGCTCTCCCGGGAAGGACCCCGCCTCGTCCAGGAGGTCCACGAGCCCCAGCACCTCCCGCCCCACGCGTGCCATCTCCTCGGGGGGCCGACCCCGCACCCAGGGGCCGTATGTGGCGTTCTGCTTCACGGTCAGGTGGGGGAAGAGGACGATGTTCTGGAACACGTAGCCAAGCTCCCGATCCTCCAGGGCAATCGGAAGGACGTCGCGCCCGTCGACCAAGACCCGCCCGGAGGTGGGGGGCCAGATGCCGGCGATGATCTTGATGAGTGTGGTCTTGCCGCAGCCACTGGGACCGAGGATGGCCAGGTACTCGCCCGCCGCGACCTCCAAATCGACGCGGTCGACGGCGAGGATGTCCCCGAACTGCTTCGTGACGTGTCGCAGTTCAATCCGAGGCATCACTCCACCTCCAGGGCCGGGGCCAGCCCTCCCGACGAGAGCGGGTAGAGGCGGCCGTACCGCCGCGGGAAGGAGAAGGTGACGCGCTGCCCCTCCTGAAAGGCCGCGGCCTCGGCGGAGGACAGTTTCACCTTCGCTTCGTCCAGCCCCTCCAGAGAGATCTCCAGGGTCGTCCGTTTGCCTCCGAACAGGATGCGTTGCACAATCGCGGGGATGGCGTTCTCCCCGTCCCCATTGAGGGAGAGACCACACCGGTCAATCTTGACGCCCACCACGACCGCCTCCCCTACGTCCCCGTCGACGCGATCCACGGCCAGACGGCGGCCATTCCGGAGCTGAACGGTGGTAGTCTGGCCCGCCCGTTCTACGACCGTCCCCTCGAAAAAGTTGGCCTCCCCCACGAAATGAGCGACGAACGGATCCGCCCCCTCCTCGTAGACGGCCCGAGGTCGGTCGTGCTGGCGCACGCCGCCCTTTCGGAGGACGAGGATGCGATCCGCAACGCTTAGGGCTTCGTCCTGGTCGTGGGTCACGTGCAGGGTGGTGATGCCCAACTGCGTTGCCAAATCCTTCAGCTCCTGACGGAGCTCGATGCGCAGGCGGGCGTCCAGGGCGCGAAGGGGCTCGTCGAGTAGGAGAACCCCCGCATTCGTCGCCAGGGCGCGCGAGAGGGCGGCTCGTTGCTGCATGCCCCCGCTGAGCTCTCGGGGGTAAGAGGCGCGCCGCTCGAAGAGGCGCACGAGGTCTAGCATCTCCCGTCCGACACTCTCGACGCGGTCGGGGGCCCACCCCTGGACGATAGGGCCGAACGTGACGTTCTCCCACACGGTGAGATGGTTGAACAGAGAGTAGGTCTGGGGCAGGTAAGCGATGCCCCGGTCCTCCGGGGGGACGCGGTCCAGCGAGCGACCGCCGAGGGACAGGTGGCCTCGGTCGGGGCGAAGGAGTCCGGCGATGACGCGGAGGAGGGTGGTTTTGCCGGCCCCCGTGGGCCCGAGGATGACGAGGTACTCCCCGTCCTCCACCTCCAGGTTCACCTCCTCGAGGGCCACGAGGTCCTTGAAGGTCTTGCGGATGCCCTGGAGCTTCAGATGCGGCATCACCGCGCCCTCCAGGTCAGGTACCGCATGAGGAGCATCGCCGTGGCCGAGACCGCCATGAGGATTACGGTCGCGAGGGCGGCTGCATAATAGTTGGGATTCGCCGGATCAAGAAGACTGACGATGAAAACAGGGGCCGTGACGATCGCGGTCCCCGCCACGGCCAGGGTGGCGCCGGTCTCCCCGACGCTCCGGGTAAAGGCCATGATGGCCCCGGCCAGGATGGCCGGTTTGATCACAGGGAAGGTGACGCGGCGGAACCCCTGCAAGGGCTTCGCCCCGAGGCTCCGTGCCGTCTCCTCCAGGGCCGGGTCCAGGCCCTCCAGGGCGCCCACAACGTTCCGGACGATGAAGGGGAACGTGAAGGCCACGTGCGCGAGGGTCACTAGAAACAGCAGATTCGGCACGGGCACGAGGCGTTGCGTCGTGAAGAAGAGGGTCAGGGAGATGCCCAGCGCGGCGCTCGGCACAACGTAGGGGACGTTCACGAGGACGTCTAGGATGCGTCGGACGCGGGGGGAGCCTCGGCGAACGATGAGAATGGCCATGGGGACGCCCAGGGCTAGGTCGATGGCCGTCGCGACCCCAGCGATGAGGAAGGAGAGCGAGATGCTGAGGTAGAAAACGCTGAAGTCGGTCGGCTGGGGGGCTGTGATGACGAGGAAGCCGATGAGGAAGAAGGAGGGAATGAGGACAGCCAGGATCAGGAAGGCGAAGGAGGATAGGTCCCGGGCCCTCGGGACTGCGCCGCGGCTCAGACGCCGTTCCCAGGTGGGGAAGACCCTCCGAAGAGGAATGCGGGCCCTTGTGGAGAGCAGTTTCACAACCGCCAGGAGGCCGAGGGCGGAGAGGATCATAACGATCGCCACAAGGGCGAGGCCGGCTGTGAGTTGGGGGGCGACACTCATGCATGCGGCGGCTCCTCGAAGGGAGCTCCAGGCACCAATAAGGGCCGTGCCGCTGAGATCGCCCGATGCGGTGCAGGTCGCCGTGTCGGCCTGGTACCTCCCGATTGTGGTCAGGGCAGCCACGACGCCACCGGTGTCGCTAAGAGCCTTGGCCAGGACGAGGGTGGCCCCCGTGGCGATTCCCGATCGAAAGAGGGGGAGAGTCACGGTTCGGGCGGCCGTCAGGCGGCTCGCTCCGGAGGTTCGTGCGGCAATCTCGTACTCGATGTCGATCTCCTCCAAAATGGCGGCCAGGGAACGGACCATATACGGGAAGGTGGTTGTGAAGTGGAGGAGGACTAGGATGACGAACCCGGTCGAGACGAGGCTGAGGGCGCCGAAGGGTTTGTCGGCGGCCATCAGGAGAGGTGTCACCCCCCAGAAGAGGGCCACGGAGAAGCCCAGGCCGGCTGTGGGAACGGCCAACGGGAGGTCGATCAGCGTGTTCACGAAGCTCTTGCCGCGAAACCGACGTCGAACGAGGAACCAAGCGAGGGGGAGTCCGAAGACCAGGTCTACCAGGGTGACGACGATGGCCACCTGGTAGGAGAGGAGAACCGCGCCGCCGATCTGGCCCAGGGCCTCCGGTTGGATCCGGAGGAGACTCAGGATGTCGGGGAACCCCGTGAAGACGAAAGTCAGGACGAAGAGGGTGGGGAGCAGGACGAGAAGGACGAAGTAGGTGAGGACGCCGCCATACCAGCCCGCGATGACAGGCCGCCGAGAGAGGAAGTTGAGGACGCGCCTTCGGAGCGGAGTCCCCTCCTCTCGCTCTTCCCCCAACATCCGCTTCCGGTGGTCCGCAACCGGCAGGTGCGTTAAAGGGTTTGCCCGCTACCCGCCGAGGCCGCCGAGGTCGAAGCCCCCGGCCTGGAGCTGCTTCATCAGCTGCCTACGCATCTTCCGGTTGCCGGCCAGACCACGCATGGCCTTGCGGGAGGTGTTGTAGTAGCGCACCAGCTCCTTCACCTCCTTCGGGTCCGTGCCGCTCCCCCGCGCGATTCGAAGAATGCGGGAGGACTTCAGCAGCTTCGGGTTCTCCTGCTCCTCCTCCGTCATGGAGTCCATGATGAAGCGGAAGCGGGTGAGGCGGTCCTGGGTCTCCTCCAGCTGCTCCTCGGTCAGGGCCGCCGGGACCCCGGGCAGCATGCTGAAGATCTTGGAGAGGGGACCCATCTTGGTCAGGGCCTCCATCTGCTCGTACATCTCCTTCAGCGTGAAGCGGCCCGAGAGGAGCTTCTTGGCCGTCTCCTCCATGGCCTCCTGATCCAAGGCCTCCTGGGCCCGCTCTAGGAGGGTCTCCAGGTCCCCCATTCCGAGGAGGCGGGAGATATAGCGCGGCGGCTCGAACTTCTCCAGGTCTTCGATCTTCTCACCCACACCGATGAAGGAGATGGAGGCGCCCGTCTCGGCCACGGCCCCCAGGGCTCCCCCGCCCTTGGCCGTCCCGTCCAGCTTGGTGATAACCACGGCGGTGACGCCCACGGCCTCATGGAAGGCCTTGGCCTGAGGTCCGGCCTGCTGGCCCGTGGTGGCGTCGAGGATGAGGACCTTCTCGTTGGGCTTCACGACCTTGGCCAGGCCCTTGATCTCCTGGATGAGCTCGTCCTCGAGGGCGTGGCGACCGCTGGAATCCACGATGACGACGTCCTGGTCGGCGAGGCGCTTCAGCCCAGCCCGGGCCACCTTCAGGGCGTCCTTCTCCTTGCGCTCGCCGTAGAAGGGGGCCGCCAGCTCTTCGGCGAGTTGTTTCAGCTGATCGTAGGCCGCCGGGCGGTGGGTGTCGGCCTGGATAAGCCCCACGCGAAGCCCTTTCCGCTGGAACCACTTGCCCAGCTTGGCTGCCGAAGTGGTCTTCCCCTGGCCGTAGAGGCCGACCAAGAGGATCCGCTGGGGTCCCAACTTCAACTCCCGGGGCTGGCCGAGGATGGCCACCAGCTCCTCGTAGATGATCCGGATGACGTGTTCCCGACCGCTCATGCCCGCGGGGGGTTTCTCGGCTAAGGCACGTTCCTCTACCGTCCGGCTCAGCGCCAGGGCCATCTCCACGGGCACGTCCGCCTGCAGGAGGGCTCGTTGCAGATCGCGGACCACCTCCTTGACGAGCTTCTCGCTGACGTGGGAAGCCCGCGCCACCTTGCGCAGGACGTTCTTCAGGGCTTGCCCGAGACCTTCCATGGGTGCTCCCCGCACCATCGAGGGGGGAGCTATTTGAAGGTGACGCGGAGGGACTCGGGGGGCGTACTGAGTCGGTGCGAGGCCTGGGAGCCAGGTTCTGTAAAGAAAACAGGGAGAGGGCCAGCCTTGTCAGAAGGGATGGGATGCACTCTAACTAGCCAGCCCACTCTCCCCTTTCGCGCTAGGAAACAGGCGCTATTTAACGATTTCCCGCTACCGTCCAACTTGGCCGGCCCGAATTAGAGGTAGCCAGACTTCTGGAGAAGCATCAGATCCTCGGTGCTGAGTTTCTCGCCCTTCTTGAACCGCTCGTAGATCAGCTCCGCCTCCTGCTTGACGGTGACCTCCCCTTCGCCCTCCCGGGAACGGCGCGCTTTGGCCCGCATGCCGTGGATAATCTTGTCGTAGTCGTGGACCTCGTGGATGAATTCGATGTGCTTCTGGTGCTCCTTGTCGGCCATCATCTTGGTCTTAATGAACTGCTCCTGGGCCTTGTCGGCCTCGCGTCGCGCGGTGTCGGCCTGCTCGTAGAGGTTCACCATGGAATCGTGGTGGACCTGCGCGTCGTCCGCGAGGCGGGTGACCTCCTGATGGTGGTGTTCGGCCGTCTCCTTGGTCTCCTTCACCGTCGCGGTGAGAGCTTGGACTTCTTCGTCCTCCTCCAGGGCCTTCTCCCGCCCCTTGATTTCGGCGCGGAGGCGGGCGATCTGTTCGATGAGGTCCCGTTCCTTGTCCACGGCCAGGACGGAGGTCTGCTGCCGGAACTCCAGCCCGCGAAGGTCCCGCCTGAGCTTGTCCAGGGGAACGGCCCCCTTGGGGGTCTTCCGGCGACGGAGTCGATTGAGCCCGTCCAGGAGTTCGGAGACCTTGCGGTTCCAGGTCTCCCTCTCGGCCTTCGCGCTTTGGACCGCCTCGTTCAACGCGTCCCGCTCGTTCCGATGCTTAGCAGCCTCATCGATGAACTGCCGAACCTGGGCGTTCAGGGTGTCTCGTTTCTCGATCCACTCCTTGGTTCGGTTGTTCAGCTCGTCCCGTCGGTGCCGATGCCTGTCGGCCTCGACGTTCGCCTTGTCGCGCTTTTCCTCCAGATTCGGGAGCAGTTCGTTCATGCGGCTGGCTCTGGTTCAGATTTAGCGAGGCCTTAAAGCATTTCTGGCATGGATTGCATGGCTGACGAACCTGGGGATGGCGAGGCGGATGAGGGTGGGCGCATAATGGCGAACCATCGAGGCGTCCTCCGGAGGCTTACCGACCGGCTGGTCGCTCCCGTCCTCCTCCTTACCATCACCCTCCTGGTCGAGGGCAGCGTTCTCGCGGGGACGGAAGGGGCTCCGCGCCTTCTGGGCGGTCCCATGGCGCGCCAGGGAGGTCTGGATCTGGAGGGACCCACCATTGTGGATGTACGTGCGACGCCTTCACGATCCCGCCCAGGGGAGGTGGTGAGTCTTGGGGCCACCATTACGGACGCCAGCGGGGTCCGCGCGGCCTGGGTTCGCATTGAGGGCCCGGGCTTGGATCTCAACGTTACGCTCGTCCCTTTCGGCGCCTCCTGGTTCCTGAACCGAAGCTGGGAGACTCCGGGTGTCTACCGGTTTGCCATCGGTGCACAGGATGGGGCGGGAAACATCAACACGGCCCCCGGGAGCTTCCACGTCCAGGACTCCTTGGCAGGCACCTTGGGCCTGGTTCTCCTCTATGGTACGCTCCTTGCCGCGGGCCCGGGAGCCTTCATCGTCCTCTGGGTACGTCGGAGACGCGTGGACAAGGGCTAGCTGGGCCGCCGGGCGAACGACCCATCCGGATGCTACCCGCTCACGAGGACGTGGCGGCGGTAGGCGTCGGCTTCCGGGTGGAAGGAGTACTTGACCTTCCGGAACTGGGAAGCGAGCTCAGACACGTCCGGGGCAACGACCTCGGGTTTCTCCTTCTTCACCGCGATCCGGGCAATGAGGTCAGCGACCTCCTCCATCTCGGCCGGGCCCATGCCCAGGCGCGTCAGTTCCTGGCTCCCGAGGCGGATGCCGCTGGGCTTCACCGGGCTCGTGTCGCCGGAGAGGAGGTTCTTGTTCGTGATGAGGTTGGCCTGCTCCAAGTCGAGAGCGACCTGGGCGCCGCCTCCCTCCTCGGACACGTCGACGGCCAGGGCGTGGGAGGCGGTGAATCCGAGGTGCTCCCCCAGGACGCGCATCCCCCGCTCGTGCAGGGCCTGCCCCAGAGCCTGAGCGTTTCGGACGACCTGGGCGGCGTACTCGGCCCCGAAGGCCTCCCATTCCGCCAGGGCGATGCCCAGCGCGGCCATGGCGTGGAGGTGATGGTTGCTCACGACGCCCGGGAAGATCGCCCTCCGGAGGGCCTTCTCCATGTCCTCGTCCTTCGGGTTCGCCAGGATGACCCCGTGCTGCGGGCCGGGAAGCGTCTTGTGGGTACTGGCCGAGATGACGTGGGCCCCCTCTCGCAGCGGGTCCTGGAATTGGCCTCCTGCGATAAGCCCCAGGACGTGGGCGGCGTCATACCAGACCGGGCAGTCGACCTCCAGGAAGACCTCCTCCAATTCCCGGAGGGGGGTGGGGAACAGGAAGACCGATTGGCCGAAGAGCGCCAGCTTGGGGCGGACCTCCCGGATCAGCTTGGCCGCCCCGTCGGGGTCGATGTTCATGTTCTCCTCGTCCCAGGGGTAGGTGACGGTCTTCACACCCCGGACGCCCACGGCCCCGAATTGGGCGGTGCTGATGTGCGCGCCGTCGGATAGGGCGACCGTGGAAATCGTGTCTCCTGGCTTGGTGAGGCCAAAGAGGACGGCCAGATTGGCCACCGTGCCCGAGATGGGGCGGGGGTCGGCGAGCTCGCACCGGAAGATCCGGCGAAGCATCTCAGTGATGCGGATCTCGACCTCGTCCACGTAGATGTTGCCCTGGTAGTAGCGTTTGCCAGGTAGCCCCTCCGCATACCGGTGTCCGAAGTCGGAGAGGTACATCTCCAACGCAAGCGGACTCATGACGTTCTCGGACGCGATCAAGCAAAGGGACTCCTGAAACCAGGCGTGGTGGCGGTCGACTTGGTCCACGATGAAGGCGGCATCCTCGTTCATGCACTCCCCGACGGTAGAGGCCGTTCTGGTAAAAACCTCCGACCGTCCGTGGCGAAGCCTTTTGTCCCTCCCAACCGCTCGATACCCGTGGACGCCACAGGCCTCGAGAAACTGCGCGAGCGGATCGTGACCTGCACTCGCTGTCCCCGCCTCGTGGGCTTCCGGCAGGAGATTTCTGAGAAGAAACGGCGAGCCTATGAGGGTTGGACCTATTGGGGCCGTCCCGTGCCCGGGTTTGGGGACTCGGATGCCTCCCTGGTCATCGTCGGATTGGCTCCCGCGGCCCACGGGGGCAACCGAACAGGCCGGATTTTCACGGGGGACCCCAGCGCAGCCTTCCTCATGCGAGGCCTCCACGAGGCGGGATTTGCGAACCAGCCCACCTCAGAGAGCCGAGAGGATGGTCTTCGCCTTCGCGACGCGTACATGACGGCGGCCGTCCGGTGCGTGCCTCCTGACAACCGCCCCGTCGCTAACGAGATTCAGAATTGTGGGGCCTACTTCCTGGAGGAGATGGATCTTCTGGACCCGCGAGCGATTCTCGCTCTTGGGCACCTCGCGTTCAACGCGTCCGCCCGTTACCTGGCCAAACGGTTCGGCATTCGCAAGGGGCAGTTCAAGTTCCAGCACGGTGGGGTCTACGAGTTCAAATCGGACACGCCCGTCCTATTCGCGTCGTACCATCCGAGCCCGAGGAATACGAACACGGGACTCCTGAGTCGGGAGTCCTTCCAAGGCGTTCTTCGCAAGGTCCGCGATTTCCTCGCGGAAGCAGCCTAGGGTCCAGGCCTCTGGCCTAGTAGACCAGGACTTCCCCCTTCACGAAACGCATTGTGAGGTCGGAGATGCGACTCAACCCCTCGTCGATGAGCCGCTCCGCATCGTCCTTGACCTTCGAGATGTGGACCCCATCCGCCATGAGCAGCTGCGCGGACGCCGCCTGGGGGTAGTCGATGGGTTTCCCGATCTGGGAGACGATGCGGAGGTGGACTTCCTCGACGTTCCCGCCGGCCTCCTCGTAGATCTTCTGGGCCAACTCCCGAGCCAGGACGTTGTAGAGCTTGCCGACGTGGGTCACGGGGTTCTTCCCCGCCACCGCCTCCATGCTCATGGGTCGGTAGGGCGTGATGAGGCCGTTGACGCGGTTCCCCCGCCCGACGGACCCATCGTCCCCGTTCTCCATGGAGAGGCCCGTCACCGTCAGGTAGAACAGGCCGGCGTCGTAGTTGTCCCCCGTGTTCACGTTCACCGTGACGTTCTTGTCCGTGATCTTGGGAGCATGGTCTTGGACATGGTCCGTCAACTCCTCGACGGCGCTGATGTAGTGACTCTGGTCGGGAATGTGCCGGTCCACCATGGCCGCCGCGATGGTCAGGCGAATCTCGTTCCCCCGGCGTACGCCCATGACCTTGATGTCGTGACCCACCTCGGGAAGGTCGTTCTTCAGGGGGCCGTTGATGAACTCCTCCGTACCCATGACGAGGCGTTCCGTATCGCTCAGCGGCGCGTAGCTCACGCCAAAGGACGTATCGTTGGAGAGGTGCTTTTGCGTATCGTAGAGCTTGCGCAGGTCCACCGATCCGCGGCCGATGAGACAATCGATGGTTACGTCCGTGTCCACGTCCAGCTGGGTGCAGTTCCGGCGCAGGTACTCCTTGGCCGCCTTCACCGCCGCGGACCGGAAGGGCAAGCGTTGCCCGTTCACCTCCGTGGTCGCCCGGCCCACCAGGATGATCTTCGCGGGCTCTAGGACATCGCCACCCCCGAACTCGGGTGCTGACTGGCCGCCCACGATCTGCACCTCGTCCGTGTTGTGATGGAGAATCCGCCCGAAGCGATCCAGGTACATCTGGGAGAGGGACCGAGAGACGGCCTCGGCAATGGCGTCGGCGATCGTGTCAGGGTGCCCGACGCCCTTGCGCTCCACTATCTCGCTGTACTGACGCTCGACGGGCGTGTGACCGACGTCCTCGACGATGATGTTCCTGCCCACGGAGGGTCCCCCAGGAGGTTATCGCGCTCAAGGCACGGGATTCTTATAGCTCTTTCTGAGGCGGTCCCTCCCCGTCCGGGAGGGGTACTTTGTACTCCATGAAGTCTTGGGCGACGTGGGAGCGGGGGAAGACGGTCTGGGCATCCGCCTCGATGGCCTCGGGGTCTCCGTAGCGTGGGCTGATGTGCGTCAGAAAGAGGATGTCGACCCCGGACCGCTTGGCGATCTCCGCCGCTTGGCGGGCCGAGGAGTGGCCATACTCGTTGGCCTGCTCCTCCAGGGTGGACTCCACCGTGGCATCATGGATGAGGACATCGCAATCCCGGGCGAAGGGGATGAGGCCCTCGTTGGGACGCGTGTCACCGGTGTAGACGATCTTCCGGCCGCGGCGGGGTGGGCCCATGACGTCCTGGGGGGCGACGTGTTTCCCCTTCCACTCGATGGCTTGCCCTTGCTGGAGCCGGCGGTAGAGGGGGCCTTCCGGGATGCCGATGGCCTGGGCCTTTTCCAGGTGGAAACGCCCGGGCCGCGGCTTCTCCTCGAGGGCGAAGGTGAGGCAGGGCACGAGGTGAGGAGAATCGGTCACCTTGATCCAGTAGTCCCCGCAGTCCACCTCATCCCCGGGTTCGAGGTCCCGGACCCGGGTCTCGAAGGTCGGCCTGAAGAGGTTGATGTCCAAGAGGGCCCGGACCGTCCGCACGGTGCCGGTGGGTCCGTAGATCTCGAGGGGTTCGCTCCGATCGTTCAGGGACATGGTCATGACGAGGCCTGGGAGGCCGAGGAAGTGGTCCCCGTGGAAGTGGCTGAGGAGGATCCGGGAGACCTGCATGAAGGAGAGCTTGCTCAGCATGAACTGCCGCTGGGTTCCCTCGCCGCAGTCCATGAGGATGATCTCCCCCTCGCGTTTGATGGCGATGGCGGAGACGTTTCGGTGGGGGGAGGGCATGCTGCCGCTCGTGCCCAGAAAGGCAATCTGCATGGCGGGTCTCTCAACGCCGGGCGGGATATACGTTTTCATGTATGGCATGGAGAAACCGTCCTCACCTACGGAGGGAGTCGGACCTCATTCCCCGGCTCAACACGGCGAGTGAGACCGAGATCCGTCCTCCTCGGAGGTCGGAGACCATGCGAGGGTTGGAATAGCCTTGTCGGAGAGCGTGGTCGCGACTGCCTGTGCAACGGCCCGAGGGCGAGGGACGAACGAAGCCCCAGCGGAGGCCGGTGAGCTAACAGTGTTGTGCGGGCTGCGTGTTCTTGGCCGGGGAAACACGGCCTGGGCAGCTGCCGTCTCGACGATCAGGGAGCCTGGCGGCCCTTACGACCCCACAGGAACAGCCCGACGGCCACGACGATGAGGAGGGCGATGAGTCCGATGGTGGTGCCGGCGAAGAGCGCGGAGTCGATGCCCGCGGGTGGCGGTGCCGGAGCGGCCACGGTTACGGTCACCTCATCACTGACTTCGGGAGTCACGGCGCTGTGATCGTTGTTGTGCAATGAGACGCTGATGGTGTGCTGGCCTTCTGCCAGGTCTGTCACTGCGTAGATGAGCCCCGTAACCATGAAATCAATCGTCGTCCCGTCGATGGTGACATGGTAGTGACCCCTTCCAGGGACGCTTACCTGCCCGACGCTCTCGGGGTCAAGGGTGAAGCCCGCAATTTGCACGCGCAGGAACACCACCGGCCCAACGGTCGAACCCGCGGACGGCTCCACGATCGAGATGCTGGGATCAGCCGCCGTCACAGTAATCATATCCTCGACGGTCGGTGAAAGAAGCTGGTGGTCGTTCGTTCGGAGATCGACCTTGACGATGTGGGAACCTGGGGTGAAGGAGGGAATCGAGAAGCTCGGCTCCGTAGGAGTAGTGCCCGTGAAGGTGCCGTCGACGAAGACGTGGTAGTGGCCGTGGCCCGGGATGGGATTGCCACCCAAGTTCTGGTTATCCAGGTCGAAGCCCTGCACAGCGACCCTGAACTGCGCTCCTAGGGTGCTGACCGAGCCGCCGTTTACCGGACGAGTGAGGGCGATCGACGGGGCCGCCACGGTTACCGATATGTTGTGCCATGCGGGCGGCGACAGGGACGCGTGCATGTTCGTAACCAACTCCACGCCCAGCTTCATCGGACCCACCGGAAAGTCTGAGAGGTCCACGATCGGGTCCCCGGACAGCATTCCTGTGAACGTGTCGTTCACCCAGACATGGTAGTGACCATGACCAGGATTATCAGCCTGGCCGATGGAGACAGGATCTAACACAAAGTTGGTCACGGATACCTGAAGGCGGAACCCGAGAGTGCTGATCGTCTGGCCTGCCCTTGGGGCGAGAATCTGAATCGCGACTTCCGTCATGGCGACCGCTTCGCTGGATGATGGGCCCTCTCCGACGGCGTTCTCCGCGCTCACTTGGTAGTAGTAGGTCTGGCCCGTCGTCACGGCCGTGTCGGCATAGGAGAGGGAGCTGCCAGCATCCGCGAGGAAAACGGCGGTTCCTGGAGCGGTGCCCCGGAACACCCGGTAGTTCGTGATGGGGGATCCGCCGTCGGAGAACGGCGCGTCCCACGTGAGGTCGACCTGGCCGACGCCCGTGGTCGCGACGAGGTTCTGGGGCGCGCTGGGTACGGTCACCGTCGCCGTCGGCGTGGCGGAGTCTTCGTTCGACGCTGGACTCTCCCCGATCGTGTTGTTGGCACGCACCTGGTAGTAGTACGTCGTGCCGGCCATCACGGCCGTGTCGGTATAGGAGAGGGAGGTCCCGGTATTGGCGAAGAATATAGCGGCGCCCGGGGCGGTGTCCCGGAAGACCCGGTAATTCGTGATGGGGGATCCGCCGTCGGAGAGGGGCGCCAACCACATAAGGCCGACCTGGCCGACGCCCGCGGTTGCCACGAGGTTCCGGGGCGGGCTGGGTGCGGTCGGCGCGGTCGGCGTTGCGGAGTCTTCGTTGGACCGTGGACCCTCGCCGAACCCGTTCACGGCACTCACCTGGTAGTAGTAGGTCTGGCCGGCCATCACGGCGTTGTCCGTGTAGGAGAGGGAGGTCCCGGCATTGGCGAGGAATACGGCGGTTCCTGGGGCCGTGCCCCGGAAGACCCGGTAATTCGTGACGGGGTACCCTGGCTCAGAGGAGGCCGACTGCCACGAAAGGCTGATCTGGCCGACTCCCGCAGTCGCAACCAGGTTCCCCGGTGCCGAGGGCACGGCCAGGGCCCCGATCATGCCGATCCCTGCAGCTAGGAGGGAGAAGACGACGATGACCAGAGCAACACTTCGCATGACAGTCCCCCGTTTCCTCTCAAGGAGCCCTTGCAGGCGGCGAGGAGGTAACTCTGGTTTCGAGATTCCCCAGCCTTTTAAGATTTGTCCCAGACGTTACCAGAAGAGGGCGGTGACCATACAAGTGTGATTTCGACGGCGAGCGTCTCCTGAACTCTCGCCCAATCGTCGTTCCTCGCTTTTTATTGGATTTATTAACCCACCCAGCCATGAGATGGCGGTAGTCGGATGGTGGTTCTTGACGGGGAGAGCCTCACGCTCGAGGCCGTCGTGAAGGTCGCCAGAGAGTATGGCGAGGTCACGATTTCGCCCTCAGCGATTGAAAAGATGGAAGCCTCCCGACAGCTCGTGGTGGAAATCGGCCGGGACGCTCGCGTCGCGTATGGCGTTACAACGGGCATTGGCGAATTGGCCAACGTGACGATCCCGGGGGATGATCTTCGCCAGCTGCAGCGCAACATCGCGCGGAGTCATGCGGCTGGCGCCGGCGAGCCCCTGCGGGAGGACGTGCTGCGAGCTATGATGGTTTTGCGAGCCAACGGGCTCGCGAAGGGCCACTCGGGGGTCCGGCCCGTTCTCGTGGAACTGCTCTGTCAGATGCTTAACGAGGGCGTCCATCCCCTTGTTCCACGAAAGGGATCCGTGGGTGCCAGCGGGGATCTGGCCCCGCTCGCTCACATGACCCTGGTCATGATCGGCGAAGGAGAGGCTTCCTACGAGGGCCAGCGGCTCGCAGGGGAGCGGGCCCTGAGGGAAGCGGGCCTGGAGGCCGTGGAGTTGCGCCCCAAGGAAGGTCTCGCCCTGATCAACGGAACCTCGCTCATGGCGGCATACGGATGTCTGGCCGTCCACGATGGCGTGGCCATGCTCAAGGATGCCCTCATCGCCGCCTCAATGAGCTTCGAAGCCCTGAAGGGCTCATCCCGCCCGTTCGATCCCCGGATCCACGCTCTTCGACCCCACCCCGGTCAGGTGGCCACGGCCCGGGACCTCCTCCAGACTCTCCAGGGCAGCGAAGTCATCCCCTCCCATCCGGGTCCCCACAAGGTGCAGGATCCCTACACCCTGCGTTGCATGCCCCAGGTCTTGGGCGCGGTACTGGATGTGATACGCCAGGCGGAGGCGGTCCTGGGTGTGGAAGTGAACGCGGCCACGGACAACCCCCTCCTCTTTCCGGAGGACGGAGAATCCCTGTCGGGCGGGAACTTCCACGGTCAGCCCCTCGCCTTCACGATGGACTTCTTGGCGATTGCCCTCTGTACCCTGGGAACCTACTCCGAGCGACGGATCGCCCGCCTCCTGGACGGCAGCCTCAGCGGGCTTCCTCCTTTCCTGACCCGCAGGTCCGGTCTCCGCTCCGGGTTGATGCTGTCGCAATACACCGCGGCAGCCCTGGCCTCAGAGAACAAAGTCCTCGCGCATCCCGCGTCGGTTGATTCCATTCCCACCTCCGCCAACCAGGAGGATTTTGTCCCCATGGGTCCCCTGGCGGGGGAGAAGCTGTTTCAGATCATTCGAAACGTCCGCACACTGCTGGGCATCGAATACTTGTGCGCGGCACAGGGGCTGGAATTCGAGGAGTCACTGGAGCCGGGCAAGGGCGTTCGCACAGCCTACCGTTTGCTGCGCCAGCATGTTCCAGCCATCGTGGAAGATCGCCCCCTCGCGCCGGACATCGAGGCGATCACGGCCCTCCTCGAAGAAGGCAAGATCGTGAAAGCCGTCGAGAAGGCAATTGGGCCGATGCTCACCTAGGACGCCCACGTAGGGACACCGGGAGGTCAGGGGCCTTAGGACCCCTTCACCTTAACCTGAAAGACCTGCTCCCAATCGTATTCCTGGTCGTCGATGAGTCGTTTGGCCTCCACCTTGACCATGACGGGGACCTCTCCCGAGGAGGGGAAGACGAGGGTAAAGGACAGGGACACTTCGTCGTTGGCTCGGACCGATGCCGGCGCGTCCAAGGCCTTCACTTCGATGTCGCCGAGCACCGCAACCTCCAGGTCTTTGGCCAGGGCCTTGCTCGTGTTCTTGATCTTCAGGGTCGCCTCGACATCATTGCCCACGGTGGCCCCCGGTACGCTCAGGGCCATCTCGAGGGTCGGCGTGAAGGCGTCGAGGGCCTCCTGGACCTGCTCGAGGCTTCGCTCCGCGGACCGCATGGCGGCTGGTGGGTTGCCCTCCCGCATGACCAAGGCCTGTTCCAGCGACGCGTCCGCGGCGGCCACGTCGATGCCGAACTTTTTTGCCGTGGTGATGAGAGAACGGGCCTCGGAAGTGGCCTCCATGAAGCGCTTCGCGGAGGCTTCGAGGGAATCCAGGAACTCCCGTGCCTCCTGGGCCGCACGGACGGCCGCCTCGTAGCCGTTCTGTTGCAGGGCTGTCTTCGCTTCATCGATCCGGCTCCTTGCTGCCTCGACGTCCGCGCCGAGCTCGCCGGCGTGATTGAGGGCTGCCTCAGCCTCCCCGATGACGCCTTCCACATTCTCCTGGAGGGCCTTCTCGACCTCCACCAGGGAACCAGAGAGGACATTGTGGGCGCTCACGAACTGATCTTCCTCGAGGTAGGCAAGGCCTTCCGATAGACGATCGTCCAGGCCCTCGACCTCGCAGCCGAGGAGGCTACTCAGGACCCGGGCGTTACGCACCTGGCCGTGGAGGTCCGTGAGGTAGGTAGAGACCATCCCGGAGGCCTCCGTGGCCATCCGGTCGTACGACTCCTTGGCCCCCTCCATGTCGGCGTTCTGGGAGGCGGACTTGGCTTCCTCCAGTATCAGGGAGAGCTGGGAACAGTCCAGCCCCAGAGTGTCGGCCACGTTGAAGTTGCGGAGGGCCACCTCCTCCGAGATGTGCATGACCTCCCACTCTTCCTTGACCCGGCCGAGTTCGTCGCTGGCGTTGATCGCCACTTCGAGGGCCTTCACGTAGTCGCCGCCCTCGAAGGCATCCTCCGCCTGCTTGAGGAGCTTCTTGAGGAGGTCCACTTCCGCGGGCAGGGCGTGGATGCGCTCCCGGGCCGTCTCGAGGGAGTTCTGGGCGATCTCCCGCTGCAGCCCCATCTTCTCCAGGAGCGCCTCGCTCTTCATGGCACTGGAGAGGGATTGCTGGTACTGGCCTTCCTCAAGCTCCTTCCGAGCCTGCTGCAGAAGGGCGTCCGCGTCGGCCGTGGCGACACCCTCCTTCTGGGCCTTGGCCGCGGAGGCCTCGAAGCCCTTGATCATGCGCTCGATGCTCTCCCTGCGGTCCTTGGCTAGCTGGCCCAGGGCCTCCCCCGCAAACTGCTTGGCGGCGGGAAGCCGCCCTTCCTTCAGGGCCTTCCCGGCCTTGTTCAGGAGTTTCTCGGGGCCGCTGACCTTGATGCTCAGGGCCTGCAGATCCGCAATGAGGGTCTCCGCCTCCTTCCGATCCTGGAGGATTTCCTCGTATGTCTCGGCCATGGTCTCTGTTTGCGAGAGCACCTCGGCCGAGCGTTCGGAAGCGGTCTTCAGGTCGCCACCCTCGAGGAGGGCCTTGATGTCCTTCAGAGCCTTCTGAAGACCCCCGATCTCCTGGGCGGGAACCTGAACCTTCTCCAGCATGCTCTCCGATCGGGCCACCCGGCCGTTTACGCCGTTCAGCACACCAGCCCGGGTCTGGGCCTCCACCTCCATGGCAAGCTCGACGGCCTCCCGGAAGTCCCCGTGGTCCAAGGCCCGCTTGGATCGGGCTAGGAGGCCGACCCAGGGCTCTACATCCACATCCTGTGCCTCGGCGAGGGCCAAGCTCTCCTCAGCGGCCTGGAGCCGGTCGTTGACATTGAGAACGCTGATGGCCTTCTCCGCCTCCGCCCGAGCGTCCCGGGCAATCTCCAAGGCCCGCTCGATTTCGCCCCCCTCGAAGGCGGTCTTCCCCTTTAGGAGGAGCTCCACCGCCCGGGTCATGTCTATGTCCTTCTTCTTCCCCTCGGCGACCAGGACGGCGGCCGCCCCCATGGTGTCCCGGACCTTTTGGAAGGCGTCCAGGTGAGCCTTGGCCGAGATGTCACAATCGCGGAGTTCGATCAGGCCCTGAAAGAGGTCGCCACTCGTGATGGCCTCTTTGGCCGCCTTTAGGAACTCCTTCTCCTTGGCAATGTCAATGCCCGCGTTCCGGGCCTCGATGACCCGGGCCTTGACCTCGTCGAAGGCCCGCTGGGTCAGGTGGGTCAGGACGCCTCGGACCGATTCGATCTGCTGGAAGAGAGCGGGCATCTCTCCCTTCTCCATGGCCTCCTTCGCCGCCAGGTAGGTTTCTCGCAGGCCGTCGATCTTTAGGTCATGCTCTGTGGCCAGGGCCTGCGCTGCCTGGAGGCCTTCCACCGCCAGGGCGGCATACGCCTCAGAGAGTCCTCCTGCCTTTTCCTCCGCTTCCTCGGCCAGACGAGCGGCCGTGCCGTAGTCCCGCACGTCCAGGGTCGTTTCCACCTTCAGGAGCAGCTCGGAAACCTCGCCCGCTGCGGGGGTGGCCGGCAGGGCATCCTTCAGAGTCTCCACCTGCGCCCGGAAGTGGGAGGTAATCCGCGCTTCCGTCTTCTGCTGCAGCTTCGTGGCCTCCGTGAGGGCCTGGTTCACTTCGTTGGACTTCAGGAGCTGGGAACATTCCTGAATCCCGGCTGTGGCCTCATCCAGGTCCAGGCCGATCTTTTCCCCCAGAGTGACGATGAATTGGACCTCCTCAAGCATCTCCCGACACCGGTCGGACCGCGCCTTCCCGAGGCCCTTCTCCACCTTCGCGAGCTCGGCACCCCAGGCCTTGGTGTTCCCCTCGGCTAGCTTCTTCTTCGCCTCGTTGAGGAGTCCCTGTACCCCCGAGAAGTCCAGGCCCTGTTCGGCGAAGGAGGCGATCTCCGTCTCCAACTGCTGGGTCCGCTCGGCGGCGGCATCGAGTTCCCCCACGAGCTTGTCCAGCTCCTCGTTCCCTTTCTCCGCGTAGTACAGGGCGTCGGTGTGCTTGCCTTCCTGGAGCTTCTCCCGGGCCTTGTTGAAGATCTCCATGGTCGCGTCGATGTCGACATTCATCTCCTTGGCCCGAAGGAACTTCGGCCGGGAAGCTGAGATCGTCTCTAGTACCATGCGAAACTTAGCGTTCTCGAGGCCCTGGACGCCCTCCCGGAGCAAGTCCGAGGCGCGGCCGTAATCCTCCGCCTTGGCGGCCTTCATGGCCTCCTCTCCGAGGGCCTCTGCCTCGGTCACGTCGATGCCCAGCTTCTTCGCTTCCTCGATGGGTTCTTGCAGGTTCGCCTTGCCGGACTCGAACCCCTTCTGCAGTTGTCGCTCGGCCTCGACCCGAGCCTGTTTGAGGTAGTTGAAGGACTTCTGGTAGTCCCCACCTTCGAGTTCCGTCTTGGACTTCTTCAGATACCCCTCGGCCTTGCCGACCTCCGCCTTCAGAGCGCGACCGGCCTGGAGGAGCTCAAGCACGACCTTCTCTTCGTTTTCCAGCTCGTAGCCGAGCTCGCGCCCCAGGATGTCCAGGGCCTCCTCGGTGTGGCTGAGGGCGTCCTCATACTCGGATCCCTCCAGCGCGGACCGAGCGCGGGAGAGAAGATCCTCCGCCATGGCCGTGTCCTTCTCCATGGCCTTTGCAGCGAGGACACGGGTCTGGACGGAGGAGAAAGAAGCGGAGAGATGCTCGTTTAGGGTCTTCTCGAGCTTGGTCCAACCGCGTCGGGCCGTCTCCACGCCTTCACGGAAGTTCCCCTTCTCCAGGGCCTCGCGGGCGCTCCCTAGGAGGCCTTCGAACTCGCTACTCTCGACCTCCGCCCGCTGCAGGAGCGCGATGAAGGACTCCGAGGCCTCGATGACGGAGTTGGTCTCTTGGATGAAGGCCGCTTTGGCCTTGTCCTCCCCCTCCTGGGTCTTCTCGAGGGCCAGCTTATAATCCTTGGCCGCCATGGCGCTGTTGGCCTGGGCAAGAAGCTCCTCGGAGTCGGCGACCTTACAGTCTACCTTCTTGGCGTCGCTGATCAGCCCTTCGAGCTGCTTGATCCGCTCGTCCGCGTGCTTGCGATTCTGCGAGGCCTCCTTGGCCTTCTCCTCGAGCTGTCGCGAGAGCTCGATGTGTCTAAGGTAGCCGCTCAATGCGTGTCCGCCCCGCGGTACGTGTGCCAAGTCCCCCTGGCTTCCACTTCCTCGTGGATGAGCCTATAAAAACGTGGCGCCGTCGTTATCAGCTGGCCAGGCTGCTGGCACGACCCTCTTCCCCCACCCGAGAGGCCATGAGCCGACGGATGTCCTCCCGCCCTCGTGCTTCGAGGCCAAAGAATTCGGGGAACTTGCCGGTGGTCGAAAGGAGGAGCGTCCTCCCGTGGGGTCGGACCGCGATGAGGCCGCGATCGCGCAACCGCCGCACGTGGTCGTAGGCACGGTATCCCACCAGAGAGGCGAGATGGCTCTGCTTCACGGGCTGATGGTAGGCGATGAGAGCCGCGGTTCGGAGGACCCCTCGCGGCAAGGTCGACGGGGCCATGTCCGTGGTCTCTCGCTGGTATTCCCCTCGGACCTGCAGGATCCAACGGCGGCCGTGGCGGGCCACCTCGATGGCGCTCTCCCGCTCCTGGTACTCCCTTGTCAGAAGCGTAAGCATGCGTCGCACGGTGGAGACCGTCATTCCCGTGGCCTCCGCCAGCTGCCGTTCGGTCAGGGCCCGCGAGGTCAGGAAGAGGACGGCCTCCAGGAGTCCCTGTTTCCGCATCTAGGCAGCCTCCGGGAGGGAAGGGGTCGGGGCCTCGACCTCCGCGCCCTCGTGAAGCGGTCGTAGGTAGATCTCTCCATGGGGGAGGTCCTTCTGCCACACCTCCAACCAACCCATCTCGGCGAGGAAGAGGACGGATAGGAACAGCGTGGCGCGGTCCCACGGGCCGCGATGGTTCAGGTCGCCCAAGCTTAGCACCTCCTCTCCCCCCGCTCGAATGAGGTCCCAGGCCCATTGGAGGTCCTCCGCCAGGTCCTCGCGATGGAGCTTGCCCCGGAGGGCCTCGAGGGGAGCGGGTGAGGGCGTCGAACGAGCGACGGCGACAGTCCCCGAGGTCTCGCGAAAGGCCTGGTCCAAGGCATCCAGGAGATCCACGAGGCCAACGGAGCGTTGAATCTCCCGATGGAAGCTCTCGCGCAGGGGGGGCTCCTTCTGCTGCAGAATCTGATACGTCAGGTCCACTTCCTCGGGAGCCTGATAGAAACCGGGCATGAGGTCCCACGCTTCGTCAATCTCGTCGGCGGGGGGATTCACCGTCTCGGCCGTTGACAGAATCATCTCGGATTGCAGCTTGAGAACGGACCAGGCCAAGAGCACCAGACGACCTGCGGCGACGAAGTTGATTGTCCCAAGGCCCCGCAACCGTTTCAGGTAGGCCCGGGCGAATCGGGCGAGATCGATGTCCCACGGGTCGAAGGAGTCCTCGAGGACGAGTTCAAGAGCTGCGACCACGCTGTCCTCGTACTGGTTCTGGGTGGGGACGACGCGTCCCTCCTGAACCCGTTCGAAAAGCTGGAGGTACTCGGCCATTTTCTCCGGCTCCTCCTCCTCCAAGGCCTGGTGGAAGAGCAGGTGGCTAAGCACCTCCTCGTGTCCGACCATTAGGCTGCGGCCTCCGTGGCCTCGGCCTGCGGGATTTCCTCCTCCAGCACCTCGTCCAGGTTCACCTGCATGATCACCTTGGAAACGCCCTTCGGGCCCATGGTGACCCCCACGATGTGATCGGCCTCCTTTAGGCTCACCTTCCGAAGGGAGATCTGGACGAACTGGGCCGAGCTGGCGTTGCTGCGGACCATCCTGGCAACCCTCTCGGCATTGACCGCGTCGAGGTTCTGATCGACCTCATCCAGGAGGTAGAAAGGGGAGGGATCGTGCCGTTGGAGGGCGAAGATAAAGGCCATGGAGACGAGGCTCTTCTCGCCTCCGGAGAGGGCCTCGAGCCGGTGAAACCGTTTCTCGGGAGGCCGCGCTTTGATGAGGAGGCCGCCCGCAAAGGGGTCCTCCTCGTCCTCCAGCTGCAAGTCCGCCTCGCCCCCCTCAGAAATCTCCGCGTAGACGCCGATGAAGTTCGCGTGCAAAGCGTGGAAGACCTCGAGGAGACCCTGCCTCTTCTTCGTCTCCAACTCCCCCACGAGACGGAGCAGGTCCTGCCGCTCCTTCCGCATCCGCTTCAGTTCCTCGTTGAGCTCGTTCTGGCGGGCCTCCTGGGCCTCGTAATCCTCCAGGGCACGTAGGTTCACCGCACCAATCGCGTTGAGGGCCTTCTCGCACCGGGCTACCTCCGCGTCGACCTCCTTCATGGAGGGAAGCGGCTCCGCGGGCGTGCCGAGCTCCTCGGCCCGGTCCTCGGCCTCTCCGATCTGCGCCTGGAGGCTAGCAATCTGCGTTTCCAGGCCCGTGAGAAAGTCCTCCGTGGTCTCCAGCTTGCTCTCT
This sequence comes from Thermoplasmata archaeon, assembly GCA_046759185.1. GTDB lineage: Archaea > Thermoplasmatota > Thermoplasmata > RBG-16-68-12 > JAJISG01 > JAJISK01. The sequence goes on along the minus strand of JBHIBO010000006.1, from coordinate 46,711 downwards.
GCCTTGGCCATCTCCGCCTCGATCCGAGTCTTCTCCCGGAAGGCGTGGTCCCGTTTGTTCTGGACTTCCTTGGCCTGGGACAGCGTACTCGATTGGAGTTTCTCGAGGGCTAAGATCTCCTCGTGAAGGCTCGCGAGGGCCTCCTCGCTCTCCCGGGAGCGCCTCTCCTGATCCGATGCTTCCTCCTTGTCCTGGATGGCTTGCCCCTCGAACTCGTCTCGACGCTCTGCTTTGAGGGCGATTTGACTCCTCAGGGTCTCCCGCTCCGACTCCAATCGGTTGCGTCGCTCCAGGAGGTTCATCCGCTCGCCCTGGAGCTTCCGGAGTTTCTGTGTGACACGTTCCGGCGTGACCTCGCCCAACGCGACACGAACCTCCTTCCGACGCGCCTGGGCGTCAGTGAGCTTCATCTCGGCCTCCTTAAGCCGCGTTAGGATGGCTTCGCGCTCGAGGGCGACCTGGTCCCTTACCTGGGTCTTCTCCACAATGGCGACGTCCGTAGCCTCGACCCGCGTCAGCAGTTGGTTTTTCTGGCCCTCAATCAGGTCCCAATGCGACTTCTCGCGTTCCTCGGCTTCGCGGGCCTCCTTGAGGCGCCTCTCGGAGTCTTCGAGTTCCTTTACGACCTCATCCAGACGCTCTCGGACCCTCTTCAGAGCCTTGGAGGCCTGCTCCAATTCCCCTACCACGCGTTCGAGGTCTCCCGCCGATCCCCTCCCGAACCGAAGGATGGGGTCTTCCAGGTGTCCTCCCACCATGGCTCCGCTTGCCTCGACAAGTTGCCCATCGAGTGTGACGAGACGGACACCGCCCATGCGCCGACGAGCCTGGTCCAGGTTCTCTACGACGACAGTGTCCCCGAAGACGTACCAGAAGGCGTTCCGGTATCTGTCATCGAACGAGACCAGGTCCAGCGCGAATCCCACGGTATCCTTCACTGCCATCAGGGCCTTCCCTCGGGGTCGACCCGGTAGCATCTTGGATAGGGGGAGGAAGATAGCCCTCCCGTGCTTTCGCCGTTTGAGGTACTCGATGGCACGGGCCGCCACGCCGTCGTCCTCGACCACGATGGCCTGCAGTCGGCCTGCGGCCGCCACCTGAAGTGCCCGCTCGAATTTTGCTTCCACGCGCCCGAGTTCTGCCACTGTGCCGTGAACCCCCTCCAGTCTCCCCTCTTCTCGGGCCTGGAGGATCGAGGAGACGGCTCGGTTGTATCCCTTCCGGATGTTCTCCGCGGCCTCCGATTCGGCTTGGAGTTGACTTCGCTCGCGCGATAGAGTCCGAATCGCACTCTCCAGCTCGGACGACTCCTGGGCCAGGTTGCCACGTTCGCGCTCCAAGTCCTCGGCGCGTTTCTTCAGCTTCCGCCTCGCTTTGCCTTGGTCCCGTGAGCCCGAAATCGATTCGGTTGCCTGCCACTCGGCATCCTTCACGTCAAGTTCTTGAGCCTTCTTCTCTGCCTCGAGCTGTGCCAGCTGCTCCTCGAGCTGCTCGCCCTGTTGCGTGAGCTTCACCCGTTCCAGGACCAATCCCTTGCAGACGGCGTCGTCCTCGTCGATCTCCAGATCAAGGGCCACGGCGGCCTTCTGAAGCTTCAGGACCCGTGCATCGGCCTTCGAAGCCCCCGCCTCCACTTCGGTGATCTGTGTCTCCTTGGACTCGATGGCCTGGGCAAGTCTCTGGAGTTCTTCCTGCGATTCCCGCTCCCGGGTCTCGAGGGTTTCCAGCTCACCGACCACCTTTTTCACGTCTCGCCTGAGACGGGACGTCTCGGCCCGCAATTCCTTCCGTCGTTCTTTCGCCCTCTCTTTGGCGTCCTGGGCGCGGGCTCGCTCGATGCGAAGGTCATCCAGCTTCGTCCGGAGGGATTGAAACTCTTCCCCACCCTCCTCGGCGAGCCGCTCCTCCAGAGCCTGGAGCCGCTTCTCCGCCTCGCCGAGGTCCTCCCGAAGGCGGCCCAACTCCGTCCTCCACTCCTCACGCTCGATCTCGTACCGCTGGACTTGTTCGCCGGCCGAGGCGAGCTGCCCCTGGAGCAGCTGAATCTCCTTGTGGGCCTTCTGGCCGCGGGCCATCTCCAGCCCTTCCTGCAATTCCCGGTAACGGAGAGCCCCCTCACGGTCCCGCTCGAGTTGGTGGAGCTGGCGACGGATCTCCTTGAGAATGATCTCGATGGCTCCGAGGTCCTCCTCGACCCCCTGCCTTTTCCGCTCAGCCCGCTGAATGTCCTCATCGAAACGGGAGATTCCAGCGATGTCCTCGAGGAGCCTGCGCCTCTCGACTGGGGTCATGTCCACGATGCCTTGGACGTCTCCCTGCTGGACGATGTTGTAGCCCTCGGCCGAGATCCTGGCGTCTGCCAGGAGGTCATCGAAGTCGGCGAGGGTCGCTTTCCGGCCGTTCACGTAGAAGTAGGAGTTGTAGCCGTTCCTCACGCTAGGGGAGCGGCCGACGTACCGGGTTAACCGGACCTCGTCGGCCTCGATGGGAATGGCGCGGTCGGCGTTCTCGAAGACCAGGGAGACCCGGCAGTACGCCGCCGGCTTGCCCCCCTTTCCGCCGTCGTAGATGAGATCGGTGAGTCGTCCCGCTCGGATGACCCGGGAGCTCTTGGGACCGAGGACGAAGATGACGGCGTCGCTAATGTTGCTCTTCCCGCTCCCGTTCGGTCCGGTGATGGCGGTATAGCCCGACAGGATGGGCAGCCGGAGGCGTCGGCCAAAGGACTTGAAGTTCTCCAGCTCGATTTCCTTGAGAAACAAGAAGCGACCCCCTAACCACGATAACGTCGCCTCGGACGCATCCCATCCATCCCATCTGACGAAGGCCCCTCGCGGAGCGGCCCGTAGATTACAGGTCCCTATAAAAGCGTTTCCGGACCGTCACGAAGGGCCCGCTCTTCGCATGGGGCCGGGTCCGCCTGCGAGGATCTCTTGCACTAACGACGCAATCTGGGCACCACTGGTTCCGCTCCCGTACGGGCTCGGCGCAGTGGGCGGATCGGGATCGTCCAAGTACTCCTTCATGGCGAGAATCGCCTTGCTGGCGGTGGTTCCGACCACCCTCGCATAGCCTGCGGCCACGGCCTCTGGACGTTCCGTGCTATGACGGAAGACGAAGACTTTCTTCTGGATGCCAGGCGAGGTCGCCTCCTCCTGGATGCCCCCCGAGTCCGTGAGGATGAAGGTGGATTCCTTCATCAAGACAAGGAAGTCGAAGTAGCCGAGGGGTGGGAGGACCTGGACGTTCTCCGAATCCTGAAGCTTCCCGTAGAGCCCCGCCTCCCCCAGTCGCGTCTCGGTCCTGGGGTGGACGGGGTAGACGACCGGGAGCGGGGCCTTCCGGAGCAAGTCGGCCAGTTCCCGGAGGGTCCCTGGGTCATCGACGTTCTCGGCCCGGTGAGCCGTCACGAGGCAGAACTCCTCGAATGGAACGAGGTCCATAACCTTCGAGCGCGCCTCTGCAAGGGGGAGATACCGGGTCGTCGCATCGATGACCGTGTTTCCGGTGATCCAGATGGAACCCCAGACGGCTTCCTGCCGCAGGTTCTTGGCCGCCACATCCGTGGGGGCGAAGAGGTAGGACGAGAGGTGGTCCGTCAACCGTCGGTTGTGCTCCTCCGGCATCCGCAGGTCATGGCTTCGTAGACCGGCTTCTACATGCCCCACATCGATCCCCCTCTTCGCTCCCGCCAGGGCGGCCGCCAGGACCGTGTTCGTATCTCCTTCGACCAGGATGAGGAGGGGTGTGTGCTCGGTGAAGTGGGACTCCAGCCGCGTCAGAGCGTCGGCAGTCTGTTTGGCCTGTGTCCCGGAACCCACAGCGAGAACGGCGTCGGGGGAGCCGAGCCCCAGCTCTCCGAGAAAGACCTCGGACAACTCCTGGTCGTAATGCTGGCCTGTGTGAACCAACGACAAGGGGACCCCAGCCTCTCGGAGCGACAGCACGACGGGCGCCATCTTCACGATCTCGGGCCGGGTGCCCACGACCACAGAGACGTCCACGGAGGTCGGACCAGGATTGTATCGGATAAAGCCTCCCTCATGAGTGCAGGACCCGATTCTCAAGGAAGGGAAAGGCAGAGGAAAGGTCATAACACGTCTCGGTCTCAGAGGAACCGTGCTCGTCAGCGTCCTGGTGACCTCACGGAACGAGGAACACAACATCGCGGACCTCCTTGACAGTCTCGTCACCCAAGAGGCCCCCCTCGAGATTATCGTGGTCGACTCGAACAGCGAGGACGGGACCCGGGACATCGTGGGCGAGTACGCGTCCCGATACGGTTTCATCCGCCTCGCGAACCATGGCGGGACTCGAGGGGAGAGCCGAAACCATGGCATCCGCATGGCCGGAGGCGACGCCATCGCCTTCATTGACGCTGACTGCATTGCGAACCCCTTCTGGCTGAAGCACCTCCGAGAGGGACTGGACCGATCGGACGTAGTGGCCGGGCGGACCATCCAGATCGGGTACCGTCCGTTCGAAGAGCTGGAGAGGGTGGAGCTCATCTACCGGGGCTCCGACATCACCTACCCCAGTGCAAACCTCGCCTATCGGAAGGACACCCTGCGAGGCATCGGCGGCTTCGACCCCTGGTTCATCACGGCCGAGGACATCGACATGAACCTGCGAGCCGTGAAGGAGGGTCACGGGGTCCTCTACGAATCCAAGGCCATCGTCTATCATCGAACGCGGGCCTCCGTCTACGACTTCTTCCGACAGGCCTTCTGGAACGGCGCCGGGCGCAAGCAACTGACCTTGAAGCATGGCAGCCTGTGGAGTCGGTACAGTCCCCTAGAGATGGCCCGTCGCCGGATGACTTTCTGGGGCCTCGCCCGCCTCTTCCTGGCGCTGTTGGGGTACGTCGGCTACAAGTTCTTCGGGGAGCCCCCTTGGCGTGCCAGATAACGAGAGGCGAACCTCTTTAACACGCCTGAAGGTAGGCACTCCGCCGCCATGGTCCACATCTCTGTCGTCATCCCCACCCGGAACGAGGAGGCCTCCATCGGTCGGGTCTTGGACGAGATCCACGAGACACTGGGGGGAACCGAATCGACGTACGAGATCCTCGTCGTGGACACCCTGTCAGAAGACGGAACCGTGGCCATCGCAACGGAAAAGGGCGCACGCGTTGTCCCGGAAGACCGCCGGGGGTACGGTCGGGCCTACAAGACGGGCTTTGCGGCGGCGAGCGGGGACCTGATTGCGACGCTGGACGCCGATTGGACCTATCCCGCCCACGAGATTCCTCGCATCGTGGCCCTGCTGGATGGGGAGGGATGGGACTTCGTCTCCTGCGATCGACTGGCGTACCTGGAACCCGAGGTCATGGAGGCGCATCATCGCATCGGGAATGCCCTGTTGAACAAGACCGCAGCGCTCCTGTACGGCGTCCGTTTACGGGACTCCCAGTCGGGGATGTGGGTGTTTCGTCGTGCCATTCTGGACCGCCTCCACGTGGAGAGCGACGGGATGCCGTTCTCCGAGGAGCTGAAGCTCGAAGTCCTGGCCCAGGGCCTGCGTTTTTCCGAGGTCCCGATTCACTACCGGTCCCGAATTGGAGAGGCGAAGATTCGGTCCTTCGCCGACGGGTGGGAGAACCTCCGCTTCCTCGTGAAGCGACGACTCACGTTGGGGTAGGGCCCAGGAGACGGTCGACCATCCAGGATGAGTTGAAAGGCACGAGGTCATCGTATTCCTGCCCGTTCCCCAGGTAGAGGACGGGCCGACCCACAGCCTGGGCCACGCTCAGGGCCGCGCCTCCCTTGGCGTCAGCGTCCACCTTGGTGAGGATGACGCCGTCGATGCCCACTGCCGCCTCGAAACCCTTGGCCTGCTCCACGGCGTCGTTCCCCGTGAGGGCGTCGCCCACGAAGAGGACCAGATCAGGCTTCGTGACCCGCTTGATCTTCTTCATCTGCTCCATGAGGTTGGCCTTGGTCTGCATCCGGCCCGCGGTGTCGATGAGGACGACGTCCCGATGACGAGCCCGCGCGTGGGCCACGGCGTCGAAGGCGACGGCAGCAGGGTCGCTCCGCGCCTCGTGGGCGACGAGCTTAACTCCGAGGCGCTCGGCGTGGACCGCCAGCTGCTCGATGGCCCCGGCGCGGAAGGTGTCGCCGGCGGCCAGGACGCACGTGAGACGTTCGGATTGGAAGAGGTGGGTCAACTTGGCGATGACCGTAGTCTTGCCGGTACCATTGACCCCCACGAACATGAGGATGACGGGCTTCTCCGCCTCCTTCACGAAGGCGAGCAGGTCAATGGTCGGGACCTCCAAGGCGTCTCGAACCGATCGACGGAGGGCTTCCCACAGGCCATTCCGGAAGTTCGTCTCCCGAGAGATGCGCTTCCCCAGAAGCTCCTCCTCCATGGACTGGGTGATGCCCGACACGACGTCGAGGGCGACGTCGGACTCTAGGAGAGCGATCTCCAGATCGGCGAGGTAGCGGTCTAGGGCCGCCCGCTTAATCTTCTTCCCCGAAGTCTCCGAGACGAGCTCGTCGAGGTCCTCCGGGGCCTTGTCCTTCCACCCCAGGAGCTTCCTGCGAAGGGTCTCAAACACCCTCTCGCTCCCCGGGTTCGTTCTGGGCCTGCTCGTAGGCCGTTTGAACGACCGCGGCCTGGTCGTTGGCCTGGCCCTCCATGGCGCCGATGCGCCGTAGCAGGTCCTCTTGGACCGTGGTGAGCTGTCGGATCCGGGTGTCCAGCCGTTCGATGGCCGACTCGATGCTGTCGTCGAGGGCGACCTCGGCTCCCAGGCCCACGATGGCACGCTCGACGTCGGTGATCTGGGCGAAGAGGAAGGAGTTCGCGCCGATGGGGACCAAGATCTCCGTCCCAACGGGGGAGCCCTGGTACTTCTCCATGGTGTCCCGGGCCCGCGTGTACTCTTGGAGGGAGTAGCGCAGGGCCTCTTCCTGCCGCGTGAGAGCCTCGAGTTGGGCCCGGGTCGTCTCGAGGGCGGTCACCGCCTGCTGGAGTCCCACATCCTCCGCCACGTCAACCCTCCTGGACCCGGTAGGCCACCACGGAGTCCTCGACCTGGTCCCGGGGCACCTCCGAGACCTCTTGAATCGTGATGTCCCTCCGTTTGGTCCGATGCTTACTCCCTAGCTCCGAGAGGACCCATTGCACGGCTTCCTCCTGGGAGACGGCGGCGACCTCCTGGCTGAAGGGCTGTCGGTTGCGGCCCATAAGAAACGTCCCGCGGATGCGGAAGGCCTTCACGGTCGCAACCAAACGCGGTTCCGCTAAAAACCTATCTTCCGCTGCGAATCCGCCGCAGAATGGCCTTCGCGTCCCCTTCCGTGACCCCCTCCAGGGAGGCCAAGGTCTTGACCTTCACTCGCTTCAACTTCCGGAGGCTCCGAAACTCCTCCGCGATGCCCGTCACGACTTCAGGGGCGAGGCCCTCGATCTCCCGCAGGGCCTTCTCCAAGTCGATCTGGTCCTGGGCCTTCCGCTGCAGGCCCTCGAGCCGACGAACGGACTCTTCGTCCTTGGGGTCGAGCTCCGTGGCGTGCCGGAGGCTGGCGATGGCCGGTCCCTGGAGACCCAAGTCCTGCTCCAAGGCGCCCTTGAAGGCCCACAGCTGAGGGTCTTCGGACAAGGCCTCGGCGGCCCCCTCGGACAGGCGAAGGGCTTCCTCGAGCTTTCCGGCTCGGGCCGCGGCTTGCGCTTTCTTGAGGTGGAACTCCGGGCTCTCGGGATCCAGCGCCGAGTCTTGGCCTTCCTCGATGGATCGGATTTTCTCCTGCAGGTCCGGGTCGTCCGGGGCGAGGCGCTGCGCCTCCTGGTACGCCTCCCACGCCAGTTCGGCTTCCCCCATGCGGGCCATCACGTCTCCTTTCTGCACGAGAGCCATGAGGACGGCCGGACTGCCCGAGAGGATAGCGTCGTAACACTCCAGGGCTTCGTCGTATCGCCCGTCGGTCTCCAAGAGGCCCGCCTTCATCAACAGCGCTCTTTGATGCCATGGATCGAGAGACAGGACGGTCTCGAGGGTCTCCAGGGCGTCTCCGGGCCGGTTGACGCGCCGGAGGAGTTCCGCCTTCTTCAGGAGAGCCGGGAGGTTCTCTCGGTCTACGCCCAAGATGGTCTCGAGGTCTTCCAGGGCCTCCCTGTACTCGCCCATGGCGATTCGATCCTCCGCCTTGCCGAGGAGGCCGCTGATGTCCATGTCGACCGTCCTCAGGGCGGCCCGGTCGGGGTCATCGGGCACCTCCGGGACGGGAGGGGGGATACCTGGCACCTCGTAGGGCTCTACCTGCTCCGGTGGAGGTGGCAGCTCCCTCTCCTCCCCTTCGACGGGCCCTTCGGGCTTCCCGGGAGGTTCCGGTCTCGCCGGCATCGGGGAGCGTTGGCGCGCGGGCTGAGGGGCGGGTCGACGGAGGGCCTGGGGCGGGGGGTAGGCCGCGTAGGGTCCGTAGGCGGGGTTCCATCCCCGCGGTACGGGGTAGCGGGGGACCTGACCGGGCTGCCAGGGCCACCGCCAGGCGATGGGTCGTCGCGGGACCGGGGGTTGCCTGGGCGGCCAGCCTCGGGCCTGCCGTGGCTGACGGGTCGGGCGACGTCGCTTCATCGTGGACGGCATCGCCTTCAGACCGGCCTCCCTGAGCGGTCGGAGGTACAGGAGCCAGACTAAGTTCGATACCGCCACGACTCCCATGAGGACCGCGGCGAGGTTGATGAACCCGGTAGGGAGGGCCAGGTTCACCTTGTAGGTGAAGGAAGTCGTGCTCGCAGCCAGGTTCTCGAAGGTGACGGTATACGGGACGAAGGACGTAGCCGTGAGGGCAAAGGTTCGTTGCTGGCCCGCCGTCAGGTTTACGGTCCCACTCGGTGGACCGGTGCCCTCCTGAATCTGGATGCGAAGGGCGCCACTCAGGACGACGACCTGCAAGTTCTCGGCGTGGCTGATGCCCATCGCGTCTTGGCTGTTGAACGTGAGAGGGAAGGTCCCTCCCGCCTCCAAACCCCGCTGGGAGGTCGGAGAGAGCAGGTTCAGGGTGAGGGCCTTCACCGGGGGGATGAGGAGGAGGATGGCCAGGAACAAGGCGATGGCGAAGGCCTTCTTGGCGTTTCGCCAGCTGATGTCGACGAGGATGTACTTCTGGCCCTCCCGGGGAGCGTGACGAATCTCCAGAAAGCGGAAGATGATGAACTCCAGGGCGATGACGGCCAGGGCAACGACGAGTAGGGGCAGGGCCCCCAGGAGGGGAACGTAGAGGGGGGAGGAGGAGAGGCCCGCACTGGCCACCAGAAACGCGGCGAAGGCCAGGATGGCAATGATCTGCAGCGGGAGGAGAAGCTCCTTGAAGAGTCGAATCTGGGCGAGCTTGCGGGCTTCCTTAGGTAGGCCCTCCTTGGGTTGCATCGCCGGTTGTCCCCGAGGCTAGGGTGGCCATTCCCCGGCACATGAGGAAGATAGCCAGATATTCGGGGACGCTGTTCTGCCCAGGTCCCAAATTAAAGGTTTCGCCCATCATATCAGTATCAATAGCCTGGGACGTCTCGATGCGGATCTTCTCGTGGCTGTAGAGGGCCGGGACGGCATCGGTGAGGGGGTCGAAGGCATCCAACGCGTCGCGGGTCAGGGGCACGACGACGAACCCGGTCTTGCCGTGGAGGCTGCCCATGAGTCGAATGAGGCGTTTCGTGTCCGAGGTCACAGGCTCGTCCGTGGCCCCCTTGGCGTACTCCACCCCCTGCGCCACGAGGGAGGGACCGCTCCCCGGAGGGAAGAACTCGAGGAGACCCGCCTCCACCCGAGTTCGCGTGTTGTCCCTCCCGAGTCGCTGCAGGGTGGCGTAGATCTGGTGGGCCCGTTTGGGTCCCACGCCGTCGAGTTCTTGCAGGGCCTCGAGGGCTTCCTCTTCTGATAATTCAGCAAGGGTCTCCAGCCATCGCAGGACGCCCTGGGTCGTGCGTCCCCGCCACCCCGGGTCGGAAGCCGCGGGGATGCGGAAACGTTTCAGGGTCCGCGTCTTGTCGCCGAAGGTCCGCTCCTCGAAGGGCTCCCGACGAGCGACCAGTCCCAGGTCCAGGCCCGTCCCTGTTATGTAATCCACGATCTCGCGCCGCTCGTGGCTCTCCAAGGTGGAGACCCGAGGGTCCCGGACGTGGATGTGATAGCCTCGGGCCCCGGAGAAGGCGATCTGGAGGTCCTCCTCCCGAAAGCCGAGGTCCGTCAGGAGGAAGTCATCGATCAGGCGGATGACCTGGTCCTTCACCGCCTCGAGCATGCCCGGATACCCCAGCTTCTGCCATCCGGGGATGTGGTCCGCATCCAGATCGAAGACGAGATCCGCGCCCATCCATCCCTTCTCCCCCATGGTCGGTGCCCCAGGGGTCTCGTAGTAGGCGGCGGAATGGTAGATGTGGGCGGGGGACTTGGCCTGGATGTACCGATACAGCTCGTCCTCCTTGGGAAAGCCCAGGTGGCGGAGCACGAAACCGCCCTCGAAGAGGATGAACCCAAACTCACGGCGGCCGAAGCGAGGCGGGAGGCGCAGGGGGTGGGTCTGGTAGTACTGGGCAAACTTCGCCTGGAGATACCGGAGGGTGGTCTGCTGCTTCTCCTCCTCACCCACAGCTGTCCATTGCGAGGCCTCCCTTAAGAGTTGACGGGAGAGGGTACCGAAGGTGGCGGACCGCCATCCGGGGCAGCCTACGCATCGTGCGCCGATGTCGGCTCCGGTTCCCGAAGCTCCCAGAGACGGACCACCTCCACGTCCTCGCCCTCCAAGAGGGTCGAGAGCCCCAGGACGTGGCCGTCCCCGACGATGGCCACGATGTGATCGTAGGTCCCATGAAGGCGCTTAAGCTCGTTCGCCATGTGGCTGTTCCTCCGGTCCACGAGGACTGCCTTGACGGCCGGGTAGTCCCTTGCCAAGGCCTCCATGAACCCGGCGTAGTCCTCCTGGTACCGCTGCAGTTCCTGTTCGACCTGTTCGCGTCCCACGAAAATGGATCCCAAGGCCGAGAAGAGAAGCTTCAGGAATTCCCAGGGACGGAGGGAGGTCAGGAAGTCCCGCCAGGTGCGACGCGAGTCGAGATCGATGAGGGCCACGGGGATCCCCAGGCGATTCCCTGCGGTGTAGGCGGCTAGCATCTCCCCGCCCACATCCGCTCCGTACTCCTCCGCGATGCGGCGCTGGAACGTCGCCAGGAGACTATACACACCCGGTGTCCGCCTGACACGGTCAGGGTCCTTCAATGCCTGCAGCCGGATGGGATCGAGTTCGAGGGCGATGAGGTCGGGCCGCCGCCGCTCCATCTCCTGGTCGATGCGCGGACCGAGCAGGAAGACGTGGCCCACCCCCAGGAGGGTGATCATCCCATGGTAAGACGGTGAAGGGAGGCTAAAAACCTCGGGGACCGCGATTCACCGTTTCAATCGAAGCCATGCTCGCCGACGAGAGGGACGAACACCACGCCACCCAAGTTTCGTGTCCGCAGCTCTTCGCCCGCCTTCTCCCCGAGGACGAGGTCCTGGAAGTAGCGGGTTCCGACGGGGACGAGGAGCTTGCCTCCCTCCCGCAGGTTGTCCACGAGGGGCGGCGGGATCTCGGGCGCGCCGCAGGAGACGAAGATCCGGTCGAAGGGCGCTTGCTCCGCCAGTCCCCGCGAACCGTCCCGTACCAGGACCTTAATCCGATCCCCCAGGCCAAGGGTCTCGATGCGGGCCCGCGCCTTCTTGGCTAGGGAGCCGATGCGTTCGATTGCGAATACCTGCCCCTCCGGGCCTACGACGTGGGCCACCAAGGCGGCGTGGTATCCGGATCCACCCCCGATCTCGAGGACGCGCTGACCCCCCTTCAGGTCCAGGTATTCCAGCATCATTCCCACCATGTGAGGGGCGGAAATGGTCTGACCGGAGCCGATGCCCAGGGGCGTATCGTAGTACGCACTCTCCCGCAGTCGCCGCGGGACAAAGAGGTGCCTGGGGACGGCCCGCATGGCTTCGATGACCCGGGGGGTCTGGAGGACACCGTTCTGGACGAGCCGCTCCACCATCCGGCCTCGTCTCTCCTCGAACTCGTCGGCCATTCACCCTCTCCGCGCCCTTCGGTACGAACGGGGCCGGCGGACAGTCCGGCAGTACACACGTACGATGTCCTGGGCCTGGACCGCTCCATCTCGGACGGTTCCTCGCAGCGTCTTGATCCGGTGAATGACTCCGGAGTCCCGGCCGAGGTGGACAAGATCGCCGACCGCGAACTCCTCCTCGGGCGGCGCGGGGACCTCGTAGGGCACCGTCCTCCGGCCCTTGTTCAGCGAGAACTTGACGGTCAACCGGTCGGCCTGTTGGCTCCAGAGGGTGGTAATCGCCTCCACGGGGGCCTCTCTGACCCGCTTCTCCCCTGTGTCGATGGCGGTGATACGTACGCTCCGTCCGTCCGCCTCTATGATGTCCCCTACCCGGACCTCCTCGCCGGGAAAGAGGTCAACCGTGACCCGCCGCGAGGCGCTCCCATCGCTGAGCACTAGGGGAATCGGGAGGGGAGCCCAGTCCCGGTACGTCTCGCTGCGAGTGTTACCGCAACGGAGACAGCGGAACACCCCTTCGAGAACGAGTTCTCGACCTCGGGAGACGCGACCCCGGAGGACGCGATGGGGTCCCCGCCCGCAGTTGGGACAATCCAGGTGGAGGGCGCTCGGGGGCTCCATCCCGGTTCCATAATCGAGGTGAGGGTATAAGGCAGTCGAAGGTCAGACATGTCGTTCCCAGCCACAATCGCTAGTGACGACCTGGCCCTTGCGGTGGAGGCGCCCCCGGCATTGGGGACATCGGGCCTTCTCGAGGAAGTGGTCGACCCAGGCGTCTCGGACCTCCCCCACGCTTTCCTCCTGGATCCGGGAGAGAATGCCGCGGAGCTCTTCCGTCGTCGCCAGGTCGTCCAAGGCGAGGGCGGGGAGGGGGGCTGCTGCGCGCTGCTTGCGGCCACGAATCAGGGATGCCATCGCGATGCCGAAGCCAATCCCTCCCATGTGGGCCGCGTGGGCGACGCCGTCTTGCACCCCGAAGAAGAGGAGCAGGGCCTCGCCGAGAATCACTACGCCGACGGCCAGGAAAACGCGTACTCGGGGGAGGATGAGGATGAACAGGATGAAGAAAATCCGCTCCCGCGGATACAACGCGAGGAAGGCGCCGGCGATGCCCATGATGGCTCCCGAGGCCCCGAGGGCAGGCACGGGGCTCCCCCACTCCACCAGGGCGAAGAGAAGCGAGGCCGCGAGGCCGGCCGCGAGATAGAGACTGGCGAAGGCGCGGCCCCCGATTCGATCCTCGAGGGGGAGTCCCAGGAGGTAGAGGAAGAGGATGTTGAAGACCACGTGGAGGACGCTCGCGTGGAGGAACATGCTCGTGATGAGGGTCCAAGGGCGGAATTCCACGAGGTCCTGGGGTTTGAACAGGAGGTTTTCCCTGACGAAGGCCACCAGGGCCGGATCGGTGCTGAAGCTGAGGAGCAGGAAGAGGAACAGAAAGAGGCCGAGGTTCGCGAGGACGAGAGAGGCGGTGAAGTAGCTCTTCCGGAGGAGGGGATAGAGGAAGCTGGCGGCGGCCACAGCCAGAACGAGAAGGACGATCCAGAGCACGTCAAAACCAGGCGAGGAACTGTTATGAACCTTGGCCGAGCTGGAATGACGTGGAGCTGGACCCCGCAATCCATGTCAAGGAGGATAACCAAGTCTACCGCCCCGCGGAAGACAGCTACCTCCTCCTTCGTGCGATTGACATCGCGCAAACCTCCTCCTTCCTGGAAATCGGGACGGGCACAGGCCTCATTGCCCTCCATGCAGCCCGGGCCGTTCGGACCGTGGCCACGGACATCAGCCCGTTCGCCGTGTCCCTCGCCCGAGCCAACGCCCAGCGGAACGGCCTGCCCCTCCATGTCATCCGTGCAGATCTCTTCCAAGGGCTCCATGGGTCCTTCGATGTCATCGCGTTCAATCCTCCCTACCTTCCTCTCAACCCCCGGGGCGAGTGGCTCGACCATGCGTGGAGCGGGGGGATGGGTGGCGACGAGGTCGTACTCCGCTTCCTCCGTGATGCACCCGGGTACCTGGCCGAAGGGGGGGTCATGTACCTGCTCCTGTCCGCTCAGAACCGAGAAGGCCTCCGCGTGGCACGGACTGCCTTCAAGACGGAAGAGTTGGCGACGGAGGCTCTCTTCTTCGAGGACATCACCGTCTACGGGCTACGCCTGAGGTCCGACAGGGGGAACCCGAACCCCCGAAGCAACCTATAATTACGGACCCTTTCTCCCCACGGGTCGTCCTGTGAAGGTCGTGAGCGGCTCTGCCTCGGTCCCGCTGGCAAGGGAGCTGGCCCGGAAGCTCTCCGCCGATCTCGTCGTCGCAGAGGTCCGGACGTTTGCCGATGGGGAGCTTCACGTGCGCGTGCCAGACGAGGTGGCGGGAGAGGAGCTCGCCCTGGTCCAGACGACCTATCCCAACGACAAGCTTCTCGAGCTCTTCCTCCTGCAGGACGCCCTCGGAGATGCCGCCCCAGGCCGCGTTACGGTGGTGGTCCCATACTTCGGGTACGGCCGACAGGACAAACGGTTCCAACCCGGAGAGGCCATCAGCTCCCGGGCGGTGGCAAAGCGCCTGGAGCTTGGTGCGGACGCTTTGGTCACGGTGGACGTACACAACGAGCGCGTGATGGACTACTTCGACATCCCGGCCCTCGACGTCACCGGCATGCCTGCCCTCGCGCGACGTTTCGAAGAACTGGGGGTGGAAATGGTCCTAGCACCGGACGAGAACGCGGCGCGTCACGCTCAGACGGTCGGCGACCTCATGCAGATCCCGTGGGACTACCTGAAGAAGGAGCGGCTCGACAGCTGGACGGTCGAGACGGAAGAGAAGGCCCTGGAGGTCCAGGGTCGCCACGTCGCCATCGTGGACGACGTCGTGTCCACGGGCGGCACCATGGTCAGCGCCGCGCGGATCGTCAAGGATCAAGGCTCCAAGGCCCTCGTCGCGGGTTGCGTTCATGGACTCTTTGTAGGCGGGGCGAAGGAGCGTCTCAACGTCTTCGGGACAGTGGTGGCCACGGACACCGTCTCGAGCGAGTACAGCGCGGTCTCGGTCGCCCCGGAGGTCGCCCAGGGTCTTCAGGAACTCAGCTAGGGGCTACACCAGGCCTACGGCCACCAGGAGTAGGGCTGCCGCCACGATGAGGAGTCCGAGATTCTGGTAGTCCGTTGTTCGCTTGCTGCCCAGGGCTCCCCCGAGGGCGACGACGAAGGCGAAGAGTGCCCCCGTGATGCCGAGAATTACACCGGCATCGCGGAGGGTCGTTCCGTTCAACGTGATTAGGAGGAGTCCGAGCCAGAGTAGAAGGATGCCGATGGCCACGAAAAAGGCGATGGCGCGCTTCGGAATCTCGGTTCGTCCCTTGTCTGCCATGAAGGGCGAGACCCGACTCGGGTGATTTAACCCTTTTTGAGTCCGGGTCAGGCCTCTTCAGGCACGACAGCGCGACAGAGGGCCGTCGACCGCTCGAGGTAACGATTGAAGGCAATGTTGGAGATGGAGTGGGAGTACTCACAGATGCGAGAGAGGTTGCCCACGATGGTCCTCAGGTCGACTAGAGTCTCCGGTTTCCGGACCTGTCCAAACACGTGTGTCATGAAGTCGGCCAGGCGTCCCTCGAGCTCCCGACTCGCATCCGCGGTCCGGTTGGCGAGCTTCAAGTCGCGAGTGATGAGGGCAGCCAGCCCATCTCCGTAAAGCCCTGCGGCCCCCTGGGCATGGTCCGCCAAGGAGCCGAGGATGCGTGGCGGGATCTTTGCCTCCTCATCCAGGAGGTGCAGGACCGCGTTGGCTACCGTGGCCGCGCAGTCGGCCACGGTCTCGAGTTCCTTGGCGATGAGGCGGTACCCGGCGTTGTTCAGCCGGTTCTCCATGCCCAGCTTCGTGACGAGTGAGTCGTCCTGCTGCGCAGAGAGGACCAATCGGACCAGGAGCCAATAGATCATGTCCGCGTCGTCCTCGCGCCGGAGGGCGTCCTCGGCGAGGGACCTGTCCTGGGTGACGAGGGCCTCCACGGCGTCATGGAGCATCGTCTTCCCCAGGTTGTAGAGTCGCTTGATCAGGGAGTCCATGGGGAACTTAGAGGGCTCGATGGAGCACTGAAGGACCGCTTGACGCCCCGTCTCCTCGAGGATGCCCAGGCCCATGAGGCGCCGAACCACCTCGCGCAGCTCCTCGAGGTGGGCGCTGCTCAGACGGGTGGACGACCGGATGACCAGCCGCTCGCGCCCCAGGACGTAGTTCCCAACCACGACACGGCTGAGCATCCCCGGCTCCGCCATCGCCTCGGCGTCGATAATGTAGTCGGGTGTGGGGCGCTCGAGCCTCCGGCGCGCACCGTCCGGCGCCAACAGCCGGAGGGAGTCCCCTTCACGCTCGAGAAAGACCTGATCGCCCTTCTGCAGCTCCTGCGCCTCGGTCCACTCCTTGGGGAGGGAGATGGTCAGGGTCGAGACGCCTACCTTCTGGATTTTGCGGCTCTCCATGGCGAACCCATATGGTATATATCGTAATAGGGCATAAATTCTGTGAATATACCCGACTTATTCGTGGGGTTCAAGGGGTCCCCCGGGCCGGAGGACCCAGACCTTGACGTTGTCGTGGATCAGGATGGAGGCGCAGGCTCGGCACCGCGAGTACCGATTCCGGCCGGAGTCCTCGCCCAAGAACTCGACCTCCTCGTGAAGACAGGAGGCTTCCGCGGTCCCCCGTTCGTCCATGCGCACCCCCTTGCCGATGCGAGAGGGAGGGCCTGAGGGGGTATAAACCTCTCAAGGCAGGCCCCGAAGATCGGACCTCGACGGCCCTGGCCAGGCCCCGGCAAAGGGTTTAAGCCCGACTTACCTTCCAAAGGCGTTTGGCCCGGAAGAAGCGGAAGAAGAAGGAACCGTTCGAGTTCAAAGCCCCAGAGTTCGACGAAGTCGAATTCATGAAGAGGGAGGTGGAGGGGGCCAAGGCCGCGATGATTACGATCGTGTACGCCTTTGCCGTGGCCCTTGCATCCTGGGCGCTCACCCTCGCGGGCGTGGCCTCCCTCGGCGGTCTCTTGGGTCTCGCGGCCGTCTACGGACTCCGCTATGTCTACCCCCTCGCCGGCGTTGACCTGTCCAGGTTTGATTGGAAGCTCTGGGCCGGTAACGGGGCCATCCACCTCTTCGCCTGGTTTGCCTTCTGGGTCCTCCTCCTCAACCCTCCCTTCCTCGACGTCTCGCCGCCTGTGATCCACAACCTCGCCGTGCCTGGGGGGGACCCCGTGAACCTCGCCGCCGACGAATTCAGCGCCCTCTCCCTCGGAGGTGCTACGAGCTTCCAGGTGCTCGCCAACGTCACGGACAACCAGCAGCTCGCGGACGTCCGGATCAGCGTCGTCGTCGGGGGGGGCGAACAGCCGGGTGGTCAAATGACGTTCACGGGGAACGGGGCGGAATGGTCCTTCACCGTAGACCCCGCCGAGCCTGGGCGCACCTATACGTTAACCATCGATGCCGTCGATCGCGCGGGACATCGGAGTAGCTCCGATTTCATCGTGGCGACTTCCTGACCTCCCACGGCAGGTCTCGCCTCAAGAACTCCGTGAGGGGCCCTCGGTATCCGGCCCGGGCGACCTCCTCCCCCTCCAATACCTGAAAGGCCTCCTTGACGGCTCGGTCGAGGTTCTTCCCCAGGCTCAGTTTCATGAGGCCTTTCGCCAGGGCCCCCGATGCCTTCGGCTCTTCCCTCCGTACATCCACCACGAGCCGTTCGCCCTCGACATAGGGACCTGCGACGCGCAGAGGCGATCCCTCCCACTTCGCCCGAAACGCCTCGGCGTGGTCCAGCCACGTGGGGGGTCCGAGGTGTTTGCGAACGGGAGGAAGCTCTCCGGTCACGAGCTCGAGGAGGATGAGCCACGCTTCCCCGAGGAGGAAGGGCTGCGAACGCAGGACGCGGAACTCCTCCCCTCTGAGGAAGGCCAGGACGGCCTGCTCTGCCTTGCGGAGCTGGGGATAGACGATGTCCTCGGACAAATCCGGCACCGAGGCGGTGATCCCCATGATGGAGGTGCCTCGCCTCCGCAGCTCCTTTCGAAGAGCTGTCAGGGAGAGGGGCCGGACGGGCTCGGGGAAGAAGAATCGACGGTCGGGACGATCCCGGTAGGCCTTCGCGGCCAGAATGAAGGTGGCGAGGGCGTGGGCGGAGACGGCCGAGGCGGCGTTCCTGTCCGCGTCGACTGGGTCCACGAAGACAAAGGGCTCCTCGAAGTCTCTGTGACTCTCCGTCTCCAGCTCCAGAGTGACCGGGGGGTGCCACCGAGCCCCTCCCTCCAGGACCGTTCCGAAGGCGCCCCACCGGAGTACGAGGAGCTCGCACAGATAGCCAGAGAACCCCTGCACGCGGGCCTCGGCCCCGTACGTGCCGATTCCCTTCATGAAACGCTTAAGGAGGCGGACCTGGTCCTTCTGAGGCCCGCTCATGTGTTCGCGCACGTACTCGTAGTGGAACGGGGTCCGGTCCACCGCCGTCATGCGGGCCGAGGGCCGGTCGAGCTCGTAACAGGGAACCACGTCGGCCTCGAGGCCCAGGTAGACTCCTCGAGTGTAGGGATGCTCAGCATATCGGAGGGTGGGTTTGTCCAGGACCTGTCCCAATTGGAGACCCCACCGCTCGAGGTCCGCTCGGGAGGTCTCCGGGGGGAAGGCGAAGAAGGCGTCGATCTCGGGGTTCTTGAGGTAGGTTCCCTTGGCGACGGACCCCACGAGAAGGGGCCGCCCGGGAATCTTCTTTTTCCGGGCATCTTCGGCGAGAAGGCGAAGGAGAGATTCCGCGATGCGAAGAGTCTCCTCGACCTCCTCGCGGGTGGGCTTGATCTCGTCCAGGATCTCGTCTTCCAGGCTCATCCGACGTCCTTCTCAGCCTCACATCCCGATGGGACCAATTGTGCCGTTCGTGAGAATTGTGTCGTGGAGTATATAGGCGGCCCTCCCCCCGTGCGGGGCGGAGGCACCCTTTGGACGAACAGGCGGCGGCGTACTTGGCGTGCTTGGCCAAGCTGCGGGAGGACCCCCTGGATGCTGAGGCGCTCATGGCCCTGGCAGCCCTGTACGCGGAGGAGGGCCACCGCAAGCACGCCGTCTGGTATCTGAGAAAGGTTGAGTTCTTGGACCGACACCACCCCGGACTGTCGCGTTTGAAGAAGCACCTGGAACGCTGGAACGGGTTCAACGGAGCGCGTCTTGACCGCTCCCAGACAAGTCGAAAGGACCGGTGAGGCCTGGAGGAGTGGGGGCAGAGGGATTTGAACCCCCGTCAGCGGGTTTCGCCTACACGGACGGACCGAGGTCCGTCGGGTCATCGCTCCAGTTATTCATCACGACTCAGCAAACCCGTTGCGATTCATCCCCATGTTAACTGGAGCCCGCCAGGATCCCGGGCTACCCCATGCCCCCACGGTTAGCGTTGGCGCATCCGCTGCTGGCGCTTGCGGCGGCGCATGCGCTTCTTCCGCCACTTCCAACGCATCTTCCCGCGCTTCTTCCAAGCACGGGAGCCCCGCTTTATGGCATCACCAGGCGTCCCTAAGGAGGCAAGTATATAAGTACAGGGCCGCCTAGGCCGCGGCATGGCTTGACAGACCGTCCTCAGCTGCGGGGAAGCCCGCGGTATCCTCCGGGGACGGTCCCCGGGAGACGAGGCGGTCGCGCCTTTTCAAGATTTCCCAGGAACCCCCAGACTCCGGAGGCGTCCCGCGGCCCTTACCCGTGAGGGGACGGCTAGGAGGCCCGAACGACATGGTTCGCATCAAAGTCGTCTCGTTCGACCCCCAGCGGGCAACGAGAGAGGAATGGGCGCGGTACCACGAATATCGACGAACGCGGCATGCGGAGACCGATCCCGACGACCCCATGCTAGCGGATGCTACGGTAGAAGCGAGAGAGCGAAGGCCCGATACCGCCTGGAAGGAGCTTGACTTCGCCGTCATCGACCTGGACGGATCAGAGGAATGGATCGGCTGGCACACCCGCGAGTTCGCTCGCCCCGACGGGCCCAGCTACGAGGAGAACAAGCACATTCTCTGGATCTGGATCTCCCTCTTGCCTTCCTACCGCCAGCAGGGCATCGGTCGGAGGCTCCTCCAAGAGGCGGCCAATTACGCGCGTGAGCACGACAAGTCCCTCGTGATGTCGTACGCCGAGGAGGCGTCGGGGCGGGCCTTCTGGAAGGCAGTCGGCGCCCAAGATGCACAGCATGATCGCCAGAGTCGGTTGGACTTAGAGCGAGTGGACTGGACGATGGTGGAGCAATGGGCGGCCGAGGGCCCCGTGCGATCCCCCGGCTCCAAGCTCGCGTGGTTCACGAACCGCATCGACGATAAAGAGCTGGAGGAATGGTGCAGAGCGTTCACGGAGGTCTGGAACATGATGCCCCGGGACGACCTCGACCTCGGGGATGAGGTGTTCACACCGGAGCGGCGGCGACAGGACGAGGCGGGCATCGCCGAGGCGGGCGGGACCCTTCTCACGGCCGTGACCCGGGAGGAGGACGGCACCATCTCGGGACTCACGGAGATGGGTTACTACCCGGAGCAGGACTGGATGATTCATCAATGGATGACGGGGGTGCGGCGTCCTTACCGGGGACGGGGACTCGGCAAGTGGATCAAGGCCGCCATGCTGCTGCGGGTCCGCGAGGAGTTCCCCCAGGTCCGAATCGTCCGAACGGGGAACGCGTTCTCCAACGCCCCGATGCTCTCCATCAACGAACGCCTTGGCTTCAAGCTGTATCGCGAGGGAATGGAGGTCCAGACTAGCCTGGAGGACCTCGAGGCCTACCTCGCCAAGGGCCCCGAGAGCGAGGTGACCCTCCTCGGAGTGGAGGACGGGCTCGCCGGGATCGGAACCGCTCGGGATTGAAACAGTCGCGCCTAACTCAAAGTCGAAGCGAATTCCACGTCGGGATCTCGGTCTCAGGTGTGAATCCTTATCCTCGCGTCGCTTCCCTCCGTCCGTGACCCAGAACACCGAACCATCCGCCGATTACATCCTCCGCAACCGGACCGCGTGGGATCGCTGGGCGGCCGAGCATGAGGAGGGGGGACGTCGCGCCTGGGCCTCTGAACCCTCGTGGGGAATCTGGGGCGTCCCAGAGTCCGAACTCAAGGTCCTCCCTCCCGTACGAGGCCGAGACGTGTTGGGAAATCGGCTGCGGGACGGCCTACGTCTCCGCCTGGCTGGCACGTCGAGGCGCTCGCGTAGTAGGAGTAGACAACTCGCCGGGCCAATTGGCGCGGGCCCGCAGGTTCCAAAGCGACTTCGGGTTGGCCTTTCCGCTCATCCACGGGATCGCGGAGGCGCTACCCTTCCCGGACGAGAGCTTTGACCTCGCGATTTCCGAGTACGGGGCCGCTATCTGGTCCGATCCCCACCGGTGGATCCCGGAGGCGTCCCGGGTGCTTCGCCCGAAGGGGGAGCTCATCTTCCTCGTCAACGGGACCCTCCTCATGCTTTGCGTCCCCGACGAAGACGAGGTTGCCGCGGGGGACCGCCTCCTGCGCGACTACTTCGGGATGTACCGCTTCGATAACGACGTCGAGTCGGTGGAATTCCACCTCGGGTACGGCGCTTAGATCCGCCTATTGAGGGCGAACGGGTTCGAAGTCGAGGACTTGATTGAGTTGCGGCCGGATGAGGGGACGACCACCCGGTTCCCATTCGTCACCAACGAGTGGGCCCGTCGGTGGCCCTCCGAAGAGATTTGGAAGGCCATTCGACGGTAATTCGTGATGGGATGGACTCGCCGGGGTGCATACCGAGTAGGGTTTGGCCCATAGCAGGAGGGCCTTTAGGTGGGGTCTCTTATGGTGGCGGTCCCGAAGGACCTCACGGATCTCTACGACGTCGACGAAAGGGACCACGCCGAGTTCGAGCCTATGGGGGAACGGACGTTCCGGATTAAGCTCGTAAGGCAGGCCGGAGACCGATGAGCAATAAACTCCTCCCTGAGGCAGTTTGGGATGCGCACCTTCGAGGCTTCCACCTAAATGAGGAAGAGGAATGGAAGAAGAGCTTGTAGCAGAACAGCGAACCTTCAAGATGGAGGTTGTGCTGCCGCTAGTCGTGCCTTTCGGTGATCGCCCTTACGGGGGACTGGTTCCCGCCACGGCGGAGCTTATCTCCAATGCCCTCTGACGCCGAAGGAACCGGGGGCTTCTTGGAGCCAGAGGAGGTGGGAAGCTCCGCCCTGGCCGAGGCTTTCCAGGCGCTAGGGAGCGATGTCCGGGTGCGCATTCTCAAGGAACTGCTCCAGGGGGTGCGGGACACTTCTGAACTCATCAGAGCTACCGGCCTCCGGTCGGGCAGCGTCCGGTATCACCTCAACATCCTGATTGCCGAGGGGCTCGTGGAGAGGTTCACGCGTCATCAAGAGGGTGACGTCGGGCGTCCTCCCATCCGATATCGGCTGCGCCCAGCGGGAATCACCCAGGGAATCCCCTTCCGGCAGTATCGTCTCCTGTCCGAGGTCCTGCTCGGTGTCATCCGAGAGAGCCTCCCCCCCGATGAGCAGGACCGGGCGCTCTATGCGGCCGGGAAGCAGGTCGGCCAGCAGCTCATCGACGGGGTCGCAGGTGAGGCCGATGTCGGCGAATGGGACCCCGAGCTGTTCGTGCGGGTGTTCCTCCAAGACGCCCTGCCACGGATGGGGTCCCTGACCACCGTCATGGATCAGACAGAAGGCTTCGTCCGGTATCGGTTGATGACCTGTCCCTTCCAGGAGCTCGCCCTGAAGCGTCCCAGCATGATCTGCGACTCCTTCGACACGGGCTTCCACGAAGGGGTGGCGGAGAAGCTTGGCTCTCAGGTTCGCCACAAGCGACTGGCATGCATCGGCCATGGAGACCCGTACTGCGAGTACGCCCTCCGGTGGGAAGAGGCGGAGGGAGCGTCGTGAGTTCCGCCGATGGCTCCATCCTCGCGAGGAGGCGATTCTTGAGAATTGTCTCCGGGGGAGTCGCCGCCGGGGCGGCCGGCCTCCTCCCCTCAGATCGCCCCATCTTGCGTGAGAGGCCAGGGGCCCCCGTCCCCTAGGAACCCCGAAGGAATGAAAGACACACGTAGGCATCCGCGGAACGTGCGTCGCCTTATCGGATGGACTCGCCGGGATTTGAACCCGGGATCGCCGGCTTAGAAGGCCGGTGCCCTGTCCAGGCTAGGCTACGAGTCCCCGATTCCGAGTCGGAGGCCGTTATAAAACCTTGATGCAGCCGCGACCATCCCCAATCGCGTGGTTATGAACGGGCCCGCAGGAGACCATCGAGGGCTTTGATGAAGTCGCCCTTTACGGATTCTGCGGCCAGCTCTCCGTCCGCTCCCATGTAGCTCAGGATCAGGTGGTCCGCGACCTTCGTCGCGCCAACGAGGTTGAACCGGCTTACGTCGGCGTTGCACAGGATGGTCCGTCCGGTCCCTCGATACCACGGCAAGAGCTTCCGTGCCCACCGGGCAGGGAATCGGATCTCAAGGGAGGGACCCACCAGGCTGGCGATTTCCCCTTCCACGTGAATGAGAGAGACGCGTTGCGCAGTGTGTTGCTGCTTCTCCGTGAGTCGAACCTCAGACATGCTGCTACGCTCGGGAGCTAGGGGAATCCATGGGCCGTCAACGTATTTAAGAGAGGAAATCCTGCGAGCGCACTGGGTCTGGAGACGGCGGCACCATGACCAGCGAGGCGCCCAAGGCGGTCAAGGACTCCCTCGCCAAGCGCCTGTTGGTGGGGACAAGCGGTTGGTCCTACGATTTCTGGGCCGGGACCTTCTACCCGACGGGGACGCCACCTCGGGACTTCCTTCGGCTCTACAGTTCCGTCTTTGATGTGGTGGAGGTCGACTCCAGCTTCTACCGGATTCCACCCAGGGGCATGGTGGCGGGTTGGCGCCGCGCGACCCCGGAGGACTTCGCGTTCACCGCCAAGTTCCCCCGGCGGATCACCCATGACCTCAAGCTTCGAGGGATCGAACGGCCCCTCGAGCAGTTCTACGCTGCCTTCGACGAGTTGGGATCCAAGCTTCGCGCGTTCGTGGTCCAGTTTCCGCCTTCCTTCAAAGTCGAGAAGGACCTGCCGGCTCTGAAGGAGTTCCTCGGCCTGATTCGGGCGGACGTCCCCCATGCCTTGGAGTTCCGACACGCCTCCTGGTTCGATCAGGAGATCTACGATCTCCTCGCGAGCCACAACGTCGCCCAGGCCTGGTCCACCACGCAGTATCTGGATTCGCCGGCCACCGTCACCTCGGACCTCATTTACCTTCGCATGATCGGGGATCGGTCCCTGAAACGGCTGGGTGAGCTTCAGAAGGATCGGACCGCGGAGATGGGAACCTGGGGAGAACGCATCCGGGACTCCATGCAGGACGTCCGCCAGGCCTACGTGTTCTTCAACAACCACTTCGCAGGCTTCGGGCCCGGGTCCGTGAACGAGTTTCATCGCCTCGTGGGGCTCATCGAAAGGGAGTTTCCTCAGTCGGGCCAGAAGACGCTGGCGGAATTCTGAACCAAGGGAGTCTTCATATTCGCGTCCTCGCATTCTTCCGGTGATGGCCCGGGTCATCATGCACGTCGACATGGACGCCTTCTACGTGGAGGCCGAGCGGCTGCGGGACCCGTCCTTGGTGGGGAAACCCGTCATCATCGGGGCCGACCCGAAGAGGGGGAAAGGGCGGGGCGTCGTGGCCGCCGCGTCCTACGAGGCCCGGGAGAAGGGGGTCCACTCCGCCCTCCCCATCACGACCGCGTACCGCAGGTGTCCGGAGGGGGTCTACCTCCGGCCCGATTTCTCGTACTATGGCCGCATCTCCGACGACGTCATGCGCGCGTTGGAGGCCTTCGCGGGCAGCTTCGAGCAAGTGAGCATCGACGAGGCGTTCCTCGACGTGACGAATCGGGCCAAGGACTTTCGGAGGGCGACCAGCTTGGCCAAGGCGATCAAGAAGGCCGTGAAGGAGGAAACGGGTCTAACGGCCTCTGTGGGGGTCGCCCCGAACAAGTCCATCGCCAAGATTGCCTCGGACAAGGAGAAGCCCGATGGTCTCACTGTGGTGCCTCCCGGGCGCGTGGAATCCTTCCTGCGTCCCCTGCCCGTCTCGGACATCCCCGGCGTGGGCAGCAAGACGAAGGCCGCGCTCAAACGCATGGGCATCGAGACGATCGGCGAGTTGGCAGATACCCCTCCCAACGACCTGACGACCGCCTTCGGGAAGGGCGGTGTATGGCTTTGGGCCATCGCCCGCGGGGAGGAGGAAGCGCCCGTGGAAGGCCGCGGGGAACCGAAGTCCTTCAGCACCGAGCACACCTTCGGGGAAAACCTCGATGACTGGGACCGGATTCTCGCCAAGCTGCCGGCCCTGGTGGACGACGTCTTCTGGCGGGTACGGGATGACGGCTACCTCTTCCGGACGGTAAGCATCAAGATTCGGTTCGAGGACTTCGAAACCATGACCCGCGACAAGACCCTGACGGCCCCTTCCAACGACAGGCGCACCATCGAGACGGTGGCGCGGGAGCACTTCCAGGAGTTCCTGAGCTATCCGAAGAAGGTCCGTCTCATCGGGGTCCGGGTAGCCGGACTGAAGAAGATCGAAGAAGGGCAGGAGACGCTCCAACGGTGGACCTAGGGTTCCCCCCGGTCGGGCTGGAGAACCACTGCCTGGTAGGCCGACCTCGGGAACAATGAGCAGGGCGGGTCTAGGGCGCGATCACGTCTCGCGTCTTCATGCGCTTCTCGAAGATGCGAAAGGCCACGGGCATCCAATCCTTGGCAATCTCCAGCATCCGTCCCACGAGCTCGCGAATCTCCCATTGCGCATCCCCAAAACTCCGGATCGCGATGATGTGCATGAGGCTCCGTGCGTTGACCGTCATGGTCCCGTTGACCGGCGTGGCCAGGGGAAAGATGTAGCGTGCGTCCTCGCGTGGGACACCGTTGTCCACGAGCTGGTCATAGGTGTCAATCATCTGGGCGAAAAGGCCCGTGATGAGCTCCTCCCGCTCGGCCCGAGATAGGGTCATTTCCTTTCTCCCCCCCTCCCGAGAGATGACGGCATCCTCCGTGTAGCTCGGGGGCCAGACGAAGTCGTCGGGCTCCAGGCTGCGCAGGCTGACGAACCGGCCGCTCTGAATGTCGAAGCTAGCTAACCGATGCCGGGTCAATTGGGCCAGGGTGACTCGACTCATGCCCTCCACACCGAAAGTTATGGTGGGGTGTTCGAAGGGCCCCCAGTGGCCCGCGCTGATGAGCTGCGCCAGGAAGTTTTCGATCTTCTCGTCGATGTCCGCTCCCTTGATGGGGCGCATGACCTCCTCAAACGTCTCGTTCCAGGGGGCCTGTCTCATGTAGTCCCCGCGGGCAGCGCGACAGACGAGGCGCTCCGCGTCGGCCGTGGCGACGATTTGTCGGACTTTCACCTTTAGGTTCCTCCCACGCGATGTGGCCCTCACGCGACGCTGGAGGAACCCCAACCGCTAATTAAAGAAGGTGGGGGGAGGAGGGTGAAACGCCCGCTTCGCATCCCACATCCTTGATAACCGGCAACCGGGTGTGTCCTCGGAGATGGGCGAAGCCATGCGTGGGAAGGCGAGGGCCGTCGTGGCAGTGAATCGCCCTGGCTCTTCACTAGACGGGCTGGCGAATCTCCTCTCGAAGCGTCGGCGTCGTCGACTGGCGAAAGCTGTCCTTCGCGATGTGCTGCAGGCCGTTCAGGAATCGCGGGTGTTGGAGGATGTCGTCCTTCTCTCGCAGGACCCCGACGTCATGGCCCTCGGTCGGGAGGAAGGTATTCGTCCTCTTGAGCCCGGGGGAAGGACAGGTACCACGACCCAACTGGTCAGGGAAACTTGCCTCCATGAGGGCAGCGAGGCTATCCTCCTGCTGCGCGGCGATTTGGCGTTGCTCGAGGCGCAAGATCTCGCCTTTCTGTCCGGCCGACTGGCGGGGGGACGGGGCTTGGTTCTCGTCCCCACCTCGGGCAGATTGGGGTTGAGCCTCGTGTTTGCGAGGCCGGTGGAGGAGCTGCAGGGCGATTTCGAGGCCGGAGACGTCTTGTCCTGGCGTCAAGGGGGACTGGAGCGTGGTTTGAGTCCTGAGGTCTACGGCATCCCCGCGGGGATGCGACTCGCGGAGCCCCGGGATCTTCTCCTCGTGTACAGGGCTGCCCGCCCGTCCCAGGCGAAAGCGTTGCTCAAGGACTGGGACCTGGGACCCAGACTGAGGACTCTCGAGGGGGAGGGAACGTGAGACGGGTGGAGTTGTTAGGCGTCGAGAACCTTCCGGAGGTCAGAATAGGCGACAATCTTCCGGCCATGATTGAGGAGGGAGTTCGGAAGTCAGGCCTGGATCTTCGCGACGGGGACATCGTGGTTGTCAGCCAGAAGATCGTCTCCAAGGCGGAAGGCCGTGTGTTTCAGGCGGCGGACCTCTCGGCTAGGCCCCTCGCCCGCCTGTTCGCCGCGGAGAACCAGAGGACCCCGGAACAAGTGGAACTTGTCCTTCGGGAGGCCCGCCGTGTCGTTCGCATGGAGCCGGAGCGGGGAATCCTCATTGTGGAAACGCGTAACGGCTTCGTGTGCGCTAATGCCGGAATTGACCAGTCGAACGTCGGCAGAGGGGAAGTCTACACGGCATTACCTGCGGACCCGGATGCTTCGGCTCGGGGCCTGCGCAACCACCTGCAGAAAGCCTTTGCGGCACGCATGGGAGTCATCGTGAGCGACAGCTTCGGACGGCCTTGGCGACAGGGCTCCACGGACGTGGCCATCGGGGTGGCAGGACTCTCCCCGCTGCGAGACTACCGCGGGCTTCGCGACCCCCACGGGTACGAGCTTCGGAGCACTGTCGTGGCGCTGGCTGATGAAGTGGCCGCTGCGGCAGATCTCGCCAAAGGGAAACTCGACAAGGTTCCCGTCGCCATCGTCCGGGGGGTGGAGTTCCGCGTCGAAGAGGGATCCATCCGAGAAGCCATCCGACCCGACGGGGAAGACCTATTTCGGTAGGATCCTCCTCGGATCAGCTCGCGGTCATGCTCCGGCCATCGGTCTACCTGCCAACATGACGATGCCGGATACGACCATCAGGCCCCCCAGTCCAGACATGGCTAGGGCTGAAACAATGGCCATCTGCATGGCAAACACTGAGGTCGCGGCCATGAGCACGCCGACGAGAATCATGACGGCGCCGTAGACCAGCATGAGTCCTCCCTGCCGACGGGGCCGAATCCTCGTGCCCACGATGAGAAGGATCCCGTTGACGAGGATGATGCCGCTGAAGACCAGGAGAAGTACGCCCGGCAAGGCCCCAGCCGGCATCACGGGGGGCATTGGCATGTCCGTGCCGCTGGCAGGGAGAAGGGAGAGGAGGGCTGCAGCGATTCCCACAGCCCCACTGGTCAAGGCCAGTGCCCCCGCTGCTGGCATTGCTGCTCCACGCACACGGGTCGCTCTCCGAGAACGTATTTATCACTTCTCCCCATGGGCGTGGCACGGGAGGAGGTCCAGACCCGGCCCGAGGACAACCCAATCGTTGGGGCCAGGCTGCGGCCTGGCCTGCAACCCCAAAGGAGATTGCTGGGATCGCCGCGCTTTCCGCAGCCGCTTCCGTTCTTGAGCTTCTCAACCTTGACGTTGCCTTCCCTCTGCTCCCTGTCATCTCCTTCGATCCCGTGGGGATTCCCATCGTCATCGCGGCCATCCTCTACGGACCAGCTGGGGCCATCGTCGCCACGAGCATCGCGGGTTTCACCGTCGCCGCCCGCGGGAACCCAATCGGGGCCGCTTTCAAGACCGCCGCCGAACTCTCCACAGCGGTTCCGCTCGCCCTCACGCTGGCGGCGTTTCGTGGTACCCTTGCGAAGCGCGGCCATGGGACCTGGGCGGTCCTTGCGCTCGCGGCCTCGGTTGCGATCGCCGCGAGGGTCGCCGCGATGACTCCCTTTAACTATGTGTTCCTGCCAATCTTTCGCGGGCTGCCGGAGGCCTTGGTCCTCGACCTCCTGTTGCCCATCGGAATCTTCAACGCGGTGCAGGGTGTAATCAACATCGTGCCTGCCTACCTAATCGTGAGGGCCCTTCCGCCGGACCTTCGACCGTCCTGGTTGGTATGGGGGAAGGGGTGACGTCGCCATGGTCGCAGCCATCGAGGTGCAGGGCCTGAGCTTCCGGTATCAAACGTCGTCGACGTGGGCCCTGGACAACGTCGACTTCCGAGTCTCAGCGGGGCAGGTCGTTCTGGTAACGGGTCCCACGGGCTCTGGGAAGTCGACCCTCCTGCGTGCAATCAACGGTCTCCTTCTCGATTTCTACGAGGGGGAGGCTCGGGGGGTTGCCAGGGTGTTGGGCAACGACGTCCTCAGCCTACGGCCGAACCGCGTAGCGACCTTCGTCGGAACCGTCTTCCAGTCGCCCGAGGACCAGATTGTCGCTTCCCGCGTGCGACGGGACGTCGCCTTTGGGCTGGAGAATCTAGGGTTGCCCAGGGATGTGATCGATGAGAGGGTGGATGAGGCCCTGGAGGCGATGGGGCTTGGCGACTTGAAGGACCGGGAGGTGGTCGAGCTGAGCGGCGGCGAGATGCAGCGCTTGGCACTCGCAAGCATCATCGCCATGCGCCCCCGTATCCTGCTACTCGACGAGCCTGCCTCTGAGCTGGATCCCCGAGGACGTCAGGAGATTCTTCGGGCAGTCGAGGGACTCGCTCGGAGTTCCGAGCGGACCGTCGTCCTCACAGATCACCGCCTTGCAGATGTGCTTCGAATCGTCGATCGCCTCGTTGTCCTCGACCAGGGGCGTGTCGCCTTTGACGGTCCCCCGAAGGAGGTTATGGCCCGGCCGGAGCTGGACGGGTTGGGCATCGAGATACCTACGCCGATTCAGGTGTGGCGCCATCTTGCATTGGGAGGCATTGATGGCCCGTGTCCGCTGACATCGGAGGACCTGCTCGAAGAGCTCATTCGGTACGGGAGGACCCGACCTGACGGACTTGAGACCACTGCTTAGTCTTCGTGATGTGCACTATGCCTACCCCAACGGTGTTGAGGCCATTCGAGGCCTGACCCTCGACTTCCTTCCCGGGGAGCGGGTCGCGCTCTTAGGTGAGAACGGCTCGGGGAAGACCACACTTGCGCGGCTCCTCCTTGGGTTGCTCAGGCCCACGCAGGGTACCATCTGGCTCGAGGGCAGGGACACCTCGCAACTCACGACACACGAGATTACCAGGGACGTCGGGCTTGTGTTTCAGAACCCCGACCACCAGATCTTCCTGGAACGCGTTCGGGATGAGGTGGCCTTTGGACCACGAAACTTAGGTCAACCGCCGCCGGAAGTGGAGGAGCGGGTGGAGACCGAGCTACGTCGGTTTGACCTATGGAAGGCGCGCCACCGCCTCCCGGCCGCCTTAAGCGGAGGGGAACGAAAGAGTGTGGCTCTCGCTTCGAGCTTTGTCCTTCAACCCGCTGTCCTCCTGCTCGATGAGCCCACGAAGGGGATGGACTACGGGAGGAAGCGACACCTGGCCACGATTGCTCGGACCCTCACCCAGGAGGACAAGACAGTTGTCTTCATAACCCACGACTTGGAGTTCGCCTACGAGTCCAGCGATCGGGTCGTGATCCTGAGACGAGGACGCGTGTTCCTCGAGGGGAGAACGGCGGAGGTCTTCGCCCATCCGTCCCTGGCCGAGGCGGGACTCCACCCACCGGAGATTCCTCGCCTGCTCGCCCTCATGGAGGAGCGGGGCATCGACCCAAGTTCCCGCCTTTACCGGGAGGTGAGTGGGCACCTGAGAGGGTCCGCATGAGTGACCCGCTGGCGGCTTTTCGCTACCGGAAAGGCGAGACGCCCCTCCATCGCCTTGACCCACGCGCAAAGCTCGTCGTTGTCGCGTCCCTCATTCTCTTTCTGTGGCTGTGGATGGACCTTCGGGCGGTTCTGGTCGTCCTCCTGCCCCTCGGCATCCTGATCGCAGTGGGTCGCGTCGGAGGTGCCTTGGTGGGGTCCCTTCGTATCTATGCGCTCCTTGCCCTCTTCCTGGTGCCCCTCAACGCTTTCCTACACTCCATCTACACCTATCCGCCGGGACAGGCAGCGGTAATTCTCTCTCTGACCCCCCCGGGGACGCCCCTGTTGGGGGAACTGGCAATAACTCGGGAAGCCCTTCTCTTCAGCCTCGTGGTCTATGCGCGCATCGTCCTCATGCTTGTCACGGCGAGCGTTTTCTTCCTAACGACGAGTCTCGACGATGTGGAGGGTCTCCTCCTTTCCCTCCGGGCCCCCTACTTTTTCGTCCTGACCCTGAGTCTGGCCTTCCGGTTTATCCCCATCCTCGCCGACGAGGCCCGACGGATTCGCGAGGCGCAGATGGCGCGGGGCTTGGACCTCGAGACGGGAGGACCCCTCCGACGTCGATGGCGTGCTGTGATGCCCCTTCTTCTCCCCCTCTTCGTCAGCGTTCTCCGTCGCTCGGTGCGACTCGGGGAGGCTTTGGAGGCTCGCGCAACCTTCGCCTACCCCACGAGGACCAACAGCGTCGACTTGGTGGTTCGTCCTGGGGACGTGGCCGTGTCGGTCGCTGCCGTGACCCTCCTCTCCGCGGCCCTCGTGTTCCGTTTCGTGGGTGGGCTTCTGTGACCCTGCCTCGAGGGGCTTCCGCTTCGGGCGCACCCTAGACCAGAGCCACGGCGAGGAGTCCCACCACGAAGGCGGCCACGGCAAGGATGTCCACCGTACGAAAGCGCTCGTGGAGGAGTGTCGCGGCTGCCAGAACGGTGACGACGGGATAGGCCCCCGTCAATGCGGCGACCAAGGTCGCGGGGCCATCAACGAAGGCTAGCGTCATTAGGATTACCCCACTGGACCCCATCAGGATCGTCAGCAGCGGCCACGCTAGGTGGCGCCGGTCAGCCACGAACGGCCGTGACCCCCGTACCCGAACGAACAACAAGAGGGGGAAGGCCACGAGGACGTTGGATACGGCGAAATAGAAGAAGGTCGACCCCTCACCCAACTCGGTCACGGCGACCTTCACCATGAATCCCCAGACGCCCCACAGAAGGAACGACACGAGAACCATGAGGGTCAGAGCCCGTCCACCTGCCCCGGAGGTCTGCTGCTCGGTCCTTCCCAGAAGAACGGCAGAGCTCAAGAGCAACACGACGCCCAGGCCCTGGGTCGGCGTGATGGATTCGCCGAGAAAGATCAGGGCCAGGATGACGGTGATAGCCGGGTAGGCCGCAATGATCGTACCCACCCGCGAGATGGTTCCCCGGGCGATGGTCTCATAGTATGTGACGAAGCCCAGCATCCCTGTAATCCCGGCGGCCAGGCCGAGGAGAATGCCTCGACTCCCCCCCAGGGCTGGGGTGCCGGAAGCCACGTAGGCCGCGAGGAAGACCCCGGCCTCCCCAAGCGCAACCACGGCTGCCATCTTCCTCGGACCGAGGCGACCTACCCCCTGCTTGGCGGCGATCTGTCCCAGGCCCCATACAAGGGTCGCTCCCAACGCAAAGAAGAGCCAGATTTCGACCATGGGGCGCCTCCGTGGACCCGGACTCGTCGGATGCCGTTATGAGCCAAGAAGGCGACTGTGTGCGATGCGATGCCCATCGCAGGCAGGGCTAGAGCTGGGTTACTTGCAGCTTCCCCTCGGGCGACACGATGACCTCGTACAGTTCATTGTCCGTCCCGTGGTAGTCCGCCTTGTATAGCTCCTCGAAGTTCCACCAAACGGGCTTCAGATCGACCGGGCGGATGGTCCACTCCTTAAAATTCGGGAGGAACTTCCGCAGCCCGTCCTCTAGTTCCGAGAATTGCGCGTGGAGCTCTCGAATCCTGTCTTTGATCTGTTTGAGGCCTTTCACTTCATTGCTGCCGAGAGGACCATCAACCACTGTCTTCATGGGATCATCCGCCTGGGGGTGCCTCGGTCCTTCGAGTCGGACCGGTCCCCTCCCCGCGGATCGGAGGCTGTTGGCCCCTAAAGGCTTTGCCCGGCCACTGACTCACCGTTGCCCCTCCTTCGCGTTGGAGGCAGATCTAGGTGCCGTTCCATAGCCCATCCTGCGCGGCCTCGAGGAGGTCCACGATGGCCGTGTGATTCGCCTCGATGGCCAGCTCCAAGGGGGTCTTCCCCCCGTCAGCCCTGACGTCGACCGTTGCGCCGGCTTCAAGCAGGGTCCGAGTCAACTCCACGTCGCCGCTGGCCGCTGCAGAGTGGAGGGCCGTGAAGCCGCCCTCGCTACGAGCGTCCGGGTCGGCTCCGACCCGCAAGAGAAGGGTTACCGCCTCGACCTGACGCCCCGCCGCTGCCGCCTGCAACGGTTGGTTCCCGTTGCTGTTGCGGGAGACGGCCTGGTGACTGGCGCCGGTCGCCAGGAGGGTGCGTAGGACATCCACACTCCCGAAGTGGGCCGCCAAGTGAAGAGGAGTCCATCCATCGAAGCTGTAGCGATCGACCAACGTTCGGTCAGATTCCAGGAGGTCCCGCACGCGATCGTTGAGATCCAGGGCCGATGCCTCGAAGATGTCGGGTCGGGCACCGTGCTCCATGAGAAGATCGACGATTTTGCCTCGCCGGTAGTACGCCGCCCAGATTAGAGGACTCGCCCCCTCGGAGTTCGACCCCGATACGAGGTCCGGATCAATCTCGAAGAGCTCCACCACGGCTTCCACATCCCCCTCCTCGATGGCCTTGAATAGACGGGCTTGCACTTCCCTCCGATGTTTCTGGGTCATCATAAGGGTGCCGACGCCCCCAGGGGGTACTTCTTCCTTGCGCAGGTCTGCATTAGTTAATCAATTCAACACGGAGAGAACGCAGAAGCCTCCCCACATGGGACGGGTGGTACCTCACCCCATATCGTTGCATGATTAGCTCAGTCACCAGGGAGAGGTTCCATCGATGACCCGGGAGCCCGTGTGTGGAGGGGTCATCGGCGAGTAGGAGAGGTAATTCCCGCAAGGCCTGGTCCGAGACCTTCCGAGGCCGCCCCGTGACGGGGCGACGGGCCAGCGCATTGAGACCCCCCGTCCGTGCCAGACGACACCAGCGAGAGACGGTGGACGGATCCACATCGAATGCCTCCGCGACGCGGCACTGCGCGACACCTGAGCGGACCAGACGAACCGCGGCGATACGGAGTTCCGTGGGTCGGGTTCTCGCGCCCTTCCGTCGGCCCACAAACGCGAAGACGCTCACGTCTTGATATACTTATACAGGTAACCTATGTTCGCGCTATTCCGCGCCTGTCCCCTCACTGGCACCAAGGAGATGCCGCTCGCAGACCCAGCCGGCCTGCCGGGGATCCCAAATGACCCCATCGAGCTTCTCCGTGGCGATCCCCTCTGTCCTCTCTCGACTGCATTGGCCCACCCAGTACAGGGCTCCGGCAAGGCCGGGATCGGCCTGGGGCTGGTCCACGTTCGCGCCCCGGCTCTCCAAATAGTCCCAGAGCGTCTGCAGCACCTGGTTGGCGATCCGGATTCGTTCCCACGTCTCCACGTCAAGGAAGCTCATTGCGGCGTCAGAATCGTGATTGGCCTTGTGCGTTTCGGTTCTGGGCGTGTGGGTTTAAGGGCCGAGGACGTACCGCGGTCGGGGACGGGCGTCATGGGGTTCGATTCAGCCCTGGAGTGGTTGCTGGAGGAGGGCGAACCCTCCATCCGATACCTCGCGCTCACGCAGATTCGGGGGCAATCGGAGGATGATGGCGAGGTACAATCCGCGAAGGAGAGGATCGGCGTCGAGGGATGGGCCGCCGCCATCCTCGACCAGCAGGAGGCGGGCGGCTGGTGGGTCGCCCAGGAGAGTCTCTATCGACCCAAGTACACCTCTACCAACTGGATGTTGCTCGTCCTGTCGGATCTAGGCTTGACGACGTCAGATCCTCGGATCGACAAGGCCTGTCAGATGTGGATGGACCGCTTCGCGAAGAAGGACGGCGGCTTCGGTGCCGACAATATGAGGGTCGGTCATCTGTGCATCACGGGCAACACCGCCCGGGCCCTCGTTCGCTTTGGTTATGTAGACGAACCACGAGTTCGGAGTGCCTTCGAGTGGCTCGTCGACCGCGCGGACCCGAAGGGTGGGTGGAACTGTTTCGGGACGGGTCGAAACCTCGACTCCTGGGAGGGCCTGAGTGCCTTCGCCGTCTATCCTCGACGGAAGTGGACGGCGGGCATGCACCGCGTCGTCGAGCAGGGCGCGGAGTTCTTCCTGGAGAGGGAACTCCACAAACAGGGGGCTCGGTATGAGCCCTGGTACCGCTCCCATTACCCCAACCACTACTACTACGACCTCTTGGTGGGACTCGACTTCATGACCGCCTTGGGATACGGGTACGATCCGCGACTCGAGTTCGCTGTGGGCTGGCTTCAAGAGCAGCGGCGTGCGGACGGCACGTGGAACCTGGATGCCGTGCATCCAGACGTCGAAGGAGGCTATGCGAACTGGCTTCTGAAGAATCCGAAGAAGAGGCCCACCCCCTTCTCCCTCGAGGCGCCGGGGGCGCCAAGCAAGATGATCACACTCAGGGGTCTTCAAGTCCTGGATCGGCTGGAACAGACCATTTGAGAGAGCGATGAAGTGGACCGGGTGGGATTTGAACCCACGGCCTCCACCATGCCAAGGTGGCGATCTTCCAACTGATCTACCGGCCCTGATCCATCGATGAGGGGCTCCTGATAAAACCCTTTCATCCGCCGCGAGGATCCATTTCTTTCTGCCTAGGGGGAGTCGCGTTCGCGGACATCCCGGACGCGGCGACGGAGGCGACTGTCGAGTTGCCGCAGAGAGAGGACCGACACCTCATCCTTGGCCTTCTTCTCACCCTCGCGGTACGTGAAGACCACGGAGCCGATGCCGACGTCCGCGGACGTGACGGTAGTCCCCCGCGACCCGTCGAACTCCAGGGTTTCCTCTTGCTTCCGGTAGTTCACGGTCATCACCAGGGTGAAGTCTCTCCGGTGAAGGACCACTCCCTCCAGGATGCCGGGCTCCTTCTCCACCGGATGAGCATGCAGTGCGACGAGATCTTCGCGGATGTGGGCGTGGTTGACGCGTTGCTTGGGCGGTGTGTTCGTCAAGTCGAAGACCAAGACGCGCTCTTCCATCAGCTTCTCGCCATGGGTCCCCGAGCTTTAACCTTCCGCAGCCCAGAACGGTGTGGTCCGCACTAGAGCCTCTCCAAAATGCGATCAGCGAAGGCCCTTGCGTTGCTCGACGGATCCTTCGAGGAGGAAGCCGCTGGAACCGACCACTCTCGCTCACCGGACCGGGTCTCGAGCCCAAGTCTGCCGCCTCCCCGGGACGCCTCGACATGGACTCGCTGGATGTATCGCAGTTCTTCCTCTGCAGTGACCGCGTAGCCCTCGAAGCGAAGGACGTTCCACATGCCGCCCACGTCCAGATGGGGCTTCAACTCTAACACCCGTTTCGGCGTGAGCAGGAGGTTGCCGGTCCTGAGGGAGAGGAAGGCCAAGGCCGTCTCGTCCTCCTCCAAGTGTTCGGCAATCATCCACAGGCGTTCCTCGTCTCGCTTCAAGCCGCGGGTGGCGCCCAGAAACAGGGTGTCGCCGAAGATGTCCTCGAGGCTCCGCATCCAACCGTCCAACGGCGAGAGCCCAATAAGGATTCCGTCGGGGCAGTAAAGGCGTAGCTACCTCGCTTTCGCCTGTTGGGAGGGAAGGAAGAGGTCCAACCTCCTCTGAGGCCGCATCCTCTCGCCGGGGATCTGAACCGGGTACTCGCCTGTCAGGCAGCCCGTGCAGATGTCCGCCTCTCCCATCCCGATGGCGCGAACGAGCCCGGGGATGGAGAGGTAGCCCAGGGTGTCGGCTCCGAGCCGCTGGCGAATCTCCTCGACCTCGCGGCCGTTGGCCGCAAACTGGTGGCGGGTCTTCATGTCGATGCCCATGTAGCAGGGCGCCCGAATGGGCGGGCATCCGATGCGCACGTGCACCTCATGGGCCCCGGCCTCGCGCACCAAGCCCACGATCTTCTTCATGGTAGTCCCCCGAACGATGCTGTCGTCCACGAGGATGACCCGCTTGCCCTGGAGCAAGGAGCGGACGGCATTCAGCTTCAGGTGCACGCCCACGTCCCGATCCGCCTGGTTGGGGAGGATGAACGTGCGCTCGATGTAGCGGTTCTTGATGAGTCCCTCCACCAACGGAAGCCCGGCCGTCTCCGCGTAGCCGAAGGCATGGGCGCGTCCCGAGTCCGGGATGGGTACGACCATGTCCGCCTCGACCCGGTGGTCCGCTGCCAGCTCCCGCCCGATCTTCACGCGGACGTCGTAGACCAGGCGGCCGTCCAGGACGCTGTCGGGCCGGGAAAAGTAGACCCACTCGAACATGCAGTGGGCCGTGTTCGTGGGGTGAGGGAGGCGGGTGGAGTGGACCCCCTCCGTGGTCAGCTCGAGAATCTCGCCCGGTCGAAGGTCGCGGATGAACTTCGCACCCAGGGTGTCGAAGACGACGCTCTCGCTCGCGACAATGTGCTCGCCGTTCTTCCGCCCGTAACAGAGGGGTCGGACGGCCATGGGGTCGCGGATGGCGAAAAGGCGGTCGCCCACGAGGAGGACCAGGGAGTAGGATCCCACGAGCTTGCTGGTGAATTCCCGGAGCGCCTGGTTCACGTCCCGGGTCTG
This sequence comes from Thermoplasmata archaeon, assembly GCA_046759185.1. Classification (GTDB taxonomy): domain Archaea; phylum Thermoplasmatota; class Thermoplasmata; order RBG-16-68-12; family JAJISG01; genus JAJISK01. The sequence continues at coordinate 9,003 of JBHIBO010000006.1, read as the reverse complement.
GATGATCTCATGGGCGAGGAGGCGGACGATAACCTCCGAGTCCGTGCTGGTAATGAAGGCCCACCCCTTCTGTTGCAGTTCCCGGCGCAGCTCGGGGGCGTTCACCACCTCGCCGTTGTGGGCCAGGGCGATGTCACCCGCGATGGAGCTGGCCACGATGGGCTGCGCGTTCTCCAGCGCGGAGGCGCCCTCGGTGGAGTACCGGATATGGCCGATGCCGACCTGGCCCTTGAGGCGCACGATGTCCTCGCCGTTGAAGACCTCGTGGACGAGCCCCATGCCCTTCTTGGACTGGATCTGGCCGTTGTGGACAGCCAGCCCGGCGGACTCCTGGCCGCGATGCTGAAGGACCCGGAGCCCGTAGAAGAGGTCGGAGGCGACATCGTTGCCGTTGGCGATGGCCCCCACGATGCCACAATGGTGGCGGGGATGGTCGTCCAGGTCGTCCATTACCGCACCTTGGCCCAGTTGTACTTCCGCCGTTTTGCGGTCCCGAGATAGCCGCAATGGGCGCATCGGTTACGCGAGATACTAAATGAGTGGCGCCCGCACCTTCGGCAAACGATGTGGCTCTTGCCCTTGGACCGCTTCCCCATGGAGGGAGTGCCTTTGGACATGGCGCACCTCAGGGAGACACGTAGACGACGTTGTCGCCGCGGACCACGGTCAGATCGACCTTGCGAACGCTCTCCCGATCCACGAGCTCCTCCGCGTCGCGCAAGACCAGGTTCATGTGGGGGTCGTATCCCTCCAGCGTCCCTCGGAAAGCCCGACCGGCTTTGAGCTCCACGAGGACGGCGTTTCGCATGCTCTGGTTGAGCATCTCCAAGGGCTTGATCATGGGCCTAGTTGGGAAGAAAACCTAGCCCCTTAAAGGCGTTTCGGGAGACCGCAACCCGGAGGGGCCTTTGAGGACCATCGGCGTGAACGCCGCATTAGCGATGGCCACCTGCCCGGTGAAGGAGGCCCATGAGTTGCGGGGGGCGGGCAGGCCAAAGGCTAAAGGGCCCTTTCCCTACCCTTGGGCATGCGCGACGTGGTCGTCCTCGCGTACGGCCTGACCCCCTTCGGAAGGCACGAGGGATCCGTCGTCGACCTCCTTACCGAGGCATCCCTCCCCGCGCTGGAGGCCAGCGGGACCGAAGGCGTCGACGCCGTCTTCGTGGGCAACATGAGCAGCGGGGAGTTTGAGGGCAAGTCAGGCATCGCGAATGCCCTCGTGTCGGAGTTAGGCCTGGAACCGGCCTTCTCTTCCAAGATCGAGAACACGAGCGGAAGCGGAGGGGCGGCCTTCCTGTGGGGCTGGGCGGGCATCGCCTCCGGCCTCTATGAGCGCGTCCTTGTCGCCGGGGGCGAGCGGATGACCTCCGTGGAGACCGGGCGTGCGACGGAAATCATCGCCAGCTTGACACATCCTGTCGAGTGGGCCCAAGGCATCACACTTCCTGGATATGCGGGGCTCATGGCCTGCGCCTACCTTGATCAGTACGGCGCCCCCCGCGAGGCGCTGGCATCCGTCGCAGTGAAGAATCACTACAACGGGGCCCGGAACCCGAACGCGCAGTTCCAGAAGGAGGTGAGCATGGAGCGGGTCTTAGAGTCCCCCCTGATTGCCGATCCGTTGCGCCTTTTCGACTTCTGCCCGATCACCGATGGGGCGGCGGCCCTCGTCCTCTCAGCGTCCGAAGGGGCGGGCCCGGGCGCCGATCGGCCCGTACGAGTGCGGGGCATTGCGGGGGCCTCCGACACCCAGGTCGTCCACGAACGGGAAGACCTCACGGCCATGAAGGCGGTGCGTCTTGCTGCGCATCGAGCGTACGCGATGGCGGGCGTCGGGCCTGAAGCCATCGACGTGGCAGAGGTTCACGACATGGCCACTATCCTCGAGGTGGTCCAGACGGAGGAGCTGGGGCTGTTCCCCCGCGGACAAGGGTGGAAAGCAGCCCAAGAAGGCGTCACAAGCCTCTCGGGTTCGCGACCCGTGAACACGAGCGGGGGGCTCAAGGCCAAGGGGCACCCTCTGGGGGCCACGGGCGTGGCGCAGATTGCGGAGGTGTGCGCCCAGCTCCTGGGCCAGGCTGGAGATCGCCAGGTGCAGGCCCAGGTGGGCCTAGCCTGCAACGTGGCCGGGTTTGGGAATGACTCCGTGGTAACCGTCTTGGAGGCACCTGGATGAAGGTTGCGAAGTGCGTGGAGTGCGGCCGCCTGACCTTTCCGACCCATCGCGTGTGCTCTCGATGTCGGGGCACTGTGTTCGAGGAAGCGGACTTGAAGGAGGGTCGGGTGCTCACGCACACCGTACTCCACGTTCCGCCCCCGGATCTCACGCCTCCCATCCCCATCGCGATCGTCGAGTTCGAGGGCGGTGTGCGGGCTCTGGGACAAGTCACGGAACCGGTCGAGATCGGCGCGCGAGTCGTCCCGGACTGGGGGCCTCTCCGGGAGGTGGACGGGGCGACCTGCGAGGGATTTCGCTTTCGTCCTCGGTGATCCTCCCGCGAGCACGCTTTGCCCAGGTCGAAAGACCTAAAGCGCCCCCCCTCCTAGCGCCCCCGGCGAGCCCATGGTCCTCGGCCTCTTCGTCTCCCCCTATGATGCCGCCCGGGGCCCCATGGCGGAGGCCTTTGCCCTGAACTACGCAGATGACTCCATGGACTTCTTCAGCGCGGGTCTAGTCCCGGCTGGGTTCGTACGTCCCCAGGCGACGACTGTCCTGGCTGAGGTAGGCCTGGCGGTCGACTGGCAGCACCCGAGGTACCTCCTCGCCGAGCACATGATCGACGTGGACTACCTCGTCACGATTGAGGCCGACATCGAGGAGGACCGGATGAAGCACTTTCGGGGCACTCACTTCACGTGGAAGGTCGAGAATGTGCTCAACAAGGGGTTGGAGGTCGCCCACTACCGCCAGGTCCGCGATGAGATCAGCGCCTTGGCCCGGGACCTCGTCTTCGGTCTCCGGTCGGGTGACCTGGAAGCGCGCGTCAAAGCCTCCGGGGGGAAGGTGGATGTTCCCCGGCAGCCCTCAGAGTGATGCGGGGGGTGGGAGTTTCCGGCCCCGTGAGGGCCTTTTGAACCCACGAACTCCTGCGAGACAGGATGTCTCATCGGAACTCCTCGGGACCTGCGATCTTAAGTCCTGCGCCGTTAACCGGGCTTGGCTACCCCCGCAGGGCGGTCGAAGCTTCGTGTGGGTATAAAGGATGGTCCCTGTGACTCTCACGAGGCCGTGCCGGTTTCGGCGTCCCATAGGTTGTGGGCCGCGTTGATGAGGGCCATGTGGGTGAGGGCCTGAGGGAAGTTCCCGAGGAACTCCTTCGCTTCGGGGTCCCACATCTCGGCGAAGAGCCCGAGGTGATTGGCGTAAGCGGTGACCTGCTGCAGGGCGTCCCTCCCCACTTCCAGGTGGCCGCCGTGGATGAGGACATCGGCGAGCCAGAAGCTTAGCATGAGGAAGCTCCCCTCCTGCGGGCCGTCGTCCTTGAAACGCCAGATGTGAGCCCCGTCTGCGAGCTGGGTCTGGATCCGCTCGAACGTACCCTGCCATCGTGGGTCGCTCTCGTCGATGAAGTAGACGATGGGCATGAGGAGGAGGCTGCCGTCCACCTCCTTCGCCCCCTCGTATTGGACAAAGGAGTTCAGCTCCTTGTCGAACCCGGCCTCGAGGGTGTGCGCGCGAATCTCCTCCGCAATCTTCTCCCATCGATCTGCGCGCCGCGGGTTACCCCATCTTCGTCCCACGCGAGCCGCCCGATCGAGGGCTACCCATGCCATGACCTGGGAGTAAACGTACCGCCGTTTCTCCCCCCGGAGTTCCCAGATGCCGAAGTCAGGTTCCTCCCACTTGGCGGCCACGAATTCCGCGAGTTCGACAATGGTACGCCACACGTGGTCGTTCATGTCCTCATCCGTTCGGTAGCTGAGGTACAGGGCGTCGATGAGGGCGCCGCACATGTCGAGCTGGTGCTGGTCGTGGGCGGCGTTACCAACACGGACGGGCTTGGCACCGCGATAGCCCCGGAGGTGGGGCAGAGACCGTTCGAGGAGACGCCGGTCGCCTTCCACACCGTACATGATCTGAAGCTCTTCTGGGTGCAACGTGTGGCCCTGGAGCCGTCGCATGACCCAGTGTCGATACCCCCGCTCCTCCTCATCGTACCCGCACTTGTGGAAGGCCCGAAGGGCGAAGGCGGCATCCCGGAGCCAGGAGTACCGATAATCCCAGTTCTTCGGCCCCCCCGGAATCTCCGGGAGGGACGTCGTGGGCGCGGCGACGATGGCACCTGTGGGCTCGTAGATCATGAGCTTCAAGGCGAGGAGGGATCGGCGGACCAGGTCCCTGAAAGGTCCGCGGTACGTGCAGCGCTCCGTCCATCCCTTCCAATAATCGACGGTCTTCTCCAGCTTCTCGGCCGCGAGAAATTCCGTAAGGGGTCGGAGGAAGTCCTCGTTCCACCGCAGGATGAGCCAACGCTCCTCCCCTTCCTCAAGGCTCACCTCCGCCGTGGCCCCCCTATCTGCCTCCCGGAACGGGATGTCTGAGGCGAGGGCGAGCCAGGTCAACTCCCCCTCGGCCAGGCACCCCTCCTCGTGGACCTCCACGCGGGTCTCTTCCTGGCTGTAGCCAAAGCGTGGATCAAAAACCACGTTGAGGGTGACCTTCCCCTTCAAGCAGCGGAGGCGGCGGTGGACCTCGTGATAGGCCTCGTACTCGTAGTCCTTCCGATAGCAGGGCATGAAATCGACGAGCTCCAGGGTTCCCTCTGGTCCCTTGAAGACGGTTCGCAGGACGTTCGTGTCTTCGACATAAGCCTGGTCCGTTCTCGCCCCGGTAACGGAGACATCGAGCCGCCCTCCTTGCTTGGGATCCAGGATGTGGGCGAAGACACTGGGCGAGTCGAACCGCGGGAAGCACAACCAATCGATGCTCCCCTGGCGGGACACAAGGGCGGCAGAGTTCATGTCGCCGATGAGGCCGTAGTCGCCGATGGAAAGGTAGTCCTTCTTCGAGGCCATTCTCGCTGAACTTATGACGTTCCCCTTAAAAACGCCGAGGGGGCCTCCCGACCCCCACCCTGATTGATGCAGATTCACTCCGAGGTTTCTTCCGGCTGGGAGGCCGGGGCCCGCAGTCGATCCAAGGCTTCGCTGGACTGCAGCAGGCCAAAGAGCGTCCCGAAGAGGGGGACGAACAGGAGGCTGCTGATGAGGTGGAGGAGGGCGAAGGGCAGCAGGTTGACCAGGGAGTCCCAGAGGGTCCAACCCATGAGGGGTCCGTAGATGAAGTACCACCCGCCCAGGGTGGTCCAGAGGTCGTAGGCGATCGTGGCTGGGATGCTAATCGCCGTAACCAGGGCCACGCTCCCGAACACCGTTAGAACCCGCCCGCGGGCCGCCCGACCGATCAGGGCGGCGAACACGAAGCCCGTCCACGTGAAGGCGCTCAGTCCCAGGATCTGCGACAGGCCGTACTCACCCTGGTACAGGGCGCCGTAGATGAGGAAGTCGGAGAAGCCCATGATGCTCAGCGGTATGAGGATCATGTAGACGCCCCCCAGGTAGTACCCGGCCAGAATCGATAAGGCCATGATGGGCTCGATGTTCGGGTAGTCTGCCAGGAGGAGGCGGAGTCCGACGCCGATGGCAATGAAGGCCATCGTGATGGTGTTTTTCTGCCGGGTCATCCGGAAGGGCGACGTCCACGTCATCTCATGTCTCCGGTGGGTACACCGTGTGCCGCCAAAGGACGGCATCCCCGTCGGCGAGAATATACCTGTCGGCCCCGACCGGTCCGTAGGCCCCGTTGACCCAGTACTGCCACCACAGGCCGCCCGCCCCGTTTCGGATTCCGTTGATTACGTCCACCCTGCTGGCGCCCAGGTCCTCCCAGTATTGGTACTGGATGGGGAACCCCTCCGCCGCCGAAGCCTCGACGAGAAGACCTAGGACCGTGTTGTTGGTCGTGGTCGCCGCGTAGGAAAGGTTCCAATCGGCCGCCTCGATCTGAAGGGTGACGGACACGGTGGCTGGAGGGACCGGTGCAGGAGCCAGCGCGCGCAGGGCAGCGTAGAGGCCGGCGACGGACAGGACGACGGCGACGGCCACCAGAAGGACAAGCTTGGGATCGCCGAGTCGCGATGTCAAGAGGCCCGCAGCCTCCGGGCGTAGAGGATGATCACGACGGCCAAGACGACCCCCGTGATCAGCACGATGGCGGCTGCCAAGGTCCCGGGAGCCACCAGTGAAGGGCCGGTCGGACCGAGGGCGTAGACAGACCCACTGTCCGAGGCGACGATGACCAGCCCGTCAATGACCGCGGGGGTGGGGAGGATGTGCTGCTGGGGCTCCGGGATGTATGTCCACACCAGGCCCCCGGTGGGTGCATCCAACGCGTACACGGTACCGGTCTCGGTGTTCGTCGCGAAGATCAAGCGGTCGCCTGCAAGAGTCAGAGAACTCTGAACCGGGCCGTTGGGCGTGAACGTCCAGAGTGGATTTCCCTGCAGGTCGAATGCTGTTACGTTCCCCTCGGTTCCCAGGACCCCCGAGGCGGCATAGACTATCCCCGATGCGACGGCCGGGGAGGAGGTGCTGGGCCCAATGTGCGTCCGGAACACCATGGTTCCCTCCGTACTCACAGCGTACAGGTAGCCGTCTCGTGTGGTGAAGAAGACGGTGTCTCCGGCCACGACCGGTGAGGACGCGACGGGACCTGACGTGGGGAAGAGCCATCGCTCCGTTCCGTTGGCCTCGTGGACGCTGAGGAGGCCATGGGGCGGGTCCCACGTCAGGGAGGAGCCGTTGAAGAACCCCATGAGACCCACGTAGACCGAGCCTCCTCGGATGGCCGGGGAGGACATGTGAATGGAGCTGCTCGCATGGCGCCACCGAACCGAACCGTTTCCGAGCTCCACAGAGACGAGACCACCCGACCCACCGGATTCGTTGAAGATTCCCACGAGGGCCCGGCCCCCGCTAATCTTGGGGGAGGAAGCAACCCCTGTGAACCCTGGTTCCGCCAGGAGGGGCGTCCGCCAAACGACCGCTCCACTTGAGCCATCGAGGCGGTAGAGGGCACCATCCTTCGCTCCGACGACGAGATCCGCGGTTCCGCCTTCCCAAGTCAGGGTGGGCGTCGAGAGGCCGGAAACCGCAGCCGTCCAAAGGCGTGTCCCCGTCTCCAGATCGAGGGCGTAGGTACCGTTGAAGAGCGTCACCTGGTAGATCCTCCCCAGGGCCCCCACGGGGCTTGCCCCGATCTCTGCCCCTCCTGCGTCGAAACGCCATCGCAGGCTTGGTGAGACGGCCACCTCGCTTTCCGTGGCCCCACTGTTGGCGCGGTCCCCTCGAAAGGCCAGCGTGGGGAAGGGATGCGTGGGCGTCGCCAGGGGCTTCGGTCCGGGCCAGGGACTCACGAAGTCCCAGGCGGGGTCGTCCGCGGACAGGAACCATCCAAGGACGTCCCCCTCCTCCAGCTCGAGGTCGGAAGCGCCGAGGGGAGAAAGCTCCCAATCCCGCGAGGAGGTGTTCCAGAGCAGGAGATGGAAGTACTGGGGAAAGACCGGATCGTGATCCCCAATGTCGCTCACGAAGGCCCCAAATTCCGACCGGATTACCTCAACAGACAGGCCCAGGGCGTCGGCGGCGACCTCCGTCGCTGTCATCCCGGTCCGGTTGGCCTGAAGGCTCGCTTCCCCCCAGTGGACAACGCCGTCCCCGAAGTTGAACATCACCTGGACGGAGGCGGTCTCGTCCTGGCCGGGCGCCGTTCCTGCCAGGGCCGCAAAGGAGAGGAGTGCGACAAGTGCGAGAATCAGCCCTCTCCGCGGCATGGGTCCCTCCATTCCAATGGATTGGAAGAAAATCAAATGAAGTTGAATATATGAGGGTTTGGGACAACCATATCGACGTGGCAACCCCTATAGGGGCCTCCCACCTGCCGCCCGCATGAAGCCCCTGACCATGCTGCGGTTCAACCGCCGTGTCCGCAAGGCCCTCATCGAGCGCCTCGCTGAGTTGCCCGAGGAGTTTGAGAAGAACGCGGAAATCAGCTTCTACTCCATCCGGGACACGCTCTTCCACGTCATCCGGACTGAAGATTTCTGGGTGAACGGCTTTCTTACGGACCAGGGTCGGTTGGTTCGTCGGAAGGAGAAGGAGGAGCTAGAGTCGGCCTTGGACCTCGAGCGCCTCTGGGACGGCGTGAGCGACAGGACCGAGGCCTTCATCCAGTCCTTGACAACGGCGGATCTGCAGCAGGTCCGAGAGCGCCAGCTCGGGGATACCACCGTACGGAAGACGGTGGAGGAGTATCTCTTCACGTTCATGATCCACGAGGTGTACCACAAGGGGGAGGTTCTCGCCGTTCTCTGGCAGGGGGACAATGAGCCTCCTCCTGTGGACTACTGGCGATACTAGGCGCCTCAGACCGACCAAGATCGTTCACGAGTCCGCGTCGCCCCAGAGCAATCTCGCCCCCTCTGTCAATATCGTTATCCGCCGCTTCCCTCATGCTTGAGCATGACCCCCGAGGAGCGGAAAGCGACCGCCGTCGAGTTGCTCAAGCTGGCCGCCGCCGGCACCGCACATGAGGCCGTTGACCGCTTCTTGACCCCTGACTTCAAACACCACAACCCCGACGTCCCTGCCGGCACGGAAGCCTTGACGGAGGCCATGCGGGTCGACGCCGAGAACGTCCCCAACAAGCAATTGGACATCAAGCACGTCCTCGCCGAGGGGGAGTTGGTTACCATCCATTTCCATGTGGTCCGTGAGCCGGGGGATCCGGGCGTTGCCGTGGTCCACCTTTACCGCTTTGAGGGCCACCGGATTGCGGAGCTATGGGACATCGGACGGGAAGTCCCAACAGACTCGCCCAATGAAGACGGTATGTTCTAGCATTCAGCCGTCATATGCCTCCTAGCAGAAGTGGGCCCGCTGAGATTTGAACTCAAGTCGCCAGCACCCCAAGCTGGAAGGATACCAAGCTACCCTACGGGCCCC
>JBHIBO010000005.1:0-75526 GCA_046759185.1 Thermoplasmata archaeon | reverse complement strand
ATCTGCCCCTCGCCCTTGGCGTCGACCCATTCCCCGCCGATGAAGATGCCGTACTCTTCCGCCATGATGTAGACCCCCGCCGAGCGTTGGATTTCTCAAGAGTTCCCGCCTCTTAACGGTTGCCGACGGCCTTCAAGTGGTTCCACGCTACCGGTCCTCGATTCGTCTATAGGAAGGTCACAAATACCGTGTCGATGGATGACACAGAACGTGGTCTTCGGGGACCCCACGGGTCGCTGGGATGGACGAAGTCCTTTCCTCGCCCTTCTGGGGGCTTTGGTGGGGGGTGGGCTGGCCCTCTTCGTGTTCGGGACCCTCCAGTTCCAGCCCTACCTGGTCGTTCGCTGGAATCCTTGGTTGGTGAGGCTCTTTGTCGCCCCTCTTCTCCCCGCCATCGGCGCCTTCCTCGCCTGTGCCTGCAGCCACCCCGCCCCCGGGGGGTGGCCCTTCGCTCGGTTCGCCGCGGCCATGGGGGCCTACATGGGAGCCACCCTGCCTGGCATCGCAGCCTATGACCTGCTGGGGTACCTGTCGCGCTATGCCGGTGCCACCGACCTACTCCTCTTTGTGGCGGGGCCTCTCGCGGTGGTAGCGGCCCTCACCTACGGCCTGGCGCGGTGGGAACACAAGCGCGTGATGAAGGACGCGGAGTCCCCCCCGGGTCCCGTACGTCGGAAGATGCTGCGTTGGATGGCTCTCTACCATATCGTGGCCGTGGCCTACGGGGCCATCGCCATTCCCCAGGCCATCTCCACGGCGAGTCGAGCGGCCCCCTATCTCATCATGCTCCTCCCTCTGCCGTTTCTGCTCTTCGGGCTCGGATCCCTCCGCGCCTTCCGTGCCCCAATTGTCCGTGAACAGGACCGGGCGTGGAGAGATCTCAAGGAGGGCCTCGTCCTCCATCTGGTCCCCCTGATTCTCATCCTCTACTTCGGCGTGGTCACCTTGCTGCAATTGGTGTTCCGGGGGATCACGTATCAGGATCCGTACTACCAGAACGTCGTCACCGACCCGACCCTGTTACTAACGCCACCGCTCGCCCTTGCCCTCCTGGGCATCCTCATCTACCTCTTCACATTCTCTCGGCGCGAACTCACCGGGCGGGGGATCAGGCAGGTCTCTCGAGTGGCGGAGCCGACCGTCCCCGGCCTACCTCCCTGGTGGGTGAGCCCCATGGGCGTACTCATCGGCTTCTTCGCTTCGGGGGCTGTGTTCTTCCCGACGACCTCCGCCGCGTTGCGCCTCCTTCCCTACTTCGTCCTGCCTGCTTTGGTGGGGGCCCTATTCCGGATGTTGTGGTCGAAGTCCCCCATTGCGGCTCTGTCCGCCATCGGGACCGGAGGGGGCTGGGTCCTGTTTGTCCTGCTCCCCGTCTGGCCCCTCCTTCCGGGCGCCGCACCGGGTCTGACATCGCTACACTTTGGGGGGATTCCCGTTGGCGCGCTCTTGGCCCCTGTCATCGCCGTCGCCCTCATCCGAGCCGGCGAGTTGGGCGTTACCTGGGTGGCGCTCCATGGCCTGCGAGCGACTTCCGCGGAGGACAAGGGCCCCGCCTTGCGAGGACGGTTCTCCGTCAAACAGTGGCGGCTCGTGGCCATGTTGGTCGTCCTCGGGCTGGCCTTGACCCCTCCCCTCGGGCTCTGGGCGGCGGAGGGTCCTGCGCCTCAGCCCCAGGTCCAGCTCACGGTGACGCATGTGTCCCGGGAAGCACTGTGCAACGAGACCATCACCCACTCGCAATACTACCACCTCAACTTCACCCTCCACAACACCGGCGACACCCCTGGGTACGTCGATGTGGCCATCCTCGTGGATGGGGAGATCCATCGGGAAGAGACCTACTACGTCCGTGTCAGCGAAGAACCCCTATCGGAGGTGAGGATGGTCGTCGAGGTCCATGACTGCGGAGATCACTTGATTGAGGCCGTCATCACCCGCGTGCGGCGGGCTTGACGAGGAGGGACGGCATCGTGGTTTCCTTCGAGCCCGATTCGACCTAGGTCCTTGCGGTGGCCTTTCAGGTGCTGCCCCCCTCCAGAAGGGAGAGGCTTAGCTCCTCTTCCGACTCACCGAAACGCCATCTCGGACGGGGAGGATGACGGTCTCCATGTCCTCGTCCTCCCCAAGGGTCCTGTTATAGGTCCGGATCGCCTCCGTCCACGAATCCTGTTCAGAGGGGTCCGCGACACGACCTCCCCAGAGGACGTTGTCGGTGACGAGGAGCCCACCCGGACGGAGGAGTTTCTTGGCCCAGGGGATGACCTCTGGGTAGGACTCTTTGTCGATGTCGTTGAAGATGAGGTCGAAATCGCCCTCCACGGCAGGGAGTGTGGAGAGCGCTTGGCCCAGTCGAACGTCAATCACGTCCCCCAACCCAGCCTCGTCGACATTCCGACGCGCCCTCTCCGCCATGGACTGCCGGGCTTCCACGGAAATCAGCTCGCCGCCCGGGCTCATCCCTCGGGCCATCCAAATCGCCGAGTACCCCACGGCTGTTCCCAGTTCGAGGACACGCCGCGCTCCGACCAGCGAGACGAGAATCTGCAGTAGACCTCCAACCCGTGGTCCCACGATGGGAATGTCTTCCTCATGGGCCTCCGCCTCCAGCCGCGTGAGTACTGCGTCTCTCTCCGGAAGAAGCCCGTCCAGGTAGCCCGAGATTGCCTCGACCTCCACGGCCATGCCCCTTCTAGGCTTCCGCAGTTCCTTAAGGCTGACGCCCCCCGGCCAAAGCGCGGCCGTTAAGGGGGGCCTGGGATTACTCCGCCCGGTGCCCAGGAACGTGGGTGAGAAGGAGAGGGAAGAGCGCCTCCACCGGGGGCTGCGGGAAGGTGTCACCCTCTACAATGCTGGCCGCTTTTTCGAAGCCCACGAGGTCCTCGAGGACGTGTGGTTGGAGGAGGAGGGGGACGACAAGATCTTCCTCCAGGGCATCATCAAGATCGCCGCCGCCTTCCACCACTATGGCAAGGGAACCTACCGGGGGATGCGGAACCTCCTGCAGGCCGGCAGCCAGATGCTGGAGCCCTTCCGTCCCGCGTACCGGGGCGTTGAACTTGCCGACTTTCTCTCGCAAATCGAGACTTGGATTCCCCGTGCCATGCAACTCGTCGAAGGTGAGGATCCGGACCCATCGGACTCGATTCCTTCCCTCGTGTACCGTCCCCCCGCTTAGCCTGTTCCACGAGAGGTAGTGAACCTGGTTCTCATAGCGCAGAATGACCTCCGAGGATTCAAATAGCGAAGTGGGCCACGGAGCGGAGGCAGGTGGACTGGATTGCGAGAAGGCCGCTTCAGTGTGAATAGGGAAGGCCTGCCTTTCCCCCTTGAGACGCTCCGGCACCGCTACGTCACTCCCTTCGGAGGACGGTCGAAGGAGCTGGGGATGGACGAGGTGGGAATCAACGCGCAGGCCCTCAAGCAAAATACGGACCTGGTTTCTCGTCAAGACAGGGTCCTGATCTCCATCCTCGGCCCGGATCACCCCCGACCTCTGTACACGAAGAAACCCTACGAGGTCGTGGCTTTGGACGAGCGCCGTCCGGATGCCCTTCTTCGGTCGCTCCAGGGGGAGGCCGTCCTGCCGAAGGGGCCGACGGTGGACATCACGGGAGGGTCTGTGCTGGAGCCAACCCGAGGGGAGAAGCTCGTCCTCAACGGCGTGGCCTCGCGCATCCTCGGGCAGGATCACCGGAACCTGATTGGACGCGTGCTCCGTGACCACCTGGGTCGACGGCCCAGGCGCCCAGAAGCCTGAGCGCGTTGCCCCGTCAGGGGCCGGCAGCGCTCCCTTATAGGACGCCGCGGATGGTTTACCACGTGAAGATCGGGGTGACGGCCGTCCAGGGAGACGTGAGCGAGCATCTGAACGCGGTGGAGGCCTCCCTGCGGGACCTCTCTCTCTCCGGCCACGCCATCGCGGTGCGTCACCCCGAGGCCGTGGAGGAGGTCGCCGCCCTCATCGTGCCGGGCGGGGAGAGCACGACGATCTCTAAGCTCCTGCACGAATTCGATCTCGCCGAGGGAATCCTCCGACGGGCGAGGGAGGGGATGCCGCTGATGGGGACCTGCGCCGGTTGCATCCTGATGGCCAAGGAGGGCGACGCCCAGGTCACCGATACGGAGACCCGCCTGCTCGGCCTGATGGACATGGCCGTCGACCGCAACGCCTACGGGGGACAGCGGGAGTCCTTCGAGGCCGCCCTCGAACTGGAGGAAGTCGGGCCGGTTCAAGGCGTGTTCATCCGGGCCCCCGCGATCCGGAAGGTGTGGGGCCGCTGTCGGCCTTTGGGACGCCTCGATGAATCCATCGTCATGGCCCGCCAAGACCACCTCGTCGCTCTCACTTTCCACCCCGAACTCTCCGGGAGCAACGGCGTCCACCGTCACTTCCTCGGCCTCGTTTAGGGAATTAAGGCGAGACCCAGGACCGAGATGGCCGCGGCGAGGAGGAAGGTAACGGCGGCGTTGATCCGAATGGTCGCAAGGCTCGAGCTTATGGCTGTCATGAGGCGGACGGCCGTCTGATGCCCCCAGACCGCCACATTCTCCAGGAGGCCCGCGTGACCTCCCACGGAGGCGCTGACCAGCGAAGACAAGGCCTCCTCCACGACCGACCGAGTTGCTCGTCCAAGCGCCTCGTGATCGGTCCGCCACCCCACGGGATTGAACCCGGGGAGGGTGTTGTTGACAATGTGGTTGTCCGTGGTGAGGACCTCCGCTTCGTCGACTAGGTCCTCGATGCTCCCTAGGAGCTTCTCGCGGAGGTCGGGAACCATGTTGTTGCCGTCGAAGAGCAGATAGGCCGTCCTCTGGCCGTCGACCTCCGTGATGAAGGCCTGAATGCCGCTCGGTCCGAGGCCTCGATCCGGGTCGACCAGGTCCTGGTTCGATGCGACGCCGACACGGAGGCCGCTCCCGGCCTGGGTCTGCGCCTTCTTCACCGCCTCCCGTGTGGCTTCCAAGAGGGCGTAGGACTCCTCCGACCCAAAGACCATCGCCCCGCTCCCCGGAGCGATCGAGTTGTGAGCGTCGGCCAGGATGGCCCCTCGAACGCCCGCCTCCCGGGCCGCAGCGATCGCCGCGTATCCCGTGGCGAAGTCGATGTCGTCGGTGGGCTCCGGGGCTCGTGTCGCCACCAACAGGGCGGTATCGTCGAAGATCTGACATCCCACGCTGACGCCCCCGTGGGTGACCCGGACAAAGGGGGAGGCCCCGTCGCGGGGGACGACCGCGGGAAGGGCCTCCCGCACCCACGCTGCGAGCTTCGCCACCTCCTTCGACGTGGCGGGGTTCTGGTCGTGGGTCGAGGGCCCGTGGGGCACGAGGACGTCAGCATCCATCGCGAGGGCATCCCGTAGCTTCGTGGGAAGATCGCTCCCCCCCAGGCGTCCGTAGGGCCCGGGGTGCAAGCTCGCCACCACGAGAACGGTGGGCCTCCCTCCCTCGCGTTCCACCGAAAGCAGACCCGCGGGAACCGTGACCCGGTTGGCAAAGGTGGCGAAATAGGCTTCCATCTCCTCCGTCCCCTCGTCACCCTTCTCGGTCATGTGGTCGATGGAGTAGCGCATCATACCGAGCCCGTCAACCCCCGCCGCCCGCTCCAGGGGAATCACGGCTGTCATCGTGAAGACAAGGCCTCCGGCGTAGAAAGCAGCACTCGCAAGCAGTCCCACGAGCCAATCCCCGGCCGTCATGGAGGTGAAGAAGAAGGGAAGGACCGCGAAGCCGAGGAGGGGCTGGATGACGACGGCGGGGAGGGAACGCACGGGGCTGCTCTGCGAGAGGGCCATGAGCACCGCTTGCCGGACCCAGAGGGTGCTGGCCCAGCCGACGAGGAGGTAACGGACCATGCTCGCCCCCGGGACCAGGAGGGCCGCCAACGCAGCCAGCAGGACCAGGCCGAGCCCGATGAGTCCGAGCAGGGCGGAACGTCGCAGGTACATCTTCCCGCCCAAGGCCTCGGCCAAGGGCTTGGTGAGGAGGACCGCAATCACCACGGGCAGGGCGAAGGCGACGAGGCCCAGCAGACCCGCCCTTGGCTCGAGGAGGGCCAGGTTGGCGAGGTACCCGGTGAGAAGGGAGACAAGAAGGATGGCCAGGAAGAGCCAGGCCGGTCGGGGGGCACGGAAGAGCCGACTCATCATCGCGGTCTCGGCCTGCTGCTGGGCCTGCTGCGCGGTTCTGGGATGCAAAACGACCTACGGCCCCTTCACCGCACTGATGATGTCCTTAAGGAAAGCTTTGCCGTTGGGTCGCTCCACCACGGTGCCGGTGACCACCACGTCCGCCCCCGCCTCCACGACCGCTCGCGCCGCGTCGTAGCCCCGGATGCCCCCACCCACGAGGAGGGGCAGACGGCTCTCCCGCTTCACGGCCTGAATCATCGCGGACGGGACGGGGGCTGGTGCGCCAGACCCCGCCTCCAGGTAGAAAAGGTCCATGCCGAACAGCTCCGCCGTGAGGGCGTACTTCACGGCTTCATCCGGGGCGTCCCGAGGAACCAGATCGGCCTTCCCCACCTCCCCCACCTTCATCCCGGGTTCCACCACCACGTACCCCATGGACAAAGTCTCCAATCCCATGTCCCGGATCTCCTTGGCCGCCCGTTGTTGCTCGCGCACCACGTGCTGCACGCTCCGGGAGTTGAGGAGGCTCATGAAATAGATGGCGTCCGCGTGGGGGCTGATGGACCGGGCGTTGGCGGGGAAGAGGATCACGGGCAGGGTGGTACTTCGCTGCACCTCCTCCACCTGGGCGTCCAGGTGCGCCTGGCTGATCCCGGTGGAGCCGCCGATCATGATGGCGTCCGTGCCCAAGTCCGTGGCGGAAGCAGCCAGTTCCCCCAGGCTCCGCTCCGAGGCCTTGTCGGGATCGAGAAGGGTCATGTGAACCTTCCCTTCCCCGAGCTTCTGTCGAAGGTAGTCCAGGACCTTCAGGGGAGGACCCCCGCGAGAAACGCCAGCAGAGCCACCACCATCCCGTACTTCGCGGTGCGTTGGGATAAGGCTGGCCGTCGGACCGAATTAAGCGCGGCGTAGATAAAAATTGCGTCAGCCCCGAGAACGACGGGCAGGTAGGCGAGACCCAGGAGCCCGAGGAGGGGCGGTAGCATGCTCAGACCCACGGCGACCACCAGGGCCGCGGAGGCGACCCGTGCCGCGGCCGGAATCCCCAGGCGCATGGGGAGCGTCTCCCGATCGGTGTCCCCCGACACGTCTTGGATGTCCTTGATAATCTCCCGACCCAGCGTGGCCAGGAAGGCAAGGAGGGCAAGCACGAGCACCGGGAACAGAGCCGTGGCGTCGGGGTAGAGGGCGAGGCCTCCGAACAGGAAGAGGGAGGCCACCAGCCACGCGATGAGCAGGTTGCCCCGGAGGCCCGTCTGCTTGAAGGCCCACTCGTAGGACCCCATCAGGGCCAGGTTGATGAGGACCACGACCAGAAGTTCCCAGCGAAGGAAGAAACTCCAAGGGATCGTGACGGCGAAGAGCAGGAGGGAAAGGGCCAGGGCCCCGCGGGGCGTGACCTGACCGCTGGGGATGGGGCGCACGGGGTGGTTGACCCGGTCCGTCTCCCGGTCGTAGTAGTCGTTTAGCGTATTCCCCGCGCCGGTGAACAGGACGGCGATGGCGGCGGCCTGGAGGGCGGGGGAAAGGGCCTGAGCCAACGTGGAGACAGATCCAAGGGCGACGGCACTCCCTAGGAGGCAACCCACGAAGGACATGATGAGGTTGGGCGGTCGCACGATGGCCAGGTAGCCCCTCGTCCGCTCGAGGGCGGTGGCTAGCCACACGAGGGTCACGGGCCGCGCGATGGCCTCGTCCGCCTATAAGGATTCCCAGATGACTGGCTCCCGCGCATGCTTAAATAGCGCTGACAGCTTCGTAACGCCCGTCCACATGCCAGACGAAGAGCTCCCTGAGGACTTCAAATACATCGTTCGTCTCGCAGCGACGGATCTCGATGGAAACCGACCTGTTGCCCTCGCGTTGACGGGGGTAAAGGGAATCGGCGTGCGGATGGCTGAGATGCTTTCTGACCTCCTCGGCGTGGCGCGGACGGAGAAGATCGGCAACCTGTCCGACGAGCAGGTGGAGGAGCTCGCCGACCTCCTCGAGGAGTTGGAGGAACGGGTTCCCCCCTGGGCCCTCAACCGTCGTGCAGATTATTGGACGGGGGAGGACGGGCAGCTCGTGGGGGCCGAGGTCGACCTGCGACGGACGGACGACATCAACCGCCTGAAGATGATTCGAAGCTACCGGGGCATCCGCCATGAGACCGGCGCCAAGAAGGTGCGCGGGCAGCGGACCCGCAGCAACGGCCGGAAGGGGCTCACTGTAGGGGTAACCCGCAAGGCCGGCAAGGGCGGACCGACGGGGTAGGGAAGGTTTCGTGGGCGATCCCAAGTTTCCCCGAGCACGCTGGTCCCGGCCCTCACGCCCGTTCGAGGCCGATCGGATTCAGGCGGAGAACGACCTCCTGGGGCAATTCGGCCTCCGGAACAAGCGGGAGGTATGGAAGGCCGAGAGCCTCCTTCGGCATTGGCGCCAGCGGGCCCGCGTGCTGCAGGCCCAAGTCCGTTTCGGGGATCCCCAGGCCGAGAAAGAGGTGGAGGAACTCTTGCAGCGTTTGGCCCGGCTGGGCATCCTCGCGTCGTCGGGGGCCCACCTGGACGACGTGTTGACCCTGCAGACGCGCAACATCCTCGAGCGACGCTTGCAGACCATCGCCTACCTGAAGGGGCTGGCCCACACGGCGAAGCAGGCCCGCCAGTTCATCGTCCACGGACACATCTCCGTGGGGGATCGGAAGGTGACCGTTCCAGGCTACCTCGTGCTACGGGACGAGGAGGACTCGATTCGTTACCACTCCCACTCGGACCTCGCCAACGAAGCGCATCCGTCCCGGCCCTCGTGGGAGGTCATCGAGGCGCGTCGCCTGAGCCAGGAAGGAGGGGAGTAGGATAGCCAAGTGGGGAGTGGCGCACATCTACGCCTCGTACAACAACCTCATCATCACGCTGACCGACCTCACTGGGGCGGAGACCATCGCCAAGGCTACAGGCGGCATGGTGGTGAAGGCGGACAAGGACGAGTCCTCCCCCTACGCCGCCATGCGAGCGGCCGAGCGGGTGGCCGACGCGGCCAAGGAGAAAGGAGTGGAGGGGATCCACGTCAAGATCCGCGCGCCGGGCGGGAACAAGTCCACGTCCCCGGGACCCGGCGCCCAGGCGGCCATCCGTGCCCTGGCCCGGGCCGGGCTGCGCATCGGGCGCATCGAGGACGTGACCCCCATGCCTCACAACGGCGGGAAGTCCCAGGGAGGCCGTCGAGGCCGGAGGGTCTGATGAAGATCACTGTTCGGGAGATGACGGACCAGGATGCACGCCTCCTCATCGAGGAAGCGGAAGCCTCCTTCGTGAACGCCCTCCGCCGTACCCTCATGGCCGACGTCCCCAAGATGGCCATCGAGGAGGTGGAGTTCCACCTGGGCCCCATCCGGGGCGAGGACGGGAAGGAGTACGAGAGCGTGACCCCCCTCTTCGACGAGATCATCGCCCACCGCCTCAGCCTTATTCCCATTCCCACGGACCTGGAGATCTTCGAGCCCCGCGAGACCTGCTCCACGTGTGGGGGGGAGGGGTGTCCCAACTGTACCATCATGTTCTCCCTCAACAAGCGGGGGCCCGGCACGGCCTTCTCGCGGGACCTCGTGCCCGTGGGGGACGCGAAGCTGGCGCCGCGGGACCCCGACATCCCCATCGTGAAGCTGGGGGAGGGCCAGGCCATGCTCATTTACGCCACGGCCGTCCTCGGGAGCGGCGTGGATCACGCCAAGTGGCAGGCGGCTCAGGGCGCGGCCTTCAAGTTCTACCCGATCCTGGAATTCGACCCCAAGGAGAAGGCCCTGACCCAGGAGGTCGCGGATGTGTGTCCGGTCAATATCCTCGAGGCGAACAAGGAGTTCCGGGTCACGGACATCGAGAAGTGCACGTTGTGCCGGCTCTGCGAGGAGGCCTCCGAGGGGCGGATCAAGGTCAGCGGCGACCCAAACCGGTTCCTCTTCCGGTTCGAAACCGACGGTGCCCTCACAACGCACGAGGCCCTCAGCGCGGCCCTCGACATCCTCCAGCACAAGTTCGAGGACCTAGCCGCCGGCGTCGAGGCGCTCACGTAAGGGAGGCCCATGGACCCCCCGCAGGCCCCCTCGCGTCTTTTCACCCCGGAGGAGGCCAACGCCCTCCTCCCACAGGTTCGTCGGGCCCTTCACGAAATCGACCGGATGAGGACGCAGGGTCGACGGGTGAGAGACCGGCTCACGGATCTGGAGGCCCAGTGGGGCGAGGAGATCCTTCGTCCGGATACCCCCGATCACGATACGTATGAAGGCCTCCAGGAGGAGCTCGACGATGGCTACAAGGCCATTCGCAAGCACGTACGAGACATCCATGACATCGGCGGCCACGTCAAGAGCCTCGAAACGGGGCTCGTGGACTTCTACGCCGAGCGCGACGGCCGCGTGGTCTTCCTCTGCTGGCAGCGGGGAGAACCCCGCCTCGCCTACTACCACGATCTGGAAGCGGGCTACGCGGGCCGTGAACCCCTCGAAGGGACGGAGAAGGCGTAAGACGAGTTCGGCTCAAGGGGGTTGATCGGCGTGGAGGAAGCGGCGCTCCGCCGCGTCATCGAGCGCTTAGGTCCCTACACCCCCGTCGCCTTCGACCTCGATGGGACCCTAGTTCGTCTCGACGTGAATTGGGGGGAAGCCCAAGCAGCGCTTGCCCGCATCACGCGACGGTATGGAGAGACAGCCGAGAACCAGACCGTTTGGCAGATGCTTCGAGAGGCCTCCGGGAGCGAGGCCGCAGCCCTGGGTGCCGCCCTCGAACGGTACGAGATTGACGGAGGAGCGAGGGCACGGCCTCTGCCGCTGTCCGATGTCGTTCCACACTTGACGGACAAGAAGGTCGGTGTTGTTACTCTCAACTGCCGCGCTTGTGCCGAGGAGGCCCTCCGCGTGGCAGGGTTGACCCGCCATGTCGGGACCATTGTGGCCCGCGAGGACACCACCCGCCTGAAACCGGATCCGGAGCCCCTCCTCCTTTGCATCGAGCGGTTGGGCGGTGAGCCGGCGGGCGCGGTGTTTGTGGGCGATCGTGAACGGGATCGAGAAACAGCGGAAGCGGCCGGTACGACGTACCTCGACGTGAATGAGCTCCTCGGCTAGGCGTAGGCGACTCGGTGAGCCGCCCCCCCAATCCAGCACGATTGCCTGGTTCAGCGGGTCCTGGCTCAGGTCGAGTCATCGACCCAGACGGGAGCCCTCGCGAGTCGGGGGAGATTCTGGTGGAATTCTGGCCTACGTTGATATCGGGCTCTCAAAACTAGGCCCCAAGGAGTGAATCGTATGCGAGCTAGAGCTTTACTAGGGACGAGTCTTCTCGTCCTCCTGCTAGTCTTCGCCGCGTTCGGAGCCCGGGCGCAGGCGGCTGACGTGGACGTCACCCTGTCCTTCTCGAACCTGGCCCCCTTGGCCGAGGATCACTACGAGGGGTGGCTCATCGTCGGAGGAAGTCCCGTATCCACGGGTAAGTTCATCGTCGCGGACCGCGGGGACCTAGAGGATCTCCAAGGCAACCCCATCTCCACCTTCCGCGTGGCAAACGTCGAGCTGGACCAGACCACCACCTTCGTGCTGAGCATCGAGCCCGCAGGGGATACGGACACCATCCCGGGGGCGGTGAAGGCGTTGGCCGGGGACCTAAACGCGGCCAAGACGAGCGCGGCGCTGACGCCGAACCTCGGCGTGTCCTTGGAGGGCATCGGTGGCCAGTACATCCTCGCCACGCCCTCGGACGGCATGGCCACGAACGAGAACAGCGGTGTCTGGTTCCTGGATCGCTCGGGCGCGTCGCCCGTGGCCGGTCTCACCCTCCCCGACCTCAGTGCAACCGACTGGATCTACGAGGGCTGGGCGGTGATTGACGGCGTTCCGGTTACCACCGGCAAGTTCGATATGCCGGACGGAGCGGACCTGAGCGCTCCCTCCAGTGGCACACAGGGGACGCCGCCCTTCCCAGGGGAGGACTTCCTGGTGAACGCGCCCTCGGGCCTGACCTTCCCCACGGACCTAGCGAGTCGGACCATCGTCATCTCTATCGAGCCGCGGGGTGCCGCCGACACGGACCCCGGACCCTTCCAGTTCAAACCCCTCGCTGGGGACGTACCCAGCGGAGCAACGGACCACACTGAGTACGACCTGACGGACCAATCTTCGACCCTAGCCAGCGGATCGGCCACGATCGCTTCCGTATCTGCGGCCGCACCCATCGACATGGTGCTGGTTGGCGTCATCATCGCCGTAGTCGTCGCGGTCATCATCATTGTGGCCGTGGTCCTGGTGCGACGACAGGGAAGCATGGAGCAGGAATAGGCCGCGAAGCGGGAAAATAAGAACAATCGGAGGGGTCCTGGCCCGAACGGCTAGGCCCCTCGCATCCCTTTGAGCACCCTGAGGTTCTTCTCGAAGTGGTCCTCCCTTCCGGGCGTCTCGAGATACATGGGGACCCCGTCCCATCGGGCGTCGTTCACGAGGAGGCGGAAGCCCTCCAGTCCGATCCCCCCCTGGCCGATGTGCTCGTGTCGGTCGAGGTGGGACCCGAGTTCCCCCTTGCAGTCGTTGAGGTGGAAGGCCCGGATGTTCTCCAGGCCGAGGACGTTCTCCGCGTGACGCATCACCAGCTCGTAGTTCTCCTCAGTCCGGAAGTCGTAGCCGGCGGCGAACAGGTGGCAGGTGTCCAGACAGTAGCCCACGCGGGCGGGCTCGTCGACCTCCTCCCGTACGCCCTGCAGCTGCTCGAACGTGCTGCCCACCGCGTTGCCGGCGCCGGCGGTGCCCTCCAACAGCACGTGTACATCGGGAGCGGTCGCGTGCTCCAAACAGAAATCGAGGCTCGTGGCGATCTGGCGGATGCCCTCTCCCATCCCCTCCCCGCGGTGGTTTCCCGGATGGAAGATGAGGTGGGGGACGCCCAGGAGTTGAGCTCGATCGAGCTCCACCACGAAGGCATCCCGGGACTTCGCCACGTTCTCCTCCCGCGGGTCGGCAAGGTTGATGAGGTAGGAGTCGTGAATGGCCACGGCTTGCTGCTGGGACCTCCGCAGTGCCTCCCGGAAGGCCTCCGCGGCCTCCTCCGTGAGGGGCTTCGCCGCCCATTGACGCTGGTTCTTGGAGAAGATCTGGATGGCCTCGCAGCCCAGGTCATCCCCCCGCCCCGGGGCCAGTTCCACGCCCCCCGCGATGGAGACGTGGGCGCCCAAAAGGGAAGTCACGCTCCGCTTACCTCCGGCCGCTACTAAAGTGTGAGCCTTCCGGTCAAGTATTTAGGCGTCGAGGGCCTCGACGAATCCCACCGGAACTCCATGGACCCCATCCCCGTCGGCGAGAAGGCCCCCCGCTTCCATCTGCCCGCGACCTACGCCCGCATCATGGATACCCGGGACTTCCAGGGGAAGAAGAACCTCGTGCTCATCTTTTGCCCGCCATCGGACAGCTCGGAGGACAACACGGCCTACCTGGGGCGGGTCCGTGACCACGCTGACAAGATTAAGGCCACGGACACGGAAATCATCGGCATCTCCCCCGCGAACCAGCGGTACCAATCCATCTTCGTGTACCGCAACGACCTCCCGTTCCCCTTCCTCATCGACGAAGCGAAGGGGTGCGCGGAGGACTTCCATGCGGTGGACGAAGGAGGATCCATCGCTCCCACCACCTATGTGGTGGACAAGGAGTACGTCATCCGGATGGCGGAACGGGGCTTTCCGGACCCCGGACTCATTCTGGAAACCCTCGAGGCGGTTCAGG
This sequence comes from Thermoplasmata archaeon, assembly GCA_046759185.1. GTDB lineage: Archaea > Thermoplasmatota > Thermoplasmata > RBG-16-68-12 > JAJISG01 > JAJISK01. The sequence continues at coordinate 61,657 of JBHIBO010000005.1, read as the reverse complement.
GCGGCTAATCGGAACGAGGTTCGACCCTCCCAGACTCTTTATCGCAGAACCGAATGTCGGCCCAATGTCCGGCAGACTCGAAGGACGCATCGCCCTCATCACGGGAGGCAGTGGGGGCCTGGGTTCCGCCACGGTGCGGGCCTTCGCCCAGGAGGGGGCGGAAGGCCTCGGCATCCAGTACCACACCAACCAGGCGAGGGCGGAGGAGCTGGTCGCGGAAACGGAACGGGCCGGTTCGAAGGCCGTCGCCCTCCGATGCAACGCGACCCAGCGCGAGGAGGCCGCCCAACTCGTGGGGGCTGCGGTGGATGCCCTGGGGGGACTCGACACCCTCGTCTGTTACGCGGGCCATCCCTTCCGGCGCGAGGAGTGGTTCGCCCCCTTCGAGGACCTTACCCAGGAGGTTCTCATGAAGCCCCTGGAGATTGACCTGCTCGGCTCCCTCTTCGTCGCCCAGGCTGCGATCCCCCATCTCCGCAATTCCGGTAGAGGGCGGATTGTGTTCACGGCCTCCACCCCGGCGGTCAGCGGCGACGTGGTGGGCATCTCATACCTGCTGGCCAAGGGGGCCCTGCTCTCCCTCACCCGCTCGTTGGCATGGTACCTGGGTCCCGCGAACGTGCACGTGAACGCTCTCGTCTTGGGGAGCATCGACACCCACGCCATGGCGGGCCTCTCCCAGGACGAACGGCGGGACCTCGAGGCGGAGACGGCCCTCAAGCGCCTCGCGGACCCGGAGGAGGTAGCTCGGAAGGCCGTGTATCTGGCCTCCGACGACGCGAGCTTCCAGACGGGGACCGGCCTCGTGGTGGACGGCGGGTTTCTCATGGGGTGAGCGGAGAGGATCCGGCACGGGCCACGGGAACGCACCCGGTCATTGACTCCCCCTAGGGACCTGCTGAAGGAGCCCCGGGCCGACCTCGCCTACGGCCGCGACCCCGCTAAGGGCCATGGCGCGGTCTAGCTCCATGCGGAGGTGCTCCAGGACAGCCTGGACGCCCGCGGCACCCTCGAGGGCGAGACCGTAGAGGATGGGGCGACCGATGAAGACCCCCCGTGCCCCGAGGGCAAGGGCCTTCAGCACGTCCGTTCCCCGCCTGACCCCACCGTCCACGTACACCTCCGCCTGGCCCGCCACGGCCTCGACGACCTCGGGCAGGGCATCGAGCGTCCCAAGCGTGCCATCCAGCTGTCGCCCCCCATGATTGGAGACGACGATGCCCTCGACCCCGTGCTCAACGGCAAGTTCAGCGTCCTCTCGGGTCATGATCCCCTTGAGAACCAACGGGAGGGAGGTGACGGAGCGGAGCCACGCCAAATCCTTCCAGGAGAGCGAGGGGTCGAGCATTCTGGACCAGTATTCCGAGAGGCCCGAACTGCCCTCTCCGGCGGGAGGCAATTGATCCCTTCCCTCCCCTTCGAAGTTACGGAGGCCGATGCCCGGTGGGAGGGTGAAGGCCTCCCGTTGCTCCCCCTCGCGACGGCCCCCCGCAGGGGTGTCCACAGTCACGCAGAGAGCGTGGTACCCCGCCGCTTCAGCCCGCCGCACCAGGCCTTCGGTGACCCCGCGCTCCTTGTAGACATACAGCTGGAACCAGCGCGGGGCCGGCCCGACCGCAGCGATGGCCTCGAGGGAGCGGGTCGAGAGGGTGCTCGCGACGAAGAGCGATCCCGCCTCCATCGTCCCCCGGGATGTGGCCACCTCCCCCTCGTCGTCGAGGAGGCGGTGGAAGGCCGTGGGGGCGACAAGGATGGGCATCCCCACCGATTGACCCAGAATCCCCACGGATGTATCGCGGTGGGACACATCGACGAGAACCCGGGGACGAAATGCCCAACCTGAGAAGGCCTCCCGGTTGCGGCGCAGGGACACCTCGTCCTCGGACCCGCCCGCGATGTAGGCGAAAGCGGACCTCGTCATCGTGGTCCGGGCCCTTTCCTTCAGCTCGAGGAGGTTGGTAAGGGTAAGACCCACGGGAGGTCGATGGAGGTTCGCTTTATTTCGTTACGGGTGAAAGGTGCCGAGCTAGGGGAGGTGCTCCGCCCGCTCCTTGGCATCGAGAGTTCCTCCCAGTTCCCGGAGCTTGGCGAAGGTCCGTTCGATGTCCTCCAGGGTTGTTCGATGGCTGCAGATGGAGAACCGGAGGACGCGTCGGTCGTGGATCTTCGTAGTCATAACGAAAGCGACGCCGCTCAGCTGGATCTCGTCCGCGATTCGTTGATTCAGGTGGTCCAGGTAGAGATCTACGGGGTCCGCCTCCCCCCGAGGGCGGAGGGTGGGGGCCTGGAGGTCTTCGGGGGCATAGCGAAAGGAGTAGATGAAGAGAATCGGCTCGTGAATCGCCTGGAAGTCCGGGGCCTCCCGCACGAGGGCGTCCAGGTGTTCCGCCGCGCGCACGTTCTGTGCGAGGAGACGGCGGTACCCCTCCAGCCCGTAGTGTTTGAGGCTCATCCACACCTTCAGGGCACGGCTCCCCCGGGACATCTGGGGGCCAACCTCCAGGTAGTCCAGGCCCGTGTACGCCGTGGGAAGGGCCCCTCGGAGGTACGGCGCGGTCAACGAAAAGGCACGGCGGAGCCGCTCCGGGTCCCGGACCAGGACACACCCACACTCGTACGGGATGTAGAGCCACTTGTGGGGATCCAACGTGACGGAGTCGGCCTCCTCGAGCCCCCGAAAGAGGGCGCGCTTCTCGGGGAGCATGGCCCCGACGGCCCCGCAGGCCCCGTCGACGTGAAACCAGATGTCCCGCTCGCGGCAGATCCGAGCGATGTCTGCCAGCGGATCGATGGCCCCCACGTTGATGGAGCCGGCTTGGGCCACCACACAGAAGGGCCGGTTGCCCGCTTCCACGTCTTCCTCCAACATGGTCTCCAGTGCGGCGGCGTCGAGGGTGAAGTCGTTCCGGCTGGGAACGAGACGAACGGCCTTCCGGCCGAGGTTGAGCATGTCGGCGACCCGGACCACGGAGGAGTGGCCCTCGTGGTCAGACATGTAGAGCAGGAAGCGGCCTTCCTGGTCCCCCTGTAGGCCCTCCTCCGTAGTATCGTACGGAGCCACGTTGCGGAGGGCGGCTAAGATGGCCGTGAAGTTGGCCATGGTGCCCCCGCTCATGAAGTGGCCCCCGCAGTCGGTCGGATACCCGATTATCTCCGCCAGCCAGGCAATGGATCGCCGCTCAATTTCCGTGATGGCCGGTGCGGGCTTCCACGCGCCCACATTCATGTTGACCGCGGCGGCGAGAGCCTCGGCGAGGGTCCCCATCATGGTCCCCGAGCCGTTCACGAACCCGAAGTATCGGGGAGAACCAAGGTGGGTCGTGTTGGGGAGGACGCGCTCCTCCCAAGCGTCGAGGATGGCGTCTGGGTCTTCCCCTTCGTGAGGGAGCGGCTCGTCAAAGTCCGAGGCCACCTGGGTCGAGGTGCGTGATGGGAATACCCGGACCTGTCGGATGTCCTGGTAGTAGTCGGCGATGCGATCGATGACCCGATGGCCGATCTTCCGGAAGGCGTCGGGTTCCAAGTCCAGGTCCTCGAAGGCAGCATCCTGGGAGGTCATGGAACCGAGGACTCGAGGTGGTTTCAAATACCTTCTGCCCTCCCCGCCGGGGTCCATCATGGGTCTGTCAAGTCTTGGACACAGATTACAGTAAGACGACCAGTCCCGCTCCTCGGGGTCAGGAGAGATGTCGAGGGTTGTGTGGGTGGTGCCTGTCGTCCTGGTCATCGCGGGTCTGAACTTTCTCGTCTGGCACGTTGACCCCTTGCCGGGCAACCACGAAGCCATCGGTCTGGGAGACAATCACGTGGCCCATGCAACGATTGGCATCGTTTTCCTGGTGGGTGCCGTCCTGGTCTTCCTCCAGACTCGCCGCGCGCCAGCTCCCACCGTGGAAGGCTGATGGCCAGAGTTGGGTCGTAGCAGGTTCTCGCCATCGGTCTGGCCTTCGTCACGGGTGGGCTCCACGTGTTGCTCGGTGTCGTCGACCTGATCCCCGGGGAGCCAACCGTGGGGCCAGTGTTCCTTGCCATGGGGCTCGAATGCTTCCTCGTGGCTGGCTTCATTCTCCACGGCGACCGCCTCCTGCTCTGGCTCTCGGCCCTCTACACGATCGGGTTGATCCTGGCCTATGTGGCCGCGCGCCTTCCGTTCGGCACTCCCCTCCCGGTGGAGCGTATTGGGCTGACCGCAAAGGCCGTCGAAATCATCATCCTCGGGGTCCTCATTCTGATACTCCGGAGGCCGCCAGAAGTCGGGTCCTAGTTGGCGTTGGTTAAGCCTCGCTTCGACCGCCAAGCTTCAGACATCGGGGTCGCCGGCAGAGAGTTAAATCAACCCGGTGGCATGCCGGATCGATGAACGTCCAGGATCTGGAACAGCTGTTCGCCTACGTCGCGGACCTTCGTCGGAAATTCCTGGCCAGATTCCGAGACCTAGGCTGGGATGCGATCATCAAGAATCGGGAAGCGACCTACAACTCGATGCACGACATCTTCATTCACCTCCTCGAGGTGGAGGACTCCTACCTCAACTACGACATCCCGGGCAAACCCTGGGAGGACATCGACCCAGACTTGTTCAAAACGTTCGCGGACATGAAGAAATACGATCGGGAGGTAACGGAGAAAGCCCAGGTTTTCTTCCGTGACTTGTCACATGAGGACGTAGGGCGAGAAATCGAGATCGAAGGGTGGAGTCGAAAGGCAACCATCGAGCAAGTCCTTCTCCATACGTTCCTCGATGAGATCGCCCATATCGGTGAGCTGATCGCCCTGATGTGGCAGATGGACGAGGAGCCCCCCTGGACGAGCATCGTCCGGATGTGGCAGAGTCAGACGCCTCCACCTGGGAAATGAACACAGCTTCAGTAAGACGGGCTAGCTGGGCCTTCCCTGGCAATCCATCTATTCTGTGCCAGAAAGCGCGTCCCAAAGACGATGTTGCAATGACGGAGATCCAGGGCCCCAGGCAGAGCATCGAGTACCAGAGGATGTGTGTGCACCGAGGCATCCATCCGAATGCGACATGGAGAGAGACGATGCCCGCCAGTACCATCACCACGCCTGGCAGCTGACGCGTCATCCCTCCCTTAAACTCTGACGGCCTGCTTAATCACCAGCGCGCCCGCGAACCGCCTGGTCTGCTGCAAGCTCACGGTATCCAGCGGCTGGCTCCGACACAACGCTTAACCCGGCCAAGAGAATCGCCGGGGCACGACTGTCAAGAGCCCGATGAGGCGTCGTCCCTTTCAGCTCCCGACGAGGGGATCATTCTTCCGTTTCCTGACGGGTGTCTTCTTGATCCTTACGACCGTCGTCTTTCTCGGTCCCGCGGTGATCCTCGGATTGCCGGAGAGTCTTTCCCGAGGGACTCAGACCGCCTTCGATGGCATGGCGTCGGCACTTGTCATCTCTCAGGTGATAATCCTTATCGTAATCACGCCAAGTCTCCTTAGTGCTGCACGTCTTCGCAGCACTAGGTCCTCCTTCCTCATCGTTGGAGCAATTCAGGCCATCGCGTTGAGCCATGCTGCCTTCCTGGCACTAGGCCTTCGGTGGTCCGGCCTAGGTCTGGATGTGGTCCAGGCGTTGTGGTTTGCCGCTCCCCTCGCCCTCTGGGCCTACTTCGCCTGGCCCCGCTCACCGGCCACGCCGACTGACTCGGTGACCCGATCCATGCAGTGGGTTCTTATCGGGTTCCCGCTCATCTTCTCCGTGGCAGCACTGGCGCGCATTGATTTCTTCCATTACACAGGATTTCGAGCCCCCACCGCCGTTGCCTGGCTCCTGACATACATACCAACCCTCACCGGCGTCTCCCTGGCCATTGCGTTGTGGCTGGCAGTCAGGAGGCAGCGGTCCTCTCCCACCGCGAACGCCATGGAAATCTCAGCCGTCTTTGGCGCAGGCCTCGTCATCGCAATCGTTACCTCACTCCGCCCCACGGCGGCCTTCATTCTCTCGGCCACCGTCACCTTCGGTTCGGGCTACCAGCTGTTCACCACGCCTCCTCCTCTGCCTCCGCTTGCCCCCTCACTGTTCCTTGTCAGCCTGGCCGTAGCCTCCCTCGTGGCGACCCTGGTGGTCCTTCGCTTGGACCGCCGTCCGGTGGCCATCCCCCTCTTGGCCCTCGCCGCCGTGCTGAGCGGGATTTTTCCGGTTGCTCGCAGCGTCCTCGGGACGCTGGTCGCCCTTCAGCTCCTCCGACTGAGTGCCTGGGATTGAGAAGGCGATTCCCTACGAGGACTCACGGCCGCCTCTGGGAGGCCGAAGACGTCCCAGCACCGTGACAATGATGAGGGCCGCAAGTGCCGCGAGGGCTGTGAGCCCCGCCACGATGGCCAGGGCAACCAGAACGGTGAGGTCAGCCAGGGCGGGCTCGGTGGGCGCCGAGGTACGGCCGTTGACCATGACTGAGGGGGGTGACTCGTTGCCCTCCTCGTCGAAGGACAGGATCCAGTAAGTGTACACCTCGTCCGACGCCAAACCACAGTCCTCGTAGCTCGCGGTGTCTTCTGGGAGTTGGGTTACCTCCTCCATGGCGCGGGCAGAGGTGTTCCATCGGTACAACCGATATCCAGCAAGATCGAGCCCCTCCTCCCACGTGACGAGCAGGCACCCGGGCTCCGAGGGGGCCACCTCCAGAAGGGCGGGAACCGGGAGAAGTTTCGTCACGGGGACGCTGTACAGAATCGTCCGGGCTTCGTTACCATCAGGGTCCGTCGCCCAGAGGAAGTAGATGATGGTCCCGGACGCGTTCTGGGCAGGCAGCGTGTAGACATACACGGGACCCTCCAAGCTCATGCTCTCGTTCACGGAGGCTCCCGTGACATCTGTGTAGTTCACCCGGGCATCAGCCACGCCGTCCGCGTCCACCACGCGAGCGGCCAGCGAGATCGCCTCGCCCGTCACCGCGTCCTCTGGGGGACTGTGGACGATGGTCGGAGGGATTCCCGCCGGACCGGTTGGCTCAACCTTGAACGCATTGAGATTCGTCACCATCCGGTGGGAGATGCTCCCTCCGAAGCTTCCCCCACCGTCGGAGTCTGTGGTGACAAAGAAGTTGTAGCTGGTCGCGCCGTCCGGCTCGTAGCTCAGGTCATCCTGGTCCCCACTGTCCAGCGGCCTTCTCCACTCCGCCGTGAACGAATAGGGTGGCTGGGTCCCGCTGTAGCGGAGGGTGCCGAGGACATCCTGCAGGGTGTCAGAGAGGGGTGGGCGGTCAAAGCCGTGGGTATCCACGGCCCGAGGCGGATATGCGGGCTGGGGGACGTACTCATCACCGTTCCACAGGCCGAAGAAGGTCCCGTCCCACGATCCGCCGCCGTGGTGGGAGGTTTGCGTCGCGGACACCTGGATGCCCAGCCAGAAGTAGTCATCAGCGACGGCCACCCAAGCAACGTCGATGGCACCGTCGATCCGGAAATAAAGGTTCGACCCGTCGTGCTTCGCATAGAGAACGGCGACCCCATAGGGAGCGGCCTCTCCGTTCTCCAGGGGGATGTCCACCGTCAAGGCATCCCCCCACGCGCCTGTGGCGGGGTCTCCGTCCAGGTCCGCATCGGAAACCGGGTTCGACGATAGCGGTACAGTGATGGACACGGGGACGGCCTGCGTGGTCAGACTGGCCCAGAGCGATACGACAACGATGGTGCCCAAGAGGACGACGAATGGCACCGAAGTGGCGCCCGATGGGTGATTACGGGGCGTGGGAGGCCCCGAGGACCCCCGTGGTAGGCGGGTCGGAGCATCATGACCCCTGGGCGTCGTGCTACTGCCGTGGCGTGGCTTCATCCTGGGTTCCCTCCTCCTGCAGGGGCGCCTTCATCGCTTGTCTGACAACGAACAGGGAATATCCGTAGGTCCCCCAGACGAGGCCGATGACAAGAACAATGAGTGTCTGAATGATGGCGAGATCCCGGGGGATGAGGCTGAATCCCTCCGGGGCCAAACTTACGGCGAGGGAGACCCAGGATACGCTTGCAGTGTAACCCCCCTCGCCCGGGAAGGCCGCCCCCATCAGATAGCTGCCTTCATCCCTCGGGGTATACTCGAAGGACGCAACACCCTGAGCGTTGGTCGTCGAGAGCCCCAAGTCGAGGAATCCAAATGTCGTCTGAACAAAGGCGGAGACGGGTCTAAGGGGTAGGGGCTGCCCCCTCTCATCACGGAGGGTCACAATCACCTCCGCGGTCCCCAACGCCACACCCCCGGGGGGAAGCGAAACCTCGAGGCTGGTGGGCTCACCCGGGGAGATGAACTGCCCAATCTGGATGAAGTGGGGCTCGGACTCGATGAAGGGTCCTTCCTCTGTCGCGTAGGCCAACTGGAAGTAGAACGACCCGTTCCGCGTGAGCTGGCTATCGTAAACATCGGCGGAGAACAGAGGGAAGCCAAACTCGTAGACGGTGTGTTCGCTGGCTACGCCCCCGGTGACCCCGATGACGTCGAACGTACCGCCAAGGGTCCGATCGTCCACAAACGAAGAAGTCGCCTCCGCGAGGTATCCGTCAACGGCCTCCACTTCGCCGTCCGACATGGAAAGTCGGACTACGTTGTAGCTACCATCCCATTCGTCGGTGGACTGAAACCTCATCTCAGTCCAACCCTGCCATGGGCTGATTAGCCCGACATGCATGGTGCGCTTGGCGTCCTCCATGCAGTGGAAGTAGACGACGGTCTTGGTTTGGGAATCGAAGAAGTTCTCCGCAAACTCTTCGAATGCGGGAGCCCCATTTTGCGTGGGAAGGGGACCAGCCGGGCACAGGATGTCACCTCGGTGGGACCCCTGGGCCCCGGGGGCCGGGTCCACAGGCGGAGGGAGGAGTAGGAGGACCAAGGCCAGGAGACCACAGACGAGCAGGATGGTCGGCGTCCTTCTCATGTTGTCACCTTCTCTGCTTCGGCCGCGACCTCGGCGACGGCTGCCGTCTCCTCCGCCACTTCCCACATGGAGACGATGGGGAAGAGCTTCGAGAAGATGGCGTACAGGAGTGCGAACCCGGCGATGGACGCGGCCGTAATGGACCACTCCACCCAGGTCGCTTGGTAGATCCCCCAGTCAAAGGGGACCTGGGGGGCGGCCATGGACGGGACAACGATGAGGAACCGCTCTACCCACATCGCGACGCCGACCAGAAGAGCGGCGACGGCGATGCCGGCGATAGTCCGAGTCCGCTTCAGGCTGAGAAGGATGGCCGGAACGATGAAACCTCCGATGAACATCCCCCAGAAGAGGACGGCGTACGGGCCGCTAGAAAGAGCGGCCAGCCATCGGACATCCTGCGTCTGGCTCCCGTACGCGGCCGTTAGGTAGTCGCTGAGGCTGAAGTAGATGATGCCAATGTCAAGGACGAGGAGCAGGATGCCCAGATTTCTGAAGTGGTTCAGGGTGAGGTACTTCTCGAGGTGATAGACACGCCGGAAGATTGCCATCGCGACGACGAGAGCGGCAATGCCGGAGAAGATGGCTCCGACTACGAAGTAGGGCCCGTAGATTGCCGTGTGCCAGCCGACTCGCAGGGTCATCCCGAAGATCCACGAGACAACGGTGTGAACGGAAACGGCCACGGGGATGATGATGATCGCCATCAGTCCGATGGCCTTCTTCAGGCCCATCTGCTGCAGCCGGCTTCCCGTCCATCGCCCGGCCAGGAGCTTGTACAGGAACATCCGGAACCGGCCAAGGTGGTATTTCGCGCGAAGGATGGCGGCGTCGGGGATCATCGGTAGGCTCAGATAGATGATGCTTCCCGTGAGGTAGGTGAAGATGCTCACGAAGTCCCATAGAATTGCCGACTCGATCCGCCCATAGAGGAGGATGTTGATGATGCGGTCCGGTCGGCCCAGGTCAATGATCGGAAAGCCCGCGGCAATCACGAGGGCGATGACAGTAATGGACTCCGCCATCCGTGTGATTGGCCGTCGCCACTCCGCACCGCTGACTCGCAGAACTGCCGAAATTAGGGTCCCGGCATGGCTGATGCCGATGAAGAAGACAAAGTTCGAGATGTAGAGACCCCAGCTAACTTTGTCGTTGAGACCCGTTACGGCCAACCCGGTCTGCAACTGGGTGACGTAGCCGGCGACTCCGATGGCGACGATGGTGCTGAGAATTCCAACCAGAAGGTAGAAACGCCACGTCGTCCGCTGGAGGGGTCGAACCAGGTTGGGATCCGCCTCGATCCTCTGATCCATCCTAGGCACTCCTGGGTGGTAGATACCAGACCCGCGGCCGGGTCCCCAGCTCCTCCTTGAAGCGGAAGCCCCCTCGCTCCCTCAGGGTCTTTGCGAGGGGAAGGGTCTCGACACCGTTCGAGACGGCGTCCTCTCGCATGTCACCGTAGTAGATGGCGCCGTCGCCCATCTCGGCCGTGCACCACCGGGCGCACGCGGGGAGAATCCCATGCTTGGCGGAATGCGCGCAGAAATCGCACTTGTCCACGGTGCCGACGCGGTGGGGCCACGGTTCTTCAATCGAATACGGATGCGAGAGCTCTTCAGCTGTGTGCGCTGGCTCTGCCCAATTGAAAACCCTCGCATTGTAGGGGCACGCCGCCATGCAGTATCGGCATCCGATGCAGCGCTCGTGGTCGATGAGAATGACGCCATCATCTCTTCGAAAGGTCGCGCCCACTGGGCATACCTTGACGCAAGGCGGATTCTCGCAGTGCATGCAGGGGCGCGGGAGGAAGTACTCGGCTCCCAGCTCGTCCTGGACCTTGAACACGGTTATCCATTCCTGCCCCTTGGGGACGAAGTGCTCCCGGCTGCATCCCTTGGTGCATTCACCACATCCGTCGCAACGGGCAAGATCGATCACCATCACCCACTGCTTACGATCGTCCGCCAACGCACGAAAGTCCGTAGGCGTCCAGCCCACGATCTCGAAAAAGCGGTCGGACACGAGGAGTCCCACGGCCCCGGCAGCGACGCCCCCGGAAACGAGCTTCAGGAACCGCCTTCGTGAAACCTCTTCGCTTCGTTGTGTCAAGCTGTTACGTCCTTGGGCTCATGCCAGCGCAGGCGATACTCGCAATACGGGTCCCCATGGCCGATGCACGCCAGCCGTCTGAAGCGAACCTGCGAGCCGAGGCTCTCCGCCACCCCTTCGTGGAAGCCCTTGTCGAAGGAGTCACAGATCATGCGCGTCTGCTTCAGAGCGAGCTCCTGGAAAGGACACGTCATCGCCCGGTAGCGCACGAGGTCCTCATCCTGTTCCATCACGGTGGTCAGGGAACCCATCCGAGGCAGGGCCCCCTGGAGAAAGACCTGCACGAACAGGCCCGGGTCCCACTCGGCCACGCTGGCCTCTGCGGCGATCCCCTCCATCATCTGTTGGCCAACCTGCCTTCCCGCCGCGTAGAGGGCCTGGTCCTGTTCTTTCGCGGGAAGGGTCTCGTGGATCACGCCAAGCAGGACCTCAGAGAGGAGACGATACTGGCGGAATGGGATGCCTTGGGCGACCCCAGCAGCACGCAACCGATAGCGAATGGGAGGACGACCGACGTCTCCCTCCTGATGACGGGTGAACTTCTCGACGAGCCCCTCACTGATCAGGATGTTGAGGTGATACCGGACGCTTCCTGACCGAAGGCGGGTCGCTCCGACGAGCTGGGAAGTATCCCGTTCTCCCCGCAGCAGTTCCTTAAGAATTCGCACGCGGACGTCGCTCCCCAGAGCCTGAAAGGCCTCCGCCAATGCGGCGCTCCCTGTCTCCTCCGCTTTCATACGGGCCACAGGTCCGTCGGTGTCTGGGGTCATCCCTTGATCAACCCCCCAGGCGTCTCGCCGAGGAAACTGTGCTGGTTGTTGTGATTCTGATGAAAGGAATGAATCAGATGGTAGGAGGAAAAACTCTCATAAGTACAATAAGAACTGTAAGAACTGTACATACCCACCAGTTATCTTTCCTGTTCTTGACTCGGGCTCGGAGGGATATATCACGACCCCCAATCAGGATAAGAAAGAAAGGGCGACTGGAGCCGGCGCCCTCACGGGCGTTGCGGCTCTCGGTTTCGCCTTGCTGCTGTTGGTCAGCTTCGCGACTCCAGCAGCGGCCGACGTGGACTACACCGCAGTGAAGTTCCACGGGATCATCGTGGACGGCTTTGCGGACGATTGGTCAGGCGTTGCAGGCACCACGTTCACCATGATCCGGCCCCTGGCCACGTCGGAGCGATTGGAGAACGCTACGACGGTGAAGATGGTCTACGACGACGCGAACATATACATGCTCGTTACGGTCGATGACGACTTCAATTACAACGCCACGGACCACCACAAGTCCGGCGCCATCGCCGTTCTATGGCAGATCGATCCGGCTGCGACGCCCGACATGGGCGGAGGCCTGGGCAACGTCGACATATGGCACTGGGAGCTCGACTCCGCACCCTTTGAGCCCGCCGGTGGACCCACCTGGGGCACTGGTAACGACCCGGAAGGCAACTTCGACGACGAGTGGGCCTCCAATGTGTTCAACCGCCTTGATGACACGGAAGGGAACGAACTCTACGGCGCTTGGTCCCACACGAACATGTCGGCGGAGAACGCCACCGGGACATGGATCTTCGAGATGCGTCGAACCCTTACGACCAGCGACACCATGAACGAGGACTATCAGTTCGCGGCCGGCGCCACCGTAGGGATGGCAATCGCTTACTGGGACGCGGACGAAATCGGACCGGGCGCCGGTTGGACTGCCTCGGGACATTATGCCAGCTGTCGCGACCCTGCCACCCTCGACTTCAACTGGATTCAGGTGACCTTAGAGCCCTTCGTGCTACCCGAGGGTCCCCAGGGTCCCACAGGACCGGCGGGGCCAGCAGGACCGGCGGGTGCGGATGGGGCCACGGGAGCGACTGGAACCTTTAGTCCCACCGACCTGGGTCTCACCTATGCGGGGCTGGGAATCGGCGTCGTCGCCTTGATCGTTGCCTTCGTGGCGGTGTTCCTGGGGCGCAGAGGAGGCGGGCCTTAGGTCGGCAGAACAGAGCAACGCCCGGGGATCCGGGGCCATCCGTAACGGGGACCTCCCAGCGTGGACCCTGGATGGTCCAGGTCCCTCCTCGTGATTCCTGCCGGGCACCGCGGCCCCGTGAGGGCCTTCGAGGTCGGGCGCGCCGTCGGGAACAGAACTCTCATGATGACGCGCCCATGAGCCAACGCTCGAAGTGGGGACGGTCCTTTTCTGACGGAGGAATGCGTGGGCCAGGCTTCCTCACCTAATTCAAACTTAGAACCTCGCACTTGCTCAGGTGGTCGCTGGGAGCCATGAAAAACCCTCAAATCGCGAACTCTGAAGGAATCCGCACTGCGGTTTAGGCGATCAGGGTCGTCTATCTCGATCTGGGTGAATGCCAAGGACGGTGATTCGGCTGCAAAGATGTGCCCTACACATCATGCCACCGATGTGGCTGACACTACCGAAGGTCCACAGTAGGGCATCGTGGCTCAAAGATGATGAAGGGTGAAGTCCCTCCGCCTTCGTACTGTCTGACACTGCTAGACGGTTGTCCTGGAGTTGCGATAGTTCTGTCAGCGTTCTGGTTGTCGTCTTAGGACTTCTCCTACCGCAGAACGCCGCGGCAGTGTGGATAGTGGTTCACGACGTAACCGGCTTACCCAGCGTACTCGAGCTATTGGGGTGAGTATCCCCCCTCAGTGTCGGGGTCAGCTGAAGGGTATAATTCCGAATGGTCCCGATATAGCTCCGGCGAGATGCACGTCTATACGTACACTCACGCCTGGCCGTTGAACGGGCAAGCCAATGCGATTGCGTGGGCTGGGTTACCGGGACCCGGGGCGGACTACAACGGTGGGAAGTTCCATCTTTCCTCGTACGACACATACAAGTTCTCTTTCACCTATCTGATAAATGGACACGGCAAAGTTCTCCATGGGGGTTACACGTGGTCCGGATGCTCATCGGCAGTCCGGGTAATCAGGTTCTATGGCTGGATCTACAACTACAACACAGGTCAGATGGTGGCGACCAGCTGCGGCACGTCTTACAACCCCTCACTTGACCCATTCGAGTCGACATGGAGCAATGTGCATTCCACCTTCAGTTTCCAGGCAAACCTAGGAGCGGGCGACTACTATTACCTCACCGAGACATACGCAGAAAGCATCTCTAGCGTTATTGGCTTCAAGGAAGCCGAGGCTTTCCCCGACATCACTGCCCAGCACGTCATATTCCGAGTCTACCAGCTATACTGAGAACCTAGGTGCCCTCGTCGCCGCCGGGCCCAATTCCGGTTCTGATAGGCCGGGCGGAAGATACTTACTAGGCGGGGAACAGTCGATGCGTTCATAGGGGGCGGCTGATGATCCTTGCCAAGGCCCAGGGCTTAGGTAGCCGGATCTCACTCGAGGTGGGCGGCGACTCCTATGATGTGGCCCCCGCTAGAAGGGGGCTTTTCGGACGGATTGTCGGTCAAGCCTATTCAGTGGTTGACCGGAGTTCCGGGAGACGAGCGCTCGTCACGTACAGAGTGTTGCGGAATCGGATCGAAGTAGAAAGGGGCGACACCAGGGCGACCCTTCGATTGAGGACCGTAAGGCCGTCGACTCTCATCTTTGACCGGCAAGAATACCGTATCAAGTTCGGCAAGCTCAAGGGCAGCATTGACATCGTCAGAGATGGGGAGATCATGGCGACCGGCTCTCTAGGGACTTCATCTGTCAGATTTCAAGAGGCTGAGGGGCCGCTCGGAGCAATCCTTCCCGAGCTTGCGGTGGGACTCTGCATCTGGCTGAAGAACTTCCAAGGCTTCCTGGGCGCCATGATTGGGGGCCAGGCCTAGTACGCCCGACTCGATTACGCGGGTAACCTCTGGGTCCTAACGACTGCGCGTCGGCTTGTCACGCTTGATGGCGCGCCTCTCCATGCGGAGCCCTTCCTTCTTGGGGACTCCCAGGGTGGGCTTGTAGTCATAGCTGCCCCATCGCTCGGATTGAACGCCTTCAAGGCGCCTGAGGGAAGAGGGGGTGCGCCCTTGTCTCACTACAAGGCTAGTGCTACCCAGGGTCTCAGATCAGAAGGAGGATGCAGGCTAGAGGAACGGAAGTGCGCTCTCCTGTCTCGGTCACGACGAGTCCGCCGCCGAAGGAACGCAGAGCCCGACTCGTCTCAGTCCGAGGACGGGTAGTCGTCACCTGGAGTGCCCGCGTCCTTGAGCCAGGTCGAACGACGAAGTCGACTTCCCAGCCCTTTCGACTACGCCAGTAGAACACGTGCTCGTACGCCTCGAAGAGAGAGGAGGGGAGTGCCGCGAAGGCAAGCCGAGCGAGATGGTCGGCGAGGACAGCCTCCAAGAGCGGACCTCGTTGCTTCGGGTCTTCCAGAAACGCCTTCGCCTCCTTGAATGGATCAGGCAGTCCCGAGGCCCAACCACGAAGTGCGTGGAACATGAAGGGATCCGAGACGTACAGCTTCCGGTCCTTCCGGGGTGCCCGTCGCTTTCGCCGTCGGTCGTAGTGGTAGACAGTTTGAAGGACATAGGACTGCTCGAGGGCCTGGACATACCGGGACACCGTGTTGTGGGATCCGATGTCCGTCTCTCGAGCCAGCGTCCGCCAGCTGAACGGTGTGCCCAGTCTGTCCGCCGTCGCCGCGAGCAGCTCACGTGCGGTCCGCTCGTCGAGGCCCCAGCGGGCTAGGTCGCCCGTAACGGCCCGAACGTAGAGCTCGTACGTCTCTCGTTCGATCCGCTCCCTCCTGCGGAGGTCGTTCAACGGACGGGGGAACCCCCCCGTGAGGAGGTAATCCTGGAGGAGGCGCTGGAGCGGCCCCTGGAGCGCCAAGATGCTTGACCATGCGGCAGAGCCACGGCCTTCGAATAGGTCATCGAACCTGGCGAGACGCTCCTGGTCGTCGAGCAGTCCCGCCGAGATAAGAACCATTCTGACCTCTTCGTCGAGGGTCTCCGCATACTCGGAGAACTTCATGGGCAGCTGGACCTTGTCCAGGGGATCCTCCCGTTCTGGCCTGTTGGCCTCGCCCCGACGCCCGGGCAGGCGCTCCACCTGGCGAGCCACGTCGAGGGCGTGGGACCCTGTCAGTACGGCGGTCGTGGATAGGAGATGGCCGCGGTTGGCCAGGGCACGAAAGGCGACTCCCCATTCCTTTACGGAGGAGACCTCGTCGAGGAATAGGTACCGACGAGGGAGCTCGAACGGCGCCTGCCATCGGAGGAAGGTCTCCACGACATCCGCCAGGTCCCGCGAGTCCCGGACCAAGTCGCAGCTGTAGTACAGTACGGCTCGGGGGTCAACGCCGCGGTCTTGGATAAGGTCCTGAATGAGGAGCTTCGCGAGGGTTGTCTTCCCGACCTGACGGGGACCCCGCAGGGTGTATACCCGGTCACGGCTGAGCTGGAATCGGTGGAAGAGGCGGGGACTCCACCGAACTTCCTGCCCGTAGAGTTCCCTTAAGGTAAGGTCTTCCTCCAGGGCCTTGGGGTTCCTCCACCAAGGATTCTGCTGGGCCAAGTCGGGAAGTTCCACCACTCTGGTCTTGTAGCTGACCACTTGTATATAAAGAGTTGGTCACCCATATGACCATAATGTCCGGATGCTCTGTGTCGTGCGGTTCCCCCTGCCTAGTCGCAGACGTTCCATGCAGTTCGAATAGGATCACTATGAGAGGAGGGCTAATGATACAATGATGCGCCTGCGCGGTCTCATTCATCTTCATTATTATATCACCACCCAAACGTGGAGCATTACGAGGTATGTGTCACAGATTTGTGGGCCGTCGGGGCCGTAACAGCTGAAGGCTCCGACTATCTGATCCGTTTGCTGTACGGGTGTTTATTACGTTGGCTGTCGTCCAAGAAAGACTAAGTATGAAGTAATTCCTACCTAGACGAAATCTGCACATCCTACTCCATTGTATGTCGTGACCCGGAGAATCCATGCCCAAAGGAATCATTCTGATCTCGGGTCGAATCTCATCGGGGAAAACTACACTGGCAAGAGGATTGTCTGAGGCGTTCGAGTACGACATTAGGAGAACCAAGGACTGGTTGAGACGTCGCGGGTCCGCTGAAGAGGTTTCGAGTAGGATGGACCTGCAGAGGGTAGGGGACAAGCTCGATGAGCGGACAGGGGGAGGATGGATTGCCGAAGAGCTAGCTGAGGACCTCTCGGCTCACCGCAACACGGACTACCTTCGTGTCGATGCCCCCGAGCCTGACCACTAGGTAATTGTTCTCGGGTCTTGTTCTTGCCAACACTCGCTCCCGGCATCCCCCATAGCCACGCCTCCAGAGGGTTCTGGGTTTGAACTTAGTGAGAATGCGTGGGCCAGGATTTGAACCTGGGAACCACTAAGGACAGCGCCCTCAACGCTGCGCCGTTGACCATGCTTGGCTACCCACGCGTAGGTCGCAATTTGACTCTCGATATTTAGCCTTTCCAGACGGGACGGGATCCGTCAATCGGAGCGCTGCGGGGGAGAATTCCGATCCTGCATCCAGGACATTCGAACTCCCGGAGGCCTTGCGGCCCACCGGCTCTCAAGGCCGGCGCTTTTGTCCAGGCTAAGCTACCGCAGCGGATATCCGGATTGAGGCCGGCCGTCTTAACCCTTGACGGTGCCTCTTGGACCGGCCGAGTGCACGTCACCCTGCAAGAAGGGCATGAAGGGCGCTGGCATCGAGCTCGAACACGGCCACGGGGTTCGCGAGGTCATAGGCCGTGATGACCTCGGGCTTGAGCTCCCCGAGAAGACCCACTCCCTGGCCGTTCACCACGGGCCTGGCTGCGCGACCCGCCAGCAGGTTCTCGTCCTCCTCTTCCTCCACGTCCCCCTTCAACCCCAGATCCCGGAGGATCCCGAGGATGAGGCCCTTCACCTCCGTGAAGCCCGCCTTCGGGTGAATGAGAGCGCCTGCCACGTGTCGCAGGTTGTGCCCCCCCAAAACAACGTCATCGATCTCAAAGATGCGCTGCGGGAGCTCCCTATGCCGGTTCAGGCGGAGGATGTCCAAGAGAGAGGGCAACAGGCTGGACCGAACCACGGTCAAGTCGGAGGTGATGGGGTTCGATAGCTCGAGGCGGGGCTCTCGGGGCCGGTAAGGCCCGCCCCCGTCCTGGAAGGTCAGCGTCCGGACCTCCTGGAGTCCATGCCCGATCAAGACCTGCCGCAGGACCTCGGTGAACTCGTTGGCCTCGGCCGCCTCCCCCATGGTCATGGCCCGCGAGGTGATCGGTTCGAACTTGAGGATGCCGTGTCCGATGGCCAGGTCCTCGAAGATGTCCACGTCGTGCATCACGTCGGTCCGATAGGCGGGAATCTCGACGCGGAGGGTTCCCTTCTGGGACCTAACCCCGAGGCGCATGCGCTTGAGGGCGGCGACCGCGGCCCGGCCCGACAGGCGCAGGCCCAAGAGCTCGTTCGCCTGGGCGAGGGACACCTCCCGGATTGCCGGGGTTAGATCGGGGGTCTCCCGGGCCTCATCGGGGTAGATGATCGTGACGGAGCGAACGGACCCGCCCCGCTCCGCCATGGCCGTAATGAGGATGGCCAGGGCCCCCTCCACGGCCGCTCGGTCCGTCCCCGTCACGTCGATGAAGATGTTCTTCGTCTCGGGACTGAGGGCCGTCACCTCGCCGTTGATGATCGGGGGGAAGGAGAGCACCTGATCCTCCACGTCCAAGATGAGGGGCAGGCGCTTCTTGCCCTCTAGGATCCACGCGTACTCCCGGCCCTTCTCGTGGTGCTGGAGGATCTCCCTCAGGCTCATCTCCTTCGTGTCTCCCAAGGGAACGAAGCGGGCCTCCTCGGGCTCAAAGGCCCGGTACCGAAAGGGCCCCTCCACCGCGTCGAAGTCGTGAAGCCCGATGGCCACCTTCGCCCGTTTTCGGCCGAGGGTCGTGTGGAGGCGCTCCTGCAGCTCCACGATGGAGGCGACGAGCTCGTCCGTCAACGGCAAGTCCTCCACCAGGCCGCCGACCACGTAGGGGCGCACCTCCTTCACGTTCGCATCCGCGATGAAATCGATGCCGCTGACGGTCACCTTGTAGCGGGGGAGGCCCGTTTCGATATCCAGGAACCCCCGGAGGGCCCGGGCCACGCCCTCGATGGAGTAGAGATCGGGCCGGTCGGGGTCGATTTCCATGCGGAGGGTGTCGCCTTCGACGCCCTGATGGCTTGCTCCCATGAGCGGAATGGTCTCTCCCAGCTCATCCAGGGGTACCTCCTTGCCCAACAGGGCGGAGAGGTCCCGGTACTCGAGGGAGACGACGACCATCGCGCGCGCGTAGGGGCTCCGTGATAATAAACTAGAGAGAGCGGGCCGGCAGACAGCATTGGCTGAGGAAGAGTGGGCCGGGCCTGATTTGAACAGGCGACCTCCCGGTCTCTGAGTCCGAGAACCTATCAGCCGGGCGCTCTAGACCAACCTAAGCCACCGGCCCCTCCTCTTCGGGCCGATGGCGTGAGTCGAACTTCGCTCTTAAGCCTTGTGAGGCGCCCGGCAGGACCCAATTCATGCTAGTGGGACGAACCAGGCCTCCCCCATCGCGACATGGAGGGAATCGGGAAGCGCGGTCATGGGCCCGGCCGGTTCCAGGATGACCCGCGCAATCCTGTCGGGGAAGCTGACGTACAGGTAGCCGTCCGGACCATCCACGACGTCCAAGAGGCCTCCTAGCCCGGCAGGGTCCAGCACGAGTTCCGACCGGTACCCCGAGTCCGTCCCCGCATCCTCCACGAGCCTGTACAGGCGGCCGAAGTTGAACGACCCGAAGTACGGGACCTGGGCGTTGGACGGCCCCAAGCGGTCGCCGCTGTAGAAACCCAGCCCCGTCGGTGCGATGGCGGGGGAGAAGACGACGAGGGGGGGGACGAAACGGGGATCGGGAGCGGCCCCCTGGACCACGGGCCAGCCGTAGTTCTCGCCGCGCAGTCCCAGGTTCACCTCATCGTTCCCGAAAGGGCCGTTCTCCGAGAAGTAGAGGGCTCCGGCGGGCGAGAAGTCGAAACCGAACACGTTCCGAATCCCGTACAGGTAGGTGTAGGACGCCGGGAAGGGGTTGTCCCCCGGGATAGGGCCATCTCGATGCATGCGCAGGATCTTTCCAGGCAAGGTCTGGGGATCCTGGGACTGGGCTGCATTGCCCGTGTCCCCCAGGGAGGCATACAGGAGGTCGTCCGGCCCAAAACCGAGTCGACCGCCGTTGTGGAACGCGTTGGCCGGGAGACGATTGAGGAGGATCTCCTCCGACCCGGCCACGTCGCCGATGGCTGGGAAACGGGAGATACGGTTGAAGGTCCCGTCCACGTCCCGGTAGGTATAGAAGACGTACACGAAGGGCTCGGTGGCGAAATCGGGGTCGAGGGCAAGACCCAGGAGGCCCATTTCGCTTTGTCCGACGACGTTCAGCGCGACAAAGGGTTCGGGAAGCACGGCCCCCTCCTTGATGATGCGGACCCCTCCATTCTGGAGCTCGTTGTAGAAGACGCGGCCGTCCGGCGCGAAGGCGAAGGCGACCGGCGTGTTCAGACCCACGTGAACGGTCTCCAGGGCGAGGTTCCCCGAAGGCACCTCGAAGAAGGGAGGAATGCCGAGGAGAACGAATACGAGCCCCACCCCGACAATCGCCGCGAACGCGACGGCCAGAACGACGGTTCGAACCCGCATCGTCTCCCTTTGGGGGCTCCTTCCTAATATGCGTGGCGACTCGGCCAACGTGGGCGAGGATCCTCCGTCCTCCGTCGCCATTCTTACATAGTCACGTCGCATCCACGGAACGATGAAGCTCCTGCGGGACGTCCGGGAGGGCACCCGTCTCCTCCTCCTTTTGGAGGTCACCACCGGAAGCCACACCCGCATGAAGAGCCTGGCTGAGAAACTGGACCTCAGCGTGCAGGGGGTCTCGGGTTACCTGGCCGCCCTCACCGAGGAGGGTCTCGTGCATCGGGAGAACGGCGTGTACGCGGCCACCATGGCGGGCGTGGAGGCCCTCCACGACCGCCTTCGGGAGCTGCGAGAGTTTGTGGAGCGGTCCTACGCTGAGACCCGTATCCTGGACATGACCTCCGCCATCGCGGGGGAAGCCGTTCAAGCCGGCGATCCGGTGGGCCTCTTCATGGAGGGGGGCCGCCTCGTGGCCTATCCTCACCGCGAATCGAGCTCCCACGGCCGGTCCCTCCAGGCCGCTGACCCTGGTGAGGACGTGGCGGTGGTGGACCTGGAGGGCCTGGTCGACCTCGAGCCCGGTGTCATCACCATCCTCCGCATCCCCGGCGCAGCCTGGCGCGGGACAGCCGCCGTGGACCTTGCCGAGGCGGGCCGCCTGGTGTCGACCCATGAATCCGGGGTGGTCGGGGTGAGTGATGTGGTGGCTCGCGTTCTCGCGAAGAAGCTTGAGCTGACCCCCGACTTCGAGTTTGCCCCCGTCGCGGCTGCCCACGAGGCCGCGCAGCGGGGCGTGGACGTCCTCCTCATCGCTTCCCAGGACTCCTCCACCGACGTCATCACGGGCCTGGAGGCGGCCAACGAGGGCGTCGAGAAGCCCGTGACGTACCGCGTCGTCGACCTTCCGCGCCGGGGTGGGGGATAACGGGGAGGAAAAGCTAATCTAGTCGTGGGCCACGTTAGGCGGGACGGGATTCGCAGGTGACGCCAACACGGGCCGTGGTTCTTGCCGCGGGAGAAGGAACGCGCTTGGGACCCTTCACCCGGACGGAACCCAAGGTCATGATTCCCGTGGCCAACCGTCCCATCGTGGAGTATGTGGTCCAGGCCCTCGTGGAGAACGGGCTCCGGGACATCGTCATGGTGGTGGGCTACCGCAAGGAACGGATCATGACCCACTTCCAGGACGGGAAGGAGTGGGGCGCCCAGATCGACTACGTCACCCAGGACAAGCAGCTGGGGACGGCCCACGCCCTCCTCCAGGCCGCCGACCTGCTGGAGGACGAGTTCCTCGTCCTGGCCGGGGACAACGTGATCGATGGCCGGACGGTGGAGGACCTCCTCCAGGCGGGGGTGACCCCCTCCGTGGTCATCACGGAGAGCGAGGAACCCTCGAAATATGGCGTGGTCACCTTGGACGGGACCCGCGTCCAGAACATCGTGGAGAAGCCGGAGGAGCGCATCGGCAACCTCATCAACACGGGCATCTACGGGCTCGATCCCGCCTTCCTCAAGGAGGCCACCCGGCAGGGTAAGAAGGGGGTTTTTGACATCCCCGCCATCCTCCAGAAGCTGGCCCGGAAGCGAAAGCTCACGGCCATTCCCACAGAGGGGACCTGGATCGACGCGGTGTACCCGTGGGACCTCATCAAGGTCAACGCCGTCGCGCTTCAGGCTCTGAAGGAGCAGATCGCGGGGAAGGTAGAAGAGGGTGTCATCCTCCGAGGCCCGGTGGCCCTGGGGGAGGGCTCCGTCCTCCGGGCGGGGACGTACGTCCAAGGACCCGTGGCCATCGGTGAGGGGTGCGAGGTGGGCCCCCACGCCACGATCTACCCGTCCACCTCCATCGGTGAAAACGTCACCATCGGGGCCTCCTCCGTCATCGAGGAGAGCCTGATCATGCCGGATTGCTCCCTCGGAGCCTTCTCCTACGTCTCCCACAGCGTCCTCGGGCGGGGGGTTCGGAGCGCCTCCCACCTCTCGGTGCCTGCCGAGACGGTCACGGTGCAGATCGAGGGGGAGTGGCACGAGGTCCCCCACGTGGGCTCCTTCCTGGGAGAGGACTCCGCCCTGGGAAGCGGGGTCAACGTGATGGCAGGCACGATCGTTGGGGCGCGCAGCATTGCCGCCTCTGGATCGACCCTGCGTGGGACCCTGCCCGACGGGTCCCGGGTGACGTAGATGTGCGGCATCGTGGGCTACACGGGAGAGCAGCCCGCCCTTCCCATCCTCCTGGAAGCGCTGAAGCGGCTGGAGTACCGGGGCTACGACTCCGCGGGCGTCGTGGTTCTGAATGGCGAGTTGACCCTGCACAAGGACAAGGGGGAGATCCGCGACCTGGAGAACGGCCTCCCAGACCTCCCGGGGACCCTGGGCATCGGCCACACCCGCTGGGCCACGCACGGCGCCCCGAGCCGGCGCAATGCCCACCCCTTCCTGGACTGCAGCGGGAAGCTCGCCCTGGCCCACAATGGCATCATCGAGAACTACGGGACGCACAAGGAGGCGCTCCTGGCCAAGGGCCACAAGTTCACCTCGGAGACGGACACGGAGGTGGTGCTCCACCTCGTGGAAGACGCATACGAAGGCAACCTCGAGGAGGCCGTCCGTTCGGTCCTCTCGCGCATCGAGGGGGCCTACGCCCTCGCCTTCACCCATGCCGACGAGGTGGGGAAGCTCGTCGTGGCCCGCCGGGACAGCCCCATCGTCCTGGGCCTGGGGACCGGGGAGAACCTCTTCGCCTCGGACGTGCCCGCCCTTCTCCGCACCACCAGCAGGATCCTCCACCTGCTGGACGGCGAGCTGGCCGTCCTCACCCCGAAGGAGGTTCGGATCCACGCTCCCGACGGCTCCCTCGTCGACCGGAAGCCGGAGGTCGTCAGCTGGAATGTGGAGGACGCGGAGCGGGGCGGATTCGACCACTTCATGCTGAAGGAGATCTTTGAGCAGCCCGAGGTGATTCACGCCACCCTCCTCGGGCGGCTGAGCGACTTTCAGAACTTGGCGATCCTCCGAGGGGCGGACCGGGTCCAGCTCGTAGCGTGTGGGACCTCCTACCACGCGGCCCTGGCGGGGAAGTACATCCTGGAGGATATTGCCCGGATCCCGGCCTCTGCTGAGCTCGCGTCAGAGTACCGGTACGCGGCCCGATCCGACGGGACGCCCTTGGTGGTCTTCATCAGTCAGAGTGGTGAGACGGCGGACACCATCGGCGCGGCCCGGGAGGCGAAGCGGCGCGGGAGTCGCACCCTCGCGGTGACGAACTACGTGGATTCCAGCCTGACCCGGGAGGTGGATGAGAGCCTGTTCACCCGGGCGGGCCTGGAGATCGGCGTCGCGGCGACGAAGACATTCACGGCCCAGCTCGTGGCCCTCTACATCCTCGCCCTCCGCCTGGGCATCACACGGGGGACTCTCACACCAGACGAAGCACGGAAGTGGAGGGAGGAGATTCGGGCCCTCCCCCGGGCCGTCCAATCTGTGGTCGATGCCGCGCCGGCCATCGAGGCCCTGGCGCGGGAGTACAGCCACGTGCGGGACATGTTCTTCATCGGGCGGAACATCAACTTCCCGATGGCCATGGAAGGGGCTCTCAAGATGAAGGAGATCTCCTACGTGCACGCCGAGGGGTACGCGGCGGGGGAGCTGAAGCACGGACCCCTGGCCCTCATCACGGAGGAGACGCCCATCGTGGCGCTGGTGCCCCAGGACCACACGTGGGAGAAGATGATCGGCAACATTGGTGAGGTGAGCGCTCGGGGAGCCCCCGTCGTGGCCATCGGGTTCGAGGGGGACGAGGAGCTGGAGAAGTACGTGGACGCCGTCCTCCGGGTGCCTTGGGTCCGGTCGATCTACTCGCCCGTGGTCAACGTCGTGACGCTGCAACTGTTGGCGTATTACACCGCCCGCGAGCGGGGGTGCTCCATCGACAAACCCCGAAACCTGGCTAAGAGTGTGACCGTCGAGTAGTCACGCCGAGACGAGAGGCAGGAGCTCCCGCAGGTCGTGGATTTCGTGGTGGGGTATCGCGCTCCCATCGGGGGGCGGGATGCCCCCCCGGTTGACCCAGATGCTCAAGAGGCCGGCCCCCCGGGCCCCCGCGACGTCGTAGGTGAGATGGTCCCCAATGTGCGCAGCAGCGTCCGCCCTTCCCTTGAGTCGCTCCAGGGCGAGGCGGAAGATGGCGGCCTCGGGCTTCTCCGCGCCGACCTCGCCGGAGATGACGATCGTGTCGAAGTAGGGCTGGAGTCGGAACTTCTGCACCTTCATCCACTGAATCTCCCCTGGTCCGTTGGAGATAATGCCGAGCGGATACTCCCCGCGGAGCTGGTCCAGGACCTCGACCGTCTCGGGATACATGTCGATGCTCGCGAGCCGGTCCCTCCGGTAGGTGGCAGCTACCCTCCGGGCCACCGCGGGATCGTCCCAACCGTGGGACGCGAGGAGCCGACGATACGCCTCGTCGCTCACCTCCTCATAGCCTCCTGTCGGCCGCTCGGCCTGGACGACCTTGTAGAGGTCGTAGTACTCGTGATGATCTAGGTCTACGTCGATGCCAGCAGCCGCGCAGGCCTGGCGGAGGGCCGCGTTGGGGGCAAGGCCGTACTCGCAGAGGGTCCCATCCAGGTCGAAAAAGAGGGTCTTGACCTCAGGCAACGTCCGGAGGAGGAGGCGGTGCTATTTAGGGTTCGAGGGGGGAAGGTGCCAAGGCCACCAGGTGGGGGATAGCGGGCATTTTCCCCGACCTCTCACCTATCCCTTCATGTGCTGGCTTTCGTACGCCTGAACGAAAATGGAAGTCGTTGGACGAGAAAGCGTGTCCTAATATCGTATGACATCCCCGCGGACGAAGATCGTCTACGGGCGAAGGTGTCCCGAATCGTCTTCGGGTCCACGGTAACCGGACCTACCACGGCCATAGGCGAACCTACCGATACCAGGGAATCGTCGAGCAACCTGGTCCGTAAGTGGGTCAGTCCGTCCTGCTCCTCCTGCCACATCTCGCGGAGAAACTTGCGGCCAAACTCCAATCTCTCCGGGTGGATTTCACAAGGACTGAAGTCCGCCTGCCGCCTTGAACCAACGCTAGCCACGACGCCGTCCGATCCTGATCCTATTCGTTCAACCGAACGAAACCGGTTGACTGGAGAACTAGCCTCGGCGAGCCCCGGATCGGTTTCGTACGGGCGAGAGAGCCCATGGGCCAGGACCGGTCGTTAGGGTAGCGACCCGAAAAAAGCTATAACACCGCCTTCCCTGGAACCTGCCGATGTTCGAACGGCCGCGGGGCACACGAGACTTCACCCCGGAGGACATGGCCCGTAGGCGTGCCGTGGAGGCTGCCTTCATGCGCGTCGCCCGGCGGTTTGGCTACGGGGAAGTGGCCACCCCGACCTTCGAGCACGCCCAGCTCTTCATCGCCAAGTCGGGGCCCGCCATCGTGGGGGAGCTGTACGCCTTCCGTGACAAGGGGGGCCGGGAGCTCGCCCTCCGCCCGGAGCTCACGGCCCCCGTCATTCGCTTCTACCTCAACAGGCTGCAAGGCCGGCCCAAGCCCCTGAAGGTCTTCTACCTCGGGACCTGCTACCGGTACGACGAACCCCAATACGGCCGCTACCGGGAGTTCCACCAGTTCGGCGTCGAGATCCTGGGGGGCAACCCACTCCAGACTGACGCGGAGGTTATCGCCACGGCGGTGGAGGCCGTGCGCGAGGCCGGCCTCACGGGCTTCCAGCTCCGCCTGGGCCACATCGGACTGATTCGCGGGCTCCTGGATGTGGACGAGGACCGGAAGGCCCGGATCCTCAGGGCCCTCGACAAGGGACGCACGGACGAGTTGGCACAGGAGCTGGAGGCTGGGGGAATCGGGGATTTGCGTGACGACCTCGTCGCCCTGGTGGACCTGCGAGGAGGGCCGGAGGTCCTGGCCCAGGCGGAGAAGCGAGTGGGGGAGCAGGCGGGGCTTCAGTACCTCCGGGATCTCGGAGCTCTGCTGGAACGGTATGGCATCGAGGACGTCGCGTACGACCTCGGGGTCGTTCGCGGCCTCGACTACTACACGGGCGCCGTCTTCGAGCTCCACTACGAACCCTTGGGGGCTGCGAGCCAGATCTGTGGCGGCGGGTCGTACGCCCTTACCAATCTGTTTGGTGGAGACCCCCTGCAGACCACGGGTTTTGGGATGGGCTTCGACCGGGTCCTTCTCGCCCTGGAGAAGGCGGAAGTGGACCTACCGCAAGTGGAGCTTGATGTCTACGTGTTTCCCATCGGCGACCACCTTCGGGATGCCGGCTACGACGTCCTCCGCCGGGTTCGTGCGGCCGGGTTCTCGGCGGACGTGGATCTCACAGGCCGCGGACCCTCCAAGAACCTGGACCACGCCGACGCCCTCGGGGCCCGGATGGCCGTCCTCGTGGGTGAGCGGGAGTGGGGAGAGGGGAAGGTGGGTCTCAAGGATCTTCGGACAGGGGAGCAGAGGGACGTCCCGCTGGACGAGCTTAGTGCGGCCTTGCGCGAGACGTAGAACTGGCACTCCGGCTCATTCCCGCCTTTGATACCCTGTTCGAAATTCTTAACGCCACGAGGCCCAAAAGGCAGCCCGAACGGGCCCATGGCCAAGTCGAAATCCCCATCCGATAAAAAGCGCGCCAGCACCCCCGTGCTGGGGGGCCGGGTGCGGTACGCCCTCTCCCGCCTCGTCGACTTTGAGGAGCCGAGGCGCCTCCAGACGGACGCCGCCCGCCAATTCAAGGAGCGGCGGTTCCACGAGGCCTTCCAGGCCGCCCGGAAGGCCGTCAGGCGCATCGAGGGGGAGTCCCGCGACTATATCGAGAGCGGCATGGCCGTCGCTATCGCCTCCGCCCGGCGCATTCTGGAGACCTCGGAGGGCTCCACGGAGTGGGCGAGGAAGGTGAGCGACCAGCTCCTCGAGGTCATGCATGCCTTCGAGGGCGGCTCCTTCGCGGAGGCGGCGCCCCTCCTGGAGAAGCTGGAGACTGCCGTGTCGAGGCTATATGCCTACGAGATGGACCGCCACCGCCACCACGTGGCGAACCTGGGGCGGGCCATTGCAGAGATTCAGGCCATGGGCGGAGACACCACTCTGGCGCACCGCAAACTTCGGCGGGCAGTTCTGGCCCTCGCCGAAGATGACCGCGAGAGCTACCTGGAGGTCATCAGCGAAGTGGACGAGTTGGTTCACCGAGCACGAGCGAAGCGTGTCGAGGAGATCGAGGGGGAGGCCGCGCGCGTCAAAGGTCCGCTCCGGGACGGGTTAGCGCAGGCGCTGGAGGCGGGCGACCTCATCTCAAGCCACTTTCTCCTTCTCGCTTCCCGGGAAACGGCCTTGCCGCAGACTTCTACTTCGTCCGCCACCTTCCAGAATAGCCAGAAGGTGACCCTCCTGAAAGGGGTCCTCGATCAGATTGCGTCCGTGATTGAGACCGCCGAGGCAGAGGGATTGGACGTTTCGGCGGCTGAGGACGACCTGGCTGCCGCGAGGCGCCTCTGGGAGAAGGAGGACTACACGGAGGCCCTCGTCCGGGGACGGGAGGCGTACCGCCTGCTGAAATCCCTGCGCGGTCAGGCCGAATTGCAGATGTATGAGGAAATGGAAGCGGCCTCCCCGGAGGTTGGGGAGAGGGAGTTCGATGAGAGCGAAGGCGAAGAAGGGGAGGAGGAGAATCTCATCGAGGGCGACACGCTGCTCTGGTGCCTCGAGTGTGGATCCGTCGAGGTGGGAGTGGACCCTGAGGGGGACCTCCGCTGCTTGCGGTGTGACGCAAAGGTCCCGGCGACGCTCCCCGAAGAGTAATCCGGCCGGACCCCTCTCCAAAGACACTTACGACGGGGTCGCCCTTCGCCAACCCCATGCAGGAGCAGGAGGTACGAATCGCCGTCGAAGGGACCGACCTCCAGGTCTCCGGACTACAACTCCAACCTGACAAAGCGAGGACGCTCTGCGTCCTCGCCCACGGGGCCGGCGCGGGAATGCGTCACCCCTTCATGGAATCCATCGCCCAAGGACTCGCGAAACGGGCGATCGGGACCCTGCGCTACCAGTTCCCGTACATGGAGGAGGGTAAGCGGTACCCCAACCCACCCTCCTTGCTGGAGGCGACGGTACGGTCTGCGGTCCGGTTCGCTGCGGACGTGACCTCCAACCTCCCCCTGCTGGCCGGAGGCAAGTCTCTGGGTGGTCGGATGACGTCGCGCGCCGCCGCGGGCGACGCGCTTCCGAAAGTACGCGGTCTGATCTTCCTGGGCTTTCCGCTGCACGCCCCCGGCAAACCGGGCTTGGAACGCGCCGATCATCTCACGGACATAACCCATCCCATGTTGTTTCTTCAGGGAACCCGCGATGCCCTCGCACGACGCGACCTCATCGATACCGTCGTGAGAGGTCTGGGGGAGCGCGGCGTCCTACACTTCGTAGAAGGGGGCGACCACTCCTTCAACGTGCTCAAACGGTCCGGTCGCGACCCCACCGAGGTCCTGGATGACCTCTCGGAGGCCATCGCGGAATGGGCAACCAGACTCCTTGAGAACCCCCCCTGAGAGACGGGCCTGGACACGGAAATTCGACCGGGAAGAGCGCCCCGACCGGGATTTGAACCCGAGTCCCAGGCTCGACAGGCCTGGATGATCGGCCGCTACACTATCGGGGCCCGACTTTCGCCAGGCAAGGGGGGCTATATCAAGCTGATGCCGGGGATTCCCGAAGAGCAAAGAGGAGGGTGATGAGAAGGATGAGCAGCGCCGCGAGCAGGAACGCGCTGAGGTCGGAGGTCGCCCCCAGGGACAGGGCGACCACGACGTTCCAGAGGAGGGCCGAGAGGAAGAAGGCGGCGAGGAGAACGACGCTCAGCCGGAGGAGGGCGGCGAGCAGGGTTCGCCGGGCCTCGGAGGCTTCGGCCCTCGTGAGCCGCTTCTCGCTCAGCGGACGCGTGAGCACTCCCAGCACGCTGAACTGACCCGCCAGGACGAGGAGCAGGAGGAGGGCATACAGCGCCAGCGTATCGAGGGGCCTGACGTAGAGCGCCGCGAAGAGGAGGGTCGAGCCCGCCACCAGGAGGGCAATTCGCTCCGTGCCCTTCGTGCGCCGCAGGCCGGTGGCCACGACGAGGGCCAGAACGACGGCCAGGGCGACGAGGAGGAAGGCCACCACAGGCACGTCCAGGCGGTCCGACGCGAGGACGAAGGCGAATGCCATGAAGCCGAGGCTGAAGAGGGACGGCAGGAGCCCGACGATCCTTAGGGCTGATAGCGTTTCCACAGCGACGCCTCCTTCAACGCCAGCGTGAGGGGTTCCTCCGGATTCCAGTCCACCACGTGGGCGAACCGCCGCAGATACGCCACGTCCGCCTCCCGCCGCATTCGCAGGACCCGGTGCGCGAGCTCCGTGTCTCCGTTGCCCTCGAGCATCATCCGTTCCACCTCCAGGGAGGACGGGGAGAGGAGGATGATGTCGAAGCCCGCCGCCCGCAGCTCCCGGACCGACTCCAGGGAGGCGCGATCGACCAGGGGCGAGACGATGACCAGCAGGGCCCGGGGGGGGAAGTGACGCTTGAGGACCCAGGCGATCTGGCGGAAGGGCCAGAGGCCCCCGGGACGGACCGAGAGGATCGCCTCGATGATCCGGTAGAGTTGCGACCGCCCGAAGGCGGGGTAGACCCAGTCCAGGATGTCTCGCTGGATGACGAGACCCACCCGATTCCGGTCCTGGAGGAGGCGGGCCGCGAGGGAAACGACGGCTCGGATGCCCAGCTCGACGGTGTTGTAGAATGGGCCGCCGACGTGAGCCTCGTGCCGCGCGTCGAGGACCAGGATGATGTCCCCGCTCCGCTCGGCCTCCCGCTCGTTGGTCAGGAGCGTGTCGAGGCGCGCGGAGGCTTTCCAGTTGATGCCCCGCAGGTCGTCCCCTCCCTGGTACTCGCGAATGGACCAGAACTCGGTGCCCAGCCCGGGGATGCGGGCGGGAACCTGGCCCAGATGAGGCCTCGTCCGGCGAGGGAGGAGGGAGACCCGCCTGAGGTCCTGGATCCGAGGCGAGACCACCACCCCATCCCGCCCATGGACCGTGGTCTCGTGGACGTACAGCCCCAGGGGGTCTCGACTCCGGGCCGCGAGGGGTCCCAGGGTGTACCGGCCCTTGAGGTCGAACCGGAGGGTGTATTCCAGGGTCTTCGTCTCCCCTTCCGCGAGGGACAGGAGGAGACGGTTGCTTCCCTGGGTGACGGTGGCCCCGGGCGGGAGGCCGTCGTAGACCTCGAGAGCGGGAAGGGCGGCCCCCGTGTTCTGCAGGGTGAGCGCGACGTCGATCTCCTCACCCTCGAAGGTCCGCTCCCCCTCCATCACCCGCCGGACGGCCAGGGAGGGGAGGGGGGGCGCAAAGACGGAGCCGAGGGCGGCGAAGACGAGGAGGGGAAGGACAAGGGCCAGGAAGCGGAAGTCCCGGGTCACCACGCCGAGGAGGAGGAGGACGATGGCGGCTCCGAAGACCCAGAAGGTCGTCCGGGTCCGCATCTAGCCCACCATGGGCACGGGGACCTCCCGCAGGACCTCTTCGACCACCGACTCTGTCTTCACACCACGAATCCAGGGATCTGGCTTCAGGATGAGGCGATGGGCCAGGCCCGGGACGGCGACGGCCTTAACGTCATCCGGGAGGACGAAATCGCGGTTCGCGAGGGCCGCCCGGGCCCGGGAGAGGGTCATAAGGGCCAGGGAACCGCGGGGGCTGGAGCCCACCTCCACGCTGGTGTGCTGCCGGGTTCTCCGCACCAGCTCCACGGCGTACTGCTCCACATCCCGCTCCACGTGGATCTCCTCCATGGCCCGCTGCATGGCCCGCACCACGGACGGCTTGGCGACGGCCTTGACCTCGACCTCCTCCTGCTTCCGGGCCCGCCTCCGCTGGAGCACCTCGACCTCATCCTCCTGGGACGGGTAGCCCATCCGAATGCGAACCAGGAAGCGGTCGATCTGTGCCTCGGGAAGCGGGTAGGTCCCCTCGTACTCGATGGGGTTCTGGGTGGCGACCACGATGAAGGGACTCTCCAGCGGGTAGGTCTCCCCCTCCAGGGTGGTCTGTCTCTCCTGCATGGCCTCCAGGAGGGCCGCCTGGGTCTTGGGGGGCGCCCGGTTGATCTCGTCGGCCAAGAGGACGTGTGTGAAGAGGGGGCCTCGCCGCAGGACGAACTCGCCCTCCTTCCTGTCGAAGACGTACGTCCCGGTGATGTCCGCCGGCAGGAGGTCCGGCGTGAACTGGACGCGCCGAAACGTGCTTCCGAGGGCCGCTGCGAACGACTTGGCCATCAGGGTCTTGGCGAGCCCCGGGTAGTCCTCGATGAGGACGTGGCCGTCCGACAGGATGGCTAGGAGGAAGAGTTCCAGCACGTCCCGCTTGCCCACGATAGCCGTCGAGACCTCGGCGAGGAGGTGGTCCGCCGTTTCCGCCACGGCCTCCAGCTTCAGGGCCACTCCTCCATCCGGGCCATCAAGTCCCCCATGAGCTGCGGAAATTCGGAGGCCTCCCCCGGGAAGAGCTCCTCCGTGGAGCTCAGCACCTCCGCCATGGACCTCTCCAGGACCGTGGCCCGTCGGATAAAGCGTAGCAACGCCTCGTCTCCGACCAGGGCCTGGAGGCGGGGGATGTCGGCGTTGAGCTCCTGGACGGTCCCTAGGAAGCCCGAGGAGGCACGTAGCTTCGCCAGGAAGGCGTCCCGGAGGTTGACGGCAAAGTGGAGCTGGCTGTAGCGCAGACCGCGGCTCCCCCGACGCAGGGAGGTCGATAGGTTCTTCAGGTCGCCCTCGACCTGCTGCGGGGTGAACGCCCGAGGTCCGAGGGGTTCGGTCTCGACGGTCCGGAGGCGCACGAACCTGCCCGCCATCCATGCGCCGATGAGGAGGATGACCACGAAGAGGAGCCACCGGAGGATCCCGCTGAACTGGGCGAAGAAGATGGTCATGCCGAGGACGACTGCTAGGGCCACCAGGATGACGGCAAGCTCCAGGCGGAAGAGGAAGCGAAGGCTCCCCAGCCCCGAGGCCATGCCATGTGCGGGCCTCCCCTTACGCTGTTGCGCCGCCTGCATGGAACGCCGCCCCTTCACGCGGGCGTGGGGCCCTCGAGCTCCCGCTTGACGTCCCGTAGGCACTCCAAGGCCGTCCTCTTGTAACCCTCGTGCAACGGATGGGCGCTGTAACGCGCTTCTTCGAACAGCTCCCGCAACCGGACGGAGGACTCATCGGAGATGTCCAACCT
Source organism: Thermoplasmata archaeon (assembly GCA_046759185.1). GTDB lineage: Archaea > Thermoplasmatota > Thermoplasmata > RBG-16-68-12 > JAJISG01 > JAJISK01. The sequence continues at coordinate 28,744 of JBHIBO010000005.1, read as the reverse complement.
CTCGCCGGCCAAGGCCTCCAGCTCCCTCGCCGTCAACTCTCGACCGTAGGTCAGGCCCCGACGACGGAAGAGACGGGTCATGTCCGCGTAACATCGCAGGATCGCGGATCGAACCTCCTCCCCCATCTCCAGACGATAGATGGCCTCTTGCAGACGGTCGATGGCCCTCCGCTTAGCCTCCGCAATGAGTTCCGAATCCGACCGTTGCCCGAACCGCCTGGAGTAGAGCAAGAGGAGAACGAGGGCCAGGACGGCCACGGCGATAATCCCGAACCCCACGGGCGCGGCGGAAATCCCAGAGGAGGACCCCGGGACATCCGTGCCAGTCCCCGGGAGGACCTGTCCGCCTTCTTGCGGCGTAAAGAACGGGAGACCCGCGAAGGCGTCCAGGATGAGGAGGACCGCCAAGACGACGGCCAGGCCCAGAAAGAGTCCGGCCAATTCGATCAGGAAGGGCCTGCGTGCCTCTTTGTGGCGAATGAGGAGAAAGAGGTTGATGAGGAAGGCGACGGCCAGCACGATGGTGACGGCCTGCATGAAGGGCCGAACGTCGCCCGTCTGGACGGGAAACACCGGGGATTCGCTATTGGGGTCCTCCTGATCCGCCGGGAAGGCATCAGGGGCGATCGTCAGGTTCTGCAGGTTGAAAGCGAGATTCGCTAGGAGGAAGGCCGCACCGAGGACAAGGGCCACGGCGAGGAGGCCACTCCTCTCATTCCTGAGCAGGACCATCGAATAACCATCCCCAGAGGCTACTTAAATGCCTTCGCAGTCATGGAAGGGACCCAAGTCTCAGGCTCGACGGGCCCGATTAACCGGCCGCTACACGGTCGGGCCGAGGGGGGGAAGCCTCACGGGCCTACTCAGCCTCTGGCCTGCGATCGGGGCCTGGCAATCGCCAGCAGAGCCAGGAGAATCGCCACGCTAAGGAAGAAGGCCGTCTCCTCCGTACTCAGGCTCAGGCTGACCAACGAGGCGACGAAGAACAGCGTGAGGGAAATCAGGACGACGAGGATGATGAGGAAGCCCAGACGCTGGAGGAAGGTCACGTAAAGCGAACGAAGGGCCTGGCGGCTGGTAGCGTCCAGAGTCGCGTGTGCAAGCGGCCGGGCCATGGCGCGAAAGCGGGTGAGCTGCGTTGTGAAGAGGGCCAGGCCGACGAAGGCGTAGAGTTCCTCCAGCCCCAGCTGCGCCTGAAAGATTCCGACGCCAAGAAACGTGGCGGCGACGAGGGGGACAGCGACCGCATCCGCCAGACGGAAATCAACGATCGTGCTCAGCAGCCCGAAAGCGGCGGCGGCGAGGACGAGCGGCAAGGTAAGGAGAAGAGAGCTCGGCGGGAGCAGGAAAAGGACGGCCGAGGTCCATCCCACCAGCGCCATGAGGAGTCCGAGCGGAAGGTAGGTTATCGTCCGGGCTAGGGACGAAGGGGCATCCGTCGTTCCACCTCCTTGAGGGCCAAGGCAAGGGGTTCCCCTGGTCTCCAATCCGCGACTCTGGCGAAGCGCCGCAGGAGTCCGAGATTTGCTTCTCTCTCCAGCTTCAGAATGGAGTAGGCGGCCCGGGTCATCTCGTCATCGGTCGCATGGCGCATCTCCAGATCAACCGCGGAGAGGGAAAGGACCAAGGCGTCAAACCCCCGGGCTTTCATCTCCAGAATCGCATCCCGGGTACTCGCATCAACCATGGGCGAGATGATGATGAGGTGGGACCCCGCGGGGAAGAAGCGGCCCAAGATCCAGGGGAGGTGTTTCAGGGACCACTGTCCACCCGGCTTCACGCTCACGAGGGACTCGACAATGTCCAGGAACTGTCTTCGCCCGGAGGCGGGGTACACCCAGTCCAAGACCGCCCGCATGGTAATCAGACCAACGCGGTTGCGGGCGTCAAGCAGCATTTCGGCCAGGGACATGGCCGCCCGAACCCCCATGACGACGGCAGTTTCGTGAATCGGCCCCGAGGCGACCTCTTCTCGGGCATCCAGGATCAGGACGAAGTCCCCGCTTCGTTCTGCCTCCAATTCGTTGGTGAAAAGGGAATTGAGCCGGGCCGAGGCCTTCCAATTTATCCTTCTCATCTCGTCTCCGGAAACGTAGTCTCGAATCGACCAGAAATCCGTTCCGAGCCCAGGGGATCGCGATGGGATCTGACCAAGCCAGGTCCTCATCCTACGGGCCGGCAGCTGGGTCCTCCGCAGGTCCTCCCGCGTCGGAGTCGCAACGACGGCGACGGTGTCCTCCTCGACTACCGTGTGGAAGAAGAAGCCTGGGAGGTCTCGGCTGCGAAGGACGATCGGGCCCAGGAAATGCCTCCCTGGCGCCCGCAGGCGAACCGTATATTCACGTTCCACGACCTCACGCCGTCGGAGGCGGGTCACCATGTATCTGCTCCCCTCCACCACTTCCAGTTGGGGGGGGAGTCGGTCAAAGACCTCGAGCAGCTCCAAAGAGCGGCCCACGTTCTCCACCTCCAGAGAGACCGTCAGCTCCTCCCCTTCGATGGCCTTCTCCTTCTCCACCCGGCGGGTGAGGCGGACCTGCGGTGGATGGGTGTCTGACCCAAGGGCGGTTCCTAGCGCCAGGTAGACCACCATGGGTATGATCAGGGCAAAGATCCTCGGTTCTCGGGTGATGATACCCCAGAGAAGGAACAGGGCCGCGACGCCCACGAGCCATGCGCTGAGGTCCGTCCGCATCTAATCGACCTTCGGGACGGGGACCTCCTGTAGCACATCGAGGAGAATCGTGGAGGGTTTCACCCCTCGGATGAGAGGATCCGGCTTGAGAATGAGGCGGTGGGCGAGGGCATCTCCGACGATCTCCTTGATGTCATCGGGCAACACGTAGTCCCGCCCCTTCATGGCCGCCTTCGATCGGGACAGTTGAAGCAGAGCCAGAGCGCCTCGCGGGCTTGCCCCGACTGCCGTGCGAGGATGGTTTCGCGTTCCCCGAACGACCTCCACGATATACTGCTCCAGGTCCTCTTCCACAAACACCTCCTCCACCGCTGCCTGCATCGCCAAGACCTGTCTGGGCCCTGCCACCTTCTCGATGTCCACGAAGTCCCTCTTCCGGGCCACCCGCCGACTCAGCATCTCCTTCTCGGCTCCAGGTGAGGGATATCCCATCTCGATGCGCATGATGAAGCGATCGATCTGGGCTTCCGGCAATGGGTAGGTCCCCTCGAACTCGATGGGGTTCTGGGTAGCCATCACGAGGAAGGGCCGGTCGATAGGGTGGGTCTCCCCCTCCAGGGTCGCCTGGCGTTCCTGCATGGCCTCCAGCAAGGCGGCCTGGGTCTTTGGTGGGGCTCGGTTGATTTCGTCTGCCAACAGAACATTGGTGAAGACCGGTCCCCGTCGCAGTTGAAAATCGTCCTTCTGGCGGTTGAAGATGTACGTCCCCGTGATGTCGGCCGGGAGGAGATCGGGGGTAAACTGCACCCGCTTGAATTCGCATCCCAGGGCGGCGGCGAAACTCTTGGCCATGATGGTCTTCCCAAGACCCGGGAAGTCTTCGATGAGAATATGGCCGTCAGAGAGGATGGCGAGGACAACGCGTTCCAGGACCGCCTCCTTGCCAACGATGGCCCGAGAGACCTCTTCGATGAGGTCCCGGGACAGGCTCTCCACTCGCTCCAGCTTTATCGCCATGCCTCCATGGCTCGCACAATTCGAGACAGGCCCCGGACGAAATCCTCCTGGGCAAACCCAAAGGCGAGGGAACGATCGGGTGTGTTCGCTGTCAGGAGCGAGTCCCCGTGGAGGGAGGTGTCCTCCAGGAAGGCCTGGATATCCGAATCTCCCACCATGCGGCCCAACTCCCTGGGAGAAACTAGGATCGACTCCAGCTCCTCCGATTCCAGGTTGCGCTCGGTCTGCAGCCTCGCGAGGAAGGCCTCCCGCACGCGGAGGGCCACGGCAACCTGGCTGTAGCGCATCCCCTTTTCAGCCTTCCTCAGGATCTCAGAGAGCTTGGGCAAATCCCCTTTGGAGTCGCTATCCGACCCATCTGGGAGCTCGATCGGAGGGATCCTGATGCCCGTTCGATAGAGGGAGGCGAAGACGGCCAGGCCGAAGGAGATGAGGACAAGGATTAGCATCCCCCAGCGGAGGGTGGAGGTTCCGGGAAACACCACAAACGAAATGATGACCAGAACGAGAACGACTGCTATCAGGCTGAGGACTTTCCCCTCCACACGGTTCCCTTCCATCCGGGGATCGGAGGTCTGCCGGGCAAACTCCGATCGCCCCTGATCCCCGGCCGTCAGATCAAGTCCCCAGTTCGGCCCTCACCTGCTCCAGGGATTCAAGGGCGGCCTTCCGATGGGTTTGGGTCATCGGATGGTAGCTGTAGCGCGCCTCTTCGAACAGCTTCCGAAGGGCCTCCGCGGATTCCGTGCTGAGGCGCAGACTGTCCAGCGCGAGACTCTCCACCTCGCGGGCTGTGAGGTAGTTCGGCGTCGTCAAACCATGGGAGTGGAGCAGCTCGACCAAGTCACGATAACACCCCAGAATCGTCAACCGGACATCTTCGCCGAGGCGCAGGCGGGAGATCCGCTCCCCCAAGGCCTCTGTCAGTTCACTCACTACATTCTGGGGTTGCTCAACGGATTCGGCCCAGGAGAGGGACCGGCGAGAGCGCAACATCACGAGCAAGAGATACACGGCCGCGACTGCGAGGAGCGCCAGGATGAGACCCAGCATCCGTGGGGCCACGGGGGCGGCCTGCTGCAAGGGTTCCGCCGGCGTGTCTGAATCCTCCTCAATCGCTGCTCCCTGCCCCAGACTCATCCCATCATCTTCCCCCTGCAACCCCTCTGCCATCGGCTGCCCCTCGGGTCCCTCTACGAACGGCTGAATCAGGAGGACGACGGCCATGAGAGTTAGAATCGCGACAACAATGGGAAGGAGTTCCTGGTACGGGAACTTGCGGACCTTGGGGCGAACCCAGTAAAGGGCGAGAAGGAAGACGCCCAAGGCCGCGAGGCTGAGTACGTAGACGCCAACGAGGGTCGTCTCCAGACCCAAATCCACCGGGAGGATACGGATCCTGGGCACGTCGATGGCGACCCCTCCCGAGCTCAAGGCTTGGAGGTTCTGCACGAGGTTGAGGACGGCGACCGCGATGACGATAACGAGGGCGAACAGGAGAAGGTTCCGCGAGGAGGGTCTCATGGAGCTGGTCTCAGGACGCGACCGTCTCTCTTAATACTGTCCCGAGCAACCCATCAAACTAGAAAGGCCGCATCTCCTCGGGGACCTTTTTCCAGTCCTCCATGAAGGCACGGAGCCCGACGTCCGTCAAGCTGTGCTTGAACATCTTGGCCAGGACGGCATAGGGCACGGTGCAGATCTGGGCTCCCGCCAACGCCGACTCCACGACGTGGACCGGGTGGCGGACGCTGGCCACCAAGAGGTTTGTCTCGAACCCGTAATTCCGGTAGATCGTGACGATCTGTCGGATGAGGTCCATGCCGTTGTGGCCGGCATCGTCCAGCCGGCCGATGAAGGGGCTGACGATGTAGGCCCCTGCCTTGGCCGCGAGGAGGGCCTGGTTCGGCCCGAACACCAAAGTCACGTTGGTGCGAATGTCGTCCTTCTTCAGGGTCCGCACGGCCTTCAGCCCGTCGGGGGTCATCGGGACCTTCACGACCACGTTCTTGTGAATGGCCGCGAGCTGCCGCCCCTCCGTGACCATGCCCCGATGGTCCTCGCTCACCACCTCCAGGTTGACGGGGCCGTCCACGAGGGAGCAAATCTCCCCCACGATGTCGTCGAAGGGACGTCCCTCCTTCTGGATGAGGCTGGGGTTCGTCGTCACCCCGTCCAGGACCCCCCAGTCCGCCGCCTCTTTGATGTGGGGGATGTGGGCCGTGTCCAGGAAGAGCTTCAGGGGACCATCTCCTTGGCCGCCAGCACATGCATGGCAGCCTTAATGACGCTTTCCGCCGTGAGTCCGTACTTGTCCAGGACGGCAAACCCGTCCCCACTCTCTCCGAATATGTCGGGGACCCCGATCATCTGCATGGGGACGGGGTATTCCTGGGCGAGGAGCTCCGCCACCGCGCTCCCCATCCCGGCGAGGACCGTGTGTTCCTCCGCCGTGACCACCGCGCCCGTGTCCCGGGCCGCGGCGAGCAGCGTCTCCCGGTCCAGGGGCTTCACGCTGCTGTTGTTCACCACCCGGGCCTCTACCCCCTGCTTCTTCAGCTTCTCGGCCGCCTCGAGGGCCCGGGAAACCATGATGCCGTTGGCGACCAGGGTAACGTCGTCCCCCTCCCGCATGACGCTCGCCCTGCCCACCTCGAAGAGGTCCTCGGGGGCCGTGAGGACCGGGAATTTCGCCCGGCTGAAGCGGCAGTAGAGGGGGCCAGGGACCTCCGGGGCCAGGTGGACCGCCTTCGCCACCTCCAACCCGTCGCAGGGCACGAGGACCTTCATGTTGGGGAGGGAGCGCAGCAGACCCACGTCCTCGTTCATCTGGTGGGTCGCCCCGTCCGGTCCCACCGTGAGACCGGCGTGGCTGCAGAAGATCTTGACGGGGAGGTTCGGGTACGCGACGGATTGGCGGATGATGTTGTAGACCTGGGAGGTCCCAAACACGGAGTAGGTGCAGGCGAAGACCACCTTCCCGCTCATGGCCAGTCCGGAGGCAATGGCGACCATGTTCTGCTCCGCGATGCCCACGTTGAAGAGGCGGTCCGGGAACACCTCCCCGAAGAGGGACGTCTTCAGGGACTCCGTGGTGTCGGCGCCCACCACGACGATGTCCTCCCGTTTCTGCCCCAGCTCAACCAGGGCTTCGCCGAAGTGGTTCCGCATGGATTCCACCTTCCAGGGATGCGGGTTCACGAGGTCTCCCCCAGCTCCTCCAAGGCCTGCTCGAGCTCCTCGTCCGTGGGGGCCGTACCGTGAAATCGCAGGACGTTCTCCATGAAACTCACGCCCTTCCCCTTCACCGTCTTAGCGATGATCATGGTGGGCCGTCCCTTCACGGTCCGAGCCTCGTAGAGGGCGCCGAGGATGGCCTCCATGTCGTGGCCATCGATCTCCAAGACGTTCCAGCCGAAGGCCCGCCACTTGTCCGCCAGAGGTTCCAGCGGCATGAGGTCCTCCGTCCGGCGCTCCTGCTGGAGGAGGTTTCGGTCCAAGATGGCCGTCAGGTTGCCGAGCCTGAAGTTGGCCGCCGCCATGGCGGCTTCCCACGTCTGGCCGACGTCGTTCTCGCCGTCCCCGATCATGGTGTAGACGTGGTAATCCCGCCCATCCAGGCGCCCCGCCAGCGCCATCCCGATGGAGATGCTCAGGCCGTGGCCTTCGGCGCCCGCCGGGGCTTCGATGCCGGGCGTCGTCCCGTACTCGGGGTGACCCTGGAGGCGCCCCCCCAACTGGCGCAGGGTGAGGAGCTCCTCCACCGGGAAGAAGCCGCGTTCTGCCAGGGCGGCGTAGAGGACCGGGCAGCCGTGACCCTTGCTGAGGACGAAACGATCCCTGTCGGCCCATGAAGGGTCCTTCGGGTCCAGGCGGAGCACGTGGAAGAAGAGGGCGGCGATGAGATCGGTGGCGGAGAGCGAACCCCCTGGGTGGCCGGAGCCCGCGGCGTGGACCATGCGGACGACATGGACACGAAGAACGCGAGCCCTCTCGTTCAGCTCGTCGAGAAGGGCCTCATCAACCCCCACCGGAAATCCAACCCCCACCGTCGGGGAGGGGCTAAAGAGGTGGGCTAATTAAGAATTGGGGTAAGGCCGCGTCGGCCCCGTCAGACCTCGCAGCCCAGCGTCCAGCCGATGGGGGTCCCCCCCTCGTCCAAGAGGATGAGGTGGACCTCCCCCTCGAGGGTCATGCGGAACTGGTCGCCGGTCTGCAGGACGTCCAAACTGGCATCCGCGCGATGGAAGGAGAGGCCGGGGGAGGTCGCCGAGAGATCGGCGAGGTTGCCCTCTTGGATGACTCTTCGCCCCTCCACCTCCAACAGGACCGCCTTGTACCCGATGGCCGACACCAGGTAGGTCCCTTCCACCTGGGAGACGGTGGCCTCGACCCCCGCCTCCGTCGTCGTTCGATCCAGGACGACGGGGAAGGCACACGTCTCCTGCGGGATGAAGGCGCCGAGGCTGAACCCCACCACCAGGGCGATCACCAGGGAGAGGAGGAAAATGCCCACCGCCTTCAGGACTTGGCCGCGATCCAGAGGTACCGGCGCTCCTCAGGCAGACTCCCGACTTGAATCTTGGCAGTGGGGGTAGGGCTAAAAGCCGCCCGGGCTATGGCCGGCGGATGATCAAGATCGCCCCCTCCATCCTCGCGGCGGATTTCAGCCGGCTGGGAGAGGAGGTGAAGCGGGCCGAACGAGGGGGCGCCGACTACCTCCACATCGACGTCATGGACGGCCTGTTCGTCCCGAACATCACCCTCGGTCCCCCCGTGATCGCTGCCCTGCGCCCCCTCACCGACCTGCCCTTCGACGTCCATCTCATGATCCAACGACCGGGTCGCTACGTCAAGGAGTTCACGGAGGCAGGGGCGAACCTCATGACCATCCACTTGGAGGCGGAGGAGGAGCCCGCGGAGACCCTGGCGGCCATCCGGGACCACGGGAGCCGGCCGGGGCTGGCCATCAAGCCCAACACGACGTTCGAGGCCGCAAAACCCTTCCTGGCCGACCTGGACCTGCTGTTGGTGATGACGGTGGAGCCCGGCTTCGGCGGGCAGGAATTCATGAGCGAGGTCCTGCCCAAGGTGGAGGAGGCCCGGGAGTTCTTGGACGAGGAGGGGCTCCCGACGGAACTGGAGGTGGACGGGGGCATCGACGGGGTCACCGCCGGCGTCACGGCCCGCGCGGGGGCCCGGATCCTCGTCGCCGGGACCGGGGTCTACGTGGGTCGCGTCGGATCCAACATCGCCCGCCTTCGCAAGAGCGCCGAGGACGGCCTCGAGTCTCCGTCGTGAGGGTCGCTTTGGAACGCTGGCTCCGGAGTCTGCTCTACGTCCTCATCGGGGTAGTGGCCCCCCTCCTCGTGATCCTCGTCAACATCCTGTTTGACCTGGTGGGCATCGTCTTGACCATCGGCATGATCGTGTGGATGGGCATCGCCCTCGCCCTGATGAGCCCGCTGGTCTCTTAACGGAAGGGCCGACGGCCTCCGCCCTCATGTATCGAGCCTGATAACGAAGTGGAGACTTTTATGGTCGCATCTGGCCCCTAATCGCCCGTTACCCCTCGGGAGTCGGTACCCTGAACTCCTGCCCACTCTGCGACGCCCCCCTCAACGAAGAGACGCAGGCCTGTTCTTTCTGCGGCACGGGCGCGAAAGCGCGTCCGAAAAAGACGGGACAGAAAGAGGCCGAGCGGGTCCTGGAGGCGTCCGCCGGGAAGTTGGAGTCGGTCCCGGAGGGATTTGACGCACGCTATGGCCGATCCCTCCTCAAGAAAGCCCAGCAGGCCCTCGAGGCGGGGGACGTGAAGGAGGCTGCCCGCCTGGGCCAGGGCCTGAAAAAGGGGCTGGATCAGGGCAAGCGGCGGGCGACGTGGAGGGGGAAGATCGACGAGGCGAAACTCAAGCTTCGCATCGCCGAAGGGGCCGGGATGGACGTGGAAGCGGCCCAGGAGAAGATGGAGGCGCTGGAGGAGCGCGTCCAACGGGACGACTTCAAGAACATGTCCCAGGCCCTCCAAGGGGCCCTCCGAGGGCTGAAACTTACGGGTCACGCGGGCAAGACGTGGAAGCGCCTGGAGGACGCGAAGAAGCGGATCGGATACGCCCGCGAACGGGGCGGACAGACCGACAGGGCCCAGGAGTTCCTCCAGAAGGCCCAGGACGCTCTGAAGCAAGCCGACTTCGCCAAGGCCAACCAGCTGGCCGGCACGGCGAGTCGCGCGGCCGACTACGCCCGGAAGTACGCCCGGGCCGTCGATCTCATCGCTGGTGTAGAGCGGAAGCTGGACGCGGCAGAGAACCGCGGCGCCAAGGTAGCCGAGGGGCGGGAATACCTCGAGAACGCCAGGAAGGCCCTGAAAACGGGCGTGTACGCCGACGTCCAGAAATGGACGCGGACGGCCAGGGAGTTCGGCGAGAAGGCCCGGAAGACTCGGATCGGGGAGGCCGCGATCAAGAAGGTGGAAAAGGTCCTGGAAGCCGAGGCCGCAGAGGGGTCGGACCTCTCGGAGACGCATTCGGTCCTCGAGGCGGCCTGGAAGGCGCTAGCTAGCGGGAAATTCGGCGACGTCACCAAGCATCTCCACAAGGCGAACGCCATCGCCAAGGAAGCCGCTCGCGTCCGGAAGTCCCACGAGGCGCTGGACCTCCTGACTTCGGAGATCGGAGACCTCCGCGCGATGAAGGCCGATCCCGGCAAGGCGGAAACGGCCGCCGCCCAGGCGGAGGAAGCCCTCGCGAAAGGGAACTGGCCGGCCTACCGAAAGGCCTGGAGCCGCGCACAGCGCGAGACGAGCAAAGCGCGACGGGAACGGGAGCGAGAACTCGTCCTAAACACCGTCGAGATGCTCGTGGACAAGGCCGGGAAGGGGGGCGTCAGCGCCTCCGGGGCCCGGGAACTCTTGGTCGAGGTGGAGAAGGCCCTCAGCAAGGGGAGCCACACGGAGATCGAGACGCTGGTGGAAGCCAAGTTCGAGGCCGAGGCGACGAAGCGGGAGAACGAGCTCATCCGCCGCATGGCCGGCCTCCGGACAACCCAGGCGGAACTCAAGGTGGCGGGCATCGAGGTCAGCGCCGCCGCCGGCCTGCTGGAGCAGGCATCGGAGGCCCTCAAGGACAAGCGGATCAAGGAGGCCGATAACCTCCTCACGAGGGCCGAGGAGGCCACCGAGGGACTGAAACAGGTGCTGTCGGCAGCCGCGTTGCGGGCGGTGGGGGACCTGAAAACGGAACTCACGAGTCTCGACCGGCTGGAAGTCAGCGTGCCCCAGGCGCAGGCCTTCCATGACCGGGCGGAGGAGTCCCTCACAGAGGACAACGCCCTTCAGGCCCTCGACCTCGCCAACCTGGGGCTCGAGGCGTGCAAGAAAGCCCGAACCGATCACTTCGACCAGATCGCGGAGAAGGAACTCGAGGAAATGCGTTCGGAGGCCGCCCTCAAGGAGGCTGGGGAGCAACTCAGCACGGCCCGGGAGTTTGCGGCCTTGCTGGATCGGGCCGAGATCGGTCACGAGGCCTTGGACGATGCGGTCGACCGCGCGGAGACGGCGTTGGAGAAGAAGGAGGTCCAGGACCTCCAGGTTCTCCTCCAGGTCGTTTCGGAGTTGGAAGCCAGCCTGAAGGTGGCCCTTAAGAAGCACATCGGGACGCGGCTTGGGGAGTTAGAGCGCATCATCCAGGAGCTTAAGGACCTGGAGGAAGCGGGGGAGTTCCGGGATGCGTTAGGGAAGCTGCAGAAGGCCCTGAAGAAGGACTCCCTGGCGGAGGCCCTGGAGGAGGCACAGGGCCTGGAGGTGAAGGTGGCCGAGGCCCAGGCCCGAGAGGCCCAACGCCTCGCGGAAGCCCAGGCAGACGAATTGGCCCGCCTCTCGGAGCTCTCGGCTCGCGTCAAAGGGATTCTCGAGAGCCTCTGGAAGGCAGGCATCGACGTGAGCGACTCCCAGGAGACGTTCCACCAAGCCGTAGCGGCCATGCAGGAGAACGAACTCTCGAAGGCGGGCCCCCTCCTTGAGGAGCTCGAGGAGACGGCGTCCGCGATTCAGAGCGACCTAGCTGCTGCCGCACGCGAGTTCATTGCCTCCGCCAAGCGTCAGCTGAAGAAGGCGGAGAAGAACTGGAAGCCGATGCCGGAGGCACGCGACATGCTGCTGACGGCCAAGGAACTCTTCGACGAGAACCGGTTCGATGAAGCCATTGAGGTGGCCCGGATCGCGGAACGGAAGACACGGTCCCAGAAGGAGCGGGCCCGATCCGAGGCCCGCGGTGAGGTGACCCGCAAGATCCTCGACTTCCAGGAACGCCTCTTCCACTTGAAGGAGGTCCTTCGGGACCTCCGTCGCGCGGACATCTCAATCGAGGACTCCGAGGCAGCCCTCGAGGTGGTGGAGGAGGCCCTCGCCGAGGCCGACTTCGAGACCGCGGACGGGAAGCTGGCCGAACTCGAGGAGATCGCCAACGGCCTCGCCGGCGGCCTGGAAATCGCCGCCAAGGAACTCCTCAAGAGCGTGGCCAAGCAGTTGAAGAAGGCCAAGGCGGACGGGCTCTCCATCCCCCGGGGGGAAAACATCTACGGCACGGCCCAGGAGTCCCTCAAGGCCGGGCGCTACGTGGAGGCGCTGGAGTACTGCAAGGTCATCGAGGACATCGTGGACGATGTGCGGATCAAGGCCAAGCTGGCCAACATGGACGAGGTCGTGGAGGAACTCCAGGAGCAGCTCCGGAGCCTGGAAGGACCGGGCCTCCGGTTGGAGCGAGCCGGCACCCTTCTCGAGGAGGCCCGGGAAGCCGCGGCGCAGGGAGAGCAGGACCGCGCCCTGGCCCTGACGCAGGGCGTCTCTGAGATTCTCCAGGACCTGGAGGCCTCGCCCCTGGGCAAGCGGAAGGAACGGAAGGGCGAGGAGGAGGCCGACGTCTCCGTGGAGGACGCCTTGGACATCCTGGACCAAGTCGAGTCTTCCTGGGAGGCGGGGGATACCGAAGGCATGGAGGAGATGCTGGCCGCCGCGCGAACCAAGCTCGGGGCCGATGGGACGCCCACAGCCAAGGCCGCCATCAAGGAGGTAGCACAGGGGGTCCGCCTCGCCGGCAAGCTCGGGCTCGAAGTCGAGGACGCGAAGGAGGCCCTGTCGGAAGCGAAGCGCCTCCTGAAGAACGACCCCGGAGGGGCGTTGGCCACGGTGGGCCAAGCCCGGGATATGCTCCGGACCGCCGCAAAGGACCTCCCACCGGATGCACGGCCCACCCTCCAACTGGACATCCCTGAGAAGGGACTGGAAGAGGGCCAGTGGAGCCGTTTCGAATTCTACGTGAAGAACCGCGGGAAGACCCCCGCCAGCGACCTGAATCTCCGCCTGCGGGGGGATGTCGAGGTCAAGGGCCTGGAGTCCGTGCGCCACCTCGCCCCTCGGGAGAATCGTCTTGTCGGCGCCGACGTGAAGGCACGGAGCCATGGGCCCATTCCCTTGGAGATCGATGTCACGTACCGGGGGATGCTGGATGGCGAGGAGGTTCACATCACCGAGGCCGCTTCGGTGGACGCCTCCCCCGCGGGCACCTACCTCGTCGAGGACGCCTTCCTCGTGCATGCCGATGGCCGGCTCATCAGCCACCAGACCCGCAAGATCCAGGACGAGATCGACGAGGACGTCTTCAGCGGCATGCTCACCGTCGTCCAGGACTTCGTGAAGGACTCCTTCCGATCCCGGACCAAGGTAGGGCTCCGACGTCTGGAGTTCGGGGAGAGTCGCATCATCATCGAGCGGGGACCCGACGTGTACCTCGCGGCCGTCCTCCTGGGCGAGGAACCGGACCTCCTCTCCCTCTACATGGTCGAACTCATCAACCAGATCGAACGGAAGTTCGGCGCGAAGCTGGACAAGTGGAGCGGCCTCCTGAGCGAGCTGGAGGGGATCGAGGAGATCTGCAAGAGGTTGTGCTACTTCACCAAGGAAGGCTGGGTCGTCGATCCCGAGGGGACGAAGACGGCCATCGGGGAGACGATGAACCTCATCCGAGGCGGGAAGGCGCTGGGCCTGGACCTCACCGAGTCGGAGACCCTCCTAGAGAAGGCCCAAGGGGTTGTCGAGACCGACGTGCAGAACGCCTGGACCCTCATTGAAGACGCCGTGGAGAAGGCCCTCGCCACCCAGCAGGAATTGCAAAAGAAGCTGGAATCGGGGGTGAAGGCCTTGAGCGAGGACCTGGAAGGCCTCTCCCTCTTGGGACACGGCGTAGAGGGAGGGGAGGAGGACCTCCGGCAAGCCAAGGCGGCCCTCGCCGTCGGGGACTACGAGGAAGCCGCCCGCGTCATCTCGAACCTGGACGATGCCGTCTCCGCGCTTAAAGACGAGGTCCTCGCCGCGGAAATCGAGTCCACAGTGAGCCGGCTCTCGCGCACCGTTGACGCCCTCGAGCAGGAGGGGGCCGACGTGACCGGCTTGAAGGAGGAGCTGGGCGCCGCCCAAGCTGCGTGGAACGAGGGCCAGCTGGGACAGGTGGCAAGGCATCTGGAAACGGCCCACGAAGAGGCGCGGGACCTGAAACGAACATACCTCCTCCAGCGGCATCGCGAGGAACTGGAGAACCTGTCGGAGATCTATGAGAGGGCATCTGCCCAAGGCCTCGTGCCCGAGAGGGCGAAGGCCATCGTCGAACTGGCAACGGAGGCCGTGGAGCGGGAGGACGTGGACGAGCTCGATGCGCTGCTGCCTCAGGCACGGCAGGCCGTACAGGCACCGTTGAAGGGAGAGTTCGCGGGACGAGAGCCCGAGGTGCATATCGAGGGAACCCTTCCGCATCTCCAGCTGGACGCTTGGGCGCGGTACGAAATGGAGCTCACGAACAAGGGGACCTGGCCAGCGAAGGACATCCTCATCGAGTTTGGAGACGACCTGGAAGTCAAGGGGTCCACGGAGGTCACGGGGTTGGGTCCCGGGGAGACGAAGCGGCTCATCGTGGGTCTGCGACCCTCGAAGGCGGGAACAGGCCTGGCGGACATGCGGGTCAGCTACCAACGTCTCCTGGACGACGCCCCCTACGTGGCCCACTACATCCGGGACGTCAGGGTGTCCGGGAAGGGGACCTACGCCGTGGAGGATGCGCTCTTGTTCCTCCCCGACGGGACCCTCTTGGTCCACGAGAGCCAGAGGTTCCGGGAGGAGCTTGATGAAGAGCTTTTCCTCTCCATGATCCAGGGCGTCCAGGAGTTCCTCCGAGACGCCTTCGCAAGCAAGCAGCACATCGGCATCAAGCGGATGGACTTCAAGGATAGCCAGATCGTTCTCGAGCGGGGGGAGCACTGCTACCTGGGTGCCGTCGTGGTGGGGAACGAGCCCGAACTCCTGCCCCTCTACCTCCTGCAGCTCCTCTACGAGGCCGAAGATCGGCACGGAGAGCAGCTGGCCGACTGGAAGGAGGACGCCGAGACGTTGGAGAGCCTCCGGGCCATCGTGCGCAAGGCCCTCCTCGTTTCCCAGGCCAAGGGAGCCGACCTGGGTGACCTGGCCTCGAGTCCCATTACACAGGACCTCCTGGAGGGCCTCCCCCCCAGAGAGCGCAAGGCCCGTATCGAGGCCATGATGCCCGCGGTGGAGAAGGCCCTGGTGGAGAAGGGGCCCGTGGCCGGCCTCGCCGCCGTACGGGACGCCATTGCGCCTGAGATGGACGTGGAAGGGAAACCCTCGCCCACCGAGAGGCCCCAGGGAGACGACGGCGCGATTACGATTGAGCTCGACGACGAGTCCCTCAAGGAGTTCATCGAGATCGTCAAGGAAGTCGACAAGGCGGTCCGCAAGGCCCGCGGGAAGGCGGGGCTGGAGTACCACTGGCCCGTCCCCCGCATCGCCATCCGCGCAAAGACGGCCAACGTGGCGGCTGCGGCCCAGAACTTCAAGACGATGATCCTCAGCCACGCCAACGCCCGAGACGTCGACATCCTCGAAGCGGGGGAAATCTGGCACGGAGTCGATCTGAAGATGACCATTAACGAGGACACCCTGGAGGGGTCCTACAAGACCTGGTCGCGAAAGATCCAGCTCATCCTCATGTCCCAAGACCCGTGGAAGATCAAGACGGGCATCGACAAGGGCGGGTACGAGATGGGCATCGAGGGTCAGGTCGTCAAGATCGACGGTGACATGGTCAGCTTCCAGGCCGTCGTCCCTCCGCACGTCATCGTCCAAGACTTCGGCGACGGGATGGTCTTCATGGACACGCGGCTCACCGAGGAGGAGGAGGCCGAGGGCTTCGCCAACGAGATCATGAAGATCGTGCTCGACGCGCGCAAGGACCTGGGGCTCGAGGATTCCGATCCCATCCTCATGCAGCTGGTGGCTAGCGAGCGTCTCCGCCTCCTTCTGGGGAGGCAGAAGCAATACATCTTGAAGGAGGCCAACGCCAAGGATCTCCGGTTCGTCTCGGACGCCGGGGAGGAGGGTTACGTCGCCGACGTGGAGATCAGCGACGAGACCTTCACGATCGGCATCGCGGCCTCAGGCGAAAGCTCTTAGCGCCCGGGCGGCTCCCTGCCTTCGGCGATGGGCGTCGACCTCGGGGGCCTCCTGACCTTCACCCCCCAGCGGCTGCGGGACTTTCGGGGCAAGGCCATCGCCATTGACGCCTACAACGCCCTCTACCAGTTTCTGGCCATCATCCGGCAACCGGACGGAACCCCCCTCATGGATCGGCGGGGGCGGGTGACGTCCCACCTGAGTGGCCTCATCTATCGGACCTCCAACGTCCTCCAGCAGGGCATCCGCCCCATCTTCGTGTTCGATGGAGCCCCCCACCCTCTGAAGCTGGGGGTCCTGCAGGTGCGGGCGCGTCGACGGACACAGGCGGAAGTGGAATGGCAGGAGGCCCGCGAGGCGGGAGACCTCGAGCGGGCCCGGCGCAAGGCCCAGCAGGCCGTTCGGCTGACGGATCCCATGCTCGACAGCGCACAGGAACTCCTGGGTCTCATGGGCGTCCCGATGATTCAGGCCCCCTCCGACGGCGAGGCCCAGGCGAGCCATATGGTCGCCAAGGGGGATGCGTGGGCCACGGGCTCCCAGGACTACGATGCCCTGCTCTTCGGCTCGACCCGACTCGTCAAGAACCTGGCCCTCTCGGGGCGGCGGAAACTCCCTCGACGCAATGAGTACGTCACCGTCCAGATCGAACTCATCCGCCTGCCCGAGACCCTGACGAGCCTGGGTGTCAGTCGGGAGCAACTCGTGGACATGGCCCTCCTCATAGGCACGGACTTCAACGACGGCATCAAGGGCATCGGGCCTAAGAAGGCCCTGAAGCTCATCCAGGAGCACGGCGAGCTGGAGACCATCATGGCGGAGACGGAGTTGGTCATCGAGAACCACGAAGAGGTGCGCAGCATCTTTCTGGAGCCCGACGTCTCGGACGACTACGAGCTCCGATGGGAGGAGCCTGACGGACCCGCCATCCAGGAGATGCTCCGCGACCGGTTCGACTTCTCCGAGGAACGGGTAGGCACGGCCATCCGGAAGCTGGAGGAGGGCGCCACATCCCGGGACCAGAGCCGGCTGGATCGCTGGGCCTAGAACCTAGCCGACAAAGCTAAGTAGGGAAACGCAGGCATTGCCCGCGATGGTCACCCCTGAGATCGTCCTCGTGACGATCCTGCTCACCACCACGCTCTCCGCGTTGGCCTACTACAAGGGCGTCCTCACCTGGGATGGCTCGGTGGCTGCCTTCGCCGTGGGCTTCCTCATCGGCATCTTCGGCGACATCCTCTGGCTCTTCCTGCTCTTGCTGTTTCTCCTCACCAGCTTCGTCGCTACGCGCTACAAGTTCGAAGTAAAGAAGAGCCTCGGGGCCCAGGAGGGGGTCCAGGGGGAACGGCACTGGGGGAACGTGGCGGCGAACGGCCTGGTGCCGACCCTCATCGCGGTCCTGAGCCTCGGCCTGGACGTCATCCCGAAGCAGGTCGCGGGCCTCCTCTTCGTGTCCTCCATCGCCGTTGCGGCCTCGGACACCCTAGCCAGCGAACTCGGGGTCCTCTCCCCCCGCACGTACCGCATCACGACCCTCGAGCGCGTGTCGCCCGGGACCAACGGCGGCGTCTCCTATCTCGGCCAGGGGGCCGCCCTCCTGGCCGCCCTCTACACGGCCCTCATGGCCTGGATCTTCCTCACCCTCATTCCCCTCAGCCTCGGCCAGCCTCCGACCTTCCCCGTGGAGCCCCTCATCCTTGCCATCCCCATCATCGTGGGCTTCCTGGGGTGTCAGGTCGACAGCGTCGCGGGAGCGACGCTCGAGGAGAGGGGACTCCTCTCCAAGAAGGCCGTCAACCTCATCGCCACGAGCTCCGGGGCCGTCATGGCCTTGGCCCTCTACCTCTGGTTCTTCGCCCCGGGCTGAGGGATTACATCGAGGCCTTGATCTCTTCCAACATCCCCATCACCTCGTCGGAGAGCCGTTGGGCGTCCTCGAGGGTCTTCCCCTCCGAGAAGACCCGGATGATGGCCTCGGTCCCAGAGGGCCGCGCCAAGACCCAGCCCGTATCGAAGAAGATCTTCAGCCCATCGGTCGTATCCACGCGATGCTCGGCCACGCGTTCGGCGAGGGCGTCCATGAGGGGTTGCCGGACGTCTGGCGGACAAGGGAGGCTGGTCTTCGCGAGATGGTACACAGGAAGCTGGCCGAGGCGTTCCGAGAGGCTCGCCTTTCCCGTGGCGAGGATCTCCAGCATGACGGCCAGCCCGAGGGCCCCGTCGCGGGTGTACTGATGTGCAGGGAAGATTAGTCCGCCGTTCTCCTCCCCCCCGAAGGTGGCCTGCATCTCGAACATCTTCCGGGCCACGAGGGGAGCCCCCACCCGTGTGTACGCCACCTCGCCTCCTGCGGACCGAACCACCTCCTCCACACAGCTTGAGGAGCTCACAGGCGTGACAACGGTTCCGCCCCCCGCCCGTGCGACGACGTGACCGGCGACCAGGGCCAGGGATCGGTCGCCATACACATAGGTGCCCTTCTCGTCCACGAAGACGACCCGGTCCGCATCCCCGTCGTGGGCAGCCCCCAGGTCGGCGCCCGTCTCCTTGACCAGGGCCGTCAGCTCCTGGAGGTGTTCGGGGCGTGGCTCCGGTGGGTGACCGGGGAAGGTCCCATCGGGCTGCGCGTTCAAGGTCAGGACGTGGCAACCGAGGGCCTCGAGCAGATAGGGCGAGGTGTAGACTGACGCGCCGTTGGCGCAGTCCAATACGACACGGAGGCTCCGACCGCGAATGGCATCCCGATCCACCTGCTCCAGGATCGCCTCGCGATACCGACGGTTCGCGCCTGCCACGGGAAGGACCTCCCCCACCGCGTCCCAGGAGGCGGAGGCGAATGTTCTCTGCGCGTAGAGCCGCTCGATCTCCTCCTCCTGCGCCCGGGGCATCTCCATCCCCGCGGCGTCCAGCACTTTGATGCCGTTGTACTCGGGAGGATTGTGGGAGGCGGTGACGATTACCCCGCCAACGACGTCGTGTTCCTTGACATAGAGCTGAACGGCGGGGGAGGGGGCCACGCCTAGGTCCGAGACCCGGCATCCGGCGGCGGTTAGCCCCGCTAGCGTCGCCGCCCGAAGCATGGGGCCTGAGGTCCGCGTGTCGTTCCCCAGAGCCACCCCTCCGCCCTTCCAAAGGGTGCCTGCAGCCAGGCCGACATCGTGGGCCAGCGCCGGCGTCATTGTGGTCCCGACGACTCCGCGGATCCCGTTCGTCCCAAAGAGTCGCGTCACGCCGCCACCTGCTCTGCCATGCACTGCGACCCAGCCGAAATCCTGGCGCCATCCCCCACGATGCATCCCCGGACCAGGGCTTCTTGCTCGATGGTTACACCATCCCCAATTAGGCTGTCCACCACGACCGCTCCCTCTCCCACAACGACCTCGTCCAACAGGACGGAGGAGGAAATGTGCGCCCCCGTGATGCGGCAGCCCTCGCCCAGGGACACATAGGGACCAACACTCCCGCCCAGAACGACGGTGGACGGAGGAATGGCGACCGGAGGGACCACCTCCCCCTCGACTTCCTCCTCCCTCGCCGACCCCGTGTCCCGGCGGTCCAAGAGCATCCGCGTGGCCCCCAGGTACTGTTCCAGGGTTCCCGCATCGGACCAGAATCCCTCGAAAGAGAGGCCATACAGCCCTTCTGAGAGGACCACCGGAAAGACCTCCCGCTCCAGGGAAACCGGGCGGCCCTCGGGAATCAGGTCCATCATGCCCTGCTCCAACACGTAGGCTCCGGCGTTAATCCAGTTCGAGAAGACCTCGTCCGGGGAAGGCTTCTCCAGAAACCGCTGGATCCGACCCTCCTCATCCACGTCCACGATGCCATAGGCCTCGGGATCTGTCACCTCCCACAGGGCAAGGGTCCCCAGGCCTCCCTTGGCCCGGTGGTGGGCCACAAGCTGGCCCAGGTCCAACGAGCTCAGGACGTCGCCATTCAGGGCTAGGAATGTCCCCTCGATGGTTCCGCGCAGGTTCCGAAGGGCGCCGCCCGTCCCCAAAGGCTCCGCCTCCTCCACGAGGAGGATCCTCTGGCTCCCCTCCCTGGTGGAAAAGAAGGCTTCCAGGGCCTCGATCATGTAGCTCGCGGCGATGATGACCTCGTCCACCGCCGGAGGGAGAGCGTCCAGCACGTGGAGAATCATCGGGCGATTCAGCAGGGGCACGAGGGCCTTCGGCCGGGCGTAGGTGATCGGGCGGAGGCGGGTCCCAAGCCCTCCCGCCAGGATGACCGCCTGCATTACACGCCCTTCCCCTGGAAACGAAGGGACTGAAAGTGGTTCATTCAGGGGCGATGGTGACCACGTTGTTCCCCCGGAGCACGACGGTGCCGACGCGCCTCACCTGCTCCCCCTGGGTCTCCTCCGTGTCTTCCAAGACCATGTTCATGTAGTCGTCGTAGCCGATGAGGGTGCCGACGAGGACCCGGTCGTCCTTCAAGATGAGGGAGATCTTCTTGTTGAGGGATCTCTCCAGAATCTGAAGGGGCTGAACCATAACGACCGCCCCGCGAACTTCCCCTCTGACCTTAAAGGTTTGTTACGCCTGGGGGTCCCCTGGAGCACGGCACTGCGTCCCCCCTCGGCGGCGGGAAGCTTTTTAGAAAATCCCTCCCATGGCCCCTCGGTCCCATGGAGCAGACGAGGGTCGGCCGGGTGTTCAAGTTCTTCGCCCAGCCCAGCGTGGCGGCCATTGAGCTCACCGACGGGGCCCTCCGCGTCGGCGACACCATCCACGTCCAAGGCGCCACGACGGACTTCTCCCAGGAGGTGGAGTCCATGCAGATCGAGCACGATGTGGTGGAGGGAGCGAAGCAGGGCCAGTCCGTGGGGGTCAAGGTCAAGGAGCGAGTCAGACCCGGAGATCTTGTCTACCGGATGTCCTAGGCTGAGCCCGGAAGGAAGGGCTCTCTGCCTCTCGCGAGGCTACTCCTCCTTCTCCCACTCTGCTTCGCCTTGCTGAGCACGAGCGATGGCCGACTCCGCCGCCTTCTTGTTCCCGAGCTTCTCGAAGACCTGCGCCTTCACCCACCAGAGGCCGGGGTAGCTGGGATCGAGGAGCGTCAGGCGGTTCAGGGTCTCGAGGGCCTTCTCCGCCTTCCCATCCAACAGGAGGTAGGCCCCGAGGGTGAAGAGGGCGTCCGTGTCGTCCTCGTCCAATTCCAGAATCGCGATCGCCCGCCCCACCTTCTCCTCGAGCGCCTCGCCCTGCTCGAGGACCGAGTGGCCGCAGCTGGGACAGTTCCCCTCCCCGAACTCGATGGTCGCGGAACAGTGAGGACAGGTCGCGGCCTCTCCCGTTGCTTCCTCGGGAGCATCCTCGGTCTCCTTCTTGGAAGGAGCCGGAGCCGGCGTAGCCGTTGCGACGGTTGCTGCGGTTCCGCCGGCGGCCGTCAGCAGGGCCTCCACGCCCGCACTTTCGTCGTTCTTCATGGCCCGAACCATGGCCGCCTCCGCGGCCTTGGGGTTACCCAGTGCCTCGAACGCGCGGGCCTTGACCCACCAGAGACCCGGATAATCGGGATCCAGCAGGGTAAGCTTGTTCAGTACCTCGATGGCTTCCGTCGCTTCGCCCGCCGCGGCGAGGTGGGCCCCCACGGTGAACAGGGCGTCCCGGTCTCGCTCGTTCCTCGCCAGAACTCCCCTAGCGCGTTCCACTCTCTCATCCAGGTCGGCCCCTTCCGTCAGCCCGCGGCCGCAACCGTAGCAATAGACGGCGGTGGCTTTGAGCTCGATGCCACAGTGCGGACAGAGAATGCCTGCGCGAGGCGCTGCGTCGACGCCCCCCTTGAGGTCTGCCGCGGGGGTCTTCGAAGCCTCCTTGGCGACAGCCAAGACTCCACCGGTCTTCGCGAAGAGGCCCCCACGGGCCTTCTTGGGCTTGCTCGTCTTCTGCCCGGCCCCGCCAGGCTCTCCCGGCTTCCGGCGGGCGGCCAGCTGCCTCCTCGTGAGGAGAAAGCCCATCACCGCCGCGATGGCGGCTAGGACGAGCCACAGCCAGAGCTGCGAAAAGAGATCCTGGGTGGTGGTGGCGGGCGACGTCTGGAAGTTGAGGGTCTCCCCAAGGGCGGTTCCGTTCCCCGCGGCCTTGGCGCGGTAGTAATACGTCGTATCCGGCGTTAGTCCCTGGACCGACGCCTCAAAGGGCGCGGGAACGCTCAACGTCTGCGGCGTCGTCTCCCGACCGAGGGCCGGGGACGTGCCCCACTCGAAGTTCACCTGGACCGTGGGTTCCCCTCCCAGCCCAGCGAGATTGCCTTGCAGAAGGGCCGAGTCTTGCGCGACGTCGGCAACCCCGACGGTCACGACCGTTGGGGCGTTCTCCAGGTTCCACCCGACACCGACATCCAGGGCGGTAGCCGGGACAGCGAAGAGAATGGCCAGACCCACGAGTGTGGGGAACCAGAGCCATCCCCTTCGCCATCCCATGCGTTCACACCACCACGATCATGCCCTGGAACAGCACGATGTCGAAGCCGCTGGGCTGGTAGAAGTTGCCGTACTCGTAGAAGTACAGCTCCCCGATCTCCGGCGTGGGGATTCCGGCCTTCACCAGGAAGAACCAGGTGCCCTGCGGGAGGGCGCCCAAGTCCACATCCACCGTGATGGCCCGGACCCAACCCGAGCGGAAGCTCGGGTAGTTGGGCTCCAGGACCACCATCCGTTGATCCGCCTCCAGGGGGAACAGCAGGTCCTCCTCGAAGGAGGCGTAGACAGGGTCGTGTGCGAAGGTGAACCGGGGGTTCATCCCCGCCGCAGCCGCCGTGTCCTGAGTGACCGGGTCTCCCGCCTCATCCAGCAACGGCTCGTCGAAGCTGGCCTTCAGGGCCGTCGGGGGGAGGTAGAGGTCCAGGACCATGCCCTGCCAGTGGGTCAACCCCCATCCGTCCTTCAGGAAGAAGGTGAAGGTCCAGGTGTCCGAGGTCGGACGCGTCACGACCTGGGTGATGCTCGGGTAGGCCCCGAACCCGATGGGGGTCACGATCCCCGAGCGATCCGTCATGTACACGTCGTCGAAGTGAGCCTGGGACCAGCCAGGGTAGAACTCAGGGTTGCCCCAATAGGGCTCCGTGATGCGACCCATGGTGATGAAACCCTGGGCGTTCCGGAACACCCGATCCGAGACGTCCGCCATGTCGGCGGGCACCTGGGGCAGCGGGCTGAAGATGGTGCCCAGGTCAGCGCACGTCGCTCCGTACGTGGGCCGATAGTCGTTCGTACAGGCGTTGTAGGTTGGCGAGAACTGCAGGGGACCTTGGATCAGAGTCTCGCCGTAGTTGAACTCCCCCTCACCAGGGACCGGTCCTGTGGCGGCCGGGGGCAGGATGAGGGCCAGATAGGTGGAGACCACGACGGCGGCGACAACGGCTATCGCTAGCCATCCGCGCACCCCACGAAGCTTCTGCTTAACTGCAAGCCACTTCGCGTTGGGTTTCGCCTTGGCCTCTTTGGCCCGAGCCTGTTTAGACCGCGGTCGACGAGAGCCGGTAGACCCGTCCGTACGAGCCGGCAATGACACCACTTCCCGTGGTCCACGCCCAACGGTCGGCGTTCGAGCCAGGCGTTAGGGCGCTGATGATGGTCTGGGTGTTGGTCGTCTCATTGGTGTCGGTCCACCACCAGCAGGAGCCGCTGGGGGCTCCGCCGCTGGAGGCAGTGCAGGTCCGGAACTCGGTGACGCCCGCCGGGAAGGCACTGGTGAACACCGCCCCGACGTCGATGTTGACGTTTCCGTCGTTGGTCACACG
Organism: Thermoplasmata archaeon; assembly: GCA_046759185.1. Lineage (GTDB taxonomy): Archaea > Thermoplasmatota > Thermoplasmata > RBG-16-68-12 > JAJISG01 > JAJISK01. The sequence continues at coordinate 4,832 of JBHIBO010000005.1, read as the reverse complement.
GTAGCCCCACTGGGCGTCCGTCTGGTCCGTGGCCGCCAGGTTCGTGAACGTTCCACTGGCCGGATCGAAGTCGATGCCGGTGTGGGTGGCCGGGAATGACACGCTGAACGAGGTGTCCTGCGCGACGTTCCAGGTCGTGGTCACGTCCTGGGTGGCGGCGAGGGCGTTCCCCGACAAGCCGGGCAGGATTGCCAGGGTGAGTAAGCCCAAGCCCACGATCCACGCTGTGTATTTCATTCGCTTAACCTCCTTAGGTTCGTTCTACATGCTTACCACGCGCACGTTGGCCGATGAGTGGCCCTCGAGCGCGCTTCCAGAGTCAGCCCACAGCCTAGTCTGGAGTGTACCCCAGTTTGGCTGAGGGGTTCTAAAGGCGTTTTCGCCCCAGTTCTCACGCGAGAAAATCAGAAATATCAAGAAATGGAACAAGCTGGAGGCAAGCGGAGCGCTCCCATCTGAGGACGCCCGGACCACTACACCTCCGTCTTCCTTCATCATCTTACCTCCTTCGTCAGATGGTCTCCACGCGCACGTCAGCGAGGGATTGCCCGCTCACCGCGTTCTCGTAGTCCGCCCACAGCCAGATATCACAGGTGCCCGTAGGCGCAACGGAACTACACACGATTACCGATGAGGGGGAGAGGGGAACTTCTCGGGAGTTGTCCGTCGGCCAGGGGGCATTGTTCGTTGTGTTGAACTTCATGGTACGACCCGTCCCCGGATTGCTCATGAGGCGAATCGTGATGTCACAGGTCCCGGACCCGTCGTTCGTCACGCTCAGGGCGGGGGTGGCACCGGTCTGGAAGGAGGCAGAGACATTGGTTTGTGTGGTGAAGGGGATCCCGTCCGGCTCCGCAGTCTCGTTGAACCAGAGCTCCCCAGCAGGGTCGCTTGTTGCCACGGTAAGAGCGTCGCAGCCCGTCGCCACGAGATTCGGGGTCACGAGCCGAGTGTTGCAGGTGGTGTCGAAGTTTCCAATCCGTAGGCTGAAAGTTTCGTCCATGTCATTGATGATGAACACGGCCAGTCGTTGTGTGGCCAGCAACGTGGTAGGTGTCGCCTTGTTGACCGTCAGGGTCTGGTCCGAACTGGGACCCTGGGTCACGATTGTAGACCCAAAGTTCACAACGGTCGATTGCTCCGCGCCCACCGCGTTGGTAATGACGACCCGGGCGGAGAAGGCATCCCGATTGTTCAGGTTCCAATCGAGGATGAGGGTCCAGTCCCCGGTCGCGTAGGTGACGGCCTGTTTGATGTCGTAGGCCTTGATGCTGTTTCCGGGGCTGATTGCTTGTTCAGCACACGAGGGTCCTGCTCCGGTCAAGTCGAGTCTGTCCAGGTGGGTGGCTGGCTCGGTAATCTCCCCATCGTCCGCAGGGAGGCCGGTTCGAAAGGCCTTGACAATGGCCGGGTCGGCCGCCTCGTCGAACCGAACGAGGAAGGTGGTTTGTGTCGTAAAGACGACGGGAATCTTGCTGTCCCCGCCCCAATCCTTCACCCCGGTGGAGAGGTAGTCGATCGCCTCCGTGCCGTCGCTGATCGTGTTCTCCGAGCCGAAGGAAATCAGATCGACGAACGAGGTCTTGAAGAAAAGGTCGCCCGTCACCCCGCTCTTGACATAGAAGACGAACACCTTGTCCGGCGTGGACGTCTCGTCCATCGCCACGGAGACGGAGTCCGGCGCCGCTGAGTGGACGGTCGTGGGGGCACTGAAGCCGGAGGCCTCGTTGTATGTCCGATGCACAACGGCGGCCCCGTTCCGGTAGGCCACGTGAGTCTTGGCGCTAACCTCGGTGTCCGTAGCTGCAGAAACTTTCGCACGGGTTAGGCTCAGTCCCGTCAGCGTACTCTTGGTTCCAAAGGAAGGGCCTCCACCGGTGTCGGTCACCTTCACCGCGTTCAGGATAGTGGCCCCCTCCTGGTAGACCGCATTAATCTCGTTGGCGGTCCCTGTTGGATTCGTCGTCACAATGAGGCGGGCGCTCTCAGTGATGCCTGCATGACCACCAGATATGGTGTCTCCAGCCGGAATCACGTTCCAGCCGAAGACCCTCATGACCTCCAAACCAGCGTTCCTCTCGTCCGACCAGGCGGCAAAGAGCCTTCCGTTGGAGGAGACCGCGAGGGACACGCCGTAGGCCTCCTGAGCGTAACCTCCGAACGGCTGTTCCGTCGCCCACGTTATCGTCGCGGAGGCATCGGCGATGGTGCCATGCCTGTACCGGAGCCTGGCGTTCGTGTCATCATGGTACACGAGATAGACATGGAGCTGGGTCCCGTCATCGTAGATCGTCGTCGCCCAGGAGGACTCGTCTCCTGTGACCATTTCGAGGGCGATTAGGGCCGCGGCGTTCCCCGATGTCCAGCCGGTCCCATCCGAGGAGTAGGCATACTTGATGAGGGTATCCGCATCATCCAGGTAGAACACGTAGTAGTTGCTCAACCCCCGCGGGTTCTTGAAGACCTTCCGACTCTGCTCCGTAGCTGTCGCGGTGGCGGCATTCAGATCCACGACCGTGGAAGCCCCCAGGGTCTCTAGGGGGAGGAAGATCAGAGAGGACAGAAGAAGCGCTGACGAGATGATGAGAACGATGTACCTCCTCTTCACTCCGCCGCCACCCTCCCGATAATGAGGCGGTCCGAGGCAGTTCCGAGGCGCTCTGACGGCCCCGGTAAGATGGGCGCAGTTATCTCAGGCGATCGACCTGAATCTACCTCGCCAACCTGTGTCATAATGCCTCGTCTGGAGAGCCTGCAGTCTGGCGCCTTCAGTCTGGCTCGACATCAGCGCTTATAGTGCTTTCCGCATGGTTCTCAGGGCAGACAGTAACACACTTCAGGAAGCAGAACAGATCGCGGACCGGGAAGTCCCAGAGGGAGGCTGGCCACCCTCCTCCCCCTCATTGGCTTACGACACGGATGTCCAAGACCGCCTGGCCTGCCAACGCACCCTCAAAGTCGACCCACAGCCAGATGTTGCACGTTCCCCCGGAGGTCACGCTCGAACAGGCCGTGACACTCGATGGATCCAAAGGGACCTCCTTGGTTAGGTCGGCAGGCCAGGGGGCGGCGTTCGTAGTGTTGAACTTCATGGTACGGCCTGTTCCGGGGTTGCTCGTCATGCGGATCGTGATGTCACAGGTCCCGGAGCCGTCGTTCGTCACGCTCAGGGCGGGGGTGGCACCGGTCTGGAAGGAGGCAGACACGTTGACTTGAGTGGTGTAGGGAAGGCCATCCGGCTCTACCGTTTCGTTGAACCAGAGCTGACCGGCAGGGTCGGAGGTCGTGACCGTGAGGGCGTCACAGGGACCGGGCGTTTCCTCCGTCGCAAGGCTCGTGGCGGGCTCCGGGTCGGTATAACGTCGAATGGCAAGGTTCTGGAGGCGCCCGGCACTCTGCTGGACCCAGATGCCTGCCTGGCCCTCACCCTCGTTGTCGTAGGCGCTCGCATTCGTGCCAGAGAAGCGTTCTGCCGCGCCAAAACCGCCGACTTCGGAAGCTGTGGGTGTGCTGTCAAACCAGGCCCGAAGGCTGGTGGGGTTGACGCCCCAGGAGCTCAAGGCGATCTTGGTCGACACATTCTGGGGGAAGGTCCCCAGGAGCCCATAGCCTACGACGGTGTTCTGGCGGTCGTCCCCCGTGATGTTGTCGTGGGAGGCGTAGCCCCCGGGTTGGAACGCAGAATCGGCCATCTCGTAGTAGTACCAGTGGTCGCTATCCTCGGTCGCCCCGTTTCCGGTGCCCTGCCATCGGACCAGGGGGCCGTCCGTCATGTCGTTCTGATACGCGTTGGATTGGTACTCCTCGTATTCCACGTAAACATCCCGCTCCCCCAAGTCCCGCCGCAGGCTGTCGGCAAAATTGTCCCCCGTATCGTAGTCGTAGAAGCCCGAGGCGTTCCACACGATGGAATCTGCCCAATTTCCGCCATGGGCCGTCAGATCGACGCGGCCCTGCACGTAGCTGGATTCCCGGTCGACGGACGCGTCGTCCCACCACAAGTACACATTCGTGGTGTTCAGGGCTTCCGGGGTCCCGGCGGATGGGTTGCCGTAGAGAATGTAGTGGTTGTCGTCGGAGCTGCTGGCCGGGATGTCCGTCTGGAGCTTGAAGATCACATGCGTGTCGGCCGTATTGAGGCCGCGGACCTCTCGGGGCACTTCGTTCCAAGCCGTGCCGTTCCAATGGAACACACGAAGATCATCCCCATCTGCCTGCATGTCCCCCTCTGTAATCTCCGTGGCTGTGTCGAACCCCGTGACCCTCACCGTGTAGCCATCGTACCCGTTGAAGGGGGCGTTTGCACCAGTCGTGGTCGTAATCATTCTCCTTCGGGTGTAGCCCGAGGGGAAGTTCCCTGGGGGGGCGGAGCCCGCCGCGCCGCCAGGGTCGAAGAGAAGGGGTACTAGGAGGGCCAAGAGGATGATGCCGACAACCAGGATCGTCAGCTTCCCGCGCCATCTCATGGGTGCACCGCTGCTCTAGATGTCACCGAATCCAGGACCTGATTCCAGTGGAACAAGGCACTCGGGATTAGGCTGGTAACCTTGCGTCGACTCAGTGCCTTAAAGCGATTCTCTCCCCGTTTTCACGGTGGGGAAAAAAGAGTGTTAGCGCGTGACAGGCCGCAAGTCCGACTCAGGAAGCGGCCTTGTAGTCCTTCTCCCCCGCGGGGATATCCACCATCAACCAGTTCTCCCTGGGGGGGAGCGGGCAGATGTAGTAGGGACTGTACACGCAGTACGGGTTGTACGCCTCGTTGAAGTCCAGGACGTAGTTCCCGGTGGGGCTGACCTCCAGGTCGATGTAGCGGCCGGCGCCGTAGGTGGTCT
>JBHIBO010000004.1:0-76288 GCA_046759185.1 Thermoplasmata archaeon | reverse complement strand
AGATCTCCGCCTCATCTCCGGGCTGCCAGTCCGCCGCGCGGGCGCCTTGGAGGGCCAGGAGGATCGCGAGAAGGAGGCTGCTGAGCACGGTCAGCGCGTGGACTCTCATGTTCGCGTCGTCAGGGGTTCGACGCATAAGCTTTGGGACCACGTTATCGGCCGCGGTTCGCACGCGTGAGAATCACCAGGCTTCTCCAAGCACAGGTTGGTCGAGGTAGCATTCGCTCTGTAACGCGACCGACGCGCTGGGTAATGGGCTTCAGGAGAGGCGCCCAGAGTCACAGCAAGTATTGCGGAGCGGGACGAAGTGTACGACTCACAGGATCTGCTTCGAGTCCAAGTCCTTCGAGAGCGACCGCGCCAAGAAGTGAGACATCTTCCTCTTCACCCAGGGTGACAAGGCTGGGAGCGCGCCGCCCATCGTAGGCGAAGCCAGCCCATCCGATTCCCCTTGAAATCTCTCTCCCGTCCGCAAGAGTGAAAGTTCGCCTCTCCGCTTCTTGAATCCCCAACTCATCTGCTATGGTCCGACGGATGACTGGAATCGTGGCCCCCGCGTCGACGACCATTTCTACCTCCAGAGTCCGCTTCTCGTCCTGAAGGTTGAATATCTGGGCACGAACCCGAAATGTGCCCACGGCTACGGAAAGACGGTTGCCGACTGGATATACCTTTCCAACAGGTCGCCGAAAGTGAGATTCGCACGGGCGTAGCATTACCCCTGCAATGTCACCGGAAGCAGTGAGAGTTCGTGCCAAAGAACCCTTCAATCAAGAAATCTGTGCATTAAACTATTTATACATTTACGTATCTAGGACTTGTGTGAAGCTCGCGACCTTCCTGGAGAGGGAACGACCTTGGGAGCGATACGAGGCTCCTATGGAGGCAGTCAAGCCGGCCAGCCATCGGCCGAAAAAGCGCTTCCGGGTTCGGATCGACTCTCCTAGAGACGCGGTTCGCGCCCGAAAGCAGGGGTTCCCCATCATCCTGATTCAGTCCGACGATCTCCGAATCCTCCATTATCCCATGCGCATTCCCCCCACCCTCCTCGTTCCCCGGGAGTATCGGGACGTGCTGGACACGTCCCTCGCTGTGCGCGGACTCCAGGCGTTGGAGCCCTTCGATCGCCCACGGATCGAGGACATCGTGGTCTTTCTTCTCATGCACGATCCCCTCGCGGCGCGGGCCGTGGTTGAGCGCAACCTGGACTTGCTGGACCTTCCCCATCTCACGAAGAGGATCTACCAGGAAAACCTCGAAGAGGAGGCAACCCTGGTCAACCTGCAGGATTACGTCACGATTCCCCCCATGGGGGACCCCCTCCCCCGTGAAGCAGTGCAGCGAGCCCTGCGAGACAACCAGGTCAGCGCGGTGCTGCCATGATGCAGGAGGAGCTCGAGGCGCTCGCCGCCGTACTCCGAGAATTGGGAGTGGACTACGTCCTCGTGGGCGGGATGGCTGTAGAGTTGGCAGGGTTTTCTACCGGGACGGAAGACGTAGACTTCGCGGTGACGATGCGAGAGTTCGACCGCGTCCTGGAGGAGCTAGACCGCGATGCCCGCTTCCGAGACGTCGAGTCCCTCGGGACCATTGGGGGCGCCCAGTTCTTCACGGGGGCTCGCTGGCTCGACGTGGATTTCGTCAACCCCAAACTCTTCCGGGGCAGGAAATCAGGCGAGGACTTTATCCGGTATGTCAAGCGGTATCGAAGCCGGGACACCCTCGTCGGTCCGGTGGCTCACCCGGCGGTTACCTGGTACATGCGCCTGATCGTCCCGGACTGGCAAGTCTACGTGCAGAAGATCCTTCGCGACATCCGCGCGGGCGTTCCCGAAGAGATTCTCGAGACCGCTCTAGTGATCGGCAAGGTCCTAGGGGTGGGTGAAGTCCTCCGTCCTCGGGTTAAGAAGACCCGGGATTTCTTGCTTCGAACGCGATGACCGCCATTCGAGGTCGTAACATTGTGGACAGACTCAGAGAGGTAGCGTTAGCTCTCTAGTGTCACGCGCGGGCCGGCGGTGGTTATCGGGCTCCCCGTGACGCCGCCTTCGGTCTGGCAAGACATCATCCAGTAAGGAAAGCGAGCTGGGCGGGCGGCGGAAGTATAATGGCCAGCCAATCGTTCGCGCCCCTGCACGGAGAGGTTTGCTTTGCCGACCAAGTGGTTCGTCTATGTGCTCGTGCTGATCATTACGGGTAGCGACCTCGCAATGGTGTGGGCTGGGACCCTAGGCCTGCTTCACATCGGTTGGTCCCTCGGCGGTGTGGGAATCGTGACCTTGCTCGGAACGCTCATGGTCTTTCATGCCCTATCCGGATCCAGCAAATTGGAGAATGGGGAAATCAGAAAGGCCCTTACCGTCTCTGCTCTGGCGGTCTACTTCCCTCTGCTAGGTCTACTGACGTTTACGGGCTTCACCCCTGCAGACACCGAACTCGCTAAGACCGTTGTCGGAAGCTTCACCACGCTCGTGGGCGTTGTCTTCGCCTTCTACTTCGGAACAAGAACTGCCGAGGAGATTCAGAAAATGCGTGATCCCGAGAAATATAGTGAGTACCTCAAGGCGAAGCGAGACTCCTGAGAACATGGACTTACTCAGTCCTCCATGTATGTTCTAAAGCCAAGCCGATCGCCAGACCCTCCATAGGGCCGTGGGGTCCGTGAGCGGATCCCCATGTACGAGGAAGAAGTCCGCTGGACCCCCTTCCCGGATCCTGCCGGCCTCCGGCTCCCCTAGCAGTTCCCCGCCTCGGACGGTCGCCGAGGCAAGCGCCTCCCACGGCTCGAGGCCAGCTTCAACGAGCGCCTCGACCTCCCATGCGAGGTGGTTCGCACGAAGGGACCCGCCGCCGAAGTCTGTCCCCGCGGCGATGGAGACCCCGGCCTTGAGCGCGCGTTGTACGGACTCAATCGCCCTCTCGCGACGTCTCGAGGCCTTCTTCTTTCCTTCCTCGTCGACGAACCTCGGCAGCGTCGTGGTCTGGGCGAAGGACGACCACGAACGAAATATCGCCAGGGTGCTGACGAGGAACATCCCCTGGCGCGCCATCGCCGTGGCTGCCTCTTCGTCGAGCTCGAACCCGTGCTCGATGGAGTCCAACCCCGCGTCAATGGCCACGCGTGCCCCAGCGAGGTTTCCGGAGTGGGCAGTGACCTTTGCCTCGCGCGCGTGGGCCATCTCTGCCACAGCCCGCACATCCTCGGTGCGCCATGGGGTCTCCTCCGGGGTCGGACCGTCGAGATACAGCTTCAAGAAGTCGGTACCGTCTTCCAGCTGCGCCCTCGCGGCCTCGAGGAGGTGAGGGCCGTCGTTCGCCTCGAGCGCGATGCCTGGGGGGAGGATGCCACTGTGGGCGAGCCAAGTGCCGGCCACCCTCAACCTCGGGCGGGAAGAGTTCTTGGACCACTGCTTGCGGACGCGAAGCGCGAGCGCCCGTCGACGCCCATCCTGCGGATCCTCGGCCTGTGGCGATCCCACATCCCGGGCCCAGCGGACTCCCGCCCGTCCTAGGAGGTCACCGTTGTATTCGGCCACATCGAGCAGCTCCTCGGCAGAGTCGAGTATGCGGTCAATCCAGTGAGAGCCTCCAGGTAAGGTGACGTGGCTGTGGGCATCGACCATCCCCGGTACGACCGTCGAGCCTCCCGCGTCAATCACATGGACGTCTGGTGGCAGGTCGCCCTCATCGGTCGTCGGACGGACCCAGATGACGCGGCGATCACTCACCAAGATGCTCATTCCCCTTCGAAGGGCCGGTCCAGTCCCGTCGGCGAGGGCGGCATCTCGATAGAGAGTGGGCGGAGATGGCGACATGGGGCCTCCGATGTTTCACTCAGCTTAAGCATGCGCGAAGGGAGGCCCGTCTGACTGGGGGTCGTCAAGGCAGCATTAGCCCTATAACGTCTCTCTCTTGGGGGTGTCCCTATAGCGCAGTCGGAGTTCGATCACTTCATCTCCCAAGCACGACTGCAGCACAAGGACTTAGAAGTCTGACCTCGATTCCAGGCTACGGTCTGGCAGAAGTGGATCCTACTACTGGCGGCCGGCCTCCTGGCCAGTGGCATTGCATTGGCGGGGGTGGTCAACGTAGACGGCCTGCAACTAGGAAGCATGTTGGATGTCCCGGTCGTCGTTGGTACCTCTGGCATAATTGATGGCTACAACGCCTCTTATGCGAAGTCGCTCAGCGCGGCATGGGAGGCCTCGGGGGTCTTCTTTAGTCCTCGGGCGAGGTTTGGGTTAACCCTAGAGTGCACCTACTTATCTGGGGATAGTGGCATCTTCTATCTCGGCCTGGACCATCTTGGCTCCGTCGTCCTGTTGCGCTTAGTCGCTAAGTACCACATTGGCGGTGACTTTTCCTACTGGACGCACAGACCACTCACGCCGCTCCTGGTGTACGAGGCGGAGTCGAGGGGATCCGATTTCGCGTCCGTCAGCGTTCGCGAGGCTTTCAGGCTACCCGACCCCACGGTGAGGGGGACGCTCCAGGCGCTGGAGATTCAGGTCTCTTGGCTAAGGGTGTTCCAAGACGACCACGGCACGAAGTACTACCAATGGATGCAAGGCAGTGGCGGCCGAGGATCTCAGACAGGCGCATCGGCCCAGTCTCATCATCGGGATTCCGGGGACTTTCTGGTCTACAGGCCCTTCCCTGAATCTTCCGCCTCCCTACTCCGTGAATTCGATTTCGATTATGTCAGTTGGACCCGGGAGCGTTTCGGATAGCGTCTCAGGCCGGGTAGCATTCTGCCTAGAATGCTACCTACGTCGTCCAGCTCGGCGCTGACCGGCGACGTTCCTCAGACGAGGTAGATTATACGGGGTTGTTCATCCTTGAGTCGATCGAAGGTAAGCGAGAATGCAGGTCGTGCGCCGATATCTGACTATAATAATTGCAGCCTCGACATTCCTCTCAGGACTTGGCGTAGGCTACTTGCTCAGCACCTTGTATAGTGAGAGGCCCGAGTATACCGTCGGAATTGTCTACCCGATGAGCGGGAGGTTGGACTGGTGGGCGGGGGATGGTCAGCCCATCATCGACGCTGCGAAGAGAGACGTCCAGGAGATGCTGAACGAGACCGGCTCTGATGCGAAGTTCCTCTTCCCCTTCGCCGACAGCAGATCGACAGGAGAGGGGGCGCTAGCGGCCGTCGAGAACGTCGTGGCGGCGGGGAGTCAGATCGTCGTCGGTCTTCCGACATCGTTCGAAGTCGAAGCAGCTCTCGCCTACGTGAGTGGCTTGGGAATCCCGGTGATCAGCCCCGCCTCCACCGCAAGCCATCTCTCCATACCCGACAGCGTTTTCAGGCTCTCAACTCCAGAGAACTACCGCGCCCGAATCGGGGCGGAGCTCGCCCTCAGCATGAACTTCACGCAGGTTGTCGTCATCCACAGGGACGAGGATTGGGGCAACGCCTATGCGGAGACCGTCACAGAGGCCTTCCAGGAGAAGGACCTGCCCACTTACAAGATCCCCTTCGAGCCCTCTCACACTTTCTACAGGAACTACTCATCCGAGGTCAAGGAGCTAGAGACGCTGGTCCAGGGGGAGGAGCACACTCTGGCCTATCTTGTCGCCTGGGAGAATGAGGATTACAGCATACTCGACGAGGCGAGGAGGAGTCCGACACTCTCGGGAATCCGTTGGCTCACCGCGGCGATGTACCCGAGTCTGATCGAGCGGGTGACGATGTTTGGCATGGCTGAGGACCTGAGGGACTTTGCCCTTACGGTTGACCTGTGGGCGCCTGAGCAACGGCCCATCGTAAACGACCTGACCGTCCGTCTGATGGAGGAATCCAGGTCGAGACTTGGGCATTACCCAAGCTACGAGCACGTCTACCTCTACGACTCCGTCATGATTGCGGCCCGAGCACTCCTCGCAGCCGGGAGCGGTGAGAGCGACATCCTCAGCACGGTGATCCCCCAGGTGGCTGAGACTTACTTCGGTGCCACGGGGCACAAGCCCTTAGACGCGAACGGCGACCTTCAGACGGAGGACACGGCCTTCATCGGTGTGGTCAAAGAGGATGACGCATACGAACTGGGCTACTACGCTTTCCATGCCGGTTCGAGGGACGAGTTCACGATCCTTGGTGAACCTCAGGAACGAAGTTGGTTCTTCAGTCCTCAGGCGTGAGCGTATCGGGTCTCGCCAACCTGGCACTCCCAGAGCAAAGCTCCAAGCTCCCCTCTACGGGGTAGCACTCCCGTCGTAATGCTACCTCGCGCCTAGGCGTCGATTCGATGGCGGATTCTCAGGATGTTCGTGGGACCTCTGCCTCGATCAAGGTCTTCATGTTGCTGAGGGAACGCTCAACGAGGGTGGGATCGAGCGGTTCCGTTCTGCCGGGAATCTCGATTTCGAGGGTAAGGCGCGTTCCGCCCTTCGCCTCTGGCTCGACTAACATCCGGCTACGGATCTCGATGGGACCGTCGTGGATCACCGTGCTCATCGCCTGATCGGGTTCGTATTCCACGACCTCCATGCTGCCCTCGATCGGATCGCCGTAGTGGTCGTGGCGTCGGCGTATTACCGTCCCCACACCGATTGGGCCCTCGGTCAGCTGCTCGAGTTCCATGTCCGGATCCCAGCGGGGGTGATTCTGGACGTGGTTCACCGCGGTGAAACGGAACACGTCTGCGGGTGGCCTGTCGATGAACTTGCCTAGGCTGAGTTGCATGTGGTATTCGAAACGTCATCGGGTAAAGCCCTTTGGGGGTCCCGAAGTGGGAATCCCAGGGAGCTACCTCAGCTGACAATTCGTCCTTGACCGTGAGGTGGATGAGTCCCAGAGCGCCTCGCACTCAGGCGCCAAAATGGCAGGGCGGACAAGCTAGCGATCGCCCGGAGTCCGGACCAACAGGTGGTAGTAGCCCCACTTATCGATCCGTTCGTCCGCCTCTTCGACGAGAGAGAAGCCGGCATTCGCTAGCCACCGACGGATCTGCTCTCGATCCGGGTAGTAGTGGTATCCGCCGGTTCCATCGCCCACGTCTTCGCCATGGACGGTGGGTAGGCCCGCCGCAGTGGCCTCCGCGAAGATCCGATCGAGCTCCCCCCGATCGCCCAGCTCTTCGACCGTCAGGTAAAGGTGACCGCCCGCCTTGAGAGCCGTTCGAAGGTTTGCCAGCACCTTGGGCCACTCCTCAGGGGGCACGTGCTCCATCGCGTCAATACACATTGCACCCTCAAACGCTCCCTCAAAGGCGATCTCCTGGAGACCCATCACCTCGACTCGGACCCCCGGGTGTTTCGTCCGAGCGCGCTCCGCCATCCCGGCAGACTGGTCGACGCCAACCACCTCGCACTCGGCGTCGAGGATCATGCGCATATACGGACCGGTGCCGCAGGCTGCATCGAGGATGGTTCCCCCGTCCGGGCATGTCTCGATAAGTCGGCTAACGAACTGACGATGGAGCTGCGTCCTCGGGTCGTACCCCTCGTCATACGTGGGGGCATCCCGGGTGTAGTCCTGCTCCACCGTGGCCCGCCGCTCGGCCAGCCACTCGGCTCTGTCCACTGCGGATACCCCTTGCCCCGATTCAACCCGCTTCTGCGGTATAAACAGCTTCGTTCAGACCTACTGTCCTCGAAACCGCATCCTGGGCAGGAAGCGACCGGTTTCCTCCATATAGGCTCGATAAGCCTCTCCGAACCCGTCCGGTGAGGCTAGCAACCGCTCCTCTCCCCGTGCCTGGACCTGCGCGAACACGATGGTGAGGAGCGCCATTACGACGAGCAGGTAGCTCAGGAAGATCGCGGCCACTCCGAGACCCATCAGCACGTGGCCGACGTAGGTCGGATGGCGGATGACCGCGTAGGGACCTCGCTTCATCAGCTCGTGGCCCTCCACCACCCCATCGGTCATCATGATGGGACCCAGGAGTCGCGAACACCAGAGAAGGAGGCCCACACCCGCCACCCAGATGACGATGCCGAGAACTTGGACGGCCGTGTCAAAGGGGAAGGTGAAGTGGAGAATGGTCCCGTAGGCGATCTCCGGCCACACGACCATGAGGACGGGATAGAAGAGGAATACCCCCTGGAAGAGGCTCCAGGTGAGCCCCATGGCCCGTGGCACGGGGGTCCTCGCTCGGTGTTTGAGGGCCAGCCCTCGCCTTTCCCAGCGGAACGTCGCGACCAAGAAGGCCCCGAGTCCGACCGTCAAACCCACCGCTACCATTCGGACCGTGAAGGCATCGAGCATGCGCGAAACCGTCCTGCTGTGTCCCAGATCTTCGCTCGCTATTCTAGTAACGGCCGCCAGTCGTTGCACGAACCCGTCAATAGCATCAAGGCCGGGCGATGCCTTCTCAGACTAACGCTCCCACGGTGGCTTCGCCAGGCCGAGCTGCACCAGCAGTCCGAGTGAATCTGACTCGGCCCAGGCTTCACAGACCTTCCCGTCTGCCAACCGGAATGCCGAGATGCCGGTCACTCGGCCCTCCTTCCCGGTCGCCGGGATGCCCATGAACTCGCCCTTGTTCGTCCCTTGGAAATCCCACCGGAGTACAACCCGGTCCCCCTCCGCGATCACGTCTTCGGCCCGGCCACGGAAGTCCGGGAATGCGGTCTGCCACATCGAGATGTGTTGCTTGAAGCCCTCTCGATTGGCCGGTAGATTGGGCGGTAGAAAATGGGGGACGAAGTCGTCCGCAAAGTGCTCATCGACGAACATCAAGTTCCCCTTGTTCCACGCCTCCTCCAGAAACTCGCGCACCAACGTCTTGTTCAGCTCTTCTGCCGACATGAGGTTTCTCACCACGCCTTCGAGCAGGGAGGGGTGTCAAGTGCTTGGTGCTCGCCCGAGCGGCGAATTCAGACGACGCGAGGTCCTCCCGGTCCGAATTCGATCGATCGACTTACGGATATGGACACGGGACATGGGGTACGCTAGGAGGCAGACTTGGACTGACCGGTCTGTCGATCGATGGCCTCGTCGATCCAGTCCTCGTTGTGCCACACATCCGCGGGAATGAACGCTTCGACGGACTCGACGCCAGGCAAGGTTCCTGCCCGGCGGCGCATTTCGTCGAGATCCACCATTCGCCGCGCGACCAGAAGGGTGATGAGGTGGCCCATTTCGGGAGAGGGAGGGACCCATGCGGAGAGATAGGCCTCGTCAAACACGTGTTCTATCTCACGGACCGCCGTCTGGGCCTGGTCTTCGTCGAGACGGAAGAGGAAGGCCGCCGGCACGGTGTCCTTCATGCGGGTCGGGTCGACGAGAGGGACGACATCGATCCCTCCCCCCTTGACCATGCGATCGAGGCGTCGGCGAATCGTCCTGTCGGTCACCCCGATGTCCCGGGAGAGGTCCTTGAGTGAGGTTCGAGCACGCAGCCGAAGGGCCTTCACAATGCGCCAGTCGAGGGTCGACAACGTTCCGGTAACCGGGGGCATCCGGTTGTCGTACCAATCAAAGGCCTGGGTCGCGCCCAAGAGTTCCGAAACCAAGAGGAGGCGCCGCGCGAGTTCGGGCTCGTCTCGGTAGCAAAGGTCGATACACAGGTCGGGACCGAAGAAGTCGAAGACATGAACCAGGCCCTCCACCGCCACAAGGACCGGGCTGAGTCCTTTCTTCTTCTCGGAGGGCACGCGGAAGAAGTAGGATCTCCAGTAGACACCCAAATGATGCAGGTTCGGGTAGATCTGGTACCCGGCAATCACTCCCTCCTCCTCGAGGCGCGCTAGCCGGGCCTTCGCCGTCTTGACGGAAACGTTCAAGCTATCGGCGATTCGAGATGGTTTGAGCGCATCGGGGCCCCGGGCGCCATAGACGAACGGCTGGATCCCCATGGTGCGAAGAAGCCGGATGTCGAGCGCGTCCACGTCCCGGAAACGGGTGTGGAGACAAAAGGTTAGCCGCCCCGCGACCCCTCAACAAGGCGACTTCGGGGCACGTGCAACACTACCCCCATAACGCTTCACGGACGTCTCGAGTCTCAGCATTCCCGCGCGTATGTCCCCGTCGCTAGGAGCAGACTCGCCCAGACCGGCAAGAAGTGCGTACACCCTCGTGTTGACCCCTAGGTCAACCCGAAGAGCGGGTTGATGTCTCTTGGGAACCATTGAAGGTCAGCGATGCCGGAAGGTCGGAGAATCTCGGTGAGGAGGACGAGACGCGTTCTCTGGATCGTCGCGCTCCTGACTGTCGCCTCCGTGGTCATCGCACTCTCGTGGTACTACTTCCTGGACTCTTCCACGCCCCGCGAAGGTTTCCTCGTGGAGGACCCCGGGGGAGACCGGATGGAAATTCGGGTGGACCCAAGCCGGCAGGAGGCCAGGGACGCTCTGGGAGAGATGCACGGGACAGGAGAAGCCAGGTGGGTCGGAGGTGAAATCGAGAGCTTCGAGAACGAGTTCGGCTTCCGATTCAGGCCCGATACCATCGTGGTGGCAGACATCACCGCGGAAGGGGCACAGGCTGTTTACTACCGCACCATCCAAGGCAACTTCACGTACTGGCTGGCCTTCGGGGTGGTCTACATCGAAGGAACCGTCATCCTCACTCCTTCGTAACCCGGAACGAGAGGAGCCACGTCTCTACTCGTCCTGTAGCATTACCCCTATAATGTTCCATGAGCCTGTACGGCACGGGCTCCCGTGACTAAACCCCTCGTGGAGGACTTGGATCAAGCTGTTCGCGGTCGACAAACTGGAACGCCCCCGATCCCCAGTAACGAAGGAGAAGACTCTCGCGGTGGGAGGGGGGACGGGTGAACAACGTCGCGATTTCCCCGGCGGGCCCCAAGGACCAGGAGGCCGTCCGTCGCGTGAGCAGGGCCTGCTACGAGGACGACTACGTCCTCTCCTACCTCGATCACATGTTGCAGAATGGGACTCTCCTTCTGGCCCGGGTCGCCCAGGAGGCCGCTGGATTCGTGTATTTCGATCTCGCCCTGGATGGGAGTCTCTGGCTCCGTTCCCTGCGGGTCGTGCCATCTCGACGTAGACGGGGAGTTGGCAGTGCCCTCTGCCGCGCGGGTGAGGCGCTCGCCCGAGAGGCCGGATCCGACGCAATCCGGTTATGGACCGGAGTATCGAATGTTCCGGCCCGCGCCCTCTTTGAGGGCCTCGGCTTTCGGCCTCTCGCGGACTTCACGCGATGGTGGTTGGAGATAGGGCCGGAGACGTCAGGGTCCCCTCCAGAGGCAGTCGACTCTGTGGGGGAGTGGAGCGCCATCGACCAGTCGTCCTTGCTCCATGCGTCCAAAGGTTTCCTGCCTCTCGATATGAAGTTTTGCCGCTTTGGGGCGTACCTGAAGCGCAAGCTGGTGAGCTCCGGGCGGCTCAACGCAGCCGCCAGAGGGGTCCCCGTCGTCCTCAACCCGGACATCTGGAAGGAGTTCAAGAGTCAGACCCTTGAGCTCACGGTCTTGGGGGACGACATCGAGGCCTCGGTCAAGGCGGCCGCTGGCTACGCCTCGGGAGCGAACCTCGAGGCCGTGGGAACCTTCCTTCCATATGGCGAGTCGTGGGCGAAAAAGGCCCGGAGGGCGGGTCTCGAAACGGGGACCTGGGGGCGCCACGCCCGCCTCCACGCGAAGCAGATTCGAAAGGGGACATGAGCGGCAGAAAGCCACACTTCCTGCGGACAGGGGCCGAGCGGTTGATCGTGGGGCCACGAGGTCGCAGATGGGGAGCTTCTGTCTCCACCAGCATTCAGTGCAGCACTATCCCACCAGTGTCGGCCCGGCGAAGCCGGTCCGCGTCTCGCAGAGACAGAGTGTTTCCGATGAGGAGGTCTGATTGGAGGAGCCGGGTAGCGGGGGAAGTGCAAGATGAATCCGGCCCGATAAGTTCATCAACAAATACCCACTGTTCGCCGTACCCTGGAGGGGGGTCAATGGCACGTCCACTGGGTGTCACCATCCTAGCCATTCTGACGCTCTTTGCCGCGTTTG
Source organism: Thermoplasmata archaeon (assembly GCA_046759185.1). Taxonomy (GTDB): domain Archaea; phylum Thermoplasmatota; class Thermoplasmata; order RBG-16-68-12; family JAJISG01; genus JAJISK01. Next base: position 64,373 of record JBHIBO010000004.1, on the reverse strand, counting down.
TGTTGCTGGTTGGCGGGCTTCTCTCGCTCTTGGCGACCGCGATTCCTGGGCTAGCGCTTGGAGAGGTGCAGCTCATCCAAGCCCTCGGTGGCGTGATGATCGTCTTAGGCATCCTCTACCTGGTTGGAGGCGTAGGCCTTATCAGGGTGACACTGTGGGGCTGGTGGGTCGCCGTCATTGCGAGTGTCATCTCCACGGCGGCCAACGCATCGCAGATCGCGATCAGTCCTGGGTTCTGGTGGGAACCCGCTCCGGCCTTGGTCCTTTCCCTGATTGTTCTGAGCTACTTGTTCGTGGTCCGAGGCCACTTCGGCACGAGATCCTGAAGGTCCTCTTCCGGGTCACTCCCCCCCGATATTCTGGGCTCTCAGTCTCCCCGGAATCTGCTGTCCAACACCTGCAGCTAAACGAGCGGAAGCGTAGGATGAATCCTTGCCGACAGCTTCTTAGACGAACACTCACATCCCGCTTCTCCGTTGGGAGGGGGAATCGATGGCACGTCCAGTTGGCGTCACCATACTGGCTATTCTGGCCATTCTTGTCGCGATCTTGTTGTTCATCGGCGGAGCTACCTCACTGCTCGTCACCGCAATGCCTGGGCTAACGCCGGAGCAGGTCCAGCTCATCCAGGCCCTCGGAGCGGTGTCCCTTGTCTTGGGGATTCTCTACTTGGTCGGAGGCATCGGCCTCTTCAGGCTGACTCTATGGGGCTGGTGGTTGGCTGTTCTCGCGAGCCTTGTCACCGTGGTCTCAAACGTCACGCAAGTGGTGATTGACCCCGGACTTTTGCTGGGCTCCACTCCGGGGCTGGTCCTCGCCCTGATCATACTCGGGTACCTCTTCGTAGTGAGAGACCACTTCGGAACGGGATCCTAAAGGCTCCCATCGGGGATCCATTTCGAATGCTCCAGTCGGCTCGTTCACACCTTCCGCTTGAGTTGTCACCATCTCGGTGCTCAGGTCCTCCGTTGTTGTCCGTGGGCAGGGTCCGATCGGTGGATAAGGGGATGCATTAAGGGCATCCTTGGGTTGCCCGGGCTGAATGGGGGTTCCCGAAGGCCCATCTGAAGGCCCGGCCGCTGCCAACGTGCACCCGCTGCGGAACCGCACATTCCTCATTGTCTGGCTCGGCCAATCCGTCTCGCTGATCGGGAGCGGCATCTCCACCATCGCCGTCATCTGGTGGGTCTTCCTCGTAACCGGATCCACCATCCTCTTGGCCGCGGTGGCCCTTGCTAGCACCATCCCGCGGGTCGTCGTGGGCCCCTTCGCCGGCGCCTACGTGGATCGGTGGGACCGTCGGAAGACGATGGCCGTCATCGACGCCGTCGCCGGGGGCGCGACCGTCGTCGTCGCCTTGACGCTGGCCGCGAACGCACTGGAGATCTGGCACCTGTACGCGTTCGGCGTCATCGTCGGCTTCGGGACCATCTTCCACTCGACGGCGCTCCTGGCTTCCGTCCCGAACATCGTCCACCCCGAACAGCTCTCCCGGGGGAACTCCCTGATGCAGCTCTCCCACAGTGTCAGCGGCGTCGTGGGGCCGGCCGTGGGGGGAGTCCTCGTCGTCATCGTGGACGTCGCTCCGGCCCTCTTGATCGACGCGGGGACCTTCTTCTTCGCCTCCGCGACCCTCTTGCTCCTGGCCTTTCCCTCCCCGCGCTCGACGACAAAGAAGACCATCGCCGCGGACATCGTGGAGGGCTTCGGGTTCCTTCGCCGGCGCCCCGCCCTCCTGACGCTCCTCGGCCTTTTCGCCTTCATCAACTTCTTCTTCATCCCCCTCTTCATCCTCCTGCCAGTCGTGGCCACCGCGATCCTGGGCCTCGGGGTCGCGGGCTTCGGGTTCCTCCAATCCAGCCTCTTTGCCGGCCTCCTTGTGGGAGGCCTCCTCTTCGCGGCGGTGAAGCTCCGACGGCACTTCGGTCTCTACATCGCCGTTGCCATCGTCGGCCTCGGCCTCTTCTACGTCCTCTTCGGTTGGTCGAGCGTCCTCGTCTTCTCGATCCTCAGTCTGGCGGGCATCGGGTTCTCCGTCGCGCTCGCTTCGGTGTCGTCCTCCACCATCTTCCAGCGGGAGGTCCCCCTGGAGCTTCAGGGACGGGTCTTCTCCGCCCGCGCCGTCCTGGCCCAAGGGCTCCAGCCCATCGCCCTGGCCACGGTGGGCATCCTAGCGGCTAGCCTCGGCGTGCAGACGCTCCTAATATGGAGCGGCACCTTCATCGCCGTCCTGGGGGTCCTGTCCCTCGCCTCCTCTGGCATCCGGAAGCTCTAGGCAGGGAGCGAACCGCCTGTCTGAGCCACCCGCGGCCCGCCAGCCCCCGTCTGGCCGCAGCCTGGAACGCCCGTGGGCCGCTAGGTCTCTCAACCGAGTACTGGGATGTGCACACTCCAGACAAGTCCCATCAGCCAAACGCGTCGAACCGCGGGCAAGGGATTCCCTTAATAGGGGCATAAATGGAAAGTGCCCGCCGCGCGGCGGGCTACAGACGGGGACAGGTCGTTCAGTCGCCCTCGGGCGTGATTCCGAGTTGCGCCAGCATCGTGAGCTGGTCGAAGTAGGTGTGCTCCTCGGCAATCTTGCCGCCCTCGACTTTGTTTACGCTGCAGACCTTCAATTGCGCCGCCTTGTTCGTGGGCGGTATCTCCTGGCCTCCAGGACCCATGAGAGGTCCTGTGTGGGTCCCCGCGAAGGTGAGCTCCACCACGGCCCACTCGCCCTGGCCGAAGGCGCTCGTCTTCTCCACCCGTGCGTCCGGGAAGGCGCCGAAGAGGTTCTGCATCGACTCGCGATGCGCATCGATACCCTTGGTCCCCTCGGGATTCTGCGGGGAGTAGTCGACGACGGACTCAGCGTGCAACTCATCGAACCGATTCCAGTCCCTCGCGTTGACGGCCTTCTCGATCTCGTCGAAGACTCGCAGGCTTTCCTCTACACTCATACGTTGTCACCTCCTCCCTGAAGAACAGGGACTTCGGTACTTCTAGCGCGCCCCGCATCGGCGCGGGATAGGAGGGTCGGCCTTCGAGCTTAGCAATCAAAGGACGACCCCCCGCCGCGACCCGAAAGGGGCGTAGAGGGATAAAAAGGGGAAGGTGGGCTCGCGTCCCAAGGTCGAAAGACCTCACACGCTCGCCCCATTTCTTGCTAGGCTTGATTCTCCCGCGTGAGAACCCCGCAGAAACGCCTTTAAGAACCCTGGCTAACCCACGGCTTCCGTGGCCTCAGCCTAACCAGAGACTAGCGAATGCAAATTGGGTCCCTCATGAGGTGGAAACCACTCGCCCTAGCGATCGTCGTGGTCCTTGCCAGCGTGGGCTTCTTCATCGCTCTCCCACAGCCCGGTATCGCGGCGACCTCCCAAGGGCCCAATTACGCGGGCGCCGTCGGGACCAACGCCTGGACGAGCCCTTCGAACGCCCTCGGGGCGGGGGAGACGACCTGTGCGGGGGACAACTACGGCTTCCCCGTTGTTTCGGGATTCTGGAATACCTCTGGTTTCACGATTCCCCCGAACCTACAGTCTACATGCCACCACCCCGTCCGTCGATAGGAAGCCGGAGGCGAATCACGGTAGCACTGCCCTGAACTGCTTCGCTGGATGGGGAGATCAGACCGCCAAGGATCGATTGCCGGGGGCACCGACACTGCAAAACGCGAGGGACACTCCCCTCGCGGGAATCTTCTTATCCTAAACATCGCATGCCCGTGATGACCGCTGGAGGGCTTCGTGTGTTTGGCAGTTGTCGGTCGGGCTTTCGAGGAGTCTGCTCCAATTTGGGGGGCGCGAATCGATACTGAAGGGGGTGGCAGATAGCATGGCCACCAATGTGTTGGAACGTACCAAGGAAGCCCTGGAGGCCCTCGACGTGGACGTGCTCGTCTCCTGCTATGCGGAGGATTTTCTTTTCGAGGATATCCCATCCGAGCTCCGAATCACTGAGAAAGCTGACCTGAAGACGTACTATGAGCATCTCTTCGCCCTCCCCAACGTGAAGTTCTCGGACACGGTAATCTACGACGGAGGGGACTGGGCCGCCTTAGAGTGGACCTGGTCGGGCAACAAGCGCGACAGCGGCGCCGAGTATCAGGTAAGGGGTGCTTCGATCATCGAACTCCGAGACGGGAGAATCGCACGCGAGACCATCTACTTCGACCCGCGACCCGCCCTCTCCTGAAACGCTTGGGGTGTTGCACGGAAAAATAGGGTATCGTTGCCGCTCCTCCAGGAGATGGATTGAGTCGAGTGCTCATCGTGTAGCACGATCCTCGTAATGCCGCGACCTGGTCGCCCCCCACAGGCTCAACGCCTGCCTAGCTCCTGACGGTAGAGCGTCAGCGCCCGCTTGCTGGAGAAATAGCTCCGCTTTCGTTTGATGACTGGCAACTCTCCCTGACCGGCACGGAGAGTGAGATACTTGGCCGAATATGGGCCGTCCCCTGCCAAGTCCGTTAGCGGGCGAAGCCCATCCCGACCGGTCCCCACCTGATCCAGGAGGTCAAGAAGGGAACGGGCCATCCTAACGCGAAGGAATCCTGCGAGGGCCGAGAGGTTGTCTGCATGACCGGCCTCCAACGCATCAAGGTAGGCACTTCGGTCGTGCGGCAAGATGTGGAGAGGTGGCCAGCTGTGTCGTAAGAAGTGGAGGTTGAGGAGCAGTCTCCCGACCCGGCCGTTGCCATCGCGAAACGGATGAACCGACTCAAATCGGTGGTGCATCCAAGCTCCGAGTTCAAACACCCGTTCTCCAGCGATGTCTCTCCGATTGTACTCCCCTTCCCACTCCGTTATGGCCGGGATGACCGCCTCGGCCCGCGGCGGCGTGTGACGCGATCCCTTCAGGAAGACCGTGATCCGTCGCCACAACCCGGCCTCGGGGTCGATTCCACGAAACACCTCCTCGTGCAGCTCCAGCGCTGTGGTCAACCGAATGGGCTCGTTGACTCGGTGTAGTAGCCCGCGGAAGGCGGCTTCATGCTGGATGGTCTCCAACACATCCGCGAGGGGACGATTCCCTACGCTCCTGTCCTCCAGGAGGAGGATCTCTACATCCCGTTGCGTGAGGGTGTTCCCCTCGATCGCGTTCGTGCCCCAAGTGTTCAGGGCCCCTGTACGTTTCCAGACTTCTTCGGGAAGGGACGTGAGGGGACTACGAGTCAGAAGCTCCTCCCGCAAGGACAATAGTATGGTCTCCCTCACAGACTCATAGTAGGACATACAACGTACTTAAGTATGTATGTTCTGGACAGTCCACCTTCACTGGAACATAGTGAATGGTTCGATTCCAGGAAGGGGGAGGGTGGCACTATCCCTGCAATGCTTAGTTCTTCTCGTCGGAACGAGGGACACCTCCGCATCAGATTAGCTGCTACCTCCAAGGCCCGGACGTGGGTCGAGATCTGATCCGGAAATCGTCTGCGCAGCGCAGTCTGAACGAAGCTTGGAGATTGGGGGGAGATTAGGGGAAGACTTTGGCATAGGGCCTTACCCGGATCTCAATCCTCGAACCTCAATGTCTCCATCTGAGAGACGCGCCGAGGAGGGGCGCCTGAATACCCAGGGCCCTCAGGGGAGGAGGTGATTGACAATGAACAGACCACACAGGCCGATCATCGCCCTCGGAATCGCCGTCCTCCTAATGGCCATCTCTGCGGGTTCTGCGGCTTCAGCCCTGGCCGTCCATGGAGGAGCTCCACCTGCTCGTCCGGTGGACTTGATCTACCATGACGGCGAGCTATGGGACAGCGTAGTTCTTGGCGACCTTCACGGGAACCCGAGGCCCCACACGCTGGACGCCTTCTATGTAGGGCTCGCCCAGAACCCCGTGGCGGGAGCTGGCCCAGGGGATCGCGACTACAACGGTGGGAGATGGCTGCCAACGATGGTTTCGTGGGTAGGCATGGGCCCCGCGCCGCTCTTTACTGACGGCGATGACATAGAGGCGGCTCTGGACGCTGGTGAACTCGTGGTAACAGGAACAGGAACTCCGTTCCTCTGCCCGCTCACCAATCGGAACAACAGTTGAACAATAGGGTCCGCTTGCCGTTGCGGACTCCCTTTCCCTTTTTTCACGCGGGGCTTAGCCTGAACCCCAAGTGCGCACTTGAAAATGCCAAGGTGTAGCTTAGCCCCACAAGGCTCCTGCAGCACAGCGGTGACAGAAGCTCTGCGGCGCGGCAGAAAGAACCGGTCATCTTCCTTGACCTTGACCGAGGCAGACAGGGAATCGAACGAAGGGACCTACTGACGGTCTTCAGACTATTGATGAGAGCGCCGACCGATCGAGTCGGCCTTCTCCATCCCACGTGCGATCACTCTCTCCACGCGAGGAAGCTGGTAGCGATGAGAATCAGCGAGAAGACGATGCCTGGTATGGTGAGATAGAGCAATCCCACGGGGGCACCCCCCCCCGCCGCCGCGTCACTGGTGGCTAGGATGCTGTTCACCAGGAACAGGATCCCGCTGACCATGCCGCTGATGTACCCCAGGGGCTGACGCCACCAAAGGAGGATCAGAGCAAAGAAGCCGAAGGAGAGAATCACCAGTGGGATGCCGAAGCCAGACTCAGCAGCAGCGATTTGCGAGTAGTCGACCAGACCGGTGACCGCCCCCCCGATCATTCCCAGGAAGAGTCCCGCCATAAGGAAGACCAATGATGCGATGGCCACCTGCAGATTGATGCTTGGATTTTCCAATGAGCTCACCTCCCCCCGCTGTGCGAGCCTTGGGATTTTGTAAAGCGCCCCTCCTCGGCGCTTCGCGCGACATGCGAAGGCACGCTCATAAGTCTACCGGTATTACTCGCCATCAGGATGGGCGAGCGGGAAAGCGGGTGTCCTGAGGGCATGGTCCTACCGTCGAGGGTACGACGAGCCGTGGGGGAGGATTCTTCCGCCGGTGAACGTAGGAGACACAGTCGTGAGTAGCATTAGCCCCATAATGCTTCTCCACCAAGAATCGACGGACGGTCGGCAGAATCTTCATTGATATGTACGGGTAGGTCCTTCAATTCTGTCAAGAGATTGGAGAGCCAAAGCGACGAGAGGCCGTTGAAAGATGTCCGCCACCACGACGCAGGTCCCCGGAATGGAGGCGGCAACCGAAACTCTCGCCGTCTCCGAGATCTTCCACTCCATTCAGGGTGAGGGCGTGATGGCCGGGTTCCCCGCCACCTTCCTTCGCCTGGGATTCTGCAATCTGCGATGTGTCTGGTGCGACACTAAGTACACGTGGGACTGGGACCAGTACGACCCGAAGAAGGAGGTGAGCATCCTGCCCCTGGCCGAGGTGCAGCGAAGGCTGAGGGCATTCCCTTGCGACCACCTAGTAGTCACGGGAGGTGAACCCCTTCTCCAACAACGTGCCCTCGAGTCCCTGCTGGGATCGCTAGTGAACGATGACTGCTTCATCGAGGTCGAGACAGCTGGAACGATCGCCCCCTCTCGCTCGCTGCGCCGGATGGTCCATCAGTGGAATGTGTCGCCGAAGCTCCGGAACTCGGGAAACCCGCAGGCGAAACGCGAGAAGGTGAACGCGATGCGGGTGCTCGCGGCCAGCGAGGGCGCGTCGTTCAAGTTCGTTCTCACTGTGCCGACGGACATTGAAGAGGTGAATGACCTCGTGGCCAGGTATGGCATCGGGGGAGATCGAGTCATCCTCATGCCCGAGGCTGTTGAATCCGAAACCCTCGCACGCAAGGGAGTCTGGGTGGCCGAACTTAGCAAGAAATACGGATACCGGTTTTCCACCAGGCTCCAGATCGAGTGGTGGGGTGGGGCGCGAGGCTTCTAGACCGACACTACGCCCATAGTGTCGATTCCTTTCATTGGGGCCCATCAATCGGTTCTCCCGGACCTTCACACCCTTCGACTTCGCCTTTTTGTAGGGGTATCTTTCTCGGTGGTTTCCTGGTCAAGTATCGTACCGTCCGGTTGGAGGGCGGTGCTCATTGAGGCCTTGAGCCCCCCAAACCTTGGCCAGCGATAACGGAGAGAATCATCATGGGAGGAGAAGTTGACGCGATTCGGCAAGACATTGAGAACACGTTGGGGTTTGTCCCTGGCTTCCTTGAAGAGCTGACCTACGAGGATCGGGCTGCGGACATTCTCTGGGACCTGATGGGGCACTACGATTTGGGAGACTCGAACATCCCAATGAAGTGGAAGCACCTCATCGGATACGCGGTCGCCGCGGCGATCCATTGTCCGTACTGCACGCCGTTCCACAAGGCGGCGGCGGAGATGGGCGGGGCCACGGAGCTCGAGCTCAGGGAAGCTGCGCTCCACGCGCTCAAGATCCAAGGATTCAGCGCGTTTCTACACGGCAGGGAGTACCCCGTGGACAAGTTCAAGGACGAGCTCGCGCAGGTCGTGAACAACCTCACGAAGTAAGCGCTCGAACTCTCCGGGGCTGCCCATCCTGCCAGCCTACGGCAGATCGGGACGGACGGGGGCAGCCAGAGGCCGTGAGGTCACTTCCTCCCGTGCACGATGGCGTGGATGGGGGTAACATCGAGGGTCTCGATCTCTTCGAAGCCCGCTTTCTCGAGATCCTCGACGTATTGGGAGACCGAGAGAAGCTGGTCGTCGATGAGTGCCTCGAAGTGCTGAATCCCAGACCTGATCTGCGCGGGAATGGGCCGCATGTCCTCGAGCTTCTCAGGAAAGGGCATGTCCGAGACCACAGACCACCCCCTGGGCTTCAGTGCCCGATGTGCATTGGGGACCACCCTCTCCATGTCCCGGGCCTCGTGGAGACTGATGTTGATGAAAACCATGTCGAATTCGTCCTTGAATTCAAGGTCCTCGAGGAAAGAGCGTCCGAGTGCCGCTTGGCATCATGTTCGAGGTCGAAGGCGGGAAGATCACCGAGACCCGCGAGTACTGGGACGTGCTCGGGATGCGTACGCAGCTCGGCGTAACAGCCCAGGACTGAGCGGGGGCACGTCGCCGACCATCCGCCAGGGTATGTCGAGGGACCTCCCACCGTGTCCACCAGAGGAGTGCCGCTCTGGTCACGGGGATGACTCTCATCGAGTTGCGCGAAGTTGACTCATCTTGAGGATGCGCGGGCCTAACCGGAACGGCAACCTTTCCGAGAGAGGATCAGTTCTTGCCTTTCTTCAGGATCACCACGACGTCTTCGCCATCGAAGGATGTCCCGTCCCAGTGCTCGCCATGGAGCCCGAGGACTAGCACGTCTCCATCAAACACCTCGCCAAGGACGCCGACGATCGCTTGGGTGCTGAACTTCAGAGTCAGGTCGAAGAAGCCATCCGGTCCATCCGTTGTGCAGTCGAAGGCGTCTTCCTTCCCCATGTAGGGTTCGTAGGGGGTTGCCACATCCTCCATGGACCACCGCAACGGACTGATTCCCTCCAGCTCGACCGTCGAAGGATCGATCTGGGAGACATCGAAGTCCCCGGTCCCTAGGATGGCCACGGGGAGGACACCCTGGCTCTTGACGTTCAGCGGGTTGCGACACGAGCCGGGTCTGATGTCGACGGGGACTTCCACAAAGGGAAGTTGCTCCGGGAGTTCTGGGGGAATCTCTTCGGGAGGCTCCACCGTAATCCAGATCGTCTGCTGCTCGAAGGGGGTTCCCTCTCCCGTACCCGTGTCGACCAGGAAGGTGACCGTGCAATGGTAGTCCCCCGCCACGGCGTCGGCAGCAACTTCAATCGTCTCGTCGAAGAGCAGACTCGCCCCAACCGCCGCATCGGCATGCATCCCGGGCAGGAGAGCGACGGCGATGTCGGAGGCTCCACACGTGACCTCCCACCACGCGTCGGCGGTCGGCCCCTCGATGCCCCCCGCAGCAAGGCGATCCAAGGCGACCTCCACCTCGAGGTCGAGCGTCTCGCCGGGGCCCATCGTGGCCTCGAACAGGAGGGGGCACGGCACCTCGAGGGGGGTCAGCGTGGCCGCGCTGCTGGTCAGCCACACCACACATTGGGGAGCAAACGTGACGGCGTCGAAGGCGAGATCTTCGGACCCTCGGGGGTTCACGGCGCTGGGAAAGCCGTGGAGGCGAAGCAGGTCGCCTTCCTTGGTAAATTCCGCGAGGGAGACCTCAGTGAAGCCCTGGAGCCCATCCCGGAACATACCCCCCGTGCGGAGAGAAAGCCAGAGATGGTTCGCATCGAAGGTGAGACCGGCGTTCCAGATGGCGAGCGGGAAGGGAAGGGCGAAGGAGGAGACCAGGGCCCCCTCGACCGTTACCTGGTAGACGTGAACTGCCTCCAAGGGGCTGAACCACACGGTGTCGGTGTGGGCGTCGAAGGCGAGACCATCGATGAACCCGGGGAAGGGTTCCTCCCCCTCGGTGATGAGACTCGTCGGGAACGAGGAGACCACCGTCGCCTGGAGCGGATCAATCTCGAAAATCTCTCCTTCCCCCAACGATCCCTGATCGAACGCGTCCAGATCGACCATCGTACCTACCCACAGGTGTTGTCGATTCGAGTCCCACGCGAGACCCCCAGGAACGATGGTTCGGCCCCCGGTCAATGCCACCATATTCAGGGAGGCGACGACCGAGCCCGTTCCAGGGTCGATTCGGTAGATGTTCGGGTCCGAGGCGTACCCGAGGGTGTACCAGACGTGGCTGCCATCGAACGCGGCCCCCACTCCGCGCTCGGTCTGTCCGATGCTTTGGATCTCGCTGAACGCCGTCGTCTCCGAAGCCACGGGGTGGGTGGATGGCCAAAGGGACATGAGGACGAGGATGGCAACGACCCCCGCCCTGTAGACTGTCCTTCCAAGCGAGCCAGTCACCTTTAGGTTGCCTCCCTGACCAGTCCTCGCCCTCCAGGGGAATCGGGGCTATTTGAACGTGATGATGGAATTATCAGCAACCGGGGATGTTCGTAGCACCTGCCTGCCTGCTCTCGAGATTGACGGACCCCCTGGCGAAGACTTATGCTGGTGGTCCTATCCTGGGGACCATGGCAGAAAGAGCCTACGAGAGGTACGCGTGGGTCATCCTGTTCTTGGTGGCTGTCATCTTCGCGCTCTTCGGATTGGGAGACTTCATCCTGGGGACGGCGGCCGATCCGTCCATCGTGCAAGGCATCACGGGCATGACCCCCGAGGAGATCGGGGCAGCCGACCCGAGAGTCCTCCTCCTCGTGGACAACCAGGTTCGCGGTGGCGGCGCCGCCTTCATGGTCCTCGGCATCCTCGCCGCCGCCATTGCGTGGACGAGCTTCCGGGGGGGAGAGCGATGGGCCTGGTATGCGTTGTGGACGCTGCCCCTCATGAACATCCTCATCCTCGTCAACATGTACACGAGTACGGACTTCTCGGCGGGCGTCCTGCCCCCGCCCCTCCTCTCGGCACCGATCTTCCTAGCGATTGTGGTAGTGGGCCTTCTCTTGCCGATCCGGCGGTTCTTCCCGAAGGCCCCTTAGCGCCTATTCGCCGCCCACGAAGGCTTCCCAGAGGTCCAACAATCCGTCGACCTGGTCGGGCATGGGCCTGTAGGTCCGGAGAAGCTCCCTCAGCCCCTCCGGATCATCCACGTCATACTTCGGCCCCCCCTCCTTTCTTCGGACGACAATCCCGGCTCCCTCAAGCTTCCGAAGATGGAAGGAGGCGCGCGAAGGACTGACCTCGATCTGGTCGCTGAGGTCCGCCAAGCGAGTGGGACCGGAGGACGTCAGATGGACCACCAGGCTCAGGGCGATCGAGTTCCGCAGGTGACCCAAGAGCCGCTTGTCCTTCCGGTCCACCATCTCCCCTTGGTGCTTCCCCTTCCTTGGGAAGTACCGCATGAATCGGCCGAATCGAAGAACGGTCACGTACCCCGACTTATCGAGACGGTCGAGGTGGTGCTTTGCGGCCCGGATGTCGAGATCCAGCCGACGAGCCAGCTCCCGCAAGTGCAGTCCAGGGTACTCCTCGATGAGCTTCCTCGCACGCATGCTGGCCGTGGGGAGCTCACTGGTCGACATCCGCTCACATCGATCGCAGGGTGGCCAGATAAATGCTAATCAGGATGGCGGTGTCGAAGAGGGCGGGGGTGAGGGGGGTCCCGGGAACGACCAACCCCTGCACAAGCATCAGGACCGCCCAGAGACCTTTGGCGAGGAAGAAGCCAAACGCCGCCGTCAGCCCCAGGATCCGCCGGTTCCTCGATCGGGCGTAGGCCACGACGGAGAACGCGAGGAGGGTGGCAGCCAGGACGACCACCCACGCCTGGGCGGCCACCTCGAAGTCAGCGGCGAGAGTCACGAGGGTCCCGGTCCCCTATGCACGTCGACGTGTAAGTATCCACACGCCCCCCACGACGAGGAGGGCGGTCCCGAGGCCGATGCTGAAGGCCACAAGCGGGAAGCCTTCGATGAACGGCTGTGGGAGGGCCAAGACGCCGACCGTCGGGTCGTGGATGATTACGTCGCCCCGACCGTATGCCAGGAAGAGCCGGGTGTGGTCTTCGAACTCCCCGTCCCCCCCTTCGAGTTCCGCCTCCATTCTCTGCCGAACGACGGTGGCGGAGACCGGTTGTGTCACGTCATCCACGGTCGCCTCAGGGGACCATCGGAAGAAGGCCGCAAACTCCTCCCCACGGGCGACAATTTCCTCGAGGGTGATCCCCTCTGTCTCGACCTCGAACTCCGTCTTGATCCGCAGGTCGACCGCAACGGCGCTTCCGTCCTCTTGGAAGGGGAAGTCCTCGATGTGAATGTCGATCTTCGCCTCCGAAGGACCCACAGGGACTCCATTGACGAAGGCGAACTGTCCGAAGACCCAGAAGACCAGGCCGAAGCGGCCGTCGCCCGTTTCGGAGAGGGCGTAGTCGACTGTCACCTGGTGACCCGTCTTGCCTTCCACCTCAAAAGGCGAAGTGGCCAGGTTCACCACCGTGAGGTCCTCAATGAGGAATTGCTGCACGATCTCATCATCGAGGGGATTGAAAGCCCCATCCCCATCGACGTCCCGGAACTCGAGGACCCTGTGGAAAGTGACGCGCATCTCCACCTCCTCGATGGCTGCAGCGTCCCGCTCGAAGGACACCTTCATCTGTCCCTCGTCGGCCTGGAATTGAACCTTGACCTCGTCCTCACGCTCGGGAGTCTTGGACTCGAGGCGAATGGTGACCTCGAGGTCCTCATCCTCAAGCTCGATGCGGACTTCGCGCTCCTCCTCCTCGGCCTCGGAATCCTCATCTGCGTCCTCGCCGGGACCCGAATTGTCGTGGGACTCCGTGTCCACTTCCTCAGGGGTATCGTCGGCCTCGTCCGCGTCGCCCACGTCATCGTCGTCGTCATCCCCCAACGGAACAACGTCCCCCGGGGCATCCAGGGCGCTGGATGTCTGATTCTCAAGGACTCCGATCCCTGAGGCCACTCCGTGCCAGGAGGCAAAGAGGGCAGCAAGGCCCACCAAAAGCAGCACGATCAACTTCTTCAAACCCGTCACCATGGCTTCGACCCGGGGCTCTCCACATAAGCGTTGTTCAACAAGATTTGAATGTGGGCCACGGGGGAGAGGGTCGGAGGTGGCCTCTCATCCCTGAGACTCGATTCCTCTCGCCATCGTCTCGCCACCCCCGTCCCACCTGACGGCGCGGCCCGGGCCCTGTACGCGACGGGGACTCCGGAGCGGACGTTTGCCTGGGAGGTTCGTCTCGGTCATAACGGATGCACTGGCTCCCGAGAGTCATTCGCAGCTGGAAAGGAGTCGCGACCCCCGGTGCGTGTCCCCTCAGCCACACGGGTGTAGCCGGACTCTTCGCCCCTCCAGGCTCGTGAATGAGTGCCCAACATCCGGATCATGGAATCCTCCAACGCGGCTGAAGAGTCCCGCAAAACCTATCTATAGACCGCGCTCGCTGTCGCCAGCGAGCCACCGGGTTCCTCCTGGCGACCCGATGACCTGGGAATGGACATGTCTCTGGACTCCCTGCGCTCTCCAGTCGCCTTCTTGGAGGAGAGGTTGGGCAGTCTTCCACATCGAGAGGTCCTGAAGGAATACGAGGCATGGTGGTTCGAGGGTCAGGCCATCTCCGACGCCGTCGACCAGGGGGGCACCCCTTGGTTGAAGATGTTCGACCGATTCGGCAACCGAGTCGACGAAGTCCGCTACCCCCCCGAGTACTGGGCCATGCTGAGGCAGGCCTACGAAGCTGGAGCGTTGTGGAGGGTCTTTGAAGAGGACTCCATCCTGCCCTTTTTTCTGCTGAGCTACGTCACGGCCTTCCACGATCCGGGCCTCTCGTGCCCACATACGGTCTCCCTCTCCACGGCCATCCCCCTGGAGAAGTACGGATCCCGGGAGCTGAAGGCGGAGTACCTGCCCAAGATGCTGAGGAAGGAGGGCCTTCCCTGGCAGGGCGCCACGTGGATGACGGAGGTCAAGGGAGGCTCCGACCTCGGCGGGGCCGTGGAGACGGTGGCCGTGCCCTCCGGGGCACGCTGGCTGCTGACGGGGGAAAAGTATTTCGCCAGCAACGTAGGAGCCGAACTGGCGGTGGTGGCTGCCCGTCCGAAGGGCGCCCCCATGAACGTGCGAGGCCTCGCCCTGTTCCTGCTGCCGAAGTATCGGCAGGATGGCAGCCTCAACTACACCGTTCGCCGCATCAAGGACAAGACGGGGACACGTTCCGTTCCAACGGGTGAGGTGGAGTTCCGGGAGAGCGAGGCGTTCCTTCTGGGCAGGAAGGAACAGGGTGTCTATCTGATCCTGGAGGTCCTGAATGTCTCCCGGGTCGCCAACAGCGTAGGGAGCGTAGCACTGGCCCAGAGGGCGATGGCCGACGCCGTCGACTTTTCGGAGAAGCGACTGGCCTTCGGCAGACCGGTGCTGGAGCACCCGCTGCTGGCGGCCCAGGTCGAAGAGCGCGTCGCAGGTTTGAGGAGGGCCTTTGCCCTGGCCTGGGAGTCCGTCCGGCTCTTGGACGAAGTATGGGGCGAGACCTACCCCTACTCCGAGCGCTACCACCTCTTCCGGTTGATCGCCCACCTGGCCAAGTACTGGACGGCGGAGATGGCGGCCCTGACCACCAAGTGGGCTATGGAGGTCCACGGCGGAATTGGCGTCCTCAAGGAGTACGCTGTGGAGCGTTGGTTTCGGGAGGCCATGGTCCTCTCCATATGGGAGGGCACCTCCCATCGACACATCCTGGATGGATTGGAGGCTATGGAACGCAAGGGCGCCCATAGGCTGCTCTTCGACCACCTCTCCGACGGGGCCGATCGGGAGCTCCTCGAGAAGATGGCCTCGCGGGTGGAGGCTCATCTCGCCCTTTCGGACACCGAGAAGGAAGGGCAGGCGGAGCCTATCTTCTGGGACCTCGCCAAGTTCACGGCAGATGCCCTGCTGAGGAAGCGATTGGCGGTTCTCAGCGACGAAGAGTCTTAGGCGGATGGGTTGTAGCGCCTGCCCATCGTCCAACCCATCGTGTGAGAGCTGCTTTTCAGCGACCTGTTCCATCCCACGAGAACCAATGGAACATCCTCCGTTGGCACAGGCAGGCGGATTCAGGTACCGAGAATCATCAGGATACTGCCACCGAAAACCCCGAAGAAGAAGGCGACATTCCATGTGGCCGCGTGGCCCCCGCCAAGGACTCCCCTTCCTCTGTACCATGTGTACCACACAAACAGGAGTCCTGAGACAGCGAGGAAAGCGCCCCCCATCCAGATGAGACTGGCTTCGGGCATGATTACTAGGAATAGGAGTCCAACGCCCGCAATCATGGCAATCCAGGCCTGCCACCACCAGAATCGGGCGGAGACGTGAACCGGCCTGCGTGGAAAGGGGAGGCCGACTGTCCCCTCTGTCTCTCTCCCGTGCCACGCGAAGTCGATGGACCAAGCTCCGTAGAATTCTAGACCTGCAGCGAGGAAAAGGAGGAGCGCCTCAAGCGTCATCCACTGCCCATTCGGAGCCCGGTATTTAGCGGGTTCTGGCTGTCCACGGGAGAAGGAACGGAATCCCTGGCAGGCGATGGGCATATGGCCTGAGGGGACGCGCCGATCTGGCCGAGAGGCCCCAGGCTCCCTCCCCTGCACAGTGATTACCTCACCCGGTATTGGTCATCGGGAGCGTGCAAGGACGCAGTCTGGTGCCAACTTTGCTCTAGTTCGGGGCGTCTCGACGACGTACACCAGGTGTCTTACGTCCCGCCCGACCGAGAAACCGATTGATCTATCGCTGGCACGAAGGCAACACGAGGTCTACTGCGAGACCCTCGGAACTCTCGGTCTCGAGCTGATCTGGGTGGAGCCAGATGATCGTTACCCAGATTGTTGTTTCGTGGAGGATCCTGTCATCGTGGTTGGAGATACTGCCATCATCGCGCGCATGGGGGTCTCCTCGAGGGTGGGCGAGGAAACGGCCATTCGGGAGGCCCTCCTGCCGCTCAAGAAGATCCAGGAAATCATGAGCCCTGGGACGCTGGAGGGGGGCGATGTTCTGACGATTGATGAGAAGATCTACGTCGGCCTGACGAAACGGACCAACCGATCCGGACATGAGCAGCTCGATGCCATGGCCCGGGAATTGGGACTCGAAACCATCCCCGTCGAGGTGATGCGCGGCCTTCATCTCAAGTCGTCTTGCACGTACATTGGAGACGGCGCCATCGTCCTGGCCTCAGGCTGCGTTGAGGAAGGTATCTTCATGGAGTACACCACAATCCAGGTTCCGGCCAAGGAGGCGCCGGCCGCCGATTGCCTGCGGGTCCGTGACCGAGTTCTGGTACTCGAGGGCTATCCCGCCACCCGTAGCCGGATCGAGACCGAGGGCTTTGACACGGTGGCCCTCGAGATGTCGGAGTTCGAGAAATGCGAGGGGGCCTTGACCTGTCTCTCGGTCGTCTTCTGACCTCGGTCTACGCCGACTCTTC
Source organism: Thermoplasmata archaeon (assembly GCA_046759185.1). GTDB lineage: Archaea > Thermoplasmatota > Thermoplasmata > RBG-16-68-12 > JAJISG01 > JAJISK01. The sequence continues at coordinate 47,520 of JBHIBO010000004.1, read as the reverse complement.
CTCCTCTTGCACGATGAGGTGCGCCAGGAGACAGACCTCTTCCATGTCGTCGGCCACCATGCGCAGGATCGCCTGATCCGCCCGTTCGGCGTCGTCGTCCGTTTCGGGCTCGGAAACCTTGGCCCTGTACCCCTCCACCTGAGAGGTGCAGAGTCGGAGGAAGTCCTCCGCATTGTCCACGCCGCGGAACCGCTCTGGATCCTGGAATATGACGTCGCCACTACGCTCTGTGAGGATAAGGCCGAGCGGTCCTCCGAGCCACTCCCGGGTCGGTTCAGCGTCGGCCGCAATAGCCTTGAATCGCTCCGTCTGGACCTCCGGTTCCTCGCCAAAGGCGCGCTCGTACAGCTCCCGATACCGCTCCCAATCGGCCACGGAATCCCCGGCCCCGAAAGGTCGGGGGTACCTAAGGTTGCCTGCCCGCGCGACATCGCCGCGCCCAATCCTCCAAGAAGGCTGGACCTCAGATAGGGCCACGGGATCTGCAGAGCTTCCGCTAACGCAGGAATCCCCTTCCTCTCCGGTCCGCTATGGCGCCAGGCCGAGCTGGGCCATCATCCCTAGTACGTCGAAGTAGACGCGCTCTTCCACGATCTTTTCGTTCTCGATCTTCAATGCCGTGCAGAACGACATCTCGACGGGCTTGTTCGTCGGCGGGATCTCCTTGCCGCCTGGTCCTTGGAACGGTCCATCCTGAGTGCCTGTCAGCGAATAGACGGCGCAAACCCAATCACCCTGGCCGAAGCTCAGCTCCTGCTTCATGGTCATGTCAGGGAAGGCTCGGAACAGGCCCTGCACCGACTCGCGGTGCGGATCCACGCCCTTCGTGGGCTCCGGCGTAAGCGGACTGTACGCAACCACGGTCTCGGCATGGCGGTTGTTGAAAGCGTCCCAGTCCTGCTCGTTAAAGGCCCGGTCGACGTCGGAGATGACCTTGAGGTTATCCTCCACGCTCGTAGCATTTCACCTCCTCCCCTCTGGGGGTCTTGGGTACTTGCCGTGCCCCTCCTCGGCACGAGGGTGGGGCAACCCTCCCGTCTCGCTCCACCCTTGGGAGGCCATCCGATGGTGAGGTCTAGAACGTTCTCTACATACCGTAAGGGCAGCGGGTCCCGTCAGCGTTGGAATGGATCGGGACGGCGACACTACCTTCGTAACAGGCTTCTCCTGTGGACCTACCAAGCTCGGGAGTAACCTGCATTTCGTCGGGCCGTCCCGTCAGAGGCGGGCCTCGATCAGGACGCCACCCTCCAGGGTACGCTCCGCGATCACGGTGTACCCCGCTTCTCGGAGGGCCGCCTTCACGTCGGCCGCCGAGCGAATCCGGGCGTTGGGGTCGCTCAAACTGGAGAGGAAGGCCTGGCGGAGCCAGGCAATTGAGGTGGGCACTCCCTCCTGCACGAGATTGTCCACGATGACGATGCGTCCGCCGGGGTTCAGGGAACCTCGCAGTCTGCGGAAGAGTTCCGTGTTGTGGATGCCTACGTCACTCTCCAGGATGAGGTCAAAACCCGAAGGGAGATCGTCCTCAAGGAAGTCGGCAGGGTGATAGGTGATTCGCTCGCCCATCTCAGTCCCGGCAGCAATCGTCCTTCCGGCATCACACACCGTCGCCACATCCACCACCACGGCTTCCATCTCGGGCTGCTGACGGAGGAGGGCCATGGAGTTCACACCCGATCCTCCCCCCAGGTCCAACAGGCGCGCTACGCCCGTCAGATCCAAGGTGTCCACCAATTCCTTGGCGAGGGGCTGATGGTACTCGTAGAGCATCTGCGTGAACCGCCTCGCCCAGTCCGGGTCCTCCGCCATGTGGCCGTAGTGGTCGCGACGATCCCGCCCCTGAGCCTCCCACACCGATCCGGGATGTCCGATATGTCGCGTCAGATCATCCCCCGCCGGGTAGGCCGCCCGAGCCTCTTGCGCCAAGAGGGCCCAGCTCTCCGGGCTGTGGGTGTCGAGGATGGCTGCCTGGGTGGCTGCGGTGATCGCGTACGTCTCGTCCTGCCGTTCCAAGAGGCCTAGGCCTGCGAGGAGGTCCAGCCACGCACGGCATCGATGAGGAGGAATGCCCAAGTCTTTCGCCACGGCCTCGGAGGTCGTCGGTTTCTCCTTCAACTTCCAGAACAGGTGATGTTCCAGGGCCGCCCCCAGGCTGGCCGAGACGATCGAGCCACGAAGCAACTCACCGACGTCCTCTCTCGTCCGAATCTCCAGCTCCTCAGCTCCCCGGGCACAGGTGATGGTCGCCCTGGAACGCAGAACCTCTCGGCTTAAGAACGTATCCTGCCCAGAAGCCGAGGACGCTCGTCCCCCGCCCCACCTTAGCTTCAGCCCTGATGTTGGTCGGGTCGCCTTTAAATATCTGCGCATGGTAACACGGCCCAGGCAAGCAGGAATTTTCGGACGGCCTCCCTGGCTCTTCGACCAAAGGCCCCATGCCGTGAAATGGCCTGATTTGTCGCAAGAGCGTGAGACCATGGAAGAGAAGAATCCCGTGAAAGTGGATGAGCTGACGCCCGCCTCGAAGAACGCGGACGTCACGGTAAAGGTCCTCAACCTCGGCGAGCGGAAGACCATCGACTCCAAGTTCGGTGGTTCGCGCGACCTCGTGGAAGCTACGGTAGGGGACGAGACAGCGACGGTCATCCTCACCCTGTGGGGAGACCAGATCGACGGCGTGGCGAAAGACGATGTCATCGACATCGACAATGGCTACGTCAGCCTCGTGCGAGGCCATATGCGCCTCAACGTCGGGAAGTACGGATCCTTCAAGAAGTCGGATGAGGAGATCCCCGAGGTCAACACCTCGGTGGATCGGTCGGCGGACGAGTACGAGTCGGACCGACGCCCTCCCCGCGGAGGATCCTATGGAGGCGGCGGCCGAGGCCGAGGGAACCAACAGCGACGAAGCAGGGGGCGCCGGCGCTACTAGCCCCCCAAAGGAACCCTCAGTGCTTTGGGGACCTGCCCACGCGGGGGGTCCACTCCCAACTCCGAGGCTAAGCCCTGCCCCCGGCCCGCCGTAGGCATTTTCCAGGACCTTGGTAGAATGGCTCTCCCTGCATCGGGAGCCCGTTTGAGTCAAGTTCTAAGTACGGACTGTCGGTGGTCCTATCATGGGCCAAGGGGAGGAAGTCCTGAATGGCATGAACGTGCCCGAACTTCGGAAGTACGTCGAGATGGTCAAGGCGGATCCTTCCGTCGCCGAACGGAATCCCACCATCGTGGCACAGTGGGACGGCGGCTCCCGCGCCCAGGTCGAATACGAGGGACATACCCTCCGGATTGGCGGGGAGGGGGAGCCCAGCGCCATGGAGCTTCTTCTGGCCTCCCTGGCGGCCTGTGACGTGGAGGTCGTGGCCACCACGGCGGCCCTGCTCGGGCTGGAGCTCGAGGACCTGGAAATCGAGGCGCAGGGCCTTTTCAACGTCCAGCGGCTTCTGGGTCTCGAAGACGGTCCCAATCCGGGATACGACCGGATCGGATACACGATCCGACTCCGGGCACCGGGGGCCTCAGACGATCAGGTCGAGCAGCTAAGGGCGATGTGCGAGGGGAGTTCGCCCGTGGGAGACACGTTCGTCCGTCGCATTCCTCTGACGCTGGAGATTGACCGGACGGCCTAGTCCCCCTCGGCCGAGGATCCAGCTAAGGGCTGCAATTTCCTGCTCAGGCGGCTGCTTCGACCTCGACCTCTCGGTAGGCTCGGATGCGTTGACGGGCTGCCATGGTGACGACCAATGCACCGAGGCCACAGGCAAGGGCCCCCAGCCCAACCAGGACCAACTCCGGGTTCGGAGGCTGGACCCCCGTGAAGCTGTAGTGAAGCTGGACTTCCTGGGGGACGGCAAAGGTCTCCACCGTGTGAGTGAACACCAGGTAGTATGTCCCCGCGGCTCGGAGGTTCTGGGCGAAAACGCCCGAGGATCCGGTCGTCTCCCCCAGCGGGACGGGGACCTCACCGGCCGTCAGATACATCTCGTAGGCCTGCTCGGGAAGCAGGAGGACGCGGATCGCCTTTTGCGAGGTCTCCTGGAAGTCGATGTGAATCCGCCCGCCCGCCTGCATCGGGAGTTCCACGACGTAGTACCACTGGGGCCCCGCAGGGATGCCAAAGGTCTCCTCGCCCTGGAACGAAGTGCGCAGATCCAACCCGGTGTCGAGGAGGGCAAACCCCGCAAAGAATAGGACCCCTGCAAGCACAAACAGAACGTGATAGAACCGTACCATGGCCTCTCCTCCAACGACTCCTCCCGCCCCTTCTCCACGAGGGAATCACAGAACGCGACGGCCGAGATTAATAACTATCGGCCTTTCCGGATATTGAAAACACTCCGGCGGTACGGGGTCTCAGGCCTCTGCCGTCAGCAGGTACCCCGGGCCCACGGCCTCGTGGGCGATCCCCCGGAATCCGTGTTTCTCGAGTCTGGCATGCAGGTCTTCTGGGGTGAGAAAGGTGGAGTGGCTTCCACCGAAGGTGCTCTCGAAGATGTGAGCCCGTCTCCCCCGCCCCTCGCGTGGATCGAACTCCTCGACGACGAAACGTCCACCGGGCTTGAGAACCCGGTGCACCTCCTGGAGACCTCGGTCCTGATCGTGGACGTGATGGAGGGAGACGAGGGCCGTGGCCCGGTCAAAGTGGTCGTCGGGGAAGGGAATCTCTTCGGCCTGGCCGGCGACGAATTGGACGTGTGGCCTTCGGCGTTCGCCGTATGCCACCTTCCTCCGGTCCGGCTCCAGAACGACGATCTCCTCGCACCTGGCCGCGAACACGGCCGTAAAAGCCCCGGTCCCCCCGCCCATGTCTAGGAGGCGAAAGGTCGGCTCCAGGGCCAGGGCGGCACGGAGGGAGGGCAGCTCGGCCCTGTGGGCCCTCAGCGAGAAGAAGTCTTGCACGCGGAGGAGCCCGCCCCTTAGGATTCCGACCATCCAGCTACTCCTCCCGATGATCGTGCAACTCGAGGACGTTGCCGAAGGGATCCCAGACGACGCCGTGGTGGGCATCCCCCCGGCCCAAACGGACCCCGGCGGCTTCCAAGGCGTCCGCGGCTTCCTCGAAGTCATGGACGTGGAGGGAGAAGGGGGTGCGGTTTCCCTCGGGGCCAAGGACCACCGGGATGACGTCTTCCTGTTTGTAGAGCGTGAACTGCCCGCCCAGCGCGGAGACGACGGTCCAGTTGGCACTGGTCTCGCCGATGACATCCAATCCCAGAAGGTCCCGATAGAAGCCGAGGGCTTCCTCCATGTCCTCCACCCCGATGAGGATGTGCCCGATGTCACGAACGAGTTTCGGCATGGGACCCGCGAAGGGAACGGGCCATATAACGGAGTTACCACGTCACAGGCGCTTCGCAATCCGAAGGTACAGCCCGGGCATGGCACCGTAGGGAACCTCCGGCGCCGCTCCCAAGGTCCTGCGAATCGTCACGCCGGCCACGGCGACCCACAAGGCGTTCTGGATGGCTGCCCGGGCGGCCACCTCCTGTAGTTCCGTCGAAGCCGAGTCGTCCCACTCCTTTCCGAGCCCTTGGATGGCCAGGAGGAGGCGGTGCAAGTCCTCTGCGGAGGGGATCTTCTTCGCCACCAGGACCCTGGCCAGCTCCCGCGTGTAGGTGGCGAAGGTGATCTCCCCGCCTTCCCACTGCTCGACCAGGGAAAAGCAGTCCGCGTTGGCGCAGATGCCGATGCTCACGCTCTCCGCGGCCTCGTTAGCCTGGCTCGCCGCGGTCGCGTAGTCACCGCGCCGGAGGAGCTCGGTGGCGGCCGATAACCGGTACGTGTGGTCCAGGAGCTCGAAGAGCATTTCGCCGGAACGGGTGCGACCCCAGTCCTCAGTGAGCGCCTCGGCGCTTTGGGCCAGGTCCCCATCGGCCTCCAGAAATGCGTCGAGGGCCTCGGCGTCCGTCTGGAGGGCCTCGCGCAACGCCTTCTCATCCCCCTTCCAACCCGGCATCCAGAGGTAGTTATGGAGTTCGCGCACGTTGGGGCCCATTCTCTCTTCGACAAGCGAGAAATCTCCCAAGACCTCACCCGTCTTCGCAAGGCGCCGTAAAGAGATAAGCCTGAGGCCTGGCTCCCGACCCATCGGGATGGCGGGTCCGGTAGTCTTCTAAAGGAGGGCCCCCATGGGAGACCGCCCATGGGTCTCATGGACGGCTTTGATATCCAACCCCTGCCCCAGCATTGGCAGGAGGAGAACCGCCACTGGGAGGAGACCTACTTCCAGGAGTTATCGGAGGTCCAGGACGAGAAGGCCTGGCACCGCTTCTATCCTGAGCGACCCGTCACGAAGCTGGCGGTCATCCAGGCCCGACCCGATTCCTTCGCCACGTACGCCTCGAAGGCCCTGGCCTCGGGGCGTCGGACCGCAGAGCTAGGCCATCGGGTCAACCGCGCGGAGGAGCTCAACGACGAGCAGTTCCACATGGCCCTCAAGATCATCAAGGCCCAGGCCTCCACGGAGCTGGGCAGCATCCAGCAACATCGGATGATCTACACTAAGCTCGACACGGACAGCCTAACCGGGGTGGACCGAGAGATCGTCGAGGGCATCCACCGGACCGACGGGTACAGCGACACGTACCCCGGCCTCTTGGAGACCCTGAGCTTCTCGGCCAAGCGGGTGTGTGTGGAGGAGCTGCGTCACCACTACCAGATGGCGGGGGTCCTGACCCTGGATCCGACCTGGGACCAACGTGATGGCCGCCGTTACGCGACGGAGACCATGGACGAGCTCCTGGCCATGAAGCCCGGCCACCACATCTTGGACGCCTTCAACATCCCCTTCCTGAGCCTCATGGACGAGGGCGTTTTCATGGCCCTCATCGATCGGGTGGGCAAGTACCAGCTGGAGATGCAGCATCACTTCCTCTACGCGCCCATGGCCCTCTCCATGCCCTTCATGCGGTTTATGGAGGAGTCCTACCACCTGGCGGCGGGGGAGCGGCTCACGAAGGCCATCGCCGTGGCCGCGACCCTCGACGGGGGGAACTTCGGCATCGAGGACCTCCAGCACACGATCAACGTCTGGTACCCCCGGGGTCTGGAGATGTTCGGCAGTGAGCTGAGTGGCCAGCAGGTGAAGGGCGTCTTCAAGACCCTGGCCAACGCCGAAGCACAGGCCCTCTTCACCCGGGAGGTCGAGGGGAAGGTTCGCGATATCAACCTGGCGATTATCATGGCCAGGGCCCGCGTCGATCGCACCCGGGCGGCGGAGATCCTGAGCCGGATCCAGGGCATGGGGGAGACGGTAGAAGGGCTCGGACCGGAGGACCTGCTGCGCCTTCCCGATCGGCGCTTCTTCCGGTTCCGCGGGTTGACGGAGTTCGCGGATCATCGGGAGCGCGACCCCGAAACGGGTCGTTTGGGGTACGTGTACCTTCCCTACGATCTTGACGGTCATCTGATGGTGGAGGGTCGGAGGCCGATTCCGAGGGAGGAGTACATCGAATACCTGAAGACGGTCCTACCGAAGCGGTATCTGAACTGCGCCCACTGGGACGACATGAAAGAGAAGTTCCTTCTGAATCCTCGATGGCAGGGCTCCGACCCCGTGCTCCCCAGCTAGTTCTCCGAGTACCCACCGGGGCCAAGGAGGGGTCCTCGCAGGGCTCCGTCGGAATCGCGTAGAAGTCCGCGAGGGTGGAACGAGGTTCCTTCTTCTCTCGTGCGGCCGGAGGCCGCCGCGGCTCGGTCCGGAAGGAGATCCCACGGGCTTCGCACTCCTCCGCCAACTCCACAAGAAGGGCCCGCATGGACCCGTGATCGGACACGCGCATTAGGTCCTCTTCAAGAGGAGAACCCGCGAGGCGGGCTCGCATGGCCTCCCGAACCCCCCACCGGGCGTCAAGGATGCGACTGAAAGCCTTCCACACGCCCAGAGCCTCGAATGCGTCTGCTATCCTTCGAGGGGTCCACCGCCCGGTGAGGGGATAGGCCGGGGCAAACCCGATCATCGTGGTCACGCCTGCATCGGCCCGGGTTCGCAGGGATCGGAGCCGCGCAGGAATTGGTGGAGCCCACGGCTCGATCAGGGCCCTTGCGCGGTCGTCCAACGTCGGCACAGACATGCCCACTTCGACTTCGTGGAATTGGGTGAACAGGTCGATGTCCCGAGTGACGAGAGGGGAACGTGTGAGGATCGCCACGGGCCAATGCGCCCGGAGGAGGACCTCCAGGGATCGTCGCGTGATCCGGTATTTCCCCTCGACGTGTTGGGAGGGATCCGTAGCCGTTGAAATGGCGACGAGTCCGCGAGGGAGTCTGCGGACGTCCTGCGCAAGGGCGGTGGCGGCGTTCCGTTTCACGATCACCGACTGGCCCCACTCGTCCCGATCGATCCGAAGAAGACGAGGCGAGTAACAGAAGACGCACCCGTGATAGCAGCCCACGTAGGGGTTGAAGGAGTAGTCAAGCCACGGGAGAGGGTCCTTCCTGAGGGCCTGGTCCACGTGCACCTCTCGGATGGTGAAAGAGCTACGGGGCGACGGGACATGGATCCCCAGGAGTTCCTCCATCCTCCAGAATGACGGAGCCGGGGGCATCCGGCTTGCGGTGGGAGATCTCTGAAACTAAGGTCCATAAGGCCCACACGATAGGCCTTTAGGGCCCGTCCGGATGGACCCCGAGATTGCCATGTCCTCGCCCGGCGTCCTTGGATCCATTGGCGACACGCCCCTAATTCGATTGCCGAGCCCGGCCGAAGAGGAGGATGCCGAAATCTGGGCGAAGTGGGAAGGTGCGAACCCCACAGGGAGCATGAAGGATCGCATGGCCCTCTCCATGGTGGAAGGTGCGGCAAAGCGTGGCGACCTCCCACCGGGCGGCCGCGTCGTGGAGTACACCGGGGGGAGTACGGGAAGCTCCCTGGCCATGGTGTGCGCGGCCAAGGGATACAGTGCCCACCTCGTCTCCTCGGACGCCTTTGCCGAGGAGAAGCTGAGAACGATGCGGGCGTTCGGTGCCACCCTGGACATCATTCCGAGCGAGAATCGCGAGATCACGGCCGAGCTCATCCGAGCCATGATCGATAGAGCGGGGGAACTCGCCCAGGAACCCGGCACCTTCTGGACGGACCAGTTTAACAACGTCGATAACCGCCGCGCCTACCATGCCATGGCGGAGGAAATCCTCCGAAACCTACCAGGACACCTGGACGCGTTCGTCACCGTAGCTGGCACGGGAGGCTGCTTCTCCGGGAACGTGGAAGTCTTCAAACAGGAGGACGACCCCCCGAAGTGTGTGGCCGTGCAGCCCGCCACGCACAAGAACCTTTCGGGAGGGCCTGTGGGACCCCACCGGATCGAAGGGATCGGACCGGGCTTCGTGCCGAAGATCATGCGCATGGACCTGGTGGACGAGATCCTGTCCGTGGCGAACGAGGACGCGAACGAGACAGCGCGCCTCCTGGCCGCCAAGGCGGGCGTTTTCGGGGGCATCTCCTCCGGAGCGAATGTCTTCGCCGCGCAAGAGGTGGCCCATGAGCTCGGACCGGGCCATCGAGTGGTGACGGTTCTCGTGGACTCAGGGCTCAAGTATCTGGGCCAAGAGCCCTACTTCTAGGCCCGGCCGTCAGCGGAAGAGGTCGCGCTCTACGCTCTCCTACGCAGCCGTGTCTCCACGTACACCTTGAAGTCCTCACCGGGCCGAGCGAGCTCGAAGGTGTTCTTGAATTCATCGGTCCCAATGAAGCGGAAGGTTTCTCGCCCTCGCCAGTCGTCGGGAACGTTCTCGAGGCTCTCCGTGAGAAACACGAGGGTGTTCCCGTCCTCAGACACGTGGTCGAGGGCGTATTGGTTCACATACCCCTCGACGTGGAACTCCCGGAGAACGAAGGTGTCGCGGTTCGTGTCGCGGCTGATGATGCCCCAATCCTCGTGGACCTCCCCCTCTGGGTTCTTCTCTTGGGGTTCGTACCGCGACCGGTTCCGGATACGGAGGAACTTGTCCTGGAGCACGAACTCACAGTCCATCTCCTCCGTTCCTTCCCCAGGCAGACCACCACCCGTCCCCTCCCACGTCCCCACGAGGGGGCGCAGGAGGGCCCAGGGATCCGAATCCTCACTTTCTTCTGGCAATGCCTTCCCCCAGTGACCTCCCGAACTCGCGCTCCGGGGGGCGTTGCTCCGATGGAGGGAGTGCCCAGATATTAAACCCACGCTCCCCCCTCGCGCCAAAGCTTCTTTGGATATCGCGGCCTCTCTCGGCCATGCAGGGGAGGACCCTGGACCTTGACGCACTGATGTCCCTGCCCACCATCTTCTGGGCCCGCGTCTCCCCCGACCGGCAGCACCTTGCCCTGAACATCCATCGCCTGCACCCCAGCGTGGACGTCTTTGATCTGCCGCTGGATGGCGACGGGTCGCTTCAGGCCCTGACCAACACGCCGGAGAGGACGGTCCTGAAGAACTGGGCCCCGGATTCCCGCTCCGTTCTCGTGGCCGAGGACAAGGGCGGTAACGAGCGGCAGACCCTCTACGAGGTCTCCCTGGAGGAGCCCGGAAACATGCAGCCGTTAACGGAGCCGGAACCCGCTTTCTACCTCCGAGGCGGGGAGTTTGACCCCGGTGGCGACGTTCTGGTCTATGCCGCCAACTACGACTTTGAGGGGAACCAAGAGCTGGAAACCTTCCGCGTGATCGCCCATGAGGTTGCGACGGGGACGCGTGCGGTCCTTGCGGCCCCCGAGAAGCGCGGCAATGTCTACCCCACCCTCAGCCCGGATGGCCGCTGGGTGCTCTACAACCGGAAGGATCGCCATCCCGCGGGCACCCAGTACTGGATTGTGGGCCTCGACGGCGCGGACGACCGGGAGGTGCTGAACTTCGGGGACGAGGCGGACGTCTCTGCCACGTGGACCTACGACGGCCGCGTCGCCTTCCTAACAGACTCCTTGGAGGGGCAACGACAAGACCGGGGGAGCGTCGGCCTCTTCGATCCGGCAAACGAGACGACTGAGTGGATTCTCCAACCTTCCGAGGATCCGCGGAACGTCGAGGCCATCTGGAGTCCACTTCCCCGCGAGCACTTGGTCATGCAGGAGACCCACGAGGCCAAGGACCGTGCCTTCCTCCATGATCTACGCAAGGGGGAGGAACGTCTGGTGGCATCTTCCCGGGGCACGCTGACACCCATCGGCCCACTCCGGGGGGGTGAATGGGCCGGACTCCACTACAGTTCGACAGACCCCGCCGACGTCGTCGCTTTCCACCTCACTGGCGGCGACCCCGATCATCTCCGCAACCTGACCGATGTCTTGTCCTTCAGCAGGGTCCGGCGGGAGGACCTGACGCCCGCGGAGGAGTATCGCTGGACCGGCGAGGACGGCCTGCACCTCCACGGCTGGCTCTACCGCCCCGAGGCGTCCAACGGGAAGACCATCGTGTACGTCCACGGCGGACCCACCTCCCACTCCCGCGACCTCCTGAATCCCCAGATTCAGTATCTGACCTCCCGAGGGTTCACGGTCTTCGATCCCAACTATCGGGGCTCCACCGGCTACGGCGTTCGCTTCCGAGAGCTGATCCGCGAGGACGGCTGGGGGGGCCGTGAACAGGGGGACATCCGGGCTGGCATCCGAGCCCTCATCGGAGGCGACATCGCCCGTTCCGGGGCCGTGGGGATCACAGGGACGAGCTACGGAGGTTACTCCAGCTGGTGGGCCATCACCCACTTCTCCCCGGACGAGATAGCTGCCGCCGCCCCCGTCTGCGGAATGACCGACCTCGTAGTGGACTACGAGACGACGCGACCCGATCTCCGTCCGTACTCGGAGGAGATGATGGGCGGTTCACCGACGGAGGTCCCCGCGAAGTATCGGGAGCGGTCGCCCATCCACTTCGTCCAGGACATCCGAGGCAAGCTGCTCATCGTCCAGGGACAGCAGGACCCGAACGTCACGCCGGCGAACGTGCGGGAGGTGGAGGCCCGGCTGGAGGAGGCGGACGTGTCCTATGACAAACTCGTCTTCGAGGACGAGGGTCATGGCATCCTCCAGATCGAGAACCAGAAGGTCCTCTACCCCCGGCTGGCCGACTTCTTCGACGCGTCCCTTGCCTAGCGGGAGGCCTACGCCTTCAGATGCTCCTCCATCCAACCTAGGATGCGTTCCAGCCGTTCGATGCGGTGGCGTGGCTGGCCCGACCGGGAGAGCTCGTGGCTCTCGTCCGGAAAGCGCGCGAGTTCCACCTCCTTCCGGAGGCGCTTGAGGGCGACGTAGAACTGCTCGGCTTGCTCCATGGGACATCGAAAGTCCTGCTCGCTGTGAATGATGAGGAGGGGCGTCGTCACGTGGGTCACGTGGGTGATGGGGGACTTCTCTGCAAACTTCGCGGGGTCATCCCACGGGAGGGCCTCCATCTCCTCCTCCCCGAAGAAGTAGCCGATATCGCTCGTCCCGAAGAAGGACTGCCAGTTGCTGATGGAGCGCTGCGTCACGGCCGCGGCGAACCGGCCCGTCTGTGTGACGATCCAATTCGTCATGAGACCACCGTATGAGCCTCCCGTCACCCCCACCCGCTCCGGATCCGCCCAGCCCCGGTCGACGGCGTAGTCCATCGCCTCCATGAGGTCCTGGTAGTCTCGAGCCCCGTAGTCCCCCACGATCCACGACGAGAAGTCCTCGCCGTACCCCTGGGAGCCCCGGGGGTTCGTGTACACGACGTGGAAACCGCGGGCCGCCAGGAGGTGGAACTCCAGCTCGAAGGCATGGCCGTAGGTCGTCCGGGGCCCGCCGTGGATCTCCAGGACGATGGGTCGACGACCCCGACCGCCTCGGAGGAACCATCCCTCGATGGTTTGTCCATCGCTGGCCTGAAACTGGAACTCCTGGGGTTGCCGTAGCTTCATCCGACCCAGCAACCGGTCGTTGAATCGGGTGATCCTGCGTTCACTCCCGTCCCGACTCACGAAGACATCGGCGAGGGTCGTGGCGGTCATGGCGGTGTACGCCAGCACCCCGTGATCGGCGGAGAAGCTGTAGCCCTCCAAGCTCATGTCCCCCTTCGTCAGGGCCTCCACACGCCCGTCCAGGCCTGTCCGATAGAGGTGACAGGCCGCGCCGTCCGTGGCCCCGAAGGTGAGGGCGTCTCCATCGGGCGTCCACAGCAGGGGAAGCTCCACGCTGTGGGCCCGGGTGTCGCTGTTCAGGGCGTTCCCCACGGAGCGATCGAAGTCGGCGGTGAGTTGCCTCGTGACTCCGTCGAGATCGGTGAGCCACACGCCCATGTTCGTCGCCAACCTCCGTCGGAGATCATGGCCGACAAACGCCACCTGTTTTCCATCGGGCGACCACCGCACCGGCCCGATGGGGCCCTGGCCCGAGGTGACACGCTGGGCCCTCCCCCCGCTCACGGGGACCACGTGGAGGTCCTTGACGAAGGTGTAGTCCGCGTCCGGCGCCGTGTTGGCCCCGAAGGCGACCTGCTTGCCGTCCGGGGACACGTCGAAGCCCGTGACGTCGAAGCCGCCTTTGGTCACCTGCTTCGGCCGTCTAGCCCGAAGCCCGAGGCTGTACACGTGCCTCCACCGGTCGTGGAAGAAGCCCATGTCGTTGAGCTTGTAGAAGAGCCGGTCCACGACCTTCACGTCGCTATCCTCCTCCTTGACCTCCTTCGTCCGAGAGGCGAAAAGGAGTTGACGACCGGAGGGGTGCCAGGTCAATCCCTCGAAGGCCCCCAGTCGCTTCTTCTTCTCGAAGGCGTAGAGCGGCCGGGCCTCCCCGCCTTCCACCGGAAGCACCTCCAGGCGGACGCGCTCCTTGGTGCCGTACACGAAGGCCAGCTGGCGGCCGTCCGGAGACCAGCGGGGGCTGCCGCAGCGCCCCGACCGATGGGTGAGGGCCCGGGGCCGACCGTCTCGCCAGATCCACAGGTTGGCGGTGTACTCCTTGTTCTTCTTACCTCGCTTGGGCCGGGTGACGACGAAGACCACGGCCTGCCCATCGGGGGAGACTTCCGGGTCCGACACAAAGGTTAGGCGATTGAAGACCTGGGGGTCCAGGGGCGCCTTCCGGGCCATGGAAGCCCAACGGGAGGCCGCCCTTAATAGGTCGACTCGCCCGTCGGCCGGGCGGCGGCTCGTCATACACCCTCCGAGAAGTCGCCAGGAAGGTTGCCCAGGCAGGCCGTCTGCCAGGACCCTACCTGAACCTCCGCGATTCCTGAAGCCCTGGTAGCGCAGTAGGGCCAGCCTAAGGGGGGGCCTATGAGGGTGGCGGGGGCATCTCCATGGTTGGCCTGGGTCGTCTCCGCCGGTCTACGTTCCAGAGAATGAGCCCGACGATCAGGACGATGAACCCAGCGATCCCGGCGTAGGTGCCGATAGAGACGAGGGTCAAGGCCGTCCCGTCGATGGCGGCCGCCGCGGAGGAGATATCCACGCTTAGCGAACCCGTGTTCTGAATCACAATGGCGTGGGCGCCGGCTTCCGTCGTGATGTAAAACTGGGTCAAGGCGCCCGTGGTGTTCAGCGTCGTCCGCTGTGCCTCCCCGCCAGCGGGGAGCTGAACGAAGACGGTCACCTCGTCGCCGGCGGAGAAACCCTGGATTTCCACGAGGTACGTGATGACCGAGCCGACGGCCTGCGCGTCAGTGGTCCGGTTCAGGTAGGCACCCGCGGAGAGGGTCGTCGGTTGAGGCGTGAAGCCGGAGATCAGGCTGGCAAACCCAAATGCAAAAAGGCCGATTCCAACGAGGAGGACCACACCTCCAATGATCATAATCCGGCCTCCCCGCGACATCTTAGGCCTCGCGGTCCCACGGGGACCCTGCTATAAGCCTTTTATCGCACGTCTCCGGGATGGGGCTCAGCCGGTCTCGTCTCCTTAGGATCCGAGGCCTCCTCCAGGACGTCGCCGACGCGGAGAATCCCGGTCGTCAGGATCTCTGCCCGAAGCCCCCCGCGATGGACGAGCCCGGGCACCACGTCTTTGTGAACCAGCCCCGCGAGGTGGCGGCACGGTTCGCAGAGCCGGAGTCCGCGAAGCTGAACCTTCCCCACCCGGAAGATGCGTCCCACGAAGTGATTCAAGGGAACTCCTCGTGTGACAAGGTTGCGTCGCGCGTCCCCAGGATCGAGATCCGTGTCGTAATCCCGTTCGAGGGCATCGAGGGCTTCCCTCTCAATGAGCGTGAGCTGGCGGTCGGGGTCCTGCCGTTGGGAGTAGAAGCCCTTCTTGTGGAAGTAACGGTCCCCCTCAAGGCCACGTCCCGCCACGGCCCGGACCTCGCTTAGGGACCGCATCTTCGCCTCGGCCTCCGGGGCGACGTGGATGGAGACAATCTCACCTGAACGCATGAGGCCTGCCCGGGTCTCGGAGGCCCCCCGAGAATAAAGGTTGTCGGGCCTCGGTGGCCTAGGCGACGGGGTAAAGGCGAAGGAGGGCGAAGACCAGGAGCCCCATGAGCGAGCTGGCCATCCACAAGGGTACGATGATCCGACCGACACGCGGGTGGAGGGTTGCCCCCACGCGGTTCAAGGGCCGACTCAATCCGACGAGAAAGTTGTAGATGACGGGGGGAACGGTAGCGGCGGAGATGGCCAGATGGAGGATCAGGAGGGGCAGGTACACCCCCAGGAGCAGCGCCTCGGGTCCTCCGAAGGCGAGGGTGCCCGAAAGGGACTGGCGGGTCACGTACAAGGCCAAGAAGGAGACGATGGAGACGAAGGCGAGCTCCATGAAGGTCCGGTGGCGAAGCCGGTTCCCCGCCCGGATGGCCACCCATCCCACGGCTAGGAAGGAGAACGTCAGCGCGTTGGCAATGGCCGTCAGCACGGAGAGCGGCGGACCGAGTTCGGGGGCGGGAGGGGAGCCTCGCGGCACCAGGAGGAGGACTCCGAGGGTGAGGTAGACGACTCCGCTAACGAGGCCCGCCCACGCCCCCGGGTGCTCTCTGACGCTCCGAGGAAACTGGAGGCCCGACTCCCTTGAAGAGTGGGACTCCCCCACCGAGGGCATGAGCGGTGGGAGGTTCCGTGGGGCCAAAAGGATGAGCCTTGCGTGGCCAGGGCTTTCGCGGCGGCGAAGATCCGGCCACACCGACGTTGTCAGCCGGTCCGGGCCCCGAGGACCGTGAGCGCCACGCCGAGGACGGCGACCCCCGATCCGATGGCGATCCACGTCGGCCCGGTCATGAACGTCGTCGGGACGAGGCCGGCCCCTTGCAGGGCGAACACGATGCCCATGATCAGAGTCAGAGCCCCGAGGACGACGAGAATGGGGCGCATGAGCTCACGACGTCCGCCCCTCCTGAAAAGGTTTCACACCCTCGTCCTTCAAGGCCGAAAGACGTTATAGCCCAGGTTCCTTTCGTGGACAATGGGGCCCCGTCAGGGCCTGGGTGCCTGGATCCGAGGCCTTCCTTGGGGACGCTTCGGGGCCGGCCTCGTAGCGGGGGCTGGTGCGCTTGCCGTCACGTACGTCTTGTGGCTTCTGGGCCTGGGCGTCTTTCTCCCCGAAGTGGCCCTGGACTTCGTGGTCGATGCGATTCCCGGCTCCATCGAGTCCTTCTTCATTCAGACCATGGGAGAAGGCGCCAAGGCACTCGGCCTGGTGGTCGCCCTCCTCCTTACCTTGGTGGTCTCGGGGCTCTTCGCGCTGCCCTTCCCCTGGCTCGGGACCCGGCTCCGACGGCGATGGATCGCCATCGCTGTGTTCGCCTTCGGCTACGCGGCCGCGGTCCTCCTGATGGCGCTTCCCCTCTTGGGAGGGGGCATCCTAGGGAGCGGCACCGCCGTCGGGGTGGGCCCGTCCGTCTTCAGCCAGCTCATCGCGGGGTGGATCTACGCAGCCGTCCTCGACTACTTCCTGGTGGAGGTGGGAGCCCGCCACCCCGAGGGGTTCCGGTTCTCCCGGCGGCAGTTTGTCGCCGGCGTGGCGGCGGCCGTCGCCGTGGCGGCCCTGGCCTTCGTGGGCTTGGGAAGCCTGTTTGGGGGCCGACGGCGCCTCACCTTCGGCTCTGTGGGGGAGATGGTGGAGAAGGAGGTGACGCCCACGGGGGAGTTCTACGTCGTCACGAAAAACGTCGCCGACCCCGTCGTCGACCAGGCGTCCTGGCGGTTGGTGGTCGAGGGCCTCGTCGCCACACCGCGTAGCTACACGTACGCGGACCTGCAGGCCCGGGCCCAGGCCGTTGAAACCATCACCCTCGAGTGTGTGAGCAACGAGATCGGAGGCGACCTCATCAGCACGGCGCGCTGGGAGGGGGTGCGTCTGGCGGCCCTCCTGGAGGATGCCGACCCTGACGCCAAGGCCGATTGGGTCGCCTTCACGTGCGCCGACGAGTACACTGTGGCCATCCCCCGGGCCAAGGCCGAGGAGGCCACCACGCTCGTCGCCCTCGGGATGAACGGTGTCGCCCTGCCACCGAACCACGGGTTTCCGGCCCGTGTGGTGGTCCCGGACCTGTACGGCATGTTCTCTGCCAAGTGGCTGACCCGCATCTCCCTCGTCGAGGGGGAGTTCCTGGGATTTTGGCAGCGCAAGGGCTGGACGAACCAGGGGGAGATTCGGCCCAAAGTCATCATCGCGACGCCGCGTCCAGATGCGGTGGTCACCCCGCCCGTTGCCCTCGGGGGCGTGGCCTTCGCGGGGACGAAAGGGGTCTCCCGGGTCGAGGTGAGCACGGACGGGGGCGCATCGTGGTCCCCCGCGACCCTCCGAACACCTCCCCTCTCCCAGCTGACCTGGGTCTTGTGGACCTTCGACTGGAATCCACCGGCCGGTGGCTCCTTCCGGATCCTGGCCCGCCTGGTCGACGGAGAGGGCCGACCCCAGGAGCCCACGCCCGCAGCTCCCTTCCCCAACGGGGCCTCCGGCTACGATGCCATCGTCCTAAACGTGGCACGTTGAGAACCGGAGCGGCAATCCTTAAGACCCCCATCCCCTAGAACGAGGCGATGATGTCCGGCGGCCCGAGGGATTTCCTCCTGCAGCAGATCGAGACCGGCGTGGGCGCCGCCCCCCCCGACGCGATCGCGGACTGGCTCGAGGGGAAGATGAGCATCGTGGACATCCTCTTCGAGCCCAACCGGGAGTTCCTGAAGAACTTCAAGGACCAGGCCCTGGAGGTCCTGCGGAGCGTCTCGGGGGCCGACATCCGGGACGCCTGTCTTCGAGCCGCCCCCCACCTGGCGGACATCTGGTACTCGCCGGCGGCGACGGCCCGATTCGAGGGGGAGGTCGCCATCATGACGCGGTTCGTCAGCGACCTGTGAGTGCGTGCCGGGCCCTTGGTCAGGGCATTCTGGTCTCGTTCAGGGTCCTAAAGGCTCCGTCAAGGCCTTGAATCTGATTTCCCTAGCTAGATCGGCGCAGGGCCGTGAGGATCGCGTTCTCGCTCCGCAAGACGCCGTCCGGGGTCCGAAGCGCCTTCAGGCGTTGCTGGATCTCTGCCCTCGTCTCCTCGGCGAGAGCCTCGTAGGCCGCCTCCCGACCTTGAACCAGACGCTCTAGGAGTTCCTCCTCCGTGTCGTAGTAGGTGCGAACCTCGAACTCCGCTTCCCCCATGAGATCGAACTTCCCATCGTAGAGGGTCGTGCGCTCCAGGGCAAACCGCGCATCGGAAACCAGGGCGCTCCCTTCGCTCATGACGAGATCGTCCTTCTCTCCCGTGATCAGGTAGGTCACCTCGCCCCGAGCGAAGGGCTGGTAGAGGGAGGGTTGGAGACTCACCAGGTACCCCTCGGGCCTCAGGACACGCCACGCTTCGTGGAGGGCCTCCTTCATGCTGGCGGTGGAGGCCATGCAGCAAAGGGACCACGAGAAGAACACGACGTCGAAGGCACCGTCGCGGAAGGGGAGGTGTTCCCCCGTTCCGACGTGGAGACTCATGCGACGGCGAAGATCGGAGGGCATGGTGCCCCACCCTCGCGCGACGTCGGCGGCCACCGGGTCGATGCCCACGGTCTCCCTTGCCAACGTGGCGAGGCGAGCCGTGAGTCGTCCCTCCCCGCAGCCCACGTCCAGAAGGCGTCCCCATCCCAGCGAGACCAAGCGGCCCAGCGTCTCGAGCTCGACACCCTCGGGGTCCATGCGTCGCCCCATCGACGGTTCCTCCGGGTCTCACCATCCCACCGACCGTAAATAGGGTCGTCGGTCCCACCCTCCTCCTGTTGCCGGAAAGGGCTTAACGCGTCCACAGCCTATGTTCCGACGTGAACGCTTCCGACCGGGAGCTGCTGACAGGCATGGGGAATTGCTACGAAGTCTGCGGGGAGGACTTCGAGGAGACCGTCCGCATGGTCTCGAGTGCCCGTGGCCTCACCCCGGAAGTTGTCAAGGCCCGCTTGGATCGCCTGCGCGAGAAGTTCGGGGATTCGGAGGCGTACCAGGCCCTCCGGGCACGGCTCCCCGAGACATTCCCGTTCTGATGTGGCCGCATCGCCGGTCCTATCGAGTCAACCTTAAGGCAGGTCCTAGCGTACATCCCTCCCCGGGGAACCAACGTGCGATGCGTCGTGTGCAGCCGGTCGTTTGAGAAGTACCCAGCCCTGGCCCGTCACTTCCTCAAGGAGACGGGCGGAAGCGATCCGGGGCACGTCATGTGGCTGAACCGGAACATCACTAAACGGAGGGTGGGAGAAGAGGAGCTGGCGGAGCGGCTGGAGGCCTTTGAGACCGATGCTGCCAACCTGGCTTCCTGGATGAAGTGGACGTTCATCCAGAAGTTCTACGGCCCCAGACCGCATCCCTTCGTCCTGGCCCTGCAGCGTCCCACACGGGCCACGCTCCTCGGGTACGTCGTGGAGCACCAGCACTTCCTTCGCCAATGGGTCCGCTCGGCTGCTAGCGTTATCGCCAAAACGGATCGTAAGGACGTGACCCTTTACGAAATCGACAACATCGTCACGGAGTTCGGCGGACAGGGACCTGATGCACCAGCGCATTATGAACTCCTCCTTCGGATGGGGGAGGCCCTGGGCCTCCCGCGGGAGGAAGTCTTGTCCACTAGTCCTTTGCCCCAGACGAAGCAGGCGTTGAACTACTGGGCGAAGCTGGCGGAACGCGGCCACTGGGTCGAGGTGATGGCGGCCATGCATGGCCTCGAGCTCATCGCCCACCGTGATCTGGTGAAGGAAGGAGCCTCCATGCGCTACTTCGATCCCGGACTCCTCAAGGATAAGGCGGTCCCGCAGGCCGTGAAGGACTTCCTGCGCGAGGGATACGAGGCGGACGTGGCCCACTCCGAAGAGGCCCTCGCCCTGGTGGAGAAGTACGCGAAGGAGTTTGGCCTGGAGGATCGAGTCAGGGCCGCGTACCTGCAATCGTTGGAGGCTTTCGACGTCTATCTGAACGCCCGGCTCGAACGGGGGAAGGACTATGAAGGTGCCTGAGGCGGCCTGTGCCCTGTGCGATTCCGAGTGGGGGGATCATTGGGAGGAGGTCGATGGCCATCGCATGTTCTTCTGTTGCTGGGTGTGTGCCCGTGCCTTCGACAACGTGGTCCAAGAGGTGAAACGGCGCACGGGGTGGGAGGCCCTGGATCAGATTCAAATCGAGGGAGACTACCGCGGCCGACAGTGCGCCGCCCTCCGAGGAGCTGAGGCGTATCGGTTTCGTCTGCGGTTCGACCCTGAGACGGGGGAACTCCTGGTCTTTGAACCGATCGCGTCCGTCTAGAGCTTCCGCTGACTGACTGTTTCGCAGGGCTCCCCTCAATGAATCGAAGGGGCTAGCTTTGTGAGCTTACTCCTGCTCCTCGGCCGCCTTCCATATCGCCAGAACGGAGCCCTCGGGATCTCTGAAGACCACGAACCAGCCGTTTCCGGGTACCTCCGTGGTGGGCACGAGGATCTCGCCTCCCGCGGCCTCGATTTCCTTCGCCTTCGCGTCGGTGTCTTCCACGAGGATGTAGTTCAGGACGCCCTGAGGCGCGAACTGACCCTCTTGCGGAATGAACATGCCCCCACCGGGGGGGTTCGCGGGCTCAAAGAGCGTGTAGTTCATCTCGGGAATGTCCTGGAACGTCCATCCAAAGAGGTCCCCGTAGAACTTCTTCGCCCGATCCGTGTCCTTGATGGGGAGTTCGATGTGAACAATGCTACCGAGTTTGGGTGCTTCGGCCAATTACCTTCCCTCCGATGGCCTGTTCCACTCCCCTCCGTCCCTTAAACCTTCGGAGAGGAGGTGTGTGAAAGTGTTCCGGTCCAGTGCCCTCAGGCACCCCTCCCCTTCGTCCTCCCGCAGGGTTTTTCCCGTCTCTCTGGCCACTCAGCCAGTCCGGCGCGGGGAGTAGAGCCAATCTAGGCGGAGGCGGCCGCTGTCCCCTCAATGGGATAGCCAGCCTTTCTCCACTCCTGCAGCCCGCCGTCGAAGTGGTAGACGTGTTGGAAGCCGGATTTCTCCAAGACGTTCGACACCACCCGACTCGCCGAGCAGGACCTGTCGGAGCAGTAGCAGACGATCTCGTCGTCGGGGTCCAGAAGGGCCTGGGCTCGGTCCTTGTCGGCCACCCAAAAGGAACCGGGGATGTGCTCGGCCTCGTAGTGCCACTCGTTCATCGTCATGACGAGTTTGAAGTTGTCGCCGCGATCGATCTTCGCTTTGAGCTCCTGCGCGCTTAGGATCGTCACCATGCACGTCACCCTCGGGCCTCGAAATCCCACCTTTACCGGATACGCATCCGGTCGTCGGCGCTCTGCCCGGCCCATCCCAAGGAGGCCGGTTATTTGACTGCTTCGCCCTGGGACTTTCGCCCAGGCGTGCAAGGGCTTCCGCATGTGTGAGCCGAAGACGAGACAGGAGGCAAGACACACATCGCGTTCCCTCGCCTGGGGTTTCACCTTTCAGCTGACACGAAACGCTTAAGACGTCGGCAGCCTTCGCGGGCCTGGAGGGGTTAGGTTGGCCGGAGAAAAACCAACTGCGGCGATGGTGCTGTCGATCATCGGGGGCATCTTCATCCTCTTGGGTGGAGTAGTCTTTCTCGCTCTCGCGAGCTTGATGCAACTCTTCATAGACACGATACCGGGGCTAGGGAGCCTCGAAATAGACCCCGTGTTGCTGCTAAACCTCGTCGGCGCCCTCGGCGTCATCATCGGTCTGGTGATCATCGTCGGCGGGGTCATGATGTATTCGCGCCCACAGAGCAGCACGGTATGGGGAGTCCTGATTCTCGTCCTCGCCATCGTGAGCCTCTTCGTCGCGTCCGGCGGATTCATCCTCGGCTTTGTTCTGGCCCTGATTGGTGGAATCCTCGCAATCGCATTCAAGTCCACGCCCGTGATGCCGGCACCGGCTCCGGTGGCCACGCCACCGCCCACGGCGCCCGCGCCCGCGCCTGCGCCAGCGCCTGAGCCCGAGGAGCCCGTCGCTAAATCCGACGAGGAGTGACACGGTCCGCGTGACCACGGGCACATTGCGGTGCGGAAGCGACCTAGTCTAGTGTTTAGCTTGGGAACCCTTCCCGCTGGTCACTCGATGTTCACTTCGTTCCACCAAGCCTAACTCCCTGACCAATCTGGGAAGAGTCAAGGTGAACACGATGCGGAACACGAATCCCAGAAGCGTGGACTTGGCGCAGAGAACCGATCGGAACTCGGAGGCACTGGTGGCGTATGTCCGAGCCGAATACGGTGAGGCAGACGTGGATTGGTACCTCGCCGAGGTACGTCGGGCTGCAAAGAAGGTGAAGCGAGAGCGATCGCCCAACGGGAACCGCCATCACGTCGAGGCCGGGATCGTCTCTGCCTAGGACGGCCTCATCGCCCCATCGAAGTCTCTCAGCGATATCTACCCGTAGAAAGCCGCGAACTCTCTCTACCCGATCCGGAAAGGGAAGCCGCCTTTGCTTCGACCCTGGCTCCCCTCCTCCCAGGGCCTCTTCCGAAGAATGTCTCGAACAACCCGCAGCATGTCCACTTGCTTCCGATACTGCCGCGCGAGGGCCCGCGCACGGCTTCGGCTTATGCCGCTCTTCCGCAATCGCCGCCTGAAGGTCCAGGAAGCTCGCCGGCTGCCGAAGAGGAGGCGTAGGCCGCTCCAACCAATCCGGGCCACGAGGAGGGGAACCTGGGTGAAGACGGCACCAAGGATTTCGCGTACTTCGCTCATTCGATATCGATTTCAAAGTCCTCGTCGCTGAGCTTGTCCTGGATCTTCTTCTTGACACGCTTCTCGATCTCGGACTGCCAGTCGGTATCCTTGTGCTCGGACCAATCGGCCTTACCGATCATCTCTTGAATCATGCCGACCAGGTTGCTCCGATCCATGAACTGCTTCGTGAGCTCGAAGGCCTTGTCCTCGTCCATGCCCGCTTCCCGGAGGCTCTTGTAGAAGTCGGCGACCGCCTCGGCGTACTTCCCCGTCTGCTCCGCCCCGAACAGGGACTCGGAGATGGCTGTCAGGAGCTTCGGGACCTCGGTGGAGACCACGGAAAGAATCGCTTGGATTTCCTCTGCATCTTCGCCCGCCAATGTTGCACCCGAGAGTACAAGCTACGGCTGGGGGTTTAAAGAAACTGGGCAATTGTGACCAGTCCTCGTACCCGTGGACCCGTGTGTGCCTTGTTATCAAACCCGATATTTGGAAAACCGGGTTTAATACCTTCTCAGGCCGCCCAAGGCTCTGCCATGAAGGTGAAAACGAACCAAGTGACACGCTCGGCCCAGCAGCTCCTCCTCATCGGTGGGATCCTTGCCATTGGCCTGGCGCCCCTTCTGTTCCTGCTGCGCACGCCGGTCCCCGACATCGAGCTGAGCGCCCTCACCGTCGAGGCTATTGCCATCGTCCTTGGGCTCATCTTGGTCTTCGCGGCGCGGCAGACCCGGGAATCCCTCCTGACGGGGATCCTCCTCGCCTTGGTGGCGTCCAGCGCCCTCATGGTTCTGGGAGGCATGGCCGGCCTTATCGGCGGGCTCTTCGGCATCGTCGGCGTCATCGTCGCCTCGGTTCCGTACCTGCAGAACTACGTCACCTGGAAGAGCTGAGAGGGGCCTCCCCGCGGGCCAACTCGGGTCATCGAGAGGCGTGCCGTCCTGATCTGCCAGTTTGAGTGAACGGGCTAGTCCTCCCCTTCGGATTCTTCGGGTTCTTCGGGTTCCACCTCGGGGGCTACGAGGCCCAGCACCTTCGACCACCGTCGTACGGTCTCGTCGGAGACGTCGTACACCTTCCCCCTCGATAGAGTCGTCGCTGCGACGACACCCTTCGTTTCCAACGCCTGGAGTCGCTCCCGGACGATGCGGCGGGAGGCTTTGCCCCGGAGATTCCGGACCGCCTCCGTGATCTGCGAGATGTTGCGGCCACCCTTCTCGAAGAGCACCTTCACGATGTCGCGGGAGATGGGATCCTTGAGCTCAGGGATGGCCAGGTCGGGGGAGAGGGAGCCGTATCGCTGCAAGAGGTCCAGGAGGCGGAAGTAGGAGCGAGCGATCTCTTGGAGCCGGTCCAGGTGGCCGAGGAGCTCGCCGTAGGGCTGTCGCAGGAGATTGATGGTCCCCTCCAGCTGCTCGATCTTCGAGGCCAGGTCCTCCAGCTTGGCCCGCTCCTCGTCCTCGTCCGCCATGCCGCCCTCGGGAGGGAGGCCTGGCTACATAAGAACGTCTCGGGACGCCTCCGACAGCCTCCGTATGTTTCGGTGAGTGCGCCGCTCGCTAGAGCTGTTTCACCTCGGCGACGAGCTCCATCACCTTGTCCCGAGCGTCCCCAAAGAGCATCATGGTCCGCTCGTGATAGAACAGCTCGTTGTCGATGCCCGAGAAGCCGGGATTCAGGCTCCGCTTCATCACGATGATGTGTTTCGCGTTGTCCGCGTCGAGGATGGGCATGCCGTAGATGGGACTCCTCTCATCGTGCCGAGCCGCGGGGTTCACTACGTCGTTTGCCCCGATGATGAGGGCCACGTCCGCCCGCTTGAAGTCGGGGTTGATGTCGTCCATGTCGTAGAGCTTCGTGTAGGGGACGTTCGCCTCTGCGAGGAGCACATTCATGTGACCTGGCATGCGACCGGCGACTGGGTGGATGGCGTAGCGGACGTCCACGCCCCGGTCCTCAAGGCGGTCAGCCAGGTCGGCCACGGCGTGCTGAGCCTGGGCAGCGGCCATGCCGAAGCCCGGTACGATGATGACCGATTGGGCGTACCCCAGGAGCAGGGCCGCCTCCTCCGGGTCGATGGAGCGGACCGCCTGGTCCACCGCCGTCGTGGCGCCCGGGACCTGGATATCCACCCCGACGGCGCCGAAGAGAACGTTAGGCAGGGTCCGGTTCATGGCCTTCGTCATGATCTGCGTGAGGATCAGGCCGGCCGCGCCTACCAGGGCGCCCGCGACGATGAGGATCTCGTTCCCGAGGATGAACCCGGCCGCGCTGGCGGCGAGCCCGGAGAAGGAGTTGAGCAGAGAAATTACAACGGGCATGTCTGCCCCGCCGATCGGAATCACGATGAGGACGCCCAGCACCAGGGCGATGGCGACGAGGGCGAGGAAGAGGGGGAGGTGAATCCCCACCGCTACTAGGTACCCCCCTAGGCCAACGAAGGCGATGAGGAGGGCGACGTTGATTGGCTGCTGCAGCGGGAAGGTCGTGGGGGACCCCGATATGACGCCCTGGAGCTTGCCGAAGGCCACGAGGCTGCCCGTCAGCGTGATGCCGCCGATGAGGACCCCTGCGAGGATTGTGACCGTTGTGTCCAAGGCAAGGGACCCGATCGCGAACCCCTGATGGTATGCGGCGATGGCCACCAGGGCTGATGCCCCGCCGCCGAAACCGTTGAAGAGACCCACCATCTGGGGCATGGCGGTCATCTTGACGAGCCGAGCGGCCGCCGCCCCGAGGACTGCCCCAAGGAGAACGCCGACGGCGACGAGCTCGAGGTTCAGAACTCCCGTGTTCAGGAGGGTGACAACAATCGCGATGAGCATCCCGAAGGAGGCCAGGAGATTCCCCCGCCGGGCGGTGGCTGGAGACCCCAAGTCTCGAAGGCCCAGGATGAAAAGGGCGGCCGAGACAAGATAGGCCAGCGTAAGGACAACGGGGTCCAGCGCCATTCCTCACCCTCGCTCGCGTTTGAACATCTGGAGCATCCGATCTGTGACGAGGAAGCCGCCGACCACGTTGATCGTCGCGAGGACCACAGCTCCAAGGCCGAGGATGACCGAGAGATTCACGTCTCCCGTACCAGCGGCCACGGAGAGGGCACCAATGAGGACGATACCCGAGATTGCGTTGGCCCCGGACATCAGCGGAGTGTGCAACGTCGGCGGGACCTTGGTGATGACCTCGAAACCCACGAAGATCGCCAAGACGAAGATGAAGATTCCAACAACCAGGTCCACCATGTTACCCTCTCCCTAGACATCACTCTCCGCCGCGATAGCCTCCCGCACCCGCGCGCTCCGAACCTCTCCCTCGTGGACTATGAGGCTGGCATCGACGACTTCGTCCTCGAGGTCAAGATGGAGTTCGCCGTCCTGGAGGATGACGTCGATGAGCGTCATCAGGTTCTTGGCGTACATCTGGCTCGCATGAACCGGGAGGGAGGAAGGGAGGTTAGCCGGTCCGAGGATCGTCACCCCGTTGTACGTCACCTGCTCGTCGGGCCTAGACAGCTCGACGTTGCCCCCCTGATCGGCGGCGAGGTCCACGACCACCGACCCGGGTCGCATAGATGCTAGCATCGGTTCGGTCACCAGCACGGGCGCCTTCTTTCCCGGAACCTGGGCCGTCGTGATGACAACGTCGGAATTCGCGACGTGCTCGGCGAGCAATTCCTGTTCCCGTCGTCGCGCCGCCTCGGAGACCTCCTTGGCGTAGCCGCCCTCTGCCTCGGTCTCCTCTTCCAGCTCAACCTCCACGAAGCGGGCTCCGAGGCTCCGGACCTCCTCCTTCACCACCGGCCGAATGTCGAAGGCTTCCACTTCCGCCCCGAGTCGCTTCGCAGTTGCGACAGCCTGCAGACCGGCAACCCCGGCCCCGATGACAAAGACGCGCGCGGGACGAACCGTCCCTGCCGCTGTGGTCATCATGGGGAAGAACTTGGTCAGGGCGCTGGCCGCGAGGAGCGTGGCCTTGTACCCAGCCACGGAGGATTGCGAGGAGAGGGCATCCATACTCTGGGCCCGACTGATCCGGGGGATCATCTCCATGCTGAAGGCCGAAGCCCCACGGTCCGCAATCCGCTGGATTAGGGCGGGGTCACGCAGCGGATTGAGGAAACCGATCACGATGGACTTGGGGGTGAGGAACCCGGCCTCATCGGTTGAAGGGGGGTTCACCTTCAGAATCACGTCGGATTGCTGCCAGACGGATTCGGCATCCGGGAGGATAGTCGCGCCCGCAGCCTCGTAGTCCGCATCCGAGTGGAAGGCGCCGACGCCCGCACCCGATTGGACGCGAATCTCAACACCCCTCTTCGCAAGGCGAGCCACTGACGCGGGGTTGAGGGCGACGCGCCGTTCCCCCTCTACGGTCTCCTTAACCACGCCCACAATCATCGACACCGACCTCATCGGTCAGCCTGGAGAATCAAGCCTCGCGCCTGAGAATCCATGGTGACCCTCCGGAATCCGCCCAACCCTCCGATCCTCCCGCATCAACGCTACAAGAACCGACGCGCCCAGCGGGGTCCCCCGACTGAGGGCATGAGGCCGGTTCCCTCCTTTACATGAGGGACGCGATATAAGTTTGGCGTAAGTATCGTCGCGCCCCCACCTTTTTAGTCGAGCTGAAAATACCCTGGCCCCACTCGGAGGCCCCGTTCTATGGCCCTGCCCCGCCCGCCTGGCGCGCCCACCTCGTACCTGGAGGCCCTCCGGGGTTTCTCGAAGAACGCGAAGTTGTACGTGGCCTATGCCACGATGTCCCAGATCAACTCGGGCATCTTCATCGTCGCCTTCGCCTTCTACCTGCAGGAGCTCTTCTTCCCTCAGGTCGTCATCCTCGGCGTACCCGTCGGGGTCCTCCCTTTTGTGGGCATCGCCCTCGGCCTGAACCTTCATGGCTCACGGCCTCAACTCCCTCCCCGCCGGCTTCATCGGGGACAAGTACGGCCGCAGACGCGGCTTCATCATGGCGAGCCTGGTGGCCATCGCCGCCGGGGCCGTCGTCCTGGTCGTGCAGGCCCCCCTGACCCTCATGCTCCTGGGTGTCGTGGTGGGGCTGGGAGAGGCTTTCCACGGGGTCGTGGGGGCCCCCTTCATGATGGAGAACAGCCGGGAACAGGGACGCATCCACCTGTTCACCATCAGCGGTGTCCTCACCACCATCTCCACCATCATCGGGGCCGTCTTGGCGGCCACGCTGCCCTTCCTCTTCGGCACGTGGATCGCCGACCTGCCTGCCGGGTCGCTGGGGTTCCTGGAGATTGGGACGACACGGGCCACCGCCCTGCGTCTCACCCTCTTCATGTCGGTTCCCTTCGGGCTTGCGGAGCTGGTCCCCCTCTTCTACATGAAGGAATCCTACGCCCTCGCCCCCGAGCCCCTCCGGGGGATGTTCCTGCTGAAGCACGTGAAGCACAAGCGGAACGTCGGGAAGCTGTCGGTCCTCACCCTGGCCTTCGCCCTGGGCCTGGGCCTCTACTTCCCCCTTCTCCCCCTCCACTTCCTGGACGCCTTTGGTGTGGCCGAGGCGGCGTTCGGGTCGGTCGTGGTCGTTAACAACCTAGCCATCGCCGCGGCGATTTTCACTGTCCCGCTTCCGGTCGCGCGTTGGGGGAAGGTCCGGTCCATCGTCTATGCTCGACTCTTAGCGGTCCCTTTCTTAGCGGCCATGGCCTTCGCCCCAACCCTCTTCCTGGCCGGTCTCTTCCTCGTCTTGCGCGGGGCCTTCTCCAGTCTGGCCTTCCCGGTGGTCGGTTCCTTCAGCATGGAGATCATGGACAGCAACGAGCGAGCGACGACGGCGGGCGTGACGCACGCGGTGTTCGATCTGGCCTACGGGGGTATGACCCTCGTTGCGGGCTTCATCCTGGCTTCAGGCCTCTTTGTCCTTACGTTCCTGGTGGGCGCGGTCCTAATCGTCGCCCACGCCGGACTCTGGTTCCGCTGGTTCGTCGATCACCCCGTCGATGTGGCATCCCGTGTTCCAACCGTCGCCGGTGGGACCCGGTAGGGACTCCCGTCAGCCGGCCGGCGCCGGAAGTCGGGGTCCCGTTGAACGGATTGTCCGAACCCTTATGGCGGCAGCCTGAGATGGGGCGCGTCCCAGGGGGATATCATGATTGGTGAAAGCCTCGACCGGACGGCGGCCGACGTGCTCGTCCACAAGCTGCGGGGGTTCGGGGTCGAGCAGATGTACGGCATCCCGGGGGACGCGATCAACGGGATCGTGGATGCGATCCGTCGCCATCCGGAGGTGGAGTTCATCCAGGTGCGACACGAGGAAGCCGGTGCCTTCGCGGCCTCCGCTTACGCGAAGCTGACCGGGCGCCTCGGCGTCTGTTTGGGGACCGCCGGACCCGGTGCCATCCACCTGCTGAACGGGCTGTACGACGCGAAGCTCGATCACGCCCCGGTCCTGGCCATCACGGGCCAGGTGGACAGCGATGTCATCGGGACCCACTACTTCCAGGAGGTCAATCTGCACCATCTCTTCGACGACGTGGCGGTGTACAACGCCCGCGTCGCCACGCCCGACCAGGTCGCTCACATTACGACCTTGGCGGCCAGAGAGGCTCTCTCCAAGCGTGGCGTGGCTCAGATCTCGTTCCCCCTGGATATCCCCAATCAGGTCGTCTCGCGGGACGCCCCCGACTTCCCGGCGGGCTACCCCAACGACCTGCCGGTGCCGGAGGCCGACCTGATCGAGCGGGCGGCCAAGGCCTTGAACGAGGGAAAGAATCCGGCGATCCTCGTGGGCAAAGGCGCCATGGGGGCGGGTGAGGAAGTGGGGGCCCTGGCGGAACGCCTGGGGGCACCGATCGTGAAGACCCTCCCCGCCAAGGAGGTGCTCCCGGACGACCATCCCCTGGTCATCGGAGGACTCGGGCTCCTGGGGACCCGCCCTGGACAGGAGGCCATGGAGCACACCAAGACCCTCCTGATGGTGGGGGCCTCCTTCCCCTTCACGGAGTACCTCCCCGAGGATGCCTACACGATTCAGATCGACACGGACCCGACGGCCCTCGGACTCCGGACGAAGGTGGACGTGCCGCTGCTGGGGGATGCCAAGGCGACCCTCGGGGAGCTTCTCAAGGGGGTGAAGGTGCGCCGGGATCGCGGCTTCCTGAACACCTACGTGAAGGCCACGGAAGCCTGGTGGGAGCGGTTGGCCGAGGATGAGGGACGTGAGACCGTCCCTCTGGCCCCCGCCGCTCTAGCCAAGGTCGTGAGTGACGCCGCAGAGGTCGACGCTATCGTCTCCGTGGATGTGGGGAACGTGACCACGTGGACCGCCCGCCACTTCCGGGCCACGGCTTGGAGGCGTTTCATCTTCTCGGGCAACCTGGCTTCCATGGGTTTCGGTCTCCCGGGGGCCTTGGCCGCCCAACTCGCCTACCCCGACCGCCAGTGCCTCGCCCTCTGTGGGGACGGCGGCTTCACGATGCTCATGGGAGACTTCGTGACGGCCGTGAAGTACGGGCTGCCGGTCAAGGTCGTAGTCTTCAACAATTCGAAGCTGGCCATGATCAAGTACGAGCAGGAGGTGATGGGTCACCCCGACTTCGGCACGGACCTCCAGCCCATCGACTTCGCCCAGGTCGCCGAGGCGTGCGGAGGGAAGGGCTTCCGCGTCGAGCAGCCCGGTGAACTCCAGGAGACGGTGGAGGCCTTCCTCGCACACCAAGGCCCCGCGCTCCTCGATGCCGTCGTCGACCCCGACGTGCCGCCCTTGCCGCCGTACGTGAAGGTCAAGCAGGCCTATCGGTACGTTTGGGCCCTCTTTCGGGAGAAGTTCCCGTGGGGTCCAACGGAGAAGGCGGCGTAGGCGGCAAGGTCCTTATACGCCTCATGGATGACCGGCCCGAGGGAACCATGACGCACATCGGCAAGGTTATCGAACTAGTAGGGAGCTCGCCGGACGGCTTTGACGACGCGGTTCGCAATGCGGTGGCCGTGGCCTCCAAGACGGTGAAGAACATCACCGGCGTGGACGTGGTGGGCATGACGGCCAAAGTGGATGGAGATCAGCTCACAGCGTTCCGGGCCAACGTGAAGGTCGCCTTCGCGGTGGAGCACGGCTAGGCCGATCCAAGGGAGTTCTCGGCGACTAGAGACCCAGTAGCTCCAGCAGCTGGCCCAACAGGCTGACGGCCGACGCGCCGGGGGCCAGGAATGCGGCGAAGCCCGAACCGAACACCAGGATGACGGCCACATGGGCTAGGAGGATGACCGTCGGCATCCGGGGTCCCAGTTTCATCGGCGGGATGAGGAACTGGATGATGGCGATGAAGGTGCCCGCCAGGACCACCCCGAAGAGGATGGTGAAGGGCCAGCTCGCCCCAAAAAGGAGGGCGTGGATGAGCCCAAAGGTCGCCCCGTTCGTGTAGTGCCAGACGTACCCGCTCCCCCGAACCTTCCAGGACGGGATGCCCTCCTCCTCCAGGACCGCCTTGAACGCCGGCTTGAGGAGCCTGCGCATGGTCCGCAGCGGGAGGCGGGGGAATCCAGTCTCGTCCATCAACTCGGTGGACGGGACCCCCTCCTGAATCTGCTCGTTGATGTGGCGTAGGACCCGGCGCTGCACCTGCTGCTTCAGCCGCTTGTCCAGGCCGAGGATCATCGAGCCAAACCGCATGGGGAGGTCCATGGGCATGTTGCCGGTGAGGTAGCCAGGAATCCGGATGCTGTCGAGGGCCAGGGTGGAAAGGATGCCCACGCCGACCCCGACGGCGATGGCGCCGAAGAGGACGCCGTGATTCACGAACACGAAGATGAGGAGGGCCAGGAAGAAGACCAGCGCGGGAATGCCGAAGATACGCAGGGAGCGAGGGGCCGGGATGATGCCGAGGACGTCCCCGAGGAGCATCTGGGAGGGGACCGCGGCCGCCGCCAGGATGACAAGGATCAGGAAGAAGTCAACCAACGAGGCCGTGTGTCTTCACCTCCCCCCTGAAATGAGTAGATTCAGGCATTTAGGATTGACGGATGGGTCGGGGCACCCTCCGGAACGATACTGCGACTGAACCACCCGTCCTGGTTTCCTACCCCAGCCCGTAGCACTGCCTTGGCGCCAGATACTGAGGGAACCGATCCAACAGGGCCAATCGAGTGGCGTAGCACAGATGATTTGCGTCGACGTACGTATCATCGTGCGCCACCTCATATTCGCGGACAAGGGCCGCGGGACCGCCCCGTACCAGAGGCCCGCATATGGGGTGCTGGGAAACCTCATATTCCTGGATCAGAGTGGACAGCGGAGTTTCCCACATGTTGCCCATGCTGAGACCCTGACAGAGATGGACGTTGCCGTAGGCATCCAGATGAACGACCTTGGGGTCCACCAGCTCGCAGTCAGGACACTCGGTGAAGCCCTCCCACGGGCTCATAGGGAGACCCCCGACCAGCTTCTCGACGGCTCTTCCTCTGAACAGGACGCTGCCACCCGTTACGGGTTCCCCCTTGGTGTGCTCCTCATCCGGGTCCATTGCGGTTCCAGGCTGCTGAATGCAGATAGAACTCGTGGGCATCCCTAGCCCGCGCGCGGCCTCGAGAGCATTCTTTGCTGGACTCTCCCCATTCCCAAAATGGAACGCGTCATCGCTCACGCTGAGATCTGCCAGCCCGAGCTCCGCGATGGGTCGGAGCCACAGTTCTGCGTCCTCGACCGATGTCGCCCAGTAGCCGTTGGACACGATCCCCGCCTTGAATCCTCTCTCGCGGGCCAGTCGAATCCCCTCCCGCATCAGAGGGTAGTACAGGAAGGACTCTCCTCCTTCGAAGTAAACCCACTCGATCGTGCCCAACCTGGCCAGCTCCCCGAGGACCTTCCGGATCTGGTTCAGAGCGAACGTCCCCTCCGCCCGTGGGGAGCTGTACACGAAGCAATGATCGCACTCTAGGTTGCAGGTGTACGTCAGGAGAAAATGGGCTTGTTCCACCATGATGACTCCTCCAGTGCCTGAACCGAAACCGCGCTCTTGAAGACTCTGCTCATACCTTGCCCCGAAAACCATTATCAGCGGCGTATCGCCCTCCGGGGCATCGACTCTTGTCAGGGCGAACCCGGGGTAGACAGTTCGCTGGATGGACCCATCGGTGTCCGTACTAGAATCCCTAGTGTTCGGATTCAGACCGAACTGGCCCTGGGCATTAATTCGTCCCCCCCAGATCTCGATTGTACAGGCGGCTCGGGGAATCCTTGTCGTTCGTCCGAATCAGGGTTGCCCCGCTCGCCGCGATGGTCGGCCTCGAGGCGGGGGACGAGCTGGAGTGTGACCATATGGAGATGGGCCGCCGAGACTCAAGAAGCCATGAGCATCCTTATCAGCCACTAGACTATCTTGAGCGGCCGGGGGAGACCCTCATGGAGCCGAAAGGAGAACCTGAAGATCGGAGGACGGACGAGGGGGAGATGGGAGGCCCTCCATGGCGAATGATGCGCGGCATGGGGATGGGCCGCCGCATGGGAATGGGCCGTGGCATGGGATGGAGAATGGGCCGCGTCGCGGGGTGGAGAATCGCGCTGTCTATCATCCTGTTCTTGGGGTTTCTTTCCTTCATCATCGTCTGGCTGTTCTTCTTCGCAGACGGGTTCAGCCTGGCTCAGAACATCGCGATTTTCTTGCTAGCCGTTCTAATCTTTGGTGGGATTCGGGCGGCCGTGTGGGCCGCGATGTGGATGAGACGGGAGCGACGAAAGTGAACGCAGCGGGCGGGGGGTGATCGCTGATCGTCTAGCGGTCCGATGGATTGAGAGCGAATCCAATACCAGAGATTCTGAAATGGACCCAGCGGGACTCGAACCCGCGACCTCCGCCTTGCGAAGGCGGCGATCTTCCACTGATCTATGGGCCCGTACCTCCGCCATTGTGGGATCGAGCCTTAAACCCCTGTTTCGATCACTCGAACGAGGCGTATCGCTACCGGCTGACGAAGGGAGTGGGCGCCTCTGCGCGTTTCACGGGGTTCAAATCGGAGGAACCACTAGGACTCCACGACAGATGGCGGACGAGGACATCCCCCCCTGGCTCCTCCGGATCGCGCGCCCCTTCCGCTGGTATCTCCTCATCGGACTGCTCGTCGTAATCTCGGCCGTCGGGCTCGGCATCTGGGAGGCGGCAGCCCTTTCAACGGCACCGAATCCGATTGAGACCGTCATCCGGGTCATCAACCCTGCCTGGAGCTTCCTGGGCATCGGCTTCCTGACGTTCGGGATCGGGATGTCCATCGTCATCATCATCTACAACCTCACGGGGGCCGCCCGGGACGCCATGGATGCCTATCGGAAGGCCTTCCCCGCCTCCCCGATCTCAATGCCGCGGCGTCCGTGGTTCGCCAAGGTCTTTGCCCTTCTTCTGTTCGGGGGTCTCGCCTTCGCCATCGCGAACTTCCTCTTCGCGCTCTCGGGCGGGTTGGCCGCTGCGGGGCTGGTGGGCCCGGGGGCTCCTGGATTCACAGCCGCCTCCTGGGGTGCCTTTGCCGAGGTCCTTCGAACGCCTCAGCGCCCGGGATCCCTCTCCTTCATCGCCCTGGGTATCGGCCTCGGCCTCGCCATCATCGTCTACAACCTTCGCCTGCAGGCCCGCCTTCTCCCGGGCATCATCGGTGGCTTGTCGGCGGGCAACCCCGCGGAGATCAGAGGTCACGTGACCCCCACCCTCCCCCGGCTTCCCTTCGCCCTCATCTTTGCCGGATGGGTGATCGTCCTCAGCGCCAGTTATCCGGTGGGCTTTCTGGGGGCCCTCGCGCGTGCCGACCTCGTCGCCGGCATCACGAGCCTCACTGCCGCCCAGACGGTCGCTTGGACGACGGGCGTCTTTCCAGTGATCGCCGTTACGGGGATCGTGACGCTCCTCGGCGGTATCGTTTACTGGCTCCTTCTCATCATCCAGGCTCTACGCGACCAGCGCGGCGTGATCGGACGCATCGGTTCCGCGCTCGCGGGCTACGGCGCGCAGCCTCTGGAACAGACCCTGTGGCCGCAGAAGGTGGCGGCCTACCTGGCGGGCGGGGCCCTCCTCACCCTCCTCCTGTTATTCGTCCCCGCCGTCCTCAACGTCTACATTCGCTGGGAGCTCCTTCGTCTCGCGGGCTCCACGGGTGCGGCGTTCGTAAACCTCCAGTTCTTGACGAACTTCCTTACGGCCTTTGTCCCCAACATGCGCTTTGTGGGCATCGCCCTCGTCATGCTTGCCATCGGTCTTACCCTAGGAATCATCCTAATCAACCTACGTGGCATGGGCATGATCCTGCCGGGAACCATGGCCCGGATCCTCCAGGCCAAGGGGCAGGAGGTGGACCCTGTCCCCGTAGCTCCGGATGAGGGGGACGTGGAGGAGCGGGCCGAGAAGGCCATCTCGCGCTTCCCCACAAAGCTCTTTCTCCCCCTGCTCGTGGGGGCGTTGATCATGATTACCACCGCTTTTCCCCTGACTGTCCCGTTGCACTCCGACCTCCAGCTTCAGTGGAGGGGTGCCATGGAGGCAGGAGACCAGGAACTAGCGGATCGACTCGCCATGGACATGAAGGTCCTAGCGTCGATCCGTGAACCGTGGAACTTCGTCGGGATGGGCCTCATCTTCTTCGCTATCGGCCAGTTCTTCGGGACCATCATCGGGTACGTCCAGGCGCGCAAAGTCGTGATCGCCGACGTGTGCGACTCCCTGGCTGTTCAGCAGCACGGGAGCCCCGAAGGATGAGCGCCGTTTAAGAGGCAGAGGCTAACAAAAGGGGAACTCGCCATCACGCGAAGGCGCGATGGCGTTGGCAACTCTGTGCAGGGATGGGTCTAGGCGGACTGCTTGTATCCACACACTGAACAGACGTACTTCTTGCTGAGGACGCCCTTGAGCTGCATCGGCTTGCCGTGGTGCTCTGGGACGCCCGCGGCCGCGGGCGCGGCGGGCTTCTCCATCATTCCCCCCATCTCCGCCTTGACGGCGTCCATAGAGGCCATGAAGGCCATCTTCTGGTCGTCGGGGAGGCCCATGGCCGCCTTGTTCGTCAGCTCCATGTCGCTCTCGTGGATCTCCGCGCCGACCTTCATCCCCGCCTTCATCCGTCCGACCATGACGGCCTTCCGCTCGCCCTCCGAGAGGTTGGCGATGATCATGGTGCGTCCAGCGATCAACTCCTGCCGCTTCTCAGCGGGGAGCTTGCTAAACCCGGTGATGAGCTGGGAGATGGACTCTACCCGCTGGTCCTCGGGCATGGACGCGAACATCTTCAGCCGGTCCGTCATCATCTGCTTCCGCTCCTCGGGCGGGGCGTCAGCCATCATCTTAATCATGTCTTCCATGCGGTCTCGCTCCTGTGCTTCTTCAGGGAGTTTTTCTTCTTTAAACCCTGCGGACGGAAGTCGGTGGATTCTCTATGGACAACCCGTGGAATCCACGGGTTTAAGGTGAAGCGCGGTCATCTCAACCCATCATGTCCCCAGTACCGGAGGTCGTCGACACGATGAATCGGAAGATTCTCAACCTGCTGCAACTGGACGGCAGGACGACGACAGCAGAAATTGCGCGTCGGCTGCGCCGATCCGAGTCCTCGATTCGGGAGCGAATCCGGCGCATGGAAGCCAAGGGCATGATCAAGGGTTACTACGCCTACGTGGACAAACGAGCCCTGGGGTATCGGTCCGAGGCCTTCGTTTTCTGCAATATCGGTCCTCCCGATCAGGCGCCGATCTTGGATGAGCTCCTCCGCCTCAGACAGGTCACGGGCATCTATCACATCAGCGGTGCGAAGCGCTTCCTCCTCAAGGTGGCCGCCCGAGACAACCAGGCGCTCCGGTCGATCATCAATCGAACCCTGATTCCCCTGGGCATCACCGACGTCGACACCCACATCGTCATGGACGTCACTGCGAAGTTCCCCCCGGACGCTGTCATGGACGAATAGCCCCGGTCGACCCGCCTCACGCCCGGAAAAGGTTTATGCGACCAGCAAGCCTCGTGCCGTGTAGTGACTGAAGGGGAGGGACGGGTCGAGGTCATCCTGCCAAGGGCCCTCCTAGAGTACTCCGATGGGCGCGATACCGTCCAGCTTCCCGGTGAGAACCTGGCCGAGATCCTGGGCAGCTTGAACGCCGAGTTCCCTGGGCTTTCTGAGCGGATTGTAGACGACCAGGGACAGATCCGGCAGTTCGTCCACGTGTTCGTCAACGGCGATTCCGTGGACCGGTCGGAACCTCAGGCCGTGGAGCTGCGCCCCGGGGACCAGGTTCACATCCTTCCTTCGGTCGCGGGAGGCTAACATGGCAGAGGTCAAGAGAGGAGACACGGTCTTGAGCGTGGGAACGCGGAAGGGCCTCTTCGTCCTCCATTCGCAGGACCGGAAGCGATGGCACATGCGGGGCCCGTCTTTCGAGGGGCTCACCGCGATGCATGCAACGCTCGACCCCCGGGACGGAAGGACCCTGTGGGTCGGCGTGAACACGGGTCATTGGGGTCCAACGGTCCAGAAGAGCACCGACTTCGGGGAGACCTGGGAGCGGGGCGAGGAGAGCCCCCACTACGCCAAGGGATCGGATCTCAGTGTGGAACGCATCTGGCACGTGGAGCCCGGACTGGGCGAGGAGCTCTGGGCGGGGGTTGAACCCGCGGGCCTCTTTCGGAGCGACGACCAGGGGAAGACGTGGACCTCGATCGCCGGCCTGAACGATCGTCCGGACCGGAAGGACTGGGAGCCCGGGGCGGGGGGACTCTGCCTCCACACCATCGTTCCGTACCCGGGGGATCCGAAGCGCATGCTCGTGGGGATCTCCGCCGTCGGCGCCTTCGGGACGAACGACGGCGGCGACTCGTGGCGTCCGATGAATGGGGACATCAAGGGCGAGTACCTGCCGAAAGGCACCCTCCAGGAGGACGAGCTCGGCGCGTGCGTGCACAAGATCGTGCGGGACCCCCAGGACCCAGCCCTTGTCTATCAACAGAACCACGGCGGCGTGTTCCGCAGAGCCCGAGGCGACCCGGGCTGGACCGTGATCGAGGACGGCCTCCCGGCACCCTTCGGGTTCCCCATGGCCGCCCATCCGCGCGACGCCGGCACCGTGTATGTCGTGCCCCTCACGGGTGACTTCAATCGCGTCACCCCGGACGGGGGAATGGCCGTCTATCGCACCACGAACGGCGGGAAGCTCTGGGAACGCCGAGATCGCGGTCTGCCTCAGAAGGACGCCTACCTGACCGTCCTGCGAGAGGGACTCAGCACGGACGCCAACGACCCCGCAGGCGTCTACGTCGGGACGAAGACCGGCCAGCTGTATTACAGCCGCGATGAAGGGGATACCTGGGACCTCCTCCGCGACCACCTCCCCCCCATCGTGTCCGTGGAGGCGGGCATCGCCGACTGAGGCTCCTCCAGGCAGATCCCGATGGTCCTCCACCTCTTCAACACAGCCACCGGTGCGAAGGAGCGCCTCGAGCCTGCCGACGGCCGGGTCCGCATGTACGTCTGCGGACCCACGCCCTACCACTACTCCCACCTCGGGCACGCCAAGGCGTACGTGATGGCGGATGTCATTCGCCGGTACCTGGAGTACCTCGAGCTCGAGACCCACTTCGTTCTCAACTTTACGGACGTGGAGGACGCCATCACCATCCGGGCACGGGAAGAGGGAGTCTCGCCCGAGGAGCTGGCCCAGCGCTACATCGACGCCTTCTTTGAGGACATGGATCGTCTCAAGATTCGGCGGGCGGACGAGTATCCCCGGGTCACGGAGCACATCGAGGACATCCTGGCCGTGGTCCAGGACCTGGTCGCGTCCGACGCCGCCTACGTGGCGGATGGGGATGTGTATCTGCGAACGAAAGAGGGGGACTTCGGCCGGCTCAGCGGCCACGCCCCCGAGGAGATCGCCGTGGAGCAGATTCAAGGAGGCGGGGGAAGGGAGGGCCCCCTGGATTTCATCCTCTGGAAGCGGTCGCACGAAGGGGAACCCGCCTGGGACAGCCCCTGGGGGCCGGGTCGACCCGGATGGCACGTGGAGTGCTATGCCATGTCAACCAGATACCTCGGTCCGAGTTTCGACATCCACGGCGGGGGCCGCGACCTCATCTTCCCGCACCATGAGAGCGAGGGCCTCATCGCCGCCGCCCACGGCAAAGGGTCCTTCGCCCGGTACTGGGTCCACAACGCCTTCATGACCATCGAGGACGTGCGGATGGCCAAGTCCCTCGGCAACTTCGTCACCATTCGGGACGTCCTCCAGGACGTGGATTGGGAGGTCCTCCGCTTCTTCCTCCTCAAGACGCACTACCGGGAGAACACCGTTTACACCGAAGCGGCCTTGCAGGAAGCGGAGGCGGAGCACGCGGAGCTCCGATCCGCCATCGTCCGGGCGCGGGAGGCCTCCGAATCCGGGAAGCCTGGGATCGACAAGACGTTGGAGGCGGGACTTCCCCGGCTGCAGGTTCGGTTCGAAGGTGCCATGGACGACGACTTTGACACGGCGAAGGCCACAGCGGACCTCCTCAATTTCGCCCGAAAGGTCAACGCCGCGGACCCCCTCCCCGCCGCCACGGGGGAGGCCGTTTTCACCCAGTTCTGCGAGCTCTGCGGCGTTCTCGGCTTATGTGAAGAGGAGTTCGAGGACTAGGTCGATAACCTTTTAGCAACCCTCCAGTTAGAACACCGACTGGCCATGGCAGACTTTCGCGCCGTCATCAGCGACCCCAAGAACGGGAAGGCCCACCAGCGCGAGGTGGAAGGCCACTACGCGGGGGCCTTGATGGGGAAGCGCATCGGAGAAGAGGTAGACGGCATCTTCTTCGACCTCCCCGGCTACAAGTTGGTCCTCACGGGCGGCTCCGACAAGGACGGCGTCCCTATGCGACCCGGCCTGCCTGGCCCACGGCGGAAACGAATCTTGGTGGCTGGTGGGCCCGGATTCCGCTCCGACAAGGGTGGCCTCCGCCGACGCAAGACCCTGCGGGGCGACACCGTCGGCCCGGATACCGTCCAACTCAACCTCAAGATCGTCACCTTCGGCCCCAAGTCCATCGAGGACGCGTTCAAGGAGAAGGTGGAGACGGAGTGAAGGTCCCCGAACAGCCCGAGGTGAACATCGGCCTCATCGGGCACGTGGACCACGGGAAGACGACCCTGGCCAAGCTCCTCACGGGCGAGGTCACGGACCGCCATAGCGAGGAGATCAAGCGCGGCATCTCCATCCGGCTGGGCTACGCCGACGCCGCCTTCTACAAGTGTCCCAAGAAGCGGGGGCCTAAGGCCTACGGCACCTCGCCCAAGTGTCCCAACGACGGGGAAGCGAACTTCCTCCGGGCCGTCAGCTTCGTGGACTCTCCGGGCCACGAGACCCTCATGGCCACCATGCTCTCCGGGGCGGCCATCATGGACGGCGCCCTCCTCCTCATCGCGGCCAACGAGCCGGTGCCCCAGCCTCAGACCAAGGAGCACCTCATGGCCCTGACCATCGTCGGGGTGAAGCACATCATCGTGGTCCAGAACAAGATCGACCTGGTGACGGCCGAGGAGGCGAAGGCGAACATGGAGGAGATCGAGGCCTTCCTCCAGGGGACCCCCGCGGAGGGGTCGCCCATCGTCCCCATCTCCGCCCACCACAACATCAACGTCGACTACCTCATCATGGAGATCGAGCGCACCATCCCCACGAAGAAGTTCGATCGGGAGGAGGCTTCGCGGATGTACATCGCCCGGTCCTTCGACGTGAACACGCCCGGGACGGGCCCGGAGAAGCTTGTCGGGGGCGTCCTGGGAGGGAGTCTCCTCCAAGGGGCCATGAAGAAGGGCGACGAGATTGAGGTCCGCCCGGGTCGCCGAGTGGAGGCGGAGGGCAAGTCGTCCATGGAGGAGATCACCACCGAAGTCGTGTCGCTCCGGGCGGGGGGCAAGGCGCGGAAGGAAGTCCGCCCCGGCGGCCTCGTCGCCATCGGCACGAACCTCGACCCGAGCCTGACCAAGTCGGACGCCATGCTCGGTCGGGTCGCGGGGAAACCCGGGGCGCTCCCGGAGGTCACCGGGCGCGTGACTCTCGAAACCAACCTCCTCGAGCGTGTCGTCGGGACGGAGGAGGAACGTCAGGTCGAGGCCATCCGCACGAATGAGCCCCTCATGCTCAGCGTGGGCACCGCCACGACGGTGGGGGTCGTCACGTCCGCACGAGACGGGGAAGCCGATCTGTCTCTCAAGATCGCCGTGGCCACCGAAGCGGGCCAGCGGGCGGCCATCAGCCGCAGGATTGGGGGCCGCTGGCGCCTCATCGGGTACGGCATCACGCAGTGACCGCGATATCCACAAATAACCGAGGTTCCCTGATGCCCCCGTGCGGGTTCTCCGAAAGGATCTGAAGCTCGGGAGCATCAAGCTCCTCCCGCAGAACCTCGACGACCTCTGGCACCTCTTCAACCTCGTGGAGTCGGGGGACCTGGTCCGCGCGTCCACCAAGCGGCGCGAGGAGCGCCAGACGGACAAGGTACGCCCCGAACGGGGGGAGAAGAAGCGGGTGACCCTCGGCCTTCGCGTGGAGCGGCGGGAGTACGATGAGTTCACCGACCGCCTTCGGGTGCACGGCGTGATCGAGGAGGGGTCCATGGACCTGGGCTCCCATCACACCCTGAACGTCGTCGCCGGGGAGGCCCTGGAGGTCGTGAAGGCGTGGCGGGCGTCCCAGCTGCAGCGGATTGACGAGGCGGTGGAGGCCACGGAGAAGCCGCTCATGACGCTGGTCTCCCTGGACGACGAGGAGGCCTTGGTCGCCCAGATGCATCAGGCCGGCATCCGCGAGGTGGCGGAGATCCGGGGGCGGAGCCAGGGCAAGATGTACGAAGGGGAGGAGCCGCCCAAGGAGGAGTACTACGCGCAGGTGCTCGCGAAGGTGCGTCAACTGGACCCGCCTGGCCTGATCGTCTTGGGCCCCGGCTTCGCCCGGGAGGACTTCCTCCAGTACGGCCGGGATCGGGAGCCGGACCTGTTCCGGGAGGCCACGGGGTTTGCCACCGGCCATCCGGGGATGACGGGCATCCAGGAAGCCTTGCGGGGGGGCCTAGCCGAGCGGGTCTTGGAGGATTCCCGGGTGGCCTTGGAGACCCGCTTCGTGGAGCGGCTGCTGGAGGAGATTGCCCGGAACGGCCCCCACGCCTACGGGGCAGAGGAGGTGAATACGGCCGTCGAAGCGGGGGCTGTGAAGACCCTCCTCGTGACGGATGCGTTGACACGCTCGGGCGAGGCAGAGGATCTGATGCGCCGAGCCGAGCAGAAGAAGGGTCGGGTGGTGGTGGTGAGCAGTCGCCACGATGCAGGCCAGAAGCTCGAAGGCCTCGGCGGGATTGGCGCCCTGTTGCGCTTCCCCCTCCGCTAGGCCGCCCCCTTGGACTCCCCCACCTTCAGGGCCGTCGCCATCAGATGAGCGATGCGGAGGGGTTCTGGGAGGGCCCCCCGGACCGTGCTCCCTCGAAGGAGGTCCCGGGCATCCTTCGCGTCGATGCCCTCCCGCAACACATAGAGGGGCTTGTGGGCAGTCTCGAAGCGCTCCAGGGGGGCGCGTGTGATGACCGCCATGCGGTCGGTCCAATCGGGGAACCGGGCCACCAGGGCCCGTTCCATGGCCTCCAGGTCGGGCTCCTTCCGCGTCACGGTCATGATTGGGACCCCCGTCTCGGCGT
The DNA here is from genome assembly GCA_046759185.1 of Thermoplasmata archaeon. GTDB lineage: Archaea > Thermoplasmatota > Thermoplasmata > RBG-16-68-12 > JAJISG01 > JAJISK01. Next base: position 4,837 of record JBHIBO010000004.1, on the reverse strand, counting down.
GGACCTTGGCGATGTCGACCACGTTGAAACCCCCGAGGGCCACGCCATCGATCATGGCGAGGGCCAGGCCCTCTCGGAAGCGGGAGTCTCGGAGCGCTTTCACGATCTTTTCGGTGGCGTCCGTCCCATCGACCTCCACCTCCGTAACGAGAACCCCTTCCACGTAAGCGGGGATTCGGACCACGACCCCCACGACCGCGACCCTCTCGTCCTCGAAGGCGAAGGGGCCGTCGTCGATCCCGAGAACACGGACCTGGGTCTTCATCAAAGGAGCCTCAGCTGCCCGGTCACCCGATCCACGAGCTCCTCCGGACCCGGACCGATGCCCACGCAAGTCTGGGTGCCCGGCGGGACCTCTGTCAATCCGGCGTCGGTGATGAGGACGGTGGTCAGGCCCAAGGATCGCCCGTCCTGCTGCAGGTTCAGGAGGTCCTCTCGCCCGTCGACCCGCAGCACCACCTTCCGCTGGCCCTCGTTCATCCAGGCTCGAAACCACGTGCGTTTGCCCTTCTGTGCCTTCAAGGCGCAAGCGACGGAGGCGTGGCCCACCTGCGCCGCCACCTTCCCCGTGGACAGGCCGAGGTCCTCCCGCACTGCAACCGCCAACTTGTACTCCATCAAGCTCGCCTCGCCGCCTCTTCCTCCAGTCGTCGTTTCTCCTGCCGCAACGCTTCGAGGTCTCCCGCATCGCCCCCTTCTCCGGCCTCCGCCGCCTCGAGCCGGGCGGTGACATCCAGGAGGCGCGCAAGGACGTCTTCTTCGACCTCGTCTTGCCGTCCGGGCGGTGCGGGGGTCCGTCCGAGGACTCGGGCGATGCGAGGGTAGGCCCCTCGAACCACACCCGCAAGGAAGAGGGCCAGGGCCAGGAGGGCCAGGCCCGGCCATAAGGTCTCCGGGCGAAGCAGGACCTGGTCGGCGCCAGCCACGACAATGAGGAGGGTCCCGTAGATGACCGTGAGCGCGACGCTGAGCACGACGCCCAGGAAGACGCGGTACACCGCGTCCCAGTCCCCCCCGAGGCTTCCGCGACCGGGGAAGAAGACGTTTACTAGGAAGTACCCCGGCAGGAAGAGGGGAAAGATGAGCAAGACGAGCTCGAGGACCACGTCCCGAACCATGAGAGGAGGCGATATCTAGGTTTCGCGGGTCCCGGGAAGCTCTTTATCCCCGCCCCCTCATGAACGGCCATGGGGGACGAGGCAACCCTGGGGGAGTTGCGCGGTCGTATCGCCATGTTCGTGGCGGCCCGTGAATGGGAGGGATTTCACAACCCGAAGGACCTGGCCCTGGCGCTGTCTGTGGAGGCGGCCGAGCTCCTGGAGATCTTCCGGTGGCGCAGCAGGCAGGAGGTGGACGACCTGCTGCCCGAGCTCAAGGCCCAGATCGCCGATGAACTGGCGGACGTCTTCATCTTTGGCCTCAGCCTGGCCAACGCGGTCTCCGTCGACCTGCCGGCCGCGATTCTTCGGAAGATGGACGCCAACGAGGAACGGTTCCCTGTGGAGAAGTACAGGGGCCGGGCTTACGGGGACCCGGCCACATCCTCGACCGGCGAGAAGGACTCCTGACCCGCGGACGCGAGGCTGGAGGTCCGGACGGAGGGCAGGTCCTTCAGCGAATACGTACGGAACCCCGGGTACAGGCATTGGGAGCGGAGGCCGTCGTAGGCGATCTCAAGGAGGGGTCTGAGGTTGACCACGTCCTCCCCGTTGTACTGAAGCAAGATGCGCAGTGCCTCCTCGTCCCCGCGCTGGTAGCGGCGCCAGAGGTATACGGCCTCCCATCCACGCACGCCTTGGGTGGCGGGACTGCGCTGAATCCCCATCCGACCCTCGATGGCCTTCAGCCCACCCTTCATCCCCAGGCGGGCGAAGGCGAAGCGGAGGTCGATGTGAAGCTGGTGGACCTCCAGGGAGGGGAAGGTCCTTCGTAGGAAGGGGACGTCGAAGGTGGACCCGTTGAACGTCACGAGCAGCCGGTATGGATCGAGGGCCGCCGGGAAGTCCCTCAGGGTCTCCTCGTAGAAATAGCGTATCTTCTCGCCATCGAAGAGGCCGATGAGGGTGATCTCGTCCCGTTCCGCCTCCAGGCCTGTGGTCTCGATGTCCAGGTAGGCCACGGAGTCGCGGAACTCTGTGTAGGCCCGCCAGAACTCGCGGCGGGGGAGGTTGCGCGCGAAGAAGCGATGGTCGCCTGCCGCGAGGTGTTCCTGGGATCGCCGCAGGCCCTCCTCCAGCCGCTTCCCGCGGACCGGACCGAGACGGACGACCTCGGGATTCTGGAGGTAGGCATCCCACGACTCCAGGCCCCCCTCCCAGAGCTTCCGCTCGGTGGCATACCCGACGCCGGGAACGTGGACGAAGGTACTCTTGAGCAAACGGCCGTGGCCACGAAGTCCGTCGCTATATGAAGGCCCAGGAGGGGTCCCCGAAAGTGGTTTGGGCGCTCCGCGCCTTGCGATGGTGATGTTCGAGGTCGTGGCTCGGGCTGGACTCAGCCGGGTCGGTCGCCTGGAAACCGCACACGGGACCGTGGAGACCCCCACGTTGATGCCCGTACTGAATCCCTCGAGCCTCATCATCACGCCGGAGGAGATGGCGGAGGAGTTTCACGCGCCGATCCTGATGACGAATGCGTACATCCTCCACCGGGGGGAGGAGCGGGACCGGGCGCTGAAGGAGGGCGTGCACGGCCTCCTGGGGTTCCGTGGCCCCATCATGACAGACTCCGGAGCTTTCCAGCAGCACGTGTACGGCAAGGTCGACGTCCCGAACGCGGAGATCGTTGAGTTTCAGGCGGCTATCGGGACGGATCTGGGCGTCGCCCTAGATGTGTTCTCGGAGCCCGATGATCCCCGCGCCCAGGCCGAGGCCGCCGTCGACGAGACGCTAAAGCGGTCCGAGGAAGCCGTGAGCCTCCGTGGCGAGATGGCCTTGGCAGGCACCGTACAGGGCGGCCTCTTCCCGGACCTGCGGACCCGTTGCGCGGAGGGCCTCTCCCGGCTTCCCCTCCAGCTTCACGCCATCGGCGGCGTCGTGCCCCTCATGGAGGCCTACCGCTTCGCCGACCTGGCCGAGGTCATCCTCGCCAGTCGCATGGGCCTGCGCCCGGATCGGCCCGTTCACCTCTTTGGGGCCGGCCATCCCATGGTTTTCGGCCTGGCCGTCCTCCTGGGCTGCGACCTCTTTGACTCCGCAGCCTACGCGAAGTACGCCTACGACGGCCGAATGATGACCCCATGGGGGACGCGCCGGGTCCGCGATCTGAAGACGGTGGCCTGTCGGTGCCCCGCCTGTGAGGACGCCACCCCGAAGGCTCTCCGCGAAGACCCGGCCCGATTGGCCCGGCACAACCTGCACGTCAGCTACCAGGAAGTCGGGCGGGTTACACAGGCCATCCACGAAGGGACCCTCTGGGAGCACGTCGAGCGACGCAGTCGCGCGCACCCCCGCCTCCTGGAGGCCCTTCGTGTTCTCCCGCGGCACGTGGATTATCTGGAGCGCTTTGAGAAGCTGGCCGACGGGAGTCCCTTCTTCACGGGACCGGAGACCCTCTGGCGGCCGATCTTTCACCGCTTTCGCAAGCGCGTCCTAGAGCGGTATCGACCACCCGACGCAGAGGCGGCCCTGATCCTCCCGGACGCGCGGCGACCCTACACGCGCAGCTATCGGCGGGTCCTCCGCAAGCTCTTCCGAGGGGCCCACGCCCACGCCGTGGTGAAGTCCCCGATGGGCCCCGTGCCCATCGAGCTGGATGGAGTCTACCCCGTGACCCAGTCCGTCTTCCCCGAGACGCCCGGCGTCGAGGCCCTGGAGGCTACCGAGGCCTTCCTGCAAGCCTTCCTCCGCAAGGGCCATTTCGCGTTCGGGCTGCTCTACGAAGGCGAGGAGACGCTGAAAGAGATCGCGCGGCGGGCACCGGGTTCGGCGGACGGGGACGATGACCTACACCGCGCCCGGGCCGTGGCGGACCACCAGTTCGGACCCGAGGCCACCGATGCCCTCTTCCGCGGAGAGGTCGAGTTAGTGACCTCCAGGAGGACAAAACGGATTCGAAATGTCCTCGTGGACGGGGCGCATGTCCTCTCCCTGCGGGCCCGTGATGGCTTGTACACCTTGAAATGGGCGGGGGGCGAACGGCTGCACGCGGCGGTGGACTCGCCGCACTCCCGTGTGGTCGTGGAAACGGACACCGCGGCGTTCAACCGGAGGGGCCGAAGCGTGTTCGCCAAGTTTGTCACGGAGGCCGATCCGGAGCTCCGGCCCTGGGAGGAGGTCCTGGTCGTGGATGAGGAGGACGAGCTCGTGGCCGTGGGTCGAGCCTTGATGACCCGGGAGGAGATGCTCGCTTTCTCGGTGGGCCAGGCCGTAAAGGTCCGGGAGGGTTCAGACCAGGTCTAGCACCTTCTCCGCCACGGAGAGGTTGGCCAGATAATCCTCCAGCGTCCGAATGAGACTCTCGATGGAACCGGCCTCCGCCTCCGAGACGAGTGTGTCGCCCTCCACGTGCGCGGTCACGAAGGGGGCATTCTCCTGCTCCACGGCCCGGAGGACCCGCTCCGCCACGTCTTGGCTGGCGTAGCGAAACTCGAGGCGACACGTGACCCGGACCACCAGGCTAGAGAAGCGCGGACAACGCTAAAGGTCTTTAGCGGGATGAAACCCCGTGAAATTTGAGCCCCGGCCGGTCCTCTTCGCCATCGTGTGGGGCGGGGGTTTCGTGGCGGTGGTCATGGTTGTCGGATTGACCTTCCCGGTGGAGGATCTCCTGCTTCTCCTCTTCCCCGCCTCCCTCTTCTGGTTGTTCCTGCCCTTCGTGGTTCTGCTGCTCTGGAGAC
>JBHIBO010000003.1:0-88318 GCA_046759185.1 Thermoplasmata archaeon | reverse complement strand
ACGTCGAAGGTCCCGCTCCGGGACGCGAGGTTTCCGGAGGGGTCGAGGGCCCAGATCGTGAAGGCGTACGTTCCGGGCTCACCGTAGCTGCCCGCGTAGGTGTAGTCGCCGCTGACGAAGGTCATGGAGACGTTACTGACGGGGTTCGCATCCGGGTCTTCGATGGCGAGGGTGACCGAGGCTAGGTCATGGTTGTCCGTGACCTGCACGGAGAACGCCACGCTCTGACCGAGCTCCTGAGGATCGGGGTCCGCGAGGGGCAACCCGATGCTCGGGGCTGTGGAGTCCTGGATGGTGAAGCTGCCGTCCCGGCTGCCCGCGAGGCCCGCACCGTCGACAACCCAGACCGTGTAATTGTAGACGCCCAGCTCGCTCAAGGCGAGGGTGTACTCGAACGTGTCCGCGTCCACCGCGGCCATGGTGAAGTTGCCTACCAGGGCGCCCACCGGATCCTCGATGCGCACGCTGATGGAGGCGATACCGCCGTTCTCCACGACGTCGGCCGTGAGGGTCAAGCCGAAGCCCGCCTCCTGGGGATCCGGGTCCGCCGAGGCGGCCGTTACCTGGGGCGGCGTCGTGTCCTGCACCGTGAACTGGCCTCCGCGGGAGTCGATGTTTCCGGAGGTGTCGGAGGCCCAGACCGTGTAGGTGTAGGTGCCGGTGTCCGTGAAAGCCTCGGAGTAGGTGTAGTTCCCGCTGACCTTGGTCATGGTGAAGTTCCCGAGGAGGGCAGCGGCGGGGTCGCGGATGGCGATCGTGACGGCGTCCACGGCGAAGTTGTCCGAGACGGCGACAGAGAAGTCCACGGTCTGCCCCGCCTCCTGGGGACTCGGCGTGGCGGAAGGAGAGCCGATGGTCGGTAGGGTGGTGTCTTGGATGAGGAACGTGCCGGAGGCGGAGCTGAACAGGCCGCCATCGTCCTCGGCCCAGACGGTGTAGCCGTAGGTGCCGAGGATGCCGTAGGCAGCGGCGTAGGAGTACTGCCCGCCACCGAGGTCACTCATGCTGAAGTTTCCGACTGTCGACCCACCGGGGTCGGTGATGTTCGCCCGGACCTCGGCCACGCCGGAGTTGTCCGAGACGATCGCCAGAAGGGCTACGGACCCGAAGACCTCCTGGGGATCCGGGGTGGCGGAGATCTCGTGGATCTGGGGAGCGCTGGTGTCCGCGATGGTGAAGGTCCCGCCGTTGGAGGCGAGGTTGCCCGAGGTGTCGTTGGCCCACACCGTCATCGTGTAGAGGCCGAGCTTGACGAAGGCCTGGGCGTAGTTCCACTCCCCGCCCGCGAAGGACATGGTGAAGTTGCCTACCGGGCTGGAGTCAGGATCCACGATGGCGATAGTCACGGTGTCGACCTGGAAGTTGTCTGAGACGGTCACCGAGAAGGCGACACTCGAGCCCGCCTCTTGGGGATCGGGGGTGGCCGTGGGGACACCCGCTACCGGCGGGGTCGTGTCCTGCATGGTGAAGTTCCTGGAAACGGAGGTGAAGAGGCTCGCATCATCCTCTGCCCACACGGTGAAGTTGTACTGCCCGAGGCTGCCGAAGGCGGCCGCGTAGGTGTAGGTGCCGCCACCGGCCGTTGCCATGGAGCAGTTGCATACGGTCCCGCCCGACGGGTCGGTGATGTTCACCCAGACGGCGTTAACGCCCGCATTATCCGTGACGTCGGCGCTGACGGTGACCGTCCCAGAGACTTCCTGGGGGTCAGGGGCGGCAGAGACGTTGCTCACTGCGGGCGGCGTCGTGTCCAGCGTCGCGTTCAGGAAGACGTCGACGGCTCGAGGTCCGCCCGACGGCCGTCCCAATGGATCCACGGTGACCGTGTTGTTGTTGAGGCCGCTCACGGTGACGTTGGTCGGGGCCCAGAAGCTCTCCAGGACCCAGGCCTTCGGGAGGGTCAGCGTGAAGACTTCCGTGTCGTTCTCGTTGTCGTAGGTGACGTTCGCGAGGATCTGGTGGGTCGGGCTGGCCAGGACCGGACTCTTCGCCGTGAAGTTGCCGTCCTGGGTCATGACGATGGGCGCGGTGGAGGTCACCGGCCCCGAGACGTCCGAGTCAACCCCGAACGTCCCGTTCAGCTGGAAGCCAATGCCATCCACCTCGAACACCCCCGTCGTGTCGTTGAAAGTGGGGAAGCAGCCGAGGAAGACATCGGCCCAGACCATGGATTCGCTGGCGTCGGCGAAGAGATCCCCGTTGCCCACGAACTGGTCGACCATGAATCGCTGGCTCTGGTTGTCCAGATAGCCCGTCCGGACCGCGTTCATGGTGAGGTTGCCCCAGTCCGTGAGGGTGATGTCGATGTCGCCGGCATCGGCCGGTTCCTCGGTCAGGTTGACGTCGACGTTCGTGTCGCCCGCGATGGTGATCGGGACGGCCTGATCCTGCAGCCCGTCCGCCCCGGCCATGAGGACGAAGTCGCCCTCGAAGGCGACGAAGCTGAAGTTGCCCGTCGCATTGGTCTGGAATTGGGTAAGCCAGCGGTGGGTCTCGTTGGCGAGCCAAACGGTCTCGTCCGCCACCGGCGTCCCGGTGCTCCGGTTGGTCACACTTCCGGTGAGATCCCGCTTGATCGCAGTCTCAAACTCGGTGAAGAAGTAGGCGGCTGTGGTGTGGTTGCTGGCATCACCGGGACCCGGGTCCCGACCGCAGGCGACCACGCTTGCCGAGAGGAGGATGTCGTAGGGGCCGTCGTTCCCGCTGATGAAGGCGCCGACTCCACTGAAGTTGATGGGGAGGATGTGGTCCCCGGCGGTCAGGTTGAGGACCTGGATCTTGAAGTCCATGATCCCCGAGGAGAAGATTCCGCCGAAGACGAAGAAGAGACCGGGTAGCGAGGTGTTCGCTGAGACGTTCACCTGGATGAAGTTGTAGAGAGAGTCCCCGTCTGTGTCAAGGCCCACGTCGGTGTGGGGTGGCGTGAAGGCAAAGACCGGCCCGAAGGAAACGTGGCTGTAGGGGCCCGTAACGTGGAGGTCGAAGTCCACCGGGACCAGAAAGTCGTTCAGGAGATCCAGGGTGACCCGATACGGGCCGTCGACCCGAGATAGGAATATGTCAGGACCCTCGAAGTTGAGGGTCACTACATGGAGACCCAGACCGCCTATGAAGGCCGTGGAATTGTTCGTGATAAACGTAATGCCAGGGGAATCGTACAGCCTACCCACGACGGTGAATGCGCCTCCCACGGTGACGCTCACGGTGACGTTCACCTGGAGGAACTCGTACCGGTTATCCGCGTCCGTGTCGAGGCCCGCGTCTGTGTGAGGACCCGCGAAAAAGCCGTCGCTCGCCCAGGCGGAGGCCGTCAGGAACCACAGGCCCGAGCCCAGGAGCAGAGCGGCGATCCAGATCACACGTGCTTTCGCTGGCGAAGGAGAGGTCTCAGGAAAGGTCATGGAGGTCACGTCCCACCGTTCCTGGACCAAGCCGGTGGGTTCCCCGGCCTTAAAGCGTATCAATCCGGTTATCGGGCCTGATACTGGGCCCAGGAATCCGGGACCTTCGAAACGCGCGCTTGGGCTCGCGAGGAACCGCCATGATAACGTTGATATAGGGTCGGTCTATCCCCGGCGGAAGGGGGGGAGACATGACTCTCGCGCCGGTAAGCAATCCCTCGGTATGGAATACGCTAAAGATCCTTTTTCTCGGATCCGCGCTGCTGTTCTTGATTAACATCTTCTTCGGATTCGACAACGCCCTGACGCCTGATGGGGCCGTGATCCCGCGGTGGCAGGTTCTCATGCATCTCCACGCGGGTACCATCGGCTGGATCACCCTGTCGGTGATTGGCCTCCTGATCTGGGTGTACACGGGGCAGCGGGAGGTCTCGGGCTCCTACGTTCGGGGGGTCGGGGTCCTCGCCTGGGCCGCCATCATCGCCTTTGGTGGCTACATCATCAGCTTCGGCTTGGCATTTTCCCAAGCTGGTCCGGTCTTCTTCCTCCTGCCGACCTTCGGGGTGTTGGCGGCCGGGGCCATCTGGGCGGCCTTTATCTGGTCCCTTGTCCAGCTTCGCCGCCAGGCCGTCGTGACCACCGTGCATCTCTTGATTATGGGCGCCCTCCTGGTGGTGGCCGTGGGGGCCCTCTTCGGCGTGCTCCTCGGACTGGAGCACATCGTGGGCCTCTTCATCCCTGGCCTGGACCGGATTGGCACGCACGCCGGCCTGATGGACACGTACCTCTTCCTGGCGGCCGCGGCCATCGTGGAGGGGTTTGTAAGGAAGGACGCCAACAAGCGCTGGACCGGAGCGGGCCTGGTGCAGGCCCTCGCCTGGATCATCGCAGCGCTGATGGTTCCCATCTTCATCATCTTCAGCCTCCCCCAGGAGGTGACCCTCGTGTTCGTCATCCTCCTCTTCCTAGGCCTGGGGTTGTTCCTGGCGAGGATGGGCCGGCTGGCGTTAGCCCAGAACCCGCTCCGAGCCCATCCCACGGCCTGGTCCTTCTACGGCACCATCTGGCTGATCATCTTCCTGATCCTCTTCGCCTACGCTGCCTTCGTGCTCTTCCCAAACCCCGAACTCTTCCCGCCCTGGTTCGGGGCCATCTTCGTGCATGCGGCGTTTGTCGGGATGATGACGAACCTCCTGCTCGGCCTCTATTCCGCGCGTACCCAGGATGTGCGACACATCCTGGCAACGTGGGAACCGATGGCCATCCTGCTCCTCAATCTGGGCATCCTCGTCTTCTTCCTCCTGAAGATCACCCAGGACATGCGCGTGGGGGCCATCTTCATGGGCATTGGCGTGATCCTGGGGGTCCTGACGATGGTCACACGACTAGGGGCCAGCGGAGGAGGATCGTCCCAGTCGTCTGCCTGACAGGAAGGATACGACGCTGATATCCTGGGGGTCACGGCGGACCCGGTCTCGGACGTTGCCGTTCTGACGGATCCAGCGAACATCAGCGACGTCTGGAAGTCCGGTCGCCTCGTCAAAAACACCCTCCCCCTAGGATCGACCTCGGCGGCTTCGCACGAACCTTATTAAGAAGGGGCCCCGGTGATTTCTCGCCTGCGAAGGGACCGCACTGGCGGTCGGAGGTAGGGCATCATGGCGAAGACAAACGCGAACTCCTTCGGCGCCGAAGCCAGCTTTGATACGGGCACTGGAAAGGCGCGCCTGTACCGCCTTGCCCAGCTGGAGGAACATGGGATTGCCGAGATGGCGCGACTTCCGTACTCAATCCGAGTTCTCCTCGAGTCCCTCCTGCGCAACGAAGACGGCTTCGCCGTCACTGAGGAGGATATCCGGAACCTCGCCGGGTGGCGCGCTACGAACCTCCGCCGGGCCGAGGTGCCCTTCAGACCGGCCCGCGTCATCCTGCAGGACTTCACGGGCGTCCCCAGCCTCGTCGACCTGGCAGCCATGCGCTCCGCCATGGATCGCCTCGGGGCCGACCCCTCTCTCATCAATCCCCAGGTGCCCGTGGACCTGGTCGTCGACCACTCCGTCCAGGTCGATCGCTACGGCGTTCATGAGGCCCTCCAGCTCAACTCCGAGTACGAGTTCCGGCGCAACCGGGAGCGCTACGAGTTCCTTCACTGGGGCCAAAACGCCTTCGCGGATCTTCGGGTCGTCCCCCCGGCCACGGGCATCGTGCACCAGGTAAACCTGGAATACCTGGCCTCCGTGGTGGCCCTTCGCGAGGAGGCAGCGGGCCTCGTGGCCTATCCAGACAGCCTCGTGGGGACGGACTCCCACACCCCGATGATCAACGGCCTGGGGGTGGTGGGCTGGGGCGTCGGAGGCATCGAAGCCGAAGCCGCCATGCTCGGAGAGCCCGTCTCCCTGTTGACCCCGGAGGTCGTGGGCTTCGAACTGCGAGGAGAGCTGGCAGAAGGGGCCACGGCCACCGACGTCGTCCTCACGGTCACCGAGATGCTCCGGGAGAAGGGGGTCGTCGGGAAGTTCGTGGAGTTCTACGGGGACGGCATCGCGAGCATGCGCGTCCCCGACCGCGCCACCATCAGCAACATGGCGCCAGAGCAAGGGACGACCATCAGCTACTTCCCCATGGACGAGCGCACGTTGGAGTATCTGCGCTTCACGGGACGCAGTCCGGGCCAGGTGGGACTGGTCGAGCGGTACGCGAAGGCCCAAGGCCTCTTTCGCACGGAGGAGACCCCCGACCCCGCGTTCACGGAGACCCTCGCCCTGGACCTCGGCTCGGTGGAGCCGAGCCTGGCGGGCCCGAAACGGCCCCACGACCGCGTGAGCCTCTCGCGGATGAAGGAGGCCTTCGCGGGTTCGCTGACGGCTCCCGTCGCCGAGCGAGGTTTTGCCCTCGACGCCAGCGCCCTAGACCGGACGGTCGAGGTCAAGGACAACGGGGCACGCTACGCGCTGGGACACGGGGCCGTGGCCATTGCGGCCATCACGAGCTGCACGAACACGTCGAATCCCTCCGTGATGTTGGCCGCGGGACTACTAGCCCGGAAGGCAGTGCAGGCGGGGCTTCGCGTCCCCCCGTACGTGAAGACGAGCCTCGCACCCGGCTCGGGCGTGGTCACCGCCTACCTGAACGCCTCCGGCCTGACCGACGACCTCGAGCAGCTCGGCTTCTACCTCGTGGGGTACGGATGCACGACCTGCATCGGCAACAGCGGGCCCCTGCCCCCCGAGGTGTCCGAGGCCGTCGTGGAGGGAGACCTCGTGGCGGCGGCGGTCCTCAGCGGCAACCGAAACTTCGAGGGGCGCATCCACAACCAAGTCCAGGCGAGCTACCTCGCCTCGCCGCCCCTGGTGGTCGCCTACGCCCTGGCCGGTTCGACGACGGTGGACCTGACCCGGGAACCCTTGGGGACGGGGAAGGACGGAGGGCCGGTCTATCTGCGTGACATCTGGCCGACGCAGGCGGAGATCCAGGAGGTCATGGACGCAGCCATCACGGCCGAGCAGTTCCGGGACCGCTACGCCTCGGTGTTCACCGGCAACGAGACCTGGAACGCCATCGAGGGCACCGACGAGGCCGTCTACCCCTGGGATCCGGAATCCACCTACATCCGGGAGCCGCCCTTCTTCCAGGACCTGGCCCCGGAACCCGGGCCCGTCCAGCCGATTCGAGGCGCCCGCGTCATCGCCCTCCTTGGGGACTCGGTGACCACGGACCACATCTCCCCCGCAGGTGCCTTCCCGGCGGAGAGCCCCGCGGGGCAGTACCTCGTCGAGAGAGGGGTCCATCCGTCTGACTTCAACTCCTACGGATCCCGGCGGGGGAACGACCGGGTGATGACCCGAGGGACTTTCGCCAACCTGCGGTTGAGAAACCTGCTTCTCCCCGGGACCGAGGGAGGGGTCACGCTCCACTTTCCGTCAGGGGAGGAAATGAGCATCTTCGAGGCCGCGGAGCGGTACCGGGCGGAGGGCATCCCCCTCCTTGTGCTCGCCGGGAAGGAATACGGCTCCGGCAGTTCCCGGGATTGGGCGGCGAAGGGGAGCCTCCTCCTGGGAGTGAAGGCGGTCATCGCGGAGGGTTACGAGCGCATCCACCGGAGCAACCTGATCGGCATGGGTGTGCTGCCCCTCCAGTTCAAGGAGGGGGAGGGAGTCGAGGCCTTGGGGTTGACGGGGCATGAGGAGTTCGCTATCGAGGGCCTGAACGACGACCTCCGGCCCGGCCAGAAACTCACGGTCCGGGCCGAGGGGGAGGACCAGACGACCTCCTTCACCGTCCACGCCCGAGTCGACTCGCCCGTCGAGGCGGACTACTACCGAAACGGGGGAATCCTGCCGACCGTCTTGCGGAATCTCCTCCGCGAATCCCAGGAATAGGTCCTGCAGCTAGCCCGGCAGCTCGTGGCCACAATGGTTGCAGAACTTGGCATCCATGGGGATGGGTCGTCCGCAGTTGGGGCAGACCCGTCCGGCGGGTTGGGGCATGGCGGCCGGCGGTGGCGCGGCCATCACGATGGGCGGCGCTCGCCCCGAGGTGATGTTGGCCAGTTTCGTGTACGCCAAGATAAGGAAGACGCCCCCGATGAGCAACGCGAAGAAGATTCCAAGAATCCCCAGTACCAACGAGGGGGCCTGGGCCTCCGTGTAACGTCCGGTCTCGATGTTCTGAAGCGTCATCCATGACCACACGGCCAGACCAATGGAGACCGCAGCGAAGACGCCCGGGAAAATGATAGGGAAGAAGAAGAACCCCATGGGCATCCCCGTGAAGCCGAGTGCGAAGAGAGACGAGAGGATGGCGATCCCCCAGATGGCCGCCCCGAGGATATAGAAGACCACCCCCACCAGAGCGAAGGTACGTGCGGACTGGGCTTCGGACTGCTGGTAAGCCGTCAGAGCGTCGGCTGTCTCAGTTGCCATGGGCGGAGGACTGGAGACCTGGCTATTAATTCTTGTCACCATACGCCACGCTGGCCCCGCGAAGGACCCTCCACATCCCCCAAAGGGTAGCTGCCTGCCGGCCTCGAGTCCTACTCAGCCCGCCACTTCAGCGACCATGCGGCGAGCACGAAGATGATCACCGCGATGACCGCAACCACCGCCAGGTTCCCCAACGCGCCGCCGACGTTCTCGAAGACGAGGGTGTCCCGCAGCCCGTTGTTGAAGTAGGTCAACGGCAGGAACAGGGCGGCCGTTTGGATGAATCCCGGCATGACCTCCAGCGGGAAGAAGGTCCCCGTGAGGAACATCATCGGGAAGTAGACGATGTTGGCCACGGCGCTGGCCGCTTCCGGATCCTTGGCCAGGCTGCCCACGGCCATGCCGATGGCGACGAAGAGAACCGCTCCCGAGGCAATCAGACCGATGGCGATGGGCGTCAGGACGAACAGTTCGCCGAAGACGAGCCAGGCCACGAGGATGATGAGGAAGGCGGAGATGAAAGTCAGGCCGATAATGAAGGCGGTCCGAGACAGAAGATACTCACCCTTCCGAAGAGGTGTCGTCGCCAGGAGCTTGAAGTAGTGTCTCGTGCGGTACTCGGCGCCAATGGCCGAGACCATGAAAATGGGCGTGAGAACCATTATCCCGATGATGCCCGGGAGGAAGAATCCAAGGGCGGAGTCCGACGTCTGGGCGGACCCGTCTCCGAGGCCCTGAGTCTCGACAACGACAGCAGCCGTCGCATTGGAGAGTTCGAAGTTGAGCCTAGTCACCGCTCCCGATACGGTTCCCTCAACCGCCTGAAAAGCCGAACTGGACATGTCGCCATGGAGGGTGATCACTGCATGGACGAGGGGGTTCCCCGCCGCCTTGGCGATCTCCACCTCTGCGTGGAATCCCTCCGGAATCTCGAGGGCCACTGGGATGGACTGTTCACGGATGAATGTGGTGAGGTCCTCGCTGGGAGAGACGATAACGAGGTCGACTCCCGTCGCGCTTATGGCGTCAATCAAGGCCATGCTATGGCCGGAGTCATTGTCAAGGTTCTGCGCGTGAACCTGAAGGGTGATCTGCGCAGGATTGCCAAAGACGGCTCCGAAGATGAGAAGAAGGACGACCGGGAACGCCAGGGTGAAGAAGCTGGCGATGGGAGAGCGGAGGTACTGTTTCCCCCACGCCACCATATCTGCAAGGATCCGACTCATGGTTTCAGCTCCCCCTCCTCGATCCGCGCTCCTACGAGGGTCAGGAACACGTCCTCCAGACTGGGTCGCTCCGTGATCACGTCCCGAAAGGCCAGGCCCGCCTGGCTAATATGGCCGAAGACCATGCTGAGATCGTCCTTCGCGCCGGTCTGAACGATCACGTCCTCCCCGTCGGAGCTCGCTGTGAGGCCTCTCTCGGTGAGGGTGCTCAGACTCTCCGCCCCGACACCGACAAGGCGAATCTCCTTGGTGTCGGTGTACTGGTCCAGGAGGCTCGTGGGGGAACCGGATGCGATGATCTTCCCCCGCACCATGATGGCGACATCATCGGCCAAGGCCTCAGCCTCCTCGATGTAGTGCGTTGTGAGCACCACCGTCCGGGCTTCTTGGCGCAACTCTTCGATGACCCTCCACAAGTCGCGTCGTGCTGCGGGATCCAGGCCCGTGGTGGGCTCATCCAGGAAGACAAGCCGAGGGTTGCCGACAAGGGCCAGGGCGATGCCCAGCTTGCGCTTTTCGCCGCCAGACAGTTTCCGGGCCTGAACGTCGGCGCGGTCTCGAAGGCTGACCTCGGCCAGGATCTCGGCCATCTCTTCCTTACTCAGCGACCTCCCGAAGAGGCCAGCGAAGTATCGGATGTGTTCTCGCGGCGTCAACCGATCGAAGGGCTCGAAGTCCTGGGGAAGAATCCCGACGACTTGTCGAAGTCGCTCATAGGATCGAGTGATGTCCTGGCCGAGGACCTTTGCAGAGCCGGAGGTGCTCCGACGCAGGCCTTCGAGGATCTCGACGGTCGTGGTCTTGCCCGCGCCGTTCGGTCCAAGGAGGGCGAAGACGATCCCCGTCGGGACCCGCAGATCGACGTCGTCCACGGCCCGGAGGTCCCCGTACGTCTTCACGAGGCCCGTGGCCTCGATGGCGAGGATGCTAGGGTCTTCCACGGCTGCAGTCACGTTCTCTCCTCCACGTTCTTCTTCCCGAACGGATTCGGGGTATTTGGGATGACCCTAAGTTCTCAACCCCACGGGACACGTTTCTAAGGCCCCGTCTCAAAGCAACGTTCCAGGCGCATACGAGCCTCGCTGTGCCGGTCATGACTCTCGGATGGCCGCGAGGGGCCTCAGCCTGCCTCTTTCACCTTCGTGAGAAAGCGGAGGACACCTTGGTCCTTGATCCCGAGCCGCTCGAGAGACTTCGCCGTGTCCTCCACATATTCCAGGCACGACCCATCGGGACCGCGGCTTTGGATGACCATCGCAACCCGTGTTGCCTCGGGGACTCGCCCGAGGTAGTCCTGATGGGAAGGCCTGCTTAGGGCCACCGTCGCTTCGACCTCGCGGTCCGCCACGAAGACCGTCCTTCGGGTCACTTCGAACGCGTCCCCTTCGAAGGCGAGGAGCTGCTCTTCGATATTCTCAAGCTCGCCCGCCTCCACCTCATACGCCACACCCTCACACATCCCCCCGAGCTCAAGACCTAGAACCACACACGGGGCCTCGGGGCGGCCCCATACCCGGGCGAAGGCCATGACGAAAGCGCGGTGATACCCAGAGAGCACGGCGCGCTCACGTCGGAGATAGGGGAAGAAGGGATCCCACATGAGGGAGCCGTAGCCGAAGATCCACGGCACCTTGCGGGAGAGGACTTCGGAGTTAAGGCTTCCGTTGGCGTCGAGGGCGCAACCAGGGCACCTTCCGTGCGGCCAGGGCGTACCCGGCGAAGATCAAGGACGCAACGACGAGGTAGGCCGTCGTCTCCAACCAAGGCGCGTCTTGGCTTCCTTGGGCCGAAAGGCGCGGTCCCGCCGTGACGGGTGTTTCGGGCTGGGCTGCATCCATGCCGAGTTGCCCGCGGGCTTCCGCGGAACTCACGTCATCGGCCACTGAAGTCCCGACTGAGAGAGCGAGGAGGAGGGTGAAGGCCCCCAACGAAACGATGGTCAACAATCCTATCGGTCGATGAGATGAGCGCAGTCTCTGGAACACCTTGCCTCTCCTCCTCCAGTCCCGCACCTGAAACTCAGGACCGGGTATAAGACGTTACCTTCCGGGAGAGGGCGACCGTTGGTCGCAAGGCCTTATCCAGGGGGGGTCCAATGGCTACGGCCATGACGCGCATCACAGGGAAGGCCCGAGAACTCATCGAGCGTCCCAACTTCGCCCACTTGGCAACCCTCCTCCCCGATGGGTCGCCCCACGTCACGCCCATGTGGATCGACACCGAAGACGACCTCCTATTGATGAACACGGCGGTCGGCCGGGTCAAGTACTACAACCTCCGCCGAGACCCGCGCGTGGCCCTCTCCATGCACGACCAGGCGGACCCCTACGCGAAGGTCATTGTCCGAGGACGCGTCCTCGAGGTGACCGAGGAAGGCGCCGTCCCCCACATCCACAAGCTCGCCCGCAAGTACCTGGGAAGGGACTTTCCCTTGCCGCCGGACCAGACGCGGGTGGTCGTACGGATTGACCCCCTCCTGATCACGGTCTAACGACGCCCTACCCATCCGAGGCGCGACCAGCGGCCCGAAGGGCTGTGACTAGGATCCGGGGGTCGGGGTAGTCCTCGCAGTATTGGTACCGGTAGGTCAGATGCAAAGTGCCGTCCCGGTCGACGACGAACTCCCCCGGTCGCTGCCAGGGACTGTCCACCAGGGGGCGGCCCTGATCCCGGCGCTCATCGGCAAAGCGAATCCCCGCCTGCAAGTCCATCCGCTGGAGGTCCTCGTCGGCATCATACAGCACCTCCGATGCCTGGAAGTCCAGCAGCCCATACGCACGGTAGACCTTCCGTTCGGGGTCACTCAAGACGGGGCAGGGAAGGCCGTACTTCTCCGCATAGGCAGCCGCACGCTCCGGCTCCCCCTGCCCAATCACCACCACGTTGGCGCCCGCGGCGAGGTACGCCTCGTATTCCTCTTGCAGCCGCTCAGCCCGGTCCATGCCGCATCCGCAGCCGTAGTGGCGCCAGAAGAGGAGGAGCGCGGGGCCATCCTTCCAGAAGTCACGGAGTCGTACGGTCTGCCTCGAGGCATCCTCGAGCTCGAAGTCGGGAGCCTCGTCCCCGATTTGGGGCGGGAGGGATGACCAGGTCAGTCGGCGAGGACCCCGTTTCCAATGCTCGAACCACTCCGCCTCCGCCGCCCTCACCTGGGAATCGAGGTCTTCCCCCGTGGACCGCACCTCCGTCTCTCATGGATGCATGCGCCTTCGATATTTCAGGCTTGGGCGGCCGCCCCGCCGCCGCATCGGGAGGAGTCATAGGGGCGGCCTCCTGTTGCCGCCGGGGGGGACAGCGTGGTTCATCAGTGGATCCGTCTTCGTGCGCATCGGATCGGCTCTCGTCTTCATGCTCTCCCACGGCGCCTCCGCGGGAGTGGCGTTCCGCCCGCTACGGGAACGGGATGTCAACCGGTGCGCGCACTCCTCGACGTCTCGGCAGCCTCCTACGGGGGCCTCAGCCTCTCCCTCCTCGTGGTCCTGGGGCGCGGTGCGGTCCCAGGGGGTCATGGGGGGTGGTGGCCGCTCGGGTGGTTCTGGACCTCCCTCGGCTTGTTCTTCGCCCTCACCCTCGTGATGACGCCCCTGAGGGCCATCCCGCACAACAAGCTCCGCGTGGCCTGGGGGTCGGCCTTCCCATGGGGCGCCAGTGGAAGGGCCCCGACGACGAACGGCCGAAGCCGGAGGACGTGGAGGACATCCTGGGGTCGGCCTACCCGGTGGCGGCGGCGTGGATCGGCGTGGCCGACATCTTCGTCATCCTCTGGCGCATGATGTTCGAGCCCTTCTAGCCCTCACAACAGGGTTTATGTACATACGGTCGGTGAAACCAGCATGGGGGACATCGCGCCGTTCACGGGGTTCCCGGAGGAAGGTCTCCACTTCCTGCAGACCCTGGAGGAGAACAACAACCGGGACTGGTTTCAGAAGTACAAGCAGGTCTACCTGGATCACGTCCAGGCGCCTGCCCAATCCTTTGTCGTTGCCATGGGGCAGAAGCTGCAGGAGATCTCGCCGGGTATCCGGTACGACACACGGACCAACGGCCAGGGGTCCATGGGGCGCATCTACCGGGACATCCGGTTCAGCAAGGACAAGTCGCCCTACAACACCCACGTCTGGTTTGGGTTCTGGGAAGGCCCTGGCAAGAAGATGGAGTCCCCGGGGTACGGTATCGGCTTCGATTGGGAGGGCTGGGGCATCCATGGCGGCCACCACATGTTCTCCAAACCCATGCTGCAGGCCTATCGGGAGGCCGTCGACGACGAAACCCTTGGGCGCGAGCTAGAAGAGACCATGAAGCCGCTGCAGCGGGCCGGCGGATACGAAATCGGCGAGGTGAAGTACAAGCGAGTGCCCCGCGGATATGATCCGGATCACCCGCGCGCCCACTGGTTGAAGTACGGCGGCCTCTGGGCCTACAGGAACTTCAAGGAGCCGGAGATCCTGCAGAAGCCAGAGTTGGTGGACCGCTGCTTCGACGTCGCCCAGGAGCTGGCGCCGCTCCACCATTGGATGGTCAGGGTGGACGAGAGGCTGCGAGCGAAGTATTGAGTCCACGTCACTCTGGATCGGGCCGACTGGCGTCAGGAGCGACCCCGGCATCTCAAACCTGTTTGGCCTCCTCCCCGAGGACCTCCTGCCGGATGGCATCCGCCTCCATCTCCACAAGCATCTCGGGATCCACGAGGCGACGGACTTCGACCATGGTGGCCGCAGGGCGCACCTCTCCGAAGGCCTCTCCGTGGGCCCGCCCGACTTCCTCCCAGGTCTCGATGTCTGTGACGTAGATACGAGTCCGGACGACGTCCGCGAGCCCGGATCCCGCCCGTTCTAGCGCGGCCTGGATGTTCCGAATCGTCTGAACGGTTTGGAGGTAGGGATCTCCTCGCCCCACAACCCGTCCATCGGAGTCCGTCGCCGTGGTCCCGGAGACATAGACACGCAGTCCCACGCGCATGGCTCGCGAGTATCCCACCAGGGCTTCCCAGGGGGTGTCCGTCGCAATACGTTCTCGCTCCATGTAATCCCGCTCGCCCCAGAGGCCTCCGTGGCCTTCCCCTTTCGCGTGCGGTGTCGAGTTTAAGTATGGGGGGACCCTCGGGGGCGCGGAGGGAGGAAGTCTATGCTTCATATCCAGAGTGGGAACCTGAAAGAAGGCAAGGCGAGAGAGTACCAGGAGTGGGTGGGGAAGAACGAAGACTTGTTCCAGAAGCACGCGCCACCCGGTTGGACCTACCGAGGGACGTACTTCTACGTCCTCGGGTTCGGCCGTTTTTCAACGGCAAGCATGTGGGAGTGCACGACCTACAGCGACTTTGACACATTCCGGGAGTACAAGGACGAGACCTGGATGCGGCTGATCGAGGAAGGCGGTAAGTTCTTCACGGAGGCTCCGGGGGAGGCCGTTCTCCTCCGGGAAGCCGGGGACACCAAGATCGTCGAGCCCGAGGAATAGCCAGGCCGCTCGAGCTCGGGGACGAGCCTGAAGGGCGATGGTGAAATGGAGAAGAGACCTTTCGGCGCTTGGGTCCTCACAGCGACTCTTGCTTATGTGGGACTCGCGATCGCCGTGCTCACCCTTCAAGGCGCGGTGACCGGACGACTGGACGCGACCTTTGCGAGCTTTACCGTTCCGTTCATCGTGCTGTTCTTCGTCGGCAGCATCGGCGCACTCATGAAGCGACGTTGGGGACTCTGGCTTGGCCTCATCGCGGCCGCCGCCTTCTTCGCCCTGTTGCTCCCCTTCAGCCTCGAGACCCTCGGTAATCCGGCGGATCCGTCGTTCTGGATTCTCATCTCGGGCATTCCCACGCTCGGCCTCGTCATCGTCTTCGCAGTCCTGGGCATCCAGGCGCGGGAGGGAATGTCACGGGTGCCCAGCCTGGCCTCGGCTCGATCCCCGGGGGGCCTTCTGGCGGTCGGGGTCCTGGGCTTCGCCGTCGGCGGCATCCTCGTGGGGACTATCGCAGGTGGCCTCATCGGACCCCTTGCCTTGGAAATCGACGCCGACATCAAGATCGTCCGTGGCGCCGACAACCCCCAGCTGGCTAATCCTTATTTGCCGGGGACCTACACGGTCGCTGCCGGCACGACGGTTACCTGGGTCAACCAGGATGTCGTCATCCACACAGTCACGAGCGACGTCGGCCGCTTTGATTCCGGCAGCATGCGCCCTGGCGATCGATTCAGCTACACGTTCACCACGCCGGGAACGTTCACGTACGGCTGCATCCCGCATCCGTACATGCGGGGGACCGTCGTCGTCACCTGAGGGCCACACCTCACCCTGATACGGCAGCCTTAAGGCCTCCTCGTCGCTCACCGACGAGCCGAAGGCTTCCACAGTTGTTCGTGGACCCCCGGGGGAGGAGAAAGATGAGTATCGAAGAGAACATTGAGCTGGTAAGGGGGGGCTTCGAGGCGTTCAACAACCAAGACTGGGATCGGTTCTTCGCGTTCGGCGCAGAGTCCATCGTGACCACCGCGCCAGACCTTGAGGAGCCTGTCAAGGGCTTGGAGGCGTACAAGGAACGATTCGACACGAACGCGGAGGCCTTTCCCGACCAGCACCTCGAGACGAGACAGATCTTCGGGCAGGGCGATTGGGTGGTGATGGAGGGTGTCTTCACGGGCACCCACAGAGGGGCATTCCCCGGCCCCGGCGGGCAGGAGGTCGCGCCCACCAACAAGAGGGTCGAACTCCCAGTTGCATTGGTCTTCAAGGTCGAGGGCGGAAAGGTCACCGAGGAACACGATTACTACGACAGCCTCTCATTCCTAGGCCAACTCGGATTGGCCCCGGAGTGAGCGCCGAGGAGGGGCGCGCGAAGTACCCAAGACCCGCAGGGGAGGAGGTGAGACCACATGCCCACGTATGTAACGCTCTTGAACTGGACTGGAAAGGGAATCCAGAACGTGAAGGACACGACGAAGCGATTTCAGGAGGGAACGGCCCTCTTTGAGCAGATGGGAGTCAAGATCCTCAGCTTCCATTGGACCTCCGGCCGTTTCGATGCCGTCGCGATTGTGGAGGCCGCCGACGATGAGACGGCGAGCGCCGTGGCCCTGACCCTAGGCTCGCAAGGCAACATTCGGACCGAGACCCTCCGTGCCTACAACGCCGAAGACATGGAGCGCATTCTCGGCAAGATGCCTTAGGTCCACCCTCACCGATACGGAACGGAGCTCAGCCTCCGGCAGAGGTCAGCGCCGCGAGGCCGAACAGCATCGAGAAGGGAAGGCACCAGACAACGACGTAGCGGAAGCTCCGTGGATCGACTCCGTCGGGGATGGGGCATTGGACGACCCCTGACTGGCCTTCAGGGGACCCGGGTCCAAGTCGCCTTCGGCCACTCGCAGGCCGGCTGCCAGGTAGACAGCGAGCCCGGGACCGTTCGTGACGAAGACACTCTCGAAGCGGAGCACATATCCGGATCCGTCGTGGAGCAGCCTGGCCTCCCCTGAGCTCACGTGACCCGGCTCCCCGTCCATGAAGGTCCCCGTGGCGACAACGCCGTAGAAGCCGGCCGGGGCATCCTCCTTTCCCAGTGTGGCAAGGAACAGCGGCAAGGCGAGATACCACACGGGTATGGCCACACCGGTGATGATGCCGATGACGAGCAGGAGCCTGACACGGGAAGCGACATCGCCCTCAGTCAGACCTCGACCACAAGGCCGCTGGCCAAAATCGGACCCGAGTGGTGGAACGGCAAGGCGCGACGGACAGGTTGGTTCAGGCGTTGGGGGGGTCCATCCCAAGCAGGTGCATCTCGTATGCGAGCCATTCCCCCAGACCCTCCTCAAGAGGCCGGGCCTCGAAGCCGAGTTCCTCCTTCGCCTTGGTGCTGTCCCCAAGGTACGTCACCCCAGCCCCCGTACGTAGGGTCTCCGGGTGGTACCGCCATGAGACACGCAGGAGGCGTCCAAACACGCTGGAGAGCCCCGCGACGAACCGGAGGGTCCCGGGAGAGACGCGGCGAGAGGGGGCGGGAATCCCGGTGATCCGTTCGGCGATCTCGAAGGCCTCGACAAGGGTGTGACGTGGACCGGAGAGGATGTAGCTCTCTCCAGGCCGCCCGCGCTCCATGGCTCGTAGGTGTCCCTGGACCGTGTCGTCGATATGGCCCCAGCCGTAGGCGCTCCCCGTCGGCAGAAATCCCAGGTCTCCCCGCAGGAAGTCCACGAAGGGGTCCCGAAGGGGACCGGTTAGCCCAGGCCCATAAACGAGGCCGGGTTGAACGACGATCAACGGCAGCCCCGCCTTCATCATGGGCTCCGCCACCTGGAACTGTGCCATCCACTTCGTCCGGTCGTACTCGCTGGGAAATCGACCCGCCGGGCGGTACGTCTCGTCGACGACCTTGCCATGCGTGTCGCCGAAGGCAGCCAGGGAGCTCGTGAACACCCCGCGGGGAATCTCAAGCTCCTCCATGAGCTCCAGGACGTTTCGTGTACCATCTACGTTGACGGGCACGGCCAGGCGGTGGTCCCAGACACCGACCTTAAACCAGGCCGCAAGGTGAAAGACACCGTCGACCCCCTCCATGGGTGCGCGCAAGCTCTCTTTGGCCGTGACGTCGCCCTTGTAGATGTCGACACCCAGGTCTGCGAGGGGACGGGCCGCAGGGGGCGTTCGGACGAGGGCAGCGACCTCCTGTTCACCCTCCGTGAGCTGGCGGACGAGATGGCTGCCAATGAACCCCGTGGCCCCCGTAACGAAGAAACGCATGATCCGTTCACTCCCGCCTCCCAGGTAAAGACAAGTGGTTATTTGGGCATCCCTGCCCGGCAGAGAGCAAGTAGCTCCGAAAATGGGCACTGGTTCGGGACCACTATCGGCCTTGATATTGAGTCCAGCACTTACTTATCCGCTGACAGCGACGCCTCACGCAGGGCCGCGAGGAATATGACCATCGAGAGTCGAGAAGCTCGGCCGCAGTACCTCATCTTCTGGTGGCTGGATCAGACGCCGTACGTAGCCCGTTTCGAGGATGAGATGGAAGCCGACTCCGCGGCCCGGGTACGGAACGCCTTGCTCTTGGAGATCGGGGAGGACGGGCAGGTCGGTCGAATTCTGGACTACTATCGCCGGGACGAGAAGGGCAACCCAATGCCGGCTGTCTGGAGAGAGCTCTCCCGCGGGTATCGAGGAAGAGGCCAAACGGTGCTCCGCATTCCGGTATAGTAGGATGCCGGTCTGCGGTCAGAGCCAGATGCGGCGGAACCCGTAAGCCCTTTATAATGGCGTAAAAGTAGGTGGCTTAGCCTCGGGGAGGGAGTTCTCCGGCTGCGGCCGACCACTCAAATGGCCCAATGCTAAAGAGAGATTTCCAGCCCGAGAGGAATCAGACTCAAGGAAGAGAGTACCATGGGAATCGAAGAGAAGATTAGTCTATTGGAAGAGCGGGATGAGGCCCTGAATGCCCGCGATTGGGATCGCGCTTTCGAAGCTTACGCAGAGAGCGTCGTCGCCCACGCGCCTGGCCTCGAGGAGCCCCTGAAGGGAGTCGACGCCGTCAAGGGATGGATGAGACCCTTCTTCGACGCGTTCGGGGACCTCAAGGGGACCATCGTCAACAGCTTTGGCCAGGGCGACTGGGTCGTGGTCGAGGAGGAACTCGAGGGAACCCACACGGGCACCCTCGTCAACCCCGACGGATCGGAGGTCCCCCCGACGAACAAGACCATCAGGATGTGGTCCGCGGACGTCGTCAAGGTCGAGAACGGGAAGATTACCGAGCAGCGCTCGTACTTCGACATGCTCGGCTTCATGGCCCAGCTCGGTCTGGTCCCTGAGAACGAGTGAGAACCACCCTCGTTCTGTTTCACGGGTCGCCACCACGCGACCCGCTTTCCTTTTGCTTGCCCTCGATTGGTAGGGCGATCGCACTTCACCTTCCTTTAACGCGGTTTTGGTGAGCGGGATGATAGGAAGGGCGCATTCCGGGAACACGATGAGGTGCGCTGGCGATGAGGTGGAATCCTACTAGCGCTCCTCAGTGGGCGGCTTCCCCTCTCCCTCCTCCAGCTCCACGGTCATCATGGGTGGCGGAATCTCGATGCCCGCCTCCGTGAGGCGCTGCACGATGGTCTCATTCACCTCGCCTCGCACTCGGTTCAGCAGGTCCGCATCCTTCACCCAAAACTTGAGCTTGAAGATGAGGGCGTAGTCGCCGAACTCCTCCAGGCGGGCATATGGCTGGCGACCCGGTTGGCTCTTGTGGACGCCAGGATGGTCCGACGCGGACTCGGCAAGGATCGTCTTTACGGTCTCCAGGTCCGAGCCGTACGCGACCCCCACCGTGGTGCTCTGGCGGATCGCCAGGTCCGGCTTGGCGAGGTTCACGACCACGTCCCCTGCCATCTTGTTGTTGGGGACTACCAGGAGCTTGTGGGAGGGTCTGTGGTAGAGGATGGTGCTGCGGATGCCGATCTTCTCGACCCGGGCTCGGTCCCCGTCGATCTCCACCAGGTCACCCTCCTTGAAGGGTTGATCAAGCATGAGGAAGATGCCGCTGAAGAAGTTGGAGAGGCTTTCCTGGGCCGCAAAGGCAATGGCGATGCCGAGGACACCCGCCCCCACGAGGAAGGCCGTCAGATCGTACCCGAAGGCGGCCAGGAGTGCCGCCGCGCCCCCGACGAAGATGGTGATGGCCCCCATCACGTTGAGAAGGGGTAGGATCCTCCCAAAGACGGTGGCCTGACGGGTCCTCGCCGCCCTTCGTCCAAACTCGATCAGGACCCCGTGGAAGAGGCGGTAGGCGACCCAGGTCAGCGTAGCAATCAGGACTACAGTGTAGGCGAGGAAGAGGGTGTTGGTGACCTCGATGGGGGGCTGGAGCACAGCCACGGACTGCACCGCGCCGTAGGTCAGCAGTAGCAGGATGAGGGGCCCTCGCACGATGTGTAGGACGACGTCGTCCAACTCTGTCTTCGTCTTCCGGAATAGCCGACGGAGGATGGGTGTCAGAACCAGCACGGCGATGCCTGCGATGACGCCCCAGAAGGCGATGTTGATCACGAAGGTCACGGCGCGGGAGTTGAAGGGAGGGGGGAGTGGGTTCTCGAAGATCCCCAGAATCAGGTTCCCCGTTGGCAGGGGAGGTGGAGCCGGCACCAGATTCACTGTGGCGCTACGAACCCAGGTCTCGTTGACGGCGGGGTCTCCGGCCCGGACGAGGGAAAGGGTGACGGTGAAGCTGACTGACTGCTCTTGCGCATCAAAGAGGGAAGACACCGTGAGGTTCACTTCCGTCGACTCCCCCGGCGCGAGGATTCGGAAGGCGGGCGCGACACCGGCCGACCAGTCGGCATCGGAGGTGGGCTCCACTTGCGTTTGGAAGAGCACGTCGGTTGTGTCACGGTTGTAGGTCAACCAGGTGAAGCTGACGGTCTCGCCTGCCGGCAAGTCCTTGGTATAGGTCTCGTCGACGTCAAAGATCTCAGCGAGATTCTGCCCACGAGCCGGCTGGCCCATGGCAAGAACGGGGATCAACGCGGCGAGAAGGAGAATGGGCAGCAGCCGATTCACGGTCAACCCGGGCCCCTATCCCCAAGGGGCAGATAAAGGAGCCATCCTCATGGCTGGCTCCGGTGCGACTCAAAACTATATTGAGGCCTGCGGCCCTGATGAGGCAGGATGGGAGGAAGGCGGAGGCTGGAAGCCTCCATGGCGCTCGGCATCGTTTTTCTACTCGCGTCCGTGAGCGTGGCCGGCTTCACCCAGCGAGAGGCACCACCCGACCCCTCGGAAGCGGATGTCTCTCCCGCTATTCTGAAAAGGGCCCTGCAAGACCCCATCGAGGTTCGCGTGGAAGGCTCGTCATCCCCAGTCGTCGGCCTTCCGACCCGCTTCCATGTGCATCTCACCAGCCGCTGGGGGGAGCTTACCGACGTAGAGCTGGAATTCGAGGTCTCTGAGCGTTTGACGGTCACCGAGGAACCCATGGCCCCCCGAGGACTTCCTAAGGGGGAATCTACGATTCATGGACTTTCGATCCTGCCCCACAGTCCGGGATTCTCACGGTTGGTGGTTCGGGTGACAGGGGTCTCCCCCCACTTCGGCCGGCTCGGGGGCCATGCAGTGGTGTACCTTGACGTCCCCCCAGAGGGCGCTGGACAGGTCCGTTACGGGAATCCCTGGGTCGTATCGTCCTCCCGGCCCACGGCACTCGTCGCCGACCCCCTCCTCGTTCCGACTCGAGAAACACGCGACCATCGCCCCCTCCCGGCGACCGACACCTCCGTGCTCCCTTCAGACATCCAGCATCCACGCACGCCCCTTCCGCCCCAATCCCACGCGTCCTTCAACGTGACGGGGCAATGGAACTACTGGTTGGAGGACGACGCCACGACGGCGCCCCAACGCTGGGCCACGGTCCAGGTCTGGGACGAAGACATGGCCGATCCCGACGACCTCCTCTGGACAGGGATGACGGACGAGACGGGCAACTTCACCTCCCCGGACCTTCGCCGGACCGAACTGGACGGTCCGGGAAACCAGGACGTCTACGTTCGCTTCTTGGCCTGCAACGCGGCGGTCTGCGTCCAGACGACAGAGGGTAAGACCTACAGATGGCAGACCGAGACCATCACGGTGGGGAATGAGGACACGATCGACCTTGGCGCGCGCGCGTCATCGGATAACCAGTTCGCGCAGCGGCCCTTCCAATACATCAACGACGGTTGGGACTACGCCGCAAACCTGGGTAGCATCGGCCTGGTCCTCGGGCAGGTTCGTGTCCTCACGCCGGGTCCCTGCACGTTCTACAGCCCGGCCGACGACACGATTCACCTGTGCGCCGACGGCATCGATGACAAGAGCCCCGACGACGTGAACCACGAGTACGCCCACTACGTGCAGGACAAGCTGTACGGCGACAGCTTCTGGCCGAGTCCGGGCGGACCCCACACCGCATGTGGCGTTGCCCAACATCGCGGCCTCTCGTGGACCGAGGGGTTCGCCGACTTCTTTGGACCCCGAGCCAACCAAGAAATCGTGGACCCGCTGGACCACTTCTACACCCGGCCGTGGGATGGATCCCTCTTCTCCCTGGACCTCGAGGACGCGTCCGTCTGTCCTGCGACCGTCAGAGGGGACGACAACGAACTCCGCGTGGCCACGACCCTCTGGGACCTCACGGACGACGTGGACGACGGGCCCCTGGATGTTGGAATCGCTCATGCGGCCGACGTCATTCTGGGAGCGATCGAGGGATGCAATCAGTCCAGCTACCGGGACTTCTACGACGGCGGGGACTGCAACTGGGTCGATCGAGGCAACCCGCGGTTCGACTTCCTCGCCACGGGCTTCCAGAATACGATCGATTACAATAGTGCCCCCATGGCGCAGGTCACCTCTCAGGCAGCCTTCGTCTGGGTCGGCGATGCCCTCGTGGCGACCGCGAGCGCCACCGACCCGGACAGTCCCGTGACACGGATGGAGTTTGGAATTGGTCTCACGGCCGGCTGCGGCAACTTCCCCTTCATCCTCGTGGATGCCCTAGCGCCTTACGCGGTCACCATGGACCTTTCCTCGCTGTCGGACGCGCCCGGCTACCAAGTCTGCGCGCGGGGCGCCGACGCGATGGAGGTGGGGGAGTGGGCGCAATCCGCCTCGCACTTTGGGATCGATCGGACCCCTCCCTCCTCTACGGCCACCCTCTCCGGCACGCTTGGGCCGGGCGGCTGGTTCTCCACTTCCGTCACCGTGGAGCTCGCGGGAACGGACGCCACGAGCGGGATTGCCTCCCTGACGTATCGGCTGGACGGTGGGGCGGTGCAGGACTACACGGAGCCCTTCGTGGTCGCGGGTGACGGTACCCACACCGTGGCGTTCTTCGCGGTCGACGAGGCGGGGAACACGGAGCCTGTCCAGCCCCTTGTCGTCTTAATCGACACGGGGCCCCCCGTCATCCAGATCGTCCATCCCGCCCCCCTGAGCTTCGTTGGTCAATCGGACGTCGTCCTCCAGTGGTCCGTGGCCGATTCGGGCGCGGGGGTGGCGGCATGCGCCGTCAGCTTGGACCGAGGACCCCCCGTTCTTGTCGAGGAGGAGACCTCGTTCACCTTTTCGGAGGTGGCCGACGGCCGACATGTCGCAGCAGTGTCCTGTTCGGACCTGGTCGATCGGGTCGACGAGGTGGAGGTGGGCTTCATTGTGGACACGAGTTTCATCAGTCCGACGGGGCCCCTTGGACCCACCTTCATCCTCGTCCTCGTGGGCCTCGCGTTCCTTGGCGTCGCGCTCTTCCTGCAGAGAAGAAGGTAGTTTGGGGGAGGTCCCGTTCGTCGGGGGAACCGGGGCACGCCACGGATGACGGGAGGCCTCCTGGGGGAGGGCCAGAAGGGGAGGCCGATTCCTCGCGTTTGACTGCTCCAAGAGGCTGGTATCCAGTGACCCACCGCGAAAGCTTTATCGCGGCACCCCGCGTCCCGCCCCGTGCGCCTCCGGTCTTGCGGGACCTGGGTGCGCGAAGGTGGGGGAGCATGACAACCGCATTTCGCATTACTCTGAAAGACGCCCCAGGAGCCCTCGCCCATGTGGCCGGTGCCCTGGCCGAGCGCGGCATCAACCTGGAAGCTTCGGGAGGCGAGACGGTTGGCGGTGAGGGCCGGGTCACCTTCCTCACCTCCGACGAAGAGGGCACCCGGGAGATCCTTGAGGGCCACAACATCGCGTTTGAGGAGGCGGAACTCCTGGTCGTGACGCTCCAGGACAACCCTGGGGCGCTGGCGTCCATCGCCCAGCGGCTGGCTGCGGCCGGAGTGAACATCATCAGCCTCGTGCAACTCAATCGGATGCACGGACGATCCGATCTGGGTGTCGCCGTCGACGATCTCGAGAAAGCTCAATCCGTCTTGGGCGAGGATTGAGGGACCTCACGGTTCTTGCCAGGGGAGCCGGCCCTCCGCTTGGAAGGCGCGATTCATCGCGTCCAGCACACCTTCGAGCTCCCGCTTCCCCTCCTTCGCGGGCTTCCAGGGGTCCTGGAATCCGATGCGGCGCCCCCAGGCCTCCCATGTCTCCAACACCTTCGCATGGGCGCCGGATTCCGTGTGGACTTCGCGGCTGACAACGAGGAGATACCTCTCCAGACTCTTGGCTGCCCGGCGAACCGCCTTCGCATCAAGGGGTGCCAGCTTTTCCGGATCGTCCGTTCGAACCCATCCGGCGTTCCCCACAGCCGTGAGGAGTCTTTCCTCCTCCGGGGAGAGCCCCTCGACCTGCCAGGGTTCCCTGGCGGAAGCCGCACCGGCCAGGGCGGGCCAGAGCCTCTGGTGGACAAAGGTGACCTTGCCGGAAACCAGCTTGGTCTGCAGCGCTTTCCCATGCCCCTCTAGGCGTTCCACCACGGCAAAGATGGCGTGAGACTGCGGATGGCCCCACCAGGACCCCTTCAGGGCCTCGCCCGTCACGACCCTGGTGACGCTGGGAAGGAGCGGGTCGACCACGAGGAGAATCCCATACTCCTCCAACCACCCAAGGGCCGACCGAAGGGCACCCTCGCTCAGGTCCCCACGTCCCCATCCAAGGGCACGCGGCCCTGGGAATTCCTCCGTCGGGCGATGACGCCGGCCTCGGTCAGGAAGCCTCGCCAGAAGTGGTTCGTTCCCAAGACCTCCAGGCCTGCCTCGGCCACCTCGCGGACAAGTACGTCCCGGGGCAACGGCACCTCGTCCGTATAGAGCCAAACGTTCATCCCTTCTGCCAAGCGCCGCCAGAATCGATAGGAGAGCGTTGGCGTAGGGGCGTAGACGATGCAGTAGCCACCGGGTCGGGTCCGGTCGGCGTGGAGTTCCAATAGCTTTCTGCGATCCCTGGTCTCAAAATGCTCCACCAGACCCGCGCTATGGACCAGGTCGAAACGCTCCTCCAACGCGAGGTCCAGGACATCCTCCTCGAGGAACGTCTTCTCGCACCGCACCCCGTCCAATGTCCCTTCGGCCGTCCGCAACATGGCACCGTTCGAGTCGACCAAGGTGACCTTTCGAACGGGAAGCTTCTCGCAGAGGCGCAAGGTCGTGTAGCCCGTCCCGGCCCCCAGCTCCAGAACCGAAATCGGCCCGGTGAAGTTCGCCCGCCCGAGGAGGTCCCGATATCCTCGATACATGAGATCGAGGAAGAGCCACCGGATGACGGGGTTAGACGGGGTGTAGTGGGCGTACCTGTCCCAGTCCGATCCGGGTCCCCGTCCGTCCCCACCCGTGCTTTCGCCTCCGGGGCGGGCGAAGCCAGGCCAACGCCATAAACCTAGGTGTCGCTGCGGAAGCCCCCAGCGGGGCCGCGAGGGTTACTCGACCGCCCGAACCCCAGCTCCTGCACGCCCCACAGCTGTCCGGTCGCCCTTCGCGACGAGCAACCGCCGGGGAAAAGGTTCGTAACGGGCCCTGTCGATGTGCTTCTGTTGGGAAGCGGAACCATGGATGTGGATGGACGAATCATTCAAGAGCTGAAGCAAGCGGGGGTCGACTTCGCCTGCAGCGTCCCGAGCACTCTCTTGGCCGGCGTGCTAGAGCGTCTCGAAGAGGCGCACATCAAGCACCTTCCCGTCACGCGGGAGGAGGAGGGAGTCGGGGTCTGCGCTGGGGCCAACCTGGGTGGACGGAAGCCCAGCCTTCTCATGCAGAACTCCGGGCTGGGGAATTGCATCAATGCCTTGGCCTCTCTCGATCAGCTCTACGGGTTGCCCCTTTTCCTGCTCATTGCACATCGAGGCGGACCGAAGGAAACCGTGGCGGCCCAGGTTCCCATGGGTGAGGCGACCCCTCGCCTCCTCGACGCTCTCCGAATTCCCTACGAACGGCTGGCCGCGCCCAGCGATCTACCCGCCATCTCCCGCCTTGCGGGGTGGTCCTTCAAAGACCGCATGATCGGCGCGGTCCTCTTGGCGCCGGAGGTTTGGGCATGAGGCGTATGCAGGCACTGAAGGCCCTGGCAGGACTTGGAGACCCTCTCATCTGTAACCTGGGGTACGCTTCCCGCGAGCTCTACCACGCCGCGGACCGTCCCTCCAACTTCTACATGATGGGTTCCATGGGTCTGGCGAGTTCCATTGGTCTGGGGCTGGCCCTGGCCCGCCTCGGCCGGGTCCTTGCGGTGGACGGGGATGGTTCGGTCCTGATGAACCTGGGCGGCCTCTCCACTATCGCCCACTTCGGACCTCCCAATCTCGTCGTGGTGATCCTGGACAACGGCGTTCACGGGAGCACGGGAAACCAGCCCTCCCACACCGCCCTGGGAACAGATCTGGCTGAGGTGGCGCGGGCCAGCGGGGTAGCCTCGGTAATCCGGGTCGACAAGGTGGCTGACCTCATGGCAGCGGTCGAGGCGGCCCAGGGTCCCACGGTAATTCTAGCGCGCGTCGACGAGGGCAATGAGGAGGTCCCGGTCGTCGGCCTGGCTGCCCCCGAAGTCCGGGACCGCTTCATGCAGCATCTCGAGGCCGGCTGAGGGACCGGGCTCCTCAGCCGTAGGCCCCTCGCCTCCCGGTAAATCTTGCCACTCGACGGGTCCGATGCCGCGCCCTTGCCTCTATCATTACCTATTTTGCTCAGGCTCATCTGCAACGGCCACAGCATGGCCTCTGCTGCACCAGCTGCCGGTCCGCGCGGCGTCGAAGACGTCCTCCGCGAGACCCGGTTCACCCGTTTTCACCGGAGGATCTTCCTCATCACGGGCTTCGCCTGGACCTTTGTTGCCTTTGAGATCATCCTGATCAGCCTCGTCCTTCCAGCGATCGGCGCGGAGTTCGGCATCTTCGATCTGGCCACCTTCACGCCCACGGATCCCTTGCAGTACGGTGCCATCGTCTCGGCAACCCTCCTGGGATCGTTCCTGGGCAGCATTTCCCTGGGAAGACTATCGGACCGGCGAGGACGACGGACCCTGTTCCAGGTCAGCGTTGTCGTCTACTCGCTCTTCACGGCCCTGACGGCCCTCTCCTTCAATCCGACGAGTCTCTTCGCCTTCCGCCTCCTCGCCGGCATCGGCCTGGGCGGGATGCTGGTCATCGACCCTCCCGTGCTGTCCGAGTTCCTCCCGCCCCAAGACCGCGGCCGCTACATGGTCCTCCTTGACTTCTTCTGGCCGGTGGGGTTCCTCCTGGCCATCGGCTTCTGGTACTTCTTCATATTCCAGCTAGACGGCGCCTGGCGCCTCCTCTTCCTCGCGGCGGCCTTCCCCGCTTTCATCGCCTTCGTCTTTCGACGTTCGGTGCCGGAGAGCCCGTACTACCTCGCACGACAGGGTCGGCTGGACGAGGCCGCGGAGGTGTTGCACAAGATCCCCGGGGCGGACGTGGAGGCGGAGGATCTCCGGAAAGAGCCCACGGTGCCCCGAGCCCCTGTGGCGGCGTTGTTCCGGGGGTCGCTCTTTCGTCGGACGGCGGTCACCATCGGCGTCTGGATTGCCCTCAACTTCAGCTACTACGGCCTCTTCCTGTGGCTCCCCCCGGTCCTGGCCACCTTCGGCGTCGTCGACTTCGGGGACCCCAACGTCCTGGCCTACTTCCTCATCGTGTCCGCCCTGGCGCAGTTCCCCGGCTACTTCGCATCCATGATCCTCGTCGAGCGTTGGGGGCGTAAGCGGACCCTGGCCCTCTTTCTCACCCTAGGGGGCATCAGCGGCTACGTCTTTGCCACGGCGCAGGACTTCTGGACCCTCGTCCTGGGCCTCATCTTCGTGAGCTTCTTCAACCTGGGCGCCTGGGGAGCCGTCTACCCCTACACCACGGAGCTGTTTCCCACCCAGTACCGGGCCACGGGCTTCGGGATGGCAGAAGGGGTGGGGAAAATCACGGCCATCCTCGCCCCCCTGGTCTTCGCCGCCTTGCTCGTATCCACGGACGGGGTGTTCTGGCCCTTGACCTCCGTGGCCCTCCTCATGCTCTTCGGTGGGGTCGTCGCCGGTGTCTTCGGGCCTGAGACAAAGGGCCAGCCCTTCGGTTGACGTTGTGCGGGAGTGCTCCCTCGTCGCCCTTATGCCCTCCCGGGAGTTGGCGCCCGCATGGGTCCACTCGCAGGCATCCGGGTCCTCGACCTCTCACGCGTGCTGGCCGGCCCCTTCTGCTCCATGGTCCTCGGGGACCTGGGGGCCGATATCATCAAGGTGGAACCCCCCGAGGGGGACCTCACGCGGGCGTGGGGACCGCCCTTCCTTCGGGAAGTGAGCGGCTATTATCTTAGCGTGAATCGCAACAAACGCAGCTTGTGCGTGGATCTCCACCAGGAGGAGGGGCTCCAGATCCTCCGAAGCATGGTCCCCAGTTGCGACGTGGTTCTCGAGAACTTCCGCCCAGGCGTGGCGGAGCGCCTGGGAATGGGCTATGAGGACGTCAAGGGGTGGAAGGAGGACGTGGTCTACTGTTCCATCAGCGGCTACGGTCAGGACGGCCCGTACCGGAACCGCCCGTCCTTTGACCTCATCCTCCAGGCCCTAGGCGGGTTCATGAGCATCACTGGAGAGGCGGGGCGGCCTCCCATTCGCGTGGGGGTCGCCATCGCCGACATCGGTGCGGGGCTCCACGCGGCCCTCGCCATCCTCGCCTCCCTCTGGAAGCGGGACCGGACCGGAGAAGGTTCGTACCTCGATGTCTCGATTCTCGACGGCCAGGTGTCCTGGCTGACGTACATGGCCCAGGCGTATTTCCTGGAGGGCCACCCGCCAGGCAGATTGGGCTCGGCCCATCCCCACATCGTGCCGTATCAGGCCTTCCCCACGGCCGATGACCCCATCGTGGTGGCCGCCGCCAACGACCGGTTCTGGCGAGGTTTGTGTGACGCTCTTGGCTTGGGGGATCTCGCCGAGCATGCGGATTATGCCACCAATGAGCTGCGGGTGGTCCATCGCGAGAGCCTGGTCCAGCGTCTGGCTGATCGGTTTCAAGAGCGGGGCAGGGATGAGTGGCTTATTCGTCTCGAACAGGCGGGGGTCCCCGCGGCTCCCGTGCAGGACCTCCGTGAGGTCTTCGCCGATCCTCAGATCAAGCATCGGGGCGTGGTTCAAACCTTCCAACACCCGTCCCTGGGGGCTGTCCGGCAGCTCGCCTTCCCGGCACTGGCCTCCACCTGGCGCGCCGGGACGGAGAGGGCTCCGCCGACGAAGGGGGAACACACAAGAGAAATCCTCGCCGAGGCGGGAATGAAAGCGCACGAAATCACCGCATTGGAGAAGAATCAGGTGGTGTTTTCCCCGCCGGACTGAGGCAAGCCGGGGAACCTACGACCGAAACTGGGGAACAGACTAGTCCTCGGCCTTCTTCTTTGTCTCGAGGACCACGTTCTTGACGGTCGGCGACTCCTCTTCGTCCTCGTCGATGTAGGTGAGATACCCCGATCCGACGTTGAGGTGGACGAGGCTCACGCCCTTCTTCACGTCGACCATCGTCTTCTCACTTTTCCGCTTCATAAATCGCACACAGGGTTCCCCTTTCGGAGCTAT
This sequence comes from Thermoplasmata archaeon, assembly GCA_046759185.1. Taxonomy (GTDB): domain Archaea; phylum Thermoplasmatota; class Thermoplasmata; order RBG-16-68-12; family JAJISG01; genus JAJISK01. The sequence goes on along the minus strand of JBHIBO010000003.1, from coordinate 58,327 downwards.
TTAAGAAGTCGAGGGCGAGAATCACTTCTGATAATCAAATTCGAGGTCGTCGCGTTCCCGGCGGGCGAGAGTGCAAAGACGACCGCGTTGTGCTCCTCCGCCCAGACGCAGAATGAACCGGGGTCCTCCGTCGGCTAGCCCCCCGTCAGGAACAGACGCTTCCCCGGCGCGTGTCGCATGCTTATTCTACATTCCAAAGGTCCATGTAGCCTCACCTGGCTCGTTGTCCCGGGCCCCCCTGGGGGGCCAGTGAGCTGGTGGCAGATGGAGATCGCCAAAGGACTGGCAGGAATCGTCATCGACGAGTCGCGCAACTCGTTCGTCGACGGAGAGAAGGGACTCCTGGTCTACCAAGGCTATGACATCCACGACCTCGCAAAGAACTCAACCTTCGAGGAGACCGTCTACCTCCTGTGGAACGGGTACCTCCCCACGAAGCATCAGTTGGACGACTTCTCCAAACGCTTGGCGGAGCACCGGCCGCTGCCTGAAGGGCTTCTCGACTGCATGAGCCACTGGCCGAAGAAAGCCCATCCCATGGATGTCCTGCGGACCGCGGTGTCCAGCCTGGGGAACATGGGGGGACAGAAGGAGGCGCCGTCCAAGGAGGAACAGATCGAGACCTCCCTGGACCTGACGGCGGGCTTCGCCTCGATCCTCGCAAGCTGGGTGCGAATCCGCAGCGGGAAGGAACCCGTCGAGCCGGACATGGACCTCGCTCACGCTGGGAACTTCCTGTGGATGATGCGGGGGGAAAAACCGAACCCGACTGCGGAGCGGGTCATGGACATGGCCCTCGTCCTCCACGCAGACCATGGCTTCAACGCCTCGACCTTCTCCGGCCGAGTGACCGCCTCCACGCTGTCGGACGTCTACTCCGCCGTGGTGGCGGCCATCGGCACGCTAAAGGGCCCCCTCCATGGGGGCGCCAACATGCGGGTCATGGAGATGCTCAAGGAGATCGGCAGCCCCGAGAAGGCCGAGCAGTACATCCTGGACAAACTGGCGAAGAAGGAGCGGATCATGGGCTTCGGACATCGTGTCTACAAGACCATGGATCCCCGGGCGGAGGAACTCAGCAAGGTCGTCAAGGACCTCGGAGAGGCCGCCGGCGATACCCGCTGGTACGACATCTCCCAGGTCATCGAGACCGTCATGATGCGGGAGAAGGGGTTGAACCCGAACGTGGACTTCTACTCGGCGTCCACCTACTACGTGCTGGGCATTCCCATCGACCTGTACACCCCGATTTTCGCCCTCTCCCGGATCGCGGGCTGGTCCGCGCACATCATGGAGCAGCTGGCCGACAACAAGCTCATTCGTCCCCGAGCCAAATACATCGGGCCGATGGACCTCGAGTACGTGCCCATCGGAGACCGCGAAGAGCCTGCGCAGCTGGCTTCGGCGTAGCCTCAGACCTCGAATCCCACGTTCCCGACTCTCCGCGAGCGGAAAGGCTCGGCTGTTCAGAAAGTCCCCTGTCGGAGACCTGGCCCTCGCCCCATCAGAGTCGAGGTAGGCGCGTTCCCGGCGGAGGAGAGTGCAAGGTTTAACAACGGACCCGCTCTAGTACAGAGGGCGAGTGTACCGAAAGACCGCCAGGTGGATCGTCACGTGATTTCCGCGATCGTCCTGGCCGCTGGAACCTCTTCGCGCATGGGGCGCCCTAAGCCGCTGTTGGAGGTGGGAGGGCAGAAGCTCCTCGAGCGGGTGCTCGAGTCCGTACAAGGCTCCTCGGCTGAGGAAGTCGTCGTGGTTCTTGGCAGTGAGGCTGACCGGATCCGCGAGGAGGTCTCCCTCGACGGCGCGAATGTGGTCGTCAACGAGCGTTACCCAGAGGGGATGAGCACCTCCATCCGGGCGGGGATCCGATCCCTGTCGTCGGGGGCCGAGAGCGTTTTGATCGTGCTCGGAGACCAGCCCTTCCTCCAGGCGGAAACTCTCGACACATTGGGCAAGGAGTGGAAGGCCACAGGTGCGCCCGTCCTCATCCCCACCTTCCAAGGCGTTCGTGGCAATCCCGTCCTCCTCGATCGCTCCGTTTTCGGCGACGTACGCGGGATCACGGGAGACCGGGGCTGTCGTAGCATCTTCGGTAACTACGAGGGCGAGATCGTCGAGGTCCCCGTACCCGATCCCGGCGTCCTGCTGGACATCGATACGGAAGAGCAGCTTGGACGGGTCGCACACGATTTGGAGGAGGGGGAGGCGCTGGAGACCTTGGCCTTGGAGCTCCATCAGGAGGGTGAGGGCCACCTGCCCGCGGTCACCCAGGGTTTATCCCACTTCGGACGCTCGATCGCCGACGACCCCGTGGACCTGGCCCAGGAACTCAGGCGACGCGGAGAGCCCTTCGTCCTCGCGACGGTCGTGCGTGCCGTTCGACCCACCTCGGGGAAGCCGGGGTTCAAGGCCGTCATTCGGCAAGGCGGCGAGATGACGGGCTGGATCGGCGGCGCCTGCTCCCAGTCCATCGTCGTCGCCGAGGCCCTCACGGCCCTGGAAGACGGCATCCCTCGCCTCGTCAGCTTCTCCCCCGACCCGGCTAGAACCCCTCCTCGAGAGGGAGTGACCCAACACCCTATGGTGTGCGAGAGCGGTGGGGAAATGGAGATCTTCCTGGAGCCCAACAACCCCACGCCCCAGCTCCTGATCGTCGGTGAGTCGCCCTTGGGTCAGGCGCTCGCCGTTCTCGGCCACCTCTTGGGCTTCCGTGTGGTCGTCGCGGCCTTGGGAGTCACACAGGAGAAGCAGCCAGACGCGGATGTGGTCATCGGGGACGTGGAGGCGTTGGCGGCGGCCGCAACACGTTCCACCTTCGCCGTGGTGGCTTCCATGGGCCGATACGACGAGACGGCTGTGCGTCAGCTGCTCGGTTCCCCTGCGGCTTACGTGGGCCTAGTGGCGAGTCGTCGGCGGGCGAATGCCCTGATCGAGAGCCTCCGAGACGAGGGGCTCGGCGAGGACGCCCTCGGACGACTCCGCAACCCAGCCGGCCTCGACCTGGCTGCCGAGACACAGGAGGAAATTGCCCTCAGCATCATGGCCGAGATCACCGAGGTGCGTCATCGGTCGGTCCCGAGCTCGGCCGGCCTGCAAGCGACTCCGGCCGTGAGTGAGACGGCCATGGACGTCGTCTGCGGCATGACCGTCGTCCCAGCCTCCTCCTTGCACGCCGAGCACGAGGGATCGACGTACTACTTCTGCTCCGAGGGCTGCCAGACTCGCTTCGTCAAGGAACCGGCGTCGTTCGTCGCATAGGACTCGGGAACCCGCAGACGCGCAAGGAGGGGACGCTTACTCTCCTTCGAGGCGGGCGCGGCCACATTCGAGGAATTCGTTGATGCGCTTCTTCACGGTGGAATCCAGGAGACGGGTCGCGACGTTCGCGAGCTTCCCGACGATGTGGGCATCGGCCTTCCAACGCATCTCCGTGCCGTCCGCCGTCTTGGCGAGGTCCACCACGGCGTCGACGTCGACGGCGCTGCCTTGCCCCCTCCCATGGGCCTTGACCCGGGCGTGGGTGGGCATGGCGACGTCCCGCAACCTGACGTCCACATCGAAACTGCCCTTCATGAAGGAGAGACCGACCTTGAACACCAGCCGGTGGTGCATCGGGTCGAAGATCTCAATGAGCTCCAAGTCGGGGACGCAGGGCTTCATCCCCTGCGGATCAAAGAAGGTGCTCCAGACCTTCTCGATCCCCGCGGTTGTGGAGAAAGTGCCCTCGAACTCCATCTCACTTCCCTACCGTCGACCTTCGAATCGGCGTTTCAGGCGACCTGGCATGGCCGCTAGCTGATGCCCTTCTCGTGAAGGACGTGCCATACCTTCCACGGCGTGATGGGAATGTCGATGTGGGTGACCCCCAGGTGCGCAAGGGCGTCCACGACGGCGTTGGTGATAGCGGCGGGGGCCCCGACGGTGGCGGATTCGCCCACGCCCTTGGCCCCGAACGGGTGATGGGGTGAGGGGGTCGTGGTCTTGTCCAGTTCCCAGCGGGGCGTCTCCACCGCTGTGGGCAGGAGATAGTCCATGAACGAACCTCCCTGGATGTTCCCGTCCTCGTCGTAGTTGATCTCCTCCAACATGGCGGCGGCGAAGCCCATCGTCAGCCCGCCGTGGATCTGCCCGTCCACGATCATGGGGTTGATGATGGTTCCCGCGTCATCCACCGCAACGAAGCGTCGGATCTTGACCTCCCCCGTGCCCTTGTCGATGTCCACCACGCAGATGTAGCTCCCGAAGGGATACGTCATGTTGGGCGGGTCGTAGTAGGTCACGCCCTCCAGACCGCCCTCCATCCCCTCGGGGTAGTTCGTGTAAGCCGCGAAGGCTACGTCCGCCATGGTCTTCGCCTTCTCCGGAACGCCCTTCACCTGGAACTGGTGGTCCACCCACTCCACGTCGTCCGGGGCGGCCTCCAGGAGGTGGGCGGCGATCTTCTTTGCCTTCTCCCGGACCTTGCGCGCGGTGACCGCGGCCGCGGCGCCCGCCGTGGGCGTGCTTCGGCTCGCATAGGTGCCCAGACCGTAGGGCGCCGTGTCGGTGTCCCCTTCCTCGATGGCGATGTCCGCCGCGGGGATGCCCAACTCCTCGGCCAGAATCTGGGCGTAGGTGGTCTCGTGACCTTGGCCCTGGGACTTCGTCCCGAACCGCGCGATAACCTTCCCGGTCGGGTGGATCCGCAGCTCGCAGGAGTCGAACATCTTCAGGCCGAGGATGTCCATGTGTTTGGAGGGGCCGGCCCCGACGATCTCGGTGAAGCTGGAGATGCCGATGCCCATGAGCTCTCCCTTCTCCCGCTTCTCCGCCTGCTCCCGACGAAGATCCTCGTAGCCGATGATGTCCATGGCCTTCTTGAGGGCCTTGCCGTAGTCCCCGCTGTCGTACTCCCAGCCCAGGACGGACTTGAAGGGGAACGCCTCTGGCGGGATGAAATTGCTCATGCGGAACTCGGCGGGATCCACGTCCAGTTTGTGGGCCATGACGTCCACCATCCGCTCGATGGCATGGACGGCCTCGGTGACGCGGAAGGAGCAGCGGTAGGCAATGCCTCCCGGGGGCTTGGTCGTGGTGACTCCATCCACCTCCACGAAAGCGTTCTCGAAGGGATAGGAGCCGGTGATGATGGAGAACAGCCCGGCGGGGAACTTCGAAGGCTGGGCGCACGTGTCCGCGTACCCCTCATCCTGCAGGACGCTGACTTGGAGCGCCGTGAGCTTGCCGTTCTTGGCCCCCATCTCCGCGGTGATGTGGTAGTCCCGGCCGAAGGCGTTCGAGGCCAGGTTGTCCGATCGGTCCTCGATCCACTTGACCGGGTGTCCGGTGTTCAGGGCCGCCACGACAGCCAGGACGTACCCGGGGTAGACGTACACCTTCCCGCCGAACCCGCCTCCGATGTCCGGCGAGATGAGGCGGATCTTGTTCTCCGGCAGCTTGGTGACCAGGGCGAACACGGTGCGAACGGCGTGCGGGGCCTGCGATGTGATCCAGAGGGTCAGCTGGCCTGAGGTCTTGTCCACCTGGGCGACGCACCCACAGGTCTCGATGGAGGACACGTTGAGGCGCGGGAGGTAGATGTCCTCCTTCACGACGGTGTCCGCCGCCTTGAGCACCTTCCCAGTGCCTTCCTTGTCCCCGACCTCCCAGTGCCAGTTATGGTTGGACTGCTCCTCGCGGTCCGGCCGTAACACGGGGGCGTCGGGCTTGATCGCTTCTTTGGGGTCCAGAAGTACCGGCAGGGGCTCGTAGTCGACGTCCACGGCCTGGACACCGTCGCGGGCGGCATAGCGGCTCTCAGCCACGACCGCCGCCACCTCTTGGCCCTGGAACATGACACGATCGGTGGGGAGGACCATCTGCTGATCCGACATCAGGGTCGGGATCCAGGCGAGGCCGGCGGCTTCCAGGTCCTTCCCGGTAATGACAGCCAGGACCCCGGGGACCTTCAGGGCCTCCGTGGTGTCCAGCGACGTGATGCGCGCGTGGGCATAGGGACTCCGCACGATGTCCAGATAGAGCATGCCGGGCAGTTCGATGTCATCGACGTAGTTCCCCTGCCCGCGAATGAAGCGGGCGTCCTCCTTCCGCTTGATCGGCTGGCCGATCCCGCCTTCGACGGTCATGCGTCACCTCCCTGGCCATCCTCTCGAAGCTTCTTCGCGGCGAACTGGACGGACTTCACGATGTTCACGTAGCCCGTGCACCGGCACAGGTTCCCGGCGATGCCGTGGCGGATCTCGTCCTCCGTCGGGTTCGGATTCTTCCCAAGGAGGGCCACGGACGTCATCATCATCCCCGGCGTGCAGAAGCCACACTGGAGGCCGTGCTCCTCCACGAAGGCCTCCTGAATGGGATGGAGCGTGTCCGTCTCCAGGCCTTCCACGGTCTGCACCTCGCGGGCGTCCGCCTGGACGGCGAGGATCGTGCACGACTTCACCGCCCTTCCGTCGAGGAGGACGGTGCACGCTCCGCAATTCGTCGTGTCACAACCGATGTGCGTCCCCGTGAGACCCAGGATGTCCCGAAGGAAGTGGACGAGGAGAGTCCGTCCCTCCACGGTGGCCTCGTATTCGGTGCCATTCACAGAAACCGTGATGGGATACGTGGGAGGGACGCCGCCCTCGCCCGCCTCTCGCTCTGCGACCGCCATGCTATCCACCTCTCGCCCGCTCGAGAGCTTTCCCTACGGTCCTGCGCGTGAGGACGCCGACCATGGCCCGCTTGTACTCCGCGGGTCCTCGGAGGTCGGAAACCGGGTTGGATGCCTCCTCCGCTAGCTCGGCCGCCCGGGCGAGAGTCGCCTCATCCGGACTCCCCCCAGCCAAGTGGTTCGAGGCCTCCTCCGCCAAGAAAGGGGTCGGCCCGGCATTGGTGAGGCCAATCCCCGCGCTCCCCACTGTTCCGTTCCCATTCAGGACGACGTTGGCCGCCACGGCGGCGATGGAGAAGTCCCCGGCCCGCTTCTCGATCTTCATGTAGGCGTTCCCTTGGCGAGCCTGGGACGTGGGAACCTGGACCTCGGTGAGGATCTCGTCGTCCTCAAGGGCGGTCTCGAACGTATCGACGAAGAACTCCCCGACGGGAATCGTCCGGGAACCCTTCGGTCCTTGGACGACGACCTGGGCCCCCATGACGAGCATGCAGGCCGGGAGGTCGTTGGCGGGATCGGCGTGGGCGAGGTTGCCTCCCACCGTGCCCATGTTGTCCACCAGCGGGTCGGCGATGACCGAGGCGGCGTCATGGAAGATGGGGTACTTCTCCCGCACCAAGTCCGAATCGTGCAGGTCGCTCAGCACGGTACCCGCGCCGATGCGAAGCCACCCGTCCTCCTCCCGTATGTACGAGAGGCCCTCGATGCGACCGATGTCCACCAGGGCCGCAGGCTCCGCCAGTCGGAGCTTGAGGATCGGGATCAGGCTCATTCCTCCGGCGAGGACCTTGGCCTCGCCATCATATCGTTCCAAGAGCTCGACGGCCTCATCGACCGAAGAGGGCGCAAAATACTCGAATTGAGGCGGAATCACGATACTTGTCCCCCGTGAGGCTCGCCTAAAAGGGGGTTCGGATAAAAGACTTTCCAGCAACCGTTCGGAATTCCCTCCTCCTTTCGGCCGGTGGAAAGGATTAAGACGAGGCCGTCGCTAGAATCGGGGCTCATGGACGAGTACGGCTTCGCCCGAAACATGAATCGTCTGGTGGCGGCCCGGAAGCCGTTCTCCGTCGCCACCGTCGTGGGCGTCGAGGGCTCTTCCCTCGGCAAGCCGGGATTCAAAATGATCATCTCCGAGAATCAGGAGGTGGCCTTCGGAACCCTGGGCGGAGCCTGTCCCGATGGGCCCATCGTCGAGGTCGCGCTAGAGACGATGGAGACGGGGGAGCCTCGCCTCGTCAAGGTCTACCTCGAGGACGTAGAAACCGCCGTTCGCGGCACCGTCACGAACCAGACGCGCGACGAGATTCACGTGGAGACGAATTGCGGAGGGGTGATGGAGATTTACGTCGAACCGTACCTGCCACCCGACCGGCTCATCCTTGTGGCTGAGGGGGGTCGGGACCCATTGGAAGACCACCTCGTAGAGCTGGGAAAGCTCCTGGACATGGAAGTCGTGGTCATCGACCACAAGCCCGTTCTGGAGAGCCAGCCCGATGTCCTCATCGAGGACATGGAGTTCGATATGACGACGTTTGAATGGACGAAGCGGGATTCCGTCGTTGTGCTGACGAAGGGGGCCCGGGACGTCACCGTGCTGGCCGCCCTGGCCGAGGCGCCCGTCCGGTACGTGGGCCTTCTCGCCAGCCGCGACCGCATCGCCCACGACATGAAGGCGTTGGCCGACCTGGGCGTGGACCAGGCGTTCCTCCGCCGGGTGCGCACCCCCATCGGGATCGACATGGGAGCGACCACGCCCGGGGAACTCGCCTTGAGCATCATGGCAGAGGTTGTGGCCACAAAATACGGGAGGCGCCTTCCGGGGAAGGGGAGCAAGACAGAGGCGCCCAAGGCGGCCCCGGGGTAGGGCCACTTCGCGTCGGGTGGATTCCGACTACCGGACGAGGCTGAGATCGCCGGCCTGCACCGCGAGGCCCAGCGGGGGACCCATCCGGGCGCCCTGGGGAACGGTGAACCCGTCCGCCACCCTGGGAATCCTCCGGGCGCGGCTTCCGCGCACCATGGCGCTCAGGACACCCAGGACGGCCGCGACTCGGCCTCTCCGGGACTTCGAAGCGGTCATCTTCCCGGGCTCATATTCCGTCACTTTCCGAGACATGAGGATAAGATGGAAGGGGTACATTTATACTATCCTCAGAATAATAACTGATAACCTCCACCTGCCCCCGGATAGGCGCAACCTCACGCGGGATAGGCGCAACTCCCAGGTGGAAAAAGGGGCATGAGACAGTACAAACCCGGGAGCGGTCCCAGCCGCAGGTTTTTAATCGGGCCCCCCTCTGACTAAGATTGCGGGCGGGGGTCGGAGCGTTTCGGGACCAACCCCGGTCCCCTTCGGTGGGAGGACGGTCATCATGGATTTCCAGGGAACCTTCGCCGTGGAAGCCCCCGTAGAGGAGGTTTGGGACACCTTCATTGACCCCCGGAAACTGGCGCCATGTATGCCCGATCTGCAGCTCCTGGAGGTGCACAGTCCCACGCACTTCCGGGCTGTGGTGAAGGCCGGAGTCTCCTTCATCAAAGGCAAGTTCGATTTCACGGTCCAGCTCGTGGAGGAGGACAGGCCGACCCGGGCCCGCCTGAAGGCCCACGGGACGGGACGAGGCAGTGCGGTAGACGTGGACTCGGTCGTCGTCCTCATCAAGACGGCCCGGGGGACCGAAATGCGATGGAACGCAGAAGCCCGCCTCGTGGGGAAGCTCGCCAGCGTCGGTTCTCGGATGATCGAGTCCACGGCGGAGAAGAAGGTGAAGGAGTTCTTCGCGTGTGTACGGGGCCTCTTCGAGTGAGAGGAAGTCCCGGGGGCTTGAGGCGTCCCCTTGCGAAGTCCGGTTGCCTAGGGGTGGCCGTGGGGACCACTGGTGATCTGTTCGACGATGTGACCTAGCTCGGGGAGTAGGAGCGCTTCCATAGCCAGGCGCACGGCCTCAGGTGAGCCCGGCAAGCAGGCTACGAGCTTCCCGTCGATCACCCCAGCGGTGGCGCGACTCAACATCGCCGGGGTGCCAATCTCTTCGTAGCTCAAGGCGCGGAAGATTTCCCCGAACCCATCGATTTCCTTCTGGAGGAGAGGGGCGATGGTCTCGATGGTGACGTCCGTCGGGGAGAGACCCGTGCCCCCGCTCACGATCACGACCGACGCCTGGGGGAGGGCGGCATCGAGAGCCTCCCGAATTTCCCTGGGATCGTCCCTGACGACCGCGTAGAAGGCGACCTTGTGGCCTGCGTCCCGGAGGGCCTCCTGGGCGTATTGGCCCGAGTCATCCGTCTCCTCCGTCCGCGTATTGCTGGCCGTGATGACGCCGACCGCGAGGTGCTTGGGCGCCCGCGCCCTGTGCTCCTCCACACTCATGGTTGGATGCCTCGGTAGGCTGAACGCTTGAGAGTAGCCCGAGAACCCCTTAAGCCTTTGACCCCAGGAAGGCTTCACAAGAAGATCCGCTTTCGAACCAAGAGGAAGTAGACGGCCGTCCCTCCGAGGATGCCCACGACGAAGCCAAAGGGCACGCCGATGACCAGCACCCCGACCAGTAGGGCGACGAGGAGGTCGGGTCGACTGTCCTTCACCTTTGTGACGAGTTTCGTGAGGGCGAACCCTTCGAAGAGCAGAAGGGCTCCCAGAACCGGGAAGGGGAAGACCTTGACCGCCTCGAAGATGACGCCTCCGAAAAAGAGCCCCAGGACCAGGAAGATGGTGCCGTAGATGATCACGGAGCCCCCCGTCCGGGCGCCAAACCGGTGGTGGCCGGCCAATCCCCCCGAACCATGGCAGGCCGGGATGGCGCCGAAGAAGGGGCCCGTCAGGTTCATGGCCGCGTAGGTGAGGGAGATGCGGCGGGGCGTAATCTCTGTCCTCCGCGGGAAGTAGTCCCGCACCAGGAAGGCCGTGGCGATGATGGAGTTGGCGATGGAGAGTGGAATCTGGGGGAGCGCCAGTACGAGTCCCCCTTCAGCGATGTCATTGAGGCTGAGGACGCGAGCCCCGGGGATCAGATCGGCAAGAAACTCGGGAAGATAGAGCACCGGCAGCCGAAACCCGATGCCCCCCGCCAGGGCACCAAAGTCCAGGCCCTGGAAGGCCGCCAGGCCGATTCCGCCGACGATGAGGAGGAGGGCAGGGGGGAATCGGGTGCTCCGCCCGAGGAAGAGGACGGCAAGGATCCCGACAAAGGCGGCGATCATCCCAGGAATGCGGTCTGGCAGAGGGGCGCCCGGATCCCCCAGAATGAAGCCGAAAGCCACCAGCATCAGGGTTAGGCCCAGGCCAAGCTGGATGCCGCGGACAACTCCTGCGGGGAGGAGGGCATGAATGCGAGTGATGGCACCGGTCAAGCCGAGAATGCCAATGGTGAGCCCGATCACGAGGCCTCCGCCGAAGAGAAGTTCCGGACGGGCGGCCGTCGCGATCATAATGGCGGCCATGGCCTTCAGAGGCTGCACGGGCATGGGAAGGCCGTAACGGAGGGCCGACAGTATCTGGAAAACCCCAAACATCACGAAGGCACTCGTGGCGTCGAGACCGTTGATCGCGATGAGGGCGAGGATGAGCGGGAGGTCGGTCCCGATGTCGCCGAAGGCCCCAGCGACCTCGTTCCGGTTGAACGCGACCGCCCACCCTCTCCTGGGCTCCCCCACGGACCACGGCCACTCCTGCTGTCTATTAAAGGGCTGACTCCTGGGCGCCGCGGTTGAGTAAACCCGTTAGATTCTTACTTAGGAGGCGCCTATCTCCGACATGGTCCTCGTCGACCGGTTCGGCCGCGAGGCCACGGACCTTCGGGTCTCGGTCACCAGGCGGTGCAACTTTTCCTGCATCTACTGCCACAACGAGGGCCTCGGGGCCATCAGGCGACCGGGGGACCCCCACGACGAGGAGTTGGCGCCCGAGGAAATCGAACGCGTCATCCGCATCGCGAAGGATTTCGGCTTCACGAGTCTCCACATCACGGGCGGGGAGGCCATGGTGCGGTCCGACCTGGAGGAGATAGTGGCCCGGGGGGCGGCCCACATTCCCAATGTATCCCTCACCACAAACGGATCCATGCTCGCCTCCCGGGCTGTGGGTCTCCGGGAGGCGGGACTGACCCGAGTCAACGTCTCCATCGACAGCATCCACGCCGAGGTGTTCAGGGCCATCCGCGGAGCAGACATCCACCCTGTCGTAAAGGGCATCGCCGCGGCTCTCGAGGTGGGCCTCACTCCCGTCAAACTGAACATGGTCGTGATGAAGCACACCCTACCCCAGATCCCGAAGATGTTGGAGTTCGTGGAGAAGGGGCGAGGCGGCCTCGTCCTCCAACTCATCCAATACATGCCCGAGCTCACGGGGCACGAGGACTGGATGGTGGACATCGACGGGGTGGCGGCCTGGCTGGCCGAACAGGCCGACCGGATCGACATCCGCCGGGCTCATAGTCGGCGCATTTACTGCCTCAAGGGGGCCCGCGTGGAGATCGTCGACCCCGTGTACAACCAAGCCTTCTGCGAGAACTGCCACCGGATTCGCTTGACGCATGATGGCAGACTCAAAGGCTGCCTCAACCGGAGTGACGATCTCGTCCCGCTCCGGGGACTGTCGGACGCGGGGATTCGTGCGGCCTTTCGCCGCGTAGTCGCCAATCGCGTTCCCTACTACGGGGCCTACATCGAGGAGTTCCCTCGGCGGAACCTGAAGGGAGCCAAGCCCGTTCCCGTGCAACCGGAGAGGACCTAGGCACGGAAGTCGTCCACAGCGCTCCAAACGAAAGGGCTTTCATCAGATGGCAGCATCTGAACCCCTGAGAACACCCATGGCGGACCAGCAAGTGGCGAACGAAGCTCCCTTTAGCAAGCCCGAGGAGGTCATTGAGGCCTTTGAGAAAAGCGAGTACGTTGCCGACCGGTCGATCGCCATGGCGGTCTACCTCTCGATGAAGCTCGGCAAGCCGCTCCTCGTAGAAGGCGAACCGGGGTGTGGAAAGACGGACATCGCCCGCGCCCTCTCCGAGGCCCTCGACACGGACCTCATCCGCCTCCAGTGCTACGAGGGCTTGGATGCCGAATCCACCCTATACGAATGGAACTACCCCAAGCAACTGCTGGCGATCCGCCTGCAGGAGAAACAGAAGGATCCCTCGGAGCTGGAGGCGGAGATTTTCAGCGAGAAGTTCCTTCTCCGGCGCCCCCTCCTTAAGGCCCTAAACCACGACGGCCCCAAACCCCCCACCCTCCTCATCGACGAAATCGACCGAGCGGACGAGGAGTTCGAGGGGCTTCTCCTGGAGTTCCTCTCGGAGTTCCAGGTGACCATCCCGGAAATCGGGACCTTTCGGGCGGAGCGGGTCCCCTTCGTCATCATCACGTCGAACCGGACGCGGGAGCTGAGCGATGCCCTCAAGCGACGCTGTCTGTACCTGTACATCGACTACCCCTCGTGGGAGAAGGAGCTCACGATCCTCCGTCGTCGGGTCCCGGAACTCGACGAGGGTCTCGCCGAGGAGGTCCTGTCCTTTGTCCAACGCGTCCGAACGGAAGAGGAGGTCCTGAAGAGACCTGGCATCTCGGAGACCCTGGACTGGGTGGCCGCGCTGCTCGCCCTCGGGGTTGAACACATGGACAAGAAGACCCTGCTCGAGACCCTCGGCTTTGTGGCGAAAGAGGCAGAGGACCTGCGACTGCTCGAGGAGAAGGTCGACCTGTTGTTGAGGTCATGAGGACCGGGCAGGTGCCAGCGGACGGTGGCGGCCTCTCCCGCCGCCTGGCCGGGTTCTTTGGCCTGCTGCGGGCACGAGGCATGCCCGTGGGGCTCGGCGAAGAGCTGGACCTCGCGAGGGCTCTCGACCACGTGAACCGGTTGCGGAGACGAGAGTTCTACCTCGCCTGTCGGACGACCTTGGTCAAGCGGGCGGAAGACTTCCCTGTCTTTGAGAACGCCTTCGAAGAGTATTGGTCCCGGTCCGGCATGCCGGGCGTCTTGCCGGGAGAAAGCAGGGCGCCACCCGCCCGACCTCCCGTACCCCAACAGCCCGGCAGCGTCGAGGAGGCCTGGAGTACCCAGCGCGGGCGTGTACGGGCGGGTCGGGATCGAGTTCCCTGGAGTGTCGATCGCTTGCGCCTTCTCGTCTACAGTCCCGAAGCGCCTCCAGGCCCCAGAGACCTCGAGATGCCAAGTCGACGCGAGCTCGACACGATGAAACGATTGGCCCGGCGATTCCGGCGGTGGGCGGCGACGGTTGAGGGGCGAAGGCGCGTGGCGAGCCGCCGAGGGGCCGTGGACTTCCCGCGGACGGCACGGGCTAGCCTCCGATCCGGGGGCGAGTGGCTCGCCGTCCGGCGGCATCGCCGGAAACTACAGCGGACCCGTTTGGTCGTTCTGTGGGACGTGAGCGGGAGCATGGAGGGACACGGGCCCCTCCTCCTTGGCATCGTGTACGCCCTCCTTCGAGCGATTCCCTCCGCCCGGCTCTACGCCTTCAGCACGGAGCTCTGGCCCCTGACGGCCGTCCTGCGCGGCCGGCCTTATCGTGAGGCCGTCCGCTATGTGTCTGAGAAGCTGGCGCATGCGGGGGGAGGCACGCAGATCGGGCGGTGCCTCGCGGAGTTTCAGCGTCACCACGGGTCCACGGTCGACGGGCGGACCGTCGTGCTCATCCTGAGCGACGGGTGGGACGTGGGCAGCCTGCACCTCTTGGAGGACCAGATGGCGTCCCTCCGGCGCCGCGCCTTCCTTCTCCTCTGGATGAACCCCTACGCCGAGCGTCCTGACTTCCGTGCCGAGGTGGCGGGGATGAGGCAGGCCCTTCCCCACGTGGACCTGTTGGTACCGCCGACGGCCTTGGCACGCCGGGATCAATACGCCCGCTACTTCGGACGACCCGTCCATGCCCTGTACCCACGACCGCCGAGAGCGCCCGTGGCTTCGCTCGGCGTGACGGGTCCCGAGGGAGACGTGAGCGGCGCCTCCACGGGGTGAGAAACTACGTTTCTTGGATGAGGCGCCACAGCTTCTCGGGGGTGGCGGGCATGTCTACGTGGGTCACTCCATAAGGCTCCAGGGCGTCCACGATGGCGTTGATGACGGCCTCGGACGAGGCGATGGTTCCCGTCTCGCCGATGCCCTTCGCCCCCAGGGGGTTGTGCGGGGACGGCGTGACCGTATGGTCCGTCTCGATCTTCGGACTCTCCAGCGCCGTGGGCACCAGGTATTCCGTGAAACTGCCAGTCAGCAGGTTCCCGTCCTCGTCGTAGCGGGCTTCCTCCCAGAGGGCCTGGGCCACGCCTTGGAGAACGCCCCCGTGGACCTGGCCCTCCACGATCATGGGGTTGATGATCGTCCCGCAGTCGTCCACGGCCACGTATCGTAGGATCTCCACCTCGCCGGTCTCGGAGTCCACCTCCACCGTGCAGATGTGGGCACCAAAGGGATAGACGAAGTTCGTGGGATCGTAGAAGGTGGTGGCCTCCAGAATGGGCTCCACCCCTTCGGGCATGCTCTGAGCCATGTAGGCCGCGAAAGCGACTTCCTGAATGGTCTTGGCCTTGTCAGGGGCCCCTTTCACGAAGAACTTCCCCCCCTCGAAGGCCATGTCTTCGGTGCGCGCCTCCAAGAGGTGGGCCGCGATCCTCTTCGCCTTGGCCACCACCTTGCGGGCCGAGAGGGCGACCGACCCGCCCTCAACCGGGTTCGTGCGGCTGCCGTAGGTCCCCATGCCCATGGGGGTCATGTCCGTGTCCCCGTGGACGATTTCCACGTCCTCCACGGGCACGCCGAGCTCGTCCGCGGCGATCTGGGCGAAGGTTGTCTCCTCTCCCTGCCCGTGGGGGTGCGCCCCTGTGAATACGGAGACCTTGCCCGTGGGAAGCATCCGACAGACGGAGCTGCCCCAGAGGCCTCCCTGGAAACCGGTGCCGGTGGAAACCGGAGAGGGGGCCAAGCCGCACAACTCCAGGTAGGTGGAGAAACCGATGCCAAGGAGACGGCCCTCCTCGCGCGCCTTCGCCTGCTCCTCTCGGAATGCGTCGTAGTCCAAGATCTTCAGGGCCTTTGCCAGGGTCCCGGGGTAATTCCCGCTGTCGTAAGTCAGGCCTGTGGGAATCTGGTACGGGAAGGCGTCCGGAGAAACGAAGTTCTTCCGACGGATCTCCACGGGGTCCATGCCCAGCTTCCGGGCGAGGATGTCTACCATCCGCTCCACCGCGAACATGGCCTCGGGACGGCCCGCCCCCCGGTAGGCATCCGTAGGGGTCGTGTTGGTGAACACACCGATTACCTCGGCATGGGTGGCCTTCATGGTGTAGGCACCGCTGATAATGAACCCGAAGAGAATCGTCGGAATTCCGGGCGCGGCCGTGGACAGATAGGCCCCCATATTCGCGAAGGCCTTGATCTTGATGCCGAGGATTGTACCGTCCTTCTTTGCGGCCATCTCGACGTCCTGGACCATGTCCCGACCGTGAGTCGTCGCTTGGTAATTCTCCGTCCGGCTCTCCACCCACTTGACGGGGCGGCCCAACTTTCTGGCGAGATGAGATACGACGGCTTCCCATGGGTAGATCGGGATCTTGCTCCCAAAGCCGCCTCCCACGTCCGGGGCGATGACTCGAAGTTTGTTCTCGGGAATCCCGAGGACAAACGCGGCCAGGATGAGACGATGAATGTGGGGGTTCTGCGAGGTCACCCACAGCGTGAGCTTCTCGTCCACCTCGTCCCACTGGGCCAGGGCGGCTCGCGGCTCCATGGCCGAGGGCTGGAGCCTCTGGTTGACGAGGCGCTGCTCCACCACGACGTCGGCCTCCTCGAAGGCCGCGTCCACGTCCCCGCCCGGCAGGACCCATTTGAAGGCCTGGTTGCCGGGCGCCTCTTCGTGGAGCTGGGGCGCTCCCTCCTTGAGGGCCTCCTCCTGGTTCACGACCACCGGAAGGGGTTCGTAGTCTACGTCAATGAGCTCGATGGCATCGGCACCGATGGCGGGATCCTCTGCCACCACGACGGCCACGGCTTCGCCCTGGTAGCGGACCCGTTCCGTGGCCAGGGCTTGGTAGGGTGGTGTCTTCAAATCCGAATCGGGAATCACCCAGGCGGTGGGGGTGGAACCGATGTCGTCCTTCAGGTCCTCCCCTGTGAAGACCTCCACGACCCCCGGGAGCTTTTGGGCCGCGGCGACGTCGACCTTCTTGATCTTGGCGTGGGCGTAGGGGCTTCGCAGGAAGACCGCGTGGAGCATGCCCGGCAGGGCCAGGTCTGCTACGTAGCTGCCCGTTCCGGTGACAAACCGGGCATCCTCTTTTCTCTGGACACGCGCTCCCACGTACTTCTCAGCTGCTGCCATCGCCTTATCCCTCCTTCGCTCCCGCCGTCGCAAGGACGGCCTTCACGACGTTCACATAGCCGGTGCATCGACACATGTTGCCCGATATCCCCTCGCGAACCTGTGCTTCCGTGGGATCGGGATTCCGCTCCAAGAGTTCGTAGGCCGTCATGATGAGGCCGGGCGTGCAGAAGCCACACTGCAACCCGTGGTGCTCCGAGAAGGACCTCTGAAGCGGATGCAGCTCCCCGTCGGAGGCCAGGCCTTCGATGGTGAGCACCTCAGCGCCGTCGGCCTGGACGGCGAACATGGAACAGGCCTTGATCGCGCGACCGTTTACGACCACGGTGCACGCCCCGCAGTGGCCTGTGTCGCAGCCGACGTGGGCGCCCGTGAGACGCAGCTGGTCGCGCAGGAAGTCCACCAGTAGGACACGGGCCTCGACGTCTCCCTCGCGGCGCTCGTCATTTACGGTCAGCGCGACGTGATGCAGCTTCGGTTCTCCCTCCATCACCTCTCCCTCCCAGTCCAGCCAAGAAACTCTTCGCTCATAATCAGGATCCTCCTCTCGCCCTTTCCAGCGCGGTCTCCAACGCACGCCGGGTGAAGACCTCCACCATGGCCCGCTTGTATTCCGAGGATCCTCGGAGATCGTCTGTGGGCTCGGCCGCCTGGGCCGCCAGGCCGGCCGCCTCGGCCACGGCCGCCTCGTCCGCCGGACCGTCCCGCAGGCGGTCCTCCCCATCCTGGGCGCGGAAGGGCGTCGCTCCCACCGCCGTCAGGGCAAGTCTCGCCTGGCTCACAGTCCCACCCCCATCGAGCTGCAGCTGTGCGGCCACTCCGACGGTGGCGAAGTCCCCCGCCTTCCTCTTGAGCTTCTGATAGCTTCCGCCGGAACCGTTCCCTACAGAGGGAACCCGAATCTCCGTGAGAACCTCGCCGGGCTCCAAGGCGGTGGCGAAGGTGTCCACGAAGAAGTCATCCAGCGAGATGGTCCGAACCCCCTTTGCAGAGGTGGCGGTGACCTCGCTCTCAAACGCCAGGAAGGCCGCTCCCCAGTCGGAGGCGGGGTCGGCATGGGCCAAGGACCCGGCGGGGGTTCCTAGGTTGCGGATCTGGAGGTCGCCGATGGTCCCCGCGGCGTCGGCCAGTAGGGGGTAACGACCTTGGATGATGTCCGAGTTTTCCAAGTCACGATGGCGTGCCAGGGCCCCGATGCGGAGGGCACCATCCTCCTCCTTCACGTATCCCAGGTCTTCGATTCGATTGAGATCAACGAGAACGCCGAGCGGCTCGCCGACCCGGAGCTTCATCAGGGGGACGAGGCTCTGGCCCCCAGCCAGGACCCTCGCCTTGTCGTCGTGGCGTTCCAAAAGCTCGACAGCCTCGCTGAGCGAGGTAGGCGCATAGTAGTCAAACCTTGCAGGCATCAAGCTCCTTCCCCCAGGGCTGGCGTGTAGCAAATATCTGAATAAATACCTTTGTAGATTGTCTGAGGACTCCCCCCTCTACCGCCTTCTAGGGCTGACCAAGCCGCCCACCTAGTCTGGACCGGGCGAAGTGTGGGACCATGGCGGTCAGGGTATTGAGATGGTGTTATCGGCGTTGCATTGACGCGCTGGAGGGCTTATGCTGCAAAACTGAGGGTAGCTCCAATCTCCTAGGTGTCTTGCGATGAAACCTGCTGAAACTGAACCTATGGTGAGGGGGTCAGGACGACTTTCCCCATGACTTCTCTCTGCTCCATCTGCCTCTGCGCTTCCGCGGCTTGTGATAAGGGCAGGACGGTCGAGATCACGGGTTTTATTTCCCCGCTCTTCACGAACCTGAGAGCCTCCACAAGCTCGGCTTTGCGGCCTTGATGCGAGCCTAAGAGGTTAAGCTGTTTGTTGAAGAGGTACCTCAGATCCGTTCTGGCATCGTACCCCGTCGTCGCGCCGCATGTCACGATTGTACCACCCCAGGCGAGGCTGCTCATGCTTTGCTCCCACGTCGCTTGACCTACGTGTTCCACGACGATGTCTACCCCTCGCCTGTGGGTCGCCTTTCTCACCTCCTCGGCGATGTTCTGCGCCGAGTGATTGATTACCTCGTCTGCCCCGAGTTTGCGGGCCAGTTCCAGCTTTTCCTCGTTTCCGACCGTGGCGATTACCCGCGCTCCGAAGAGCTTCCCCACCTGGATCGCCGTACTCCCAACCCCGCCGGCGCCACCCAGGACCAGGACGTCATGGCCAGGTTTGACCCCGGCCCGTGTTACGAGCATATGCCAGACGGTCAGGAGGACGAGGGGAAGGGCCGCAGCCTCTTCAAAGGTCAGGTTCTCCGGCTTGGGAAGCACATTCGCCTCCGGAAGCTTTGCGTATTCCGCGTGGCCGCCCTCCAAGGGACCTGTCTGAAATCCATAGATCCGAAACTGTCTGCAAAAGTACTCCCTGCCCGAGGTGCAGTATTCGCAACTCCTACACGAAATTCCTGGATGGATGAGGACCTCGTCTCCCACGTTAACTCTGGAGACTTCCTCTCCGACCTCGGCTACCACCCCCGAAACGTCGCTGCCCGATATGTGGGGTAGGGGCACTTTCAACCCAGGCATTCCAGTTCGAGCCCATATGTCGTTGTAGTTGCAGCCGGAGGCCTTTACCCGGATCAAGACCTCCATGGCCGAGGTCTCCGGCTGTAGCACCTCCGTGTACTGGAGCTTCTCGAGCCCGCCGTGCTCGCTGAAGACGACCGCCCTCATAGCCTACCCCGCCCCTCTGAGGGCTTCGGTGAGCCCCTCGACCGCTCTCCTGACCTCATCCAGGGACGCTTCATCCTCTATGGTGGAGTAGTCTCCAAGCTCCCCCTCGGTTATGAACGCCTTGATTAGCCTCCGCATTATCTTGCCACTCCTGGTCTTTGGCACCATGTTCACGAAGAGGATGTCCTCGAGGACGACGAAGGGTCCGATCCCCTCCCTGACCAGGTCCCTCAGTTCCTGCTTGAGTCGTGGGCTCCGCTCCTGGCCCTTCTTGAGGACCATAAAGGCAACGGCCACCTCGCCTTTGAGGGGGTCCGGCTTCCCAACCACGGCCGCCTCCGTCACAGCAGGATGCGCCACCAACACGTTCTCGACCTCGATGGTGCCAATGCGGTGGGCCGCGATGTTCATGACTTCATCATCCCTTCCTAGGAACCACACGTACCCATCTTCATCTCTCAGGGCGGCGTCACCCGTGTAGTAGCAGTCTGGAATCTTGTTCCAGTAGTCACGGGCGTATCTGTCCGGATCGTTCCAGAGGGTCGGGGTCAGTCCGGGGAAGGGTCGGCGGCACACGAAGATCCCCTTGGTGCCTGGAGGGAGCGACTTTCCCTGGTTATCGACGATATCGCCTTCGATGCCGGGAAGGGGTATCGTCGCCGAGCCGGCCTTGATAGGTAACATACTAATGCCGTACGGATTGCCCACCATGGGGCCCCCGCTTTCGGTCTGCCACATGTGATCGATTACCGGCACGACATCATCAAGGACCTTTTTCTGCAGCCATTCCACCGCAGCGGGATTGAGCACTTCCCCCGCCGACACGACCGCCTTCAAAGAGGTCAGGTCGTGCTTCCTAGGCCATTCTTCCCCGTACTTCATCAGTAGCCTGACGGCCGTCGGGGCCGTGAATATCTTGGTGACCCGGTGCTTCTCGACCACCCTCCACCACGCATCGGGGGACGGATAATCGGGGACCCCCTCGTACATCACGGTGGAGCAACCGATGAGGAGCGGGGCGTAGATCATGTAGCTGTGCCCGACGATCCAACCGACATCCGACGACGCCCACCACGTTTCCGTGCCTTTCATATCGAAAACCCATTTGCCCATGGCATGGATGTAGACCTGGTATCCGCCGTGGACGTGCACCGTCCCTTTGGGTTTAGCCGTCGTTCCGGAGGTGTAGAGGATGTAGGCCGGCTCATTTGCCTCCATTGCCACAACATCGGCGGTTACACTCTTCCCAAGCTCTAAAGCCCCCTCCCAGGACAGGTCCCTCCCCTTCTTCCCTGGTGGCTCCTGAACGCCCCTCTCGAGCACGATCACCTTCTCCACCGGATTCGGAGTCTCAAGAGCCTCGTCCACTGTCTCCTTGAGCTGGATGGTCTTTCCCTTCCTGTAGGCAACATCTGCCGTGACCACCACTTTAGAGCCGGCGTCCACAATTCTCTCTGCGAGGGCGGGAGAGCCGAAGCCCGCGAAAACGACAGAGTGGATGGCGCCGATCCGGGTCGTCGCGAGCATGGCGATGGCGGCTTCCGGGATCACAGGCAGGTAAATGGTCACGGTGTCGCCCTTTCCGACACCGAGTGCCTTCAGCGCTGCGGCGAACCGCTCGACTTCCCGGAGCAGCAGGTTGTAAGTGAGGATGCGATCCTTTCCCGTTTCCGGAGATTCCCACACGATTGCTGCTCGATTCCCCCTCCCCCGTTCCACGTGGTAGTCAACACAATTGTAGGACAGGTTCGTCTGCCCGCCGAGAAACCATCTGAAGAGGGGGGACTTCCACTCGAAGACCTTGTCCCACCTTCTAAACCAATGGAGCTCTTCCGCCGCCTCCGCCCAAAAGGCCTCCGTGTCCTCCAAGGCCCTCTCTAGCATCCGCCGGAGATGAGAAGGAATTTTCATCCGCCCTCGGCCTCCCCCCACTTCCAGTCCCTGTACTCCTCCCTCAGCTGCGACTTTAGGAACTTGCCTACGGACGTCTTGGGGATATCCTCCCGAATCACGATGGCATCGGGTAGCCACCACTTGGGGAAACGGGGCGCCAAGAACTCGCGAAGCTCATCGGCATCGGCCTTCTGACCCTCCCTGAGAACGACCGCGGCCAAGGGTCTCTCTCCCCACTTGGGGTGCGGGATCGCGACCACGGCGGCCTCGCTCACAGCCGCGTGGGCCATCATGGCGTTCTCCAGGGCGACGGAGCCAATCCACTCCCCCCCGACCGAACGAGATCCTTCGTCCGGTCTGTGATCAGGACGTAACCCTCCCCGTCCACGGTCACGACGTCCCCCGTCCGGAGCCAGCCGTCTTCGGTCCAGCTGTCTGCGAAGTCGGGCCTCCGGTAGTAGGCCTCCGCAATCCACGGTCCCCTGACCTGGAGCTCGCCCATGGTCTGGCCGTCCCAGGGCACCTCCTTCCCTTCCTCCACAGTCCTGACGCGCGCCTCCACGAAGGGGACGGGCAGGCCCTGCTTCATTCGGTACCCGTATTCCTCCTCCTTGGACAGGTCCCGCAGGTAGCTCTTTAGGTGCGAGACCGTCCCCAGGGGCGCCATCTCCGTCATGCCCCACGCGTGCAGGACCGTGATACCGTGGCGGTCGAAGCCCCGGATGAGGGCCTCGGGCGCCGCGGCGCCTCCCACCACGAGCGTATGCAGCGAGGAGAGGTCCCACCGGCTCGCGTCCTTCTCCAGCTCGTTCAGCATTCCAATCCACAGCGTCGGGACGCCCGCGCTGAGGGTAACCTGCTCATGGGAGAGGAGTTCCAGCAGGCCAACGGGATCGAGGTGGGGGCCGGGGAAGACCTGTTGGGCCCCGATCATCGTCGAAGTGAAGGGGATCCCCCAGGCGTTGGCGTGGAACATGGGGACCACCGGGCAGATCACGTCGTCTTGTCCTAGGCCAAGGGTGACGGCCATGGCAGAGGCGAAGGAGTGGAGGACGATGGCTCGGTGGGAGAAGAGTACCCCCTTCGGCCGCCCGGTCGTCCCCGAGGTGTAGCACATGCCGGCGGCCTCGTCCTCTCGTAGCTCCGGGGACACAAACTCCCCGTCCTCTCGGTTGATGAATGCCTCGTAGCTCGTGTACCGATCCGGCACGGGCTTCCCCGTCAGGGGGACCACGAGGACCTCTTCCGGCTCGACCTCATCCTTGAACCGGTCGTACAACGGAAGGAGGACGTCGTCGATGATGAGGATCCTGTCCTCCGCATGGTTGACGATGTAGGCGATCTCCGAGGGGTGCAGCCGCAGGTTGAGGGTGTGGACCACGAAGCCGGCCGAGGGGATGCCAAAGTATGCCTCCAGGTGAGCGTAGTGGTTCCACATCAGGGTTCCCACCCGATCTCCTCGCCTCAAGCCCGCTTCGGTCAGGCCGGCGGCCAATCCAAGGGCCCGGTCATGAAAGTCCCCGTAGGTGTACCGGTGATAGGACCTGTCGGGCAGCCTGCTGGCGATTTCAACCGAGCCGAAGTACGTTCCCGCCCGCTTCAGAAGAGGGGGCAGGGTCAGCTGAAAATCCATCATCAAACCCTTCATGCTTCCGCTCCTCTCGTGGTGTCCCCCGTGCTTGGTGCCCATAGGCCCGCAAAGCGTGACGGTGACGACGCCCACGCTCGCCCGTGGATGCCCTTCGAGGAACTAGCGCCGTTATTTAGCTATGACGGGCCTCCTGGAGGACCGCGGGTGACCCTGGAGTGGAAGGGGGGAGCGTCATGCTTCCGGGCGAGCGCATTCAGTGCCGCGGGGCCGCCGTCTTACGGAATCCGAAGCTTCAGATCCCTAGCAGAGGGGGGGCGACGACGCCCGCCATCAGCAGAGCCGCCGGAATCCAGAGGGTGTAGAACGCCTGGATGATGAAGCTCCAGCCCGCGACCTTCGCGCTGATTACGTTGAACACGAAGGCGAGTGGCAGGGTAAAGAACACCCAAATCCACGAAACCACGTTGATCGTCAGCCATCCCCAGCTGGGCACGTCCTGTCCCTGGACGAGGAACACAGCGAAGGGGATCATGGCCAGCCCGAAGAATATGCCCAGGCTGCCAATGGGTTTGGCGCCGGCGCCCATGATCGCGACGGTTCCTGCGGCGAGCCACGTGATCGCAAAGACGAGCAGGAGGAAAGCGACGATGACGAAAGTCCCCGACCCGGCCGCGAACTGCTCGTTGAAGAGGACGAGGGCGATGATCCCGTTTATCCCCCCAGCGGCAAGGAAGATCGGACCCGCGTCCTTCAATTCCCCGTACCCCAGCAGGACCATCCCCAGGACGAAGAAATTCACTCCGTAAAACATGAGGACAGTTGCCTGCAAAGCCAAAACTACGTCGACAGCCACCTTGAACTCCCCCGGCCGGTCTATAAACCACCCCCCCAAAACCCTTTCGGTTGTCGGAGCCGACGCAAGTCACAAAGATCTTAGACACTCGGCTTGCGCCACGGCCATAGATCCGAGAGCGTCATCGCGAACACGAGAAACGTTCCCCCCAGGTACATGAACGAGAACCACGAGGGCTGACCGGCAAGAAGGGTTACAATGGCGATTCCGAACACGGCCTGCAGGGCCAGGATGCCCCCGCGGCGACCTCCTTCAATCGGTCGGTCCTTCTCCATAGGTTCATCTTCCAGATCGCCCAGCCTAGGATGCCCCTGTTTCCGAGGACGAAGAGCAGCTTCAGCCATAGATCGACAGCCGACACAAGCCTCATGTACATCGCCATCCCCGCGCTGCCGAGCGCGGCGGCAATCATGAACCAGACGCCCGTTTTCCAGAACCTTCGCACCCGGTCGCTCACGTCGAAGACTTCGTCGAAACTCATGGGGTCACCTGGTATTCGGGCTCGCCGGAGCAGGCCCTGCCGCAAATCAGGCACAAGCTGACCAAATCCAAGCGGGGAGAGACGACCTCCAGGTCCGCCGTCACCGGCAGGACATCGGCGTGCGCCGGACAGCCGCAGCCGGAAGTGAGCAACTTCATCACATGGATGGGGCCGATTACCCTCCCCGTCCGCGGGTCCCTCTCGTTGTCCTCGTGGCCGCAATCTCGGCAGCGGAAGCCGTCCGCGATGAGGCAGGTTACGGGGGAATCGAGCATACTGCTCCCGATGGAAAGAGATGCATCCCTTCGTCCCTTTCGTCCCCCCTTGATCGCGTTATGCGAAGCAAATAGGTTGGGCAGCGGTTATCAAAAATGTCACTCTCAGCTCGGAGTCATGCGCGCCGCATCGCCTCGACGTCCCTCGCGTCAGGCGGCGGCGAGGGTCTTCAGCTCCTCGCAGATCTCGGGGTTTCGCAGGGTGGTCGTGTCCCCCAAGGGCCTCCCCTCCGCGATGTCCTTGAGCAGGCGCCGCATGATCTTGCCGCTGCGTGTCTTCGGTAAGTCGGGGCTGAGGATGATGCGCTCCGGCCTGGCAATGGGGCCGATGGCGTCCGCCACGTGCGCCGTAAGCTCCTTCTCCAGCTCGTCGCTGGCCTGACGGCCAGCCCGGAGGATCGCGAACGCGAAAGGCACCTCGCCCTTCACGGGGTGGCTGACGCCCACAACGGCCGCCTCGGCCACAGCGGGATGGCTCACCAGGGCGCTCTCTAACTCCCACGTGCTCAACCGGTGGCCCGCTACGTTGAGGACGTCGTCGAGGCGTCCCATGAGGATGTAGTAGCCGTTCTCATCCCGCTTCGCCGCGTCCCAGGCGACATAGGTGTTGGACCCGTACTTCCCGAAGTAGGTCTCGATGTACCGATCAGGATCCTTCCAGAGGGTGCGGAGCATACCAGGCCACGGGCGCGTAATCACGAGCCAACCTCCTTGGCCCTCGGGCACGGGGTTCCCCCCCTCGTCCAGGATGGCGGCCTCGACCCCGGGGAAGGGCAACGTTGCGGCGCCTGGCTTCAGAGTGGTGATGCCCGGAAGGGGAGTGATCAGGATGCCCCCGGTCTCTGTCTGCCACCACGTGTCGACGACAGGCGCCTTCTCCCCCCCGATGTGCTTCCAGTACCAGAGCCACGCCTCGGGATTAATGGGCTCCCCCACGGTTCCCAGGAGGCGAAGGCTAGAGAGGTCGCGCGATGCGGGGTACTCCTCCCCCCACTTCATGACCGCCCGGATGAGCGTCGGGGCCGTGTAGAGGATGTTGACCCCGGACCGTTCGACGATCTGCCATAGCCGGTCCTTCTTCGGCCAGTCGGGAGCCCCTTCGTAAAGGAAGGTCGTTGTCCCATTCGCCAGCGGGCCGTAGACGATGTAGCTATGGCCCGTGATCCAGCCGATGTCGGCCGCGCACCAGTACAGGTCCGTCTCTTTGACGTCGAAGATCCAGCGGTGGGTGGCGGCGACGTAGGTCAGATAGCCGCCCGTGGTGTGGACGACCCCCTTGGGCCGCCCGGTGGTCCCACTGGTGTACATGATGAACAGGACATCCTCGGCATCCATGGCCTCTGGCTCGCAGTGGGAGGAGGCCTGCAACAACTCATCCCACCAAAGGTCTCGCCCCTCCTCCTGGGCGACATCCCGGCCGACCCTGCGAACGTAGACGACCTTCCTCGCCGCGAAGGGGAGCGCGTCCAGGGCTTCCGCCGCCTTCGCTCCTTGGTCGACGACATGGCCTCGACGGTAGTACCCGTCGCAGGTTACGAGGTAGCGGCTCTCGGCATCCTCCATCCTTGTAGCCAGCGCCTCGGCGGAGAAGCCCGCAAAGACGACGCTGTGAATCGCCCCGATTCTGGCGCAGGCGAGCATGACGACGGGGAGCTCGGGGATCATGGGGAGGTAGACGGTAACCACTTCCCCTCTCCGTACCCCCAGCTTCCTTAGGCCGTTAGCGACGCGGCACACCTCGTCCTGGAGCATCTGAAAGGTGTAGACTCGGACCTCGCCGGGCTCCCCCTCCCAGATGAGGGCGGCCTTGTTTCGTCGCGGTCCTGCCGTATGCCGGTCCAGGCAGTTGTAGGAAGCGTTTAGCTTTCCGCCGACGAACCACTGGAAGAACGGTGGATTGTCGTCGTCGAGGACTCTCTCCCACTTCTGAAACCAGTGGAGATCTCCCGCTCTACGCGCCCAAAATCCCTCGAAATCCTGGCGGGCTTCCTCATAGAGGGCCGGGTCGCTCACATTGGCCTGCTCCACGAACGCCTTAGACGGAGGGAACAGACGTCCCTCCTCCAACAGTACATCGATCGCCTTGCTGGTTGGCACGGCTCCGCCTCTGGTTCCTCCCTCCTCCGTTTCAAAGGCAGGATGGCCCGATTCTATTCATCCTTTGCGAAGAGCAGCGCCCGAATCCCCATATTCATGCCTGATGGTCCCAACGCATCCAACGCCTCGGGCGAGAACCGGGGGGAGGGAATGCTTTTAGGCGGGCGCACGGGTAGCACGATGGTTCTATGCGCGCTTTGGCGTTCGACGTGTTCGGAACGCTGTTCGACGTAGAGGCCTTGCGTGTGAGGCTGGGAGAACGAAGCAAGGGCGGGGAAGAGCTGCTTGCTCTTTGGAGAAGAAAGCAGCTGGAGTACACGTTTCTCGTGGCCCTAATGCGCCGGTTCCTGCCTTTCTCGGAGGTAACCAAGCGGGCCCTTTCCACGGCGAGCAGCTGGCTTGAGGTCGGGCTGAGCCCAGAAGAGGTGGAAGACCTGACCGGGGCCTGGAGCCGGCTCCCCCTTTATCCGGACGTTGCGGGCGCCCTGGAGAACCTAAAGGAGAGCTATACTCTGGTCGTCCTGAGCAACGGCGAAACGGCCCTCCTCCATGCCCTCCTGGAGGGGAGCGGCATCTCCCGTCTATTCTCCCTCGTCTTGAGCGCAGAGCAGGTGGAGACGTACAAGCCCTCCCCCAGGGTCTACGAACTCGCGGTGTCTCAGCTCAATCTCCCACCCGGGGAGATTGGAATGGTCTCTTCGAACGCCTTTGACATCATGGGCGCCAAGGCTGCCGGCCTCAAGGGCCTCTGGATTAACCGCGCGGGTGGAGAGATGGAACCGCTAGACTTGGAGCCGGACCTCGAGGCTCGAGACTTCACGGAGTTCGTGGACCTCTTGGGAGCGTCTGGGATGCGGTCCGAGGGACGGACATCACCTAAGTGAGTGCGCCTAGCCTCGCTCTCCCGTCCGGAGGGCCGCCCAGACGCGATCGGGCGTCAAGGGCATGTCCAAGTGCACGATGCCGTACGGGGCAAGGGCGTCCACGACCGCGTTCACCACGGCCGGCGTCGCCCCGATGGTCCCGGCCTCACCCACCCCCTTGGCCCCCAATAGGTTGTGCGGCGAGGGCGTCACATGGCGGACGCTTTCGATGCGGGGACTCTCCAGGGCCGTGGGGACCCCGTACTCGGATAGCCCCAGTGTGAGCAGGTTCCCGGTCTCGTCGTAGCGGGCCTCCTCCCAGAGGGCCTGTGCGATGCCTTGGAGCGCCCCACCGTGCACCTGACCCTCCACGAGCTGGGGGCTGATCACCGTCCCACAATCGTCCACGGCGACGTAGCGCAGGACCTGAACCTCGCCGGTGGCCGGCTCGACCTCGACCACACACACGTGAGCCCCGAAGGGGAACACGTAGTCCTCGGTCTCGTAGAAGGCGGTGACCTCCCAGGACGGCGCTTCCTCGTCCGGTTGGGTCTCTTGAGGTGACTGGGCGAGGTCCCAGAGGCTGAACGCCCGCTCCGGAGCATCGGGGACGAAGGCCTTTCCTTCCGCAAGAACGACGTCCTCGGGCCGAGCCTCCAACAACCCCGCAGCCCGCCTCCGGGCGGCATCCGCCATCTCGCGACCCGCCAGGAGGGAGGCGCCCCCCTCCACGGCCAGTCCGCGACTCCCGAAGGTACCAATGCCCCACGGGGTCGTGGCCGTATCCCCGTGGCGCACCTCGACGGCCTCCACGGGAATCGTCAGGGCGTCGGCCACGATCTGGGCGAGGCTCGTCTCCTGCCCCTGGCCCTGGGGATGCGCCCCCGTGTACACGACCACCTTCCCGGCTGGATCGACCTGCAGGCGACACCCCCCCGGTGAACCGAATCCGCAAACCTCCACGTAGGTGGAGATGCCGATGCCGAGGAGCCGCCCTTCCTTCCGAGCGCGCGCCTGTTCTTCCCGGAGACCGAGATAGTCCGCGACCTCCAGGGCCTTCTGCAGCGCCCTTTCGTAGTTCCCGCTATCGTATTTGAGTCCCGTGGGGACCTGGTAGGGGAAGGCGTCGGGCGGAATGAAGTTCCTCCTCCGGATCTCTGCCGGATCCATCTCCAACCGCCGGGCGAGGATGTCCACCATGCGTTCCACGGCGTAGGCCGCTTCGGGTCGCCCTGCCCCCCGGTAGGCGTCCGTGGGGGTCGTGTTCGTGAAAACGCCGTGGACCTCCACGCGGACCCCCCGCATGAGGTAGGCCCCGCTGAGCATCTTCCCGAAGGGACTGGCCGGAACGCCCGGCCCTGCAGTGGAGGGATAGGCTCCCAGGTTGGCCAGGGACGTCACATCGATACCGAGGATGGTCCCGTCGCCCTTGGCAGCGAGTCGGACGTCCTGAATGTGATCGCGGCCGTGAGACGTCACCTGGAAGTTCTCGCCGCGGTTCTCGACCCACTTCACGGGTCGTCCAAGGTGACGCGCGAGGTGGCACACCACGGCTTCCCCCGGGTAGACAGCGATCTTGCTTCCGAAGCCACCACCAACGTCCGGGGCGATGACCCGAAGATCCGCCTCCGGCATCCCCAAGACGCGAGCCAGGATCTCGCGGTGGGTCTTCGGGTTCTGAGAGGTTACCCACAGCGTGAGGCGGTCCGTCTGGGAATCCCAGCGGGCCACCGCTGCACGCGGCTCGATGGCGGCCGGCTGGAGACGCTGGTTCACGATCCGCCGTTCGACTACGACGTCGGCTTCCTGAAAGGCACCTTCCACGTCTCCTCCCTCGAGATGCCAACGGAAGGCCAGGTTACGGGGAGCCTCTTCGTGGAGTTGTGGGGCGCCCTCCCCCAACGCCTCCTCCTGGTTCACGACAACCGGCAAGGCCTCGTAGCGGACGTCCACGAGTTCCAGGACGTCCTGCAGGACGTACGGATCGGAGGCGACGACGACCGCCACGGCCTCCCCCCCATATCGGACACGGTCCACGGCCACGGCGGGGTAGGGTGGTTTCTTGAGGCCTGCCTCCTCCATACCGACCTCCGTGGGCAGGGGGCCCAGCGCGCCCTCGAGGTCCCTTCCACTCCAGGCTCCTAAGACCCCCTGGGCGGTCCTCGCGGCTTCCAGGTCGATCCCGAGAATCTTGGCATGGGCGTACGGGCTTCGAACGAAGGCTGCGTGGACCATCTCAGGCAGAGAGAGGTCCGTGACGAACTCGCCCCGACCCGTCACGAAACGACGGTCTTCCAGGCGAGGGATCCGGGATCCGACATATCGCTTGGCCGTTGTGTCCCGTTCCGCCACCCTCGCCTCACCTCGCCGGAGACCTCGTCCACGTTCCCATGTGGCTCCCCGGTTAAGCCCTTCGCACGACCAGATGGAGGCTGGTAACGGTTCGGGGAAACATACTTATAGTAGCGAACACAGATTAACCACTAGCGGGGGGCACGTGGGTAAGGATGGTTGTCCGACCTGAAGAGCTCCAGGAAGCCCTGGAGAAAACGCTCGACATCTCACCGGAAGAGGCGAGCGACACCGCCCTCCGGGTCCTGAACTACTTCGGCTTCAACTCCGTCATCATCGACAACGCCCTTCAGCAGGAAGATCGCAAGGTCTTCTACGACCTCCATGACGCCGGCCTCCTCAACACATACTGGGAGACCGTGATTCTCCCCACGGGGCGGTCCTGGCGCACCTTCTACTGGGAGCTGGACGATCTCGCCATCGACCGCGCCCGCCGACGGCGGGAGGAGCGGCCGGAGGAGAAGGTCTACGAGACGCTTCCGGAGGAGATCTGGGCCCGCGTCGCGCCTTAGTGATCGGACACGGCTCTACGTTTTTGTTCTCAGCGGGAACGTCTTCCTTGCGTCGTCGTCCAGACGTCGCGGCCTCGGATGCGTCACCCGCCAGCATTATATAGACGCGGTGGCTAGGCGGATGCCAGCCCAGGCTGGGCTATCTAAACAAAGTGGGCACTATGCAGGGTGCACGGAGGCAAACGGATGGACACAAACCGGAGACACAGGGCAGCGACGATTCTTCTTCTCTTCGTCCTGCTCCTCGGGGGGCTTGGACTCCTCACAGCGGACCTGTCCGCGGGCCAACAGCGACAGGTCCAGGGTGTAGTTACCGAAGCGGGTAATCCCACCGAACTCCTCGAGTCTGTCGCGGTCACCCTGTTCGATGCCCACGGCCAGAAGGGCAGCGTGGGCGTTGTGACGGGCCCGGATGGGTTCTTTTCGTTCACGCCAACCCCAGGGTTCTATAAGATCGTCGTGAAGACGGCCGGAGGCTTCTTCGACAACGAGACGGAGGTCTTCCGTTTCGACAACACACAGAACCTCGTCAAGAACATCGAGATGGCGGCCATGCCCCCCGCAACGTTGACCCTGACGGTCCACGTTCGGGATCCCGCCACCGACCCCGTCCAGGGCGCGCAGGTGGAACTCTTCAACGTGACGCCCGGACAGGTCCTGGGAACGAACATCACGGATGCCGCCGGCGATGCGAATTTCACCGTGTGGGCCGGAGACTTCGAGGTCCGCGTGGAGGCGGACACCTTCGCCAAGGCGGTGGAGAACGTGACCGTGACGATGAACTCCACCCGCACCGTGGACTTGGCCGCCGGGGTCAAGCTCGTGGGCATCGCCCAAGAGCCCGATGGCACCTTCGTCTCAGCCGGGCTCGTGGCCTTCCTCTACAACACCGATGGGGGCACGCCACCGGCGAGGCGGCTCCTCGTGGCCAACGTCACGGGCACCTCCTACACCTTCTTCGCCTACGCGGGGACGTTCATCCTGATCGTGGATGCGGACGGCAAGGCGGCCAACATCACCACGATCACCGTCAGCGTGGACGACCGGATCGATCGGGTCCTCGAGGTGTCGCCCGATGAGCGCGTCGACACGCAGATCCGCTATGCCGAAGGGGACTGGAATCGGCTCAACCTGTGGCGAAACCTCTCCTTCAATGACGACAGCACCTTCCCGGGCCTTCCCTTCGCGTCGGTCCGGAACCTCCGCCTGCAGATTGACATGACCCTCGGGGATGGGAACGGAATCCTGGACGCAACCGAGCGGGAGGCCTTCCGCTCCTTCCTGGTCGAAGCGGGCCCGAAACAGGTGGACACAGTCGGCTTCTTTTCAACGAACGGCGAGTCCTACCGTTCCGACCTCAACGCGTCGGTGACGGACTACAACGTCACCTTCGCCAGCTTCAACCTGACGGCCGGCCCCGTCCTCATCGCGAGCCTCGCCAACTACACAGCCATCGACCCGTCGATCCCTGCGGACGAGCAGATGTACTTCGTCAACATCACGGCCCCCCACGACACGGAGGGCGTGGTGCGGGTCAACACGACCTACGCCATCCAGGTCGTTCCAAGTTACGAGCGAGAAACCGAAACCATCACAGGGTCCGTCGACATCCAGAGCTACGTCCTCATCGTCATCGACCCCCTCGTCGCCCCAGGGACCTTCCGGGTGGATATGGACGTGGCCAAGTCCATCGCAGGGACGGCTCGTGTCCTCGTCGTCGCGCCTCCCGACCGCTTCACGGAGACGAATGCCAGCGTCGACAACTACACCGCCATCATCCCGACGGACGAGAACATGACCTTCAGCGCGGAGGAGTCCACCGACCCAAACAGTCCTAACGGCCGCGTCAACCTCGACTCAAACTTCACGTGGACCTTCGAGAATATCTCGACACCTCAGCTCAAGACCGCCTTCGGCATCCGACCCAACGTGACCTTCGCGGTCATGGGCAACTACAGTGGGAATCTCACGATTGTCGAAGTGGGCAAGAATGTGACCTTCCGGGACTTCACCTTGCACGTCGACGGCATCCTCCCCATCGCGTTCCTCGAAAACAACGTCACCGGGTTCGGACTCGATGCCAACAACACGACCATCAGTGTCAAGGAAGGTCAAGTCGTCGAGTTCTTCGCGGGCAACTCCACCGATCGCATCCACGATCAGATGGAGGGCGTCGTCAGCGCGTACCGATGGGACTTCGACGGAGACGGCGTGGTGGATGCCGCCGGTCAGAGCGTGGACTGGACCTTCGATGCGCCGGGAACCTTCACCGTCAACCTGACGGCCGTGGACCAGGCGGGCCAGGAGAGCCTCAACGCCACCCTGACGGCGGTCGTGGAGGACACATCACCCCCCGAGGTGGCCTTCCGCATCCTGGACGAGGACTTCCGAGAGGTCGCGAGTCTCGTGGAGAAGGTCACCTACTTCTTCGACGGGTCGGACACGACGGACAACTTGGACAGCGTCCAGAACATGACCTTCGAATGGGACTTCGGAGACGATACCACAGAGACCGGGGTGAACGTCACCCATGCGTACACCGAGAACGGCAACTTCGATGTTGTGTTAACCGTGACAGACCAGGCGGGGAACGAGGGTAATGCTACCCGGAGTATCGTAGTTGGCGTCGACCCGGAGACCCGACCGGACCTCGAGATTGAGCCCAACGTCATGCAGATCGATCCCGAGAGCCCGGAGGAGTCGACGCTCTTCGGGTCTGTGAGCCTCTTCATTACGTTCAACGTGACCAACAAGCCTGACCGAGCGCGCGCCAATAACGTCCAGGTGACGTTCTTCGCCTTCCAGTTCGGCCAGTCTCCTGGCGATCCGGTCTCCATCAGTCCGGCCTTTAAGGACGTCAATGGTGACCCCACGAACAACACGTTGAATGCCGGGGAGACGAAGGTCGTTGAGTTCACCTGGATCACCGGCCCTCTAGGCAATTACACGTTGCGGGCCAACGTGACAGACCCGGAGGAACCGGACCTCTTCATTGGGCCCCGGAACTCCGTGGAGCGTCAGGTGGACATTCGGGAGGCGGCTTGGAAGCAGCCTCTCCTGATCGGCTCCATCATCGCGGTGATCGTGGGGATCCCGGTGGCCCTCTTCCTGCGGCGAAGGCTACGGGGGCGGGGGCGGGGGCGAGAGCGTATCACCCGGTAGGCGTATTCCTCCGCTGGCAGGCATCCAAGGCGCCCACGCGACGCGCTACATCTCCTCCAGGGGCTGAATCCCGAGACATGTTAGGAGATTCCCCAGGACAGTCTTGAAGGAAATGACGAGGGCGAGACGGGCGGCGCGCAGGTCCTCCTCAGCCTGGAGCACGGGGGAGTCCCGGTAGAACTGGTTGAAGGTCGTCGCTAGTTCATGCCCGAAGAGGGCCACCCGATTGGGGCGCCGATGCTCGGCGGCGTCCCGCAGGACGCCCGGAAATCGGCCTAGGAGCTTCACCAAGGCCCGTTCTTGGGGATGCGTCAGGAGACTGGCATCCCAACCGTCCAGCCCCTCCGACTTCGCAAGGATCCCCGCCGCCCGCGCGTAGGCGTACTGGAGGAAGGGGGCGGTCTGCCCCTCGAGGCTCAGCGCCTGGTCCCATCGGAACACGATCCGCTTCTCCGGCTGGACCTTGACGATGTTGTATCGGACGGCCCCGATCCCGACTGCCTTCGCGATCCCCATCATCTCCTCCTTGGACAGGTCCTCCCGGCGGGACTCCACGGCGACCAAGGCCCGTTCGACCGCCTCGTCCACCAGGTCGTCGATGTTGACGACCCGCCCCCCACGAGTGGAGAGCCGTCCCTCGGGGAGGGAGACGTGGGCCAGGAACACGGCCTCCGCCTCCTGCTCGACCCCAAGCAGGCGAAGAGCCACCGAGAGCTGTTGAAACTCCAGTCGGTGGTCCTCCCCTAGGACATTGAGGGCCTCGTCACTCCGGCCAAACTTGTCGAGGTGGTAGGCGAGATCCCGGGTGGTGTAGAGGGTGGTCCCGTCCCGCCGGGTAAGGAACCAGCGAGGATTCCGTCCCGCGAATCCATGGGGGGCCATGTCGATATACAGGGCGCCCTCGTCCTCTTCCAAGTGGCCTCCGCCGCGGAGGCGCTCGACGACCCCCTGGGCACTCCCGTCGGCGAGGACCTGGTCGTCCCAGAAGAAACTGTCGAAGGCGATGTCCAGCCGTCCCAGGCTCCGGAGAATGCCGTCCATCATCTGATTCGTGACGGCGCGGACGCGGCCTCGGAGCTCCTCATCGCCCGCTTCGAGACGACGTACCATGCCGTCGACCTCCTCGGTGACCCCCGGATCCCTGGCGGCTTCGGTTGCCTTCTGGTAGTAGCGCACCAGCCTGTAGTCCTCCCCCTCCCGCGCCGGTGGTTCCACATCCTCCGCGCTCAGGTGGTCGAGGCCCCAGACGAGGGTCAGGACCTGGCGGCCGGAGTCGTTCACGAGGAACTCCCGGGTGACCGTGTACCCCGTGCGGTCGAGGAGACGGGCGAGGGTGTCCCCAATGATGGAGTTGCGCGCGCGGCCCACGTGGATAGGTCCTGTGGGATTCACGCTGGTGTGCTCCACCAGGGTGCGCACCCCGTTGGGGGACGCCCGCCCGTAGTCCTCGGCGCGTTCCAGGACGGCCCCCAGGGTGTGTTCGGCGAAGGCGCCCAGGTCGATGTGGAAGTTCACGTAGCCCGCCACGGGCTCGTGCCCGCTCACGTAGACACCCGTCTGCGGCATGGCCTCGGACAGGCGGGCAGCAATCTCTGCGGGAGGCGCCCGGGCAGGTTTGGCGTAGCCGTGCGTGGGGAGGGCGACGTCGCCAAACCGGGGGGCGGGCAGCTCGAGGGGCACGTTCAAGCTGGGGAAGTCGAGGGCCTCCTCACCGGCCCGGACGAGTCCGGCAATCGCCTCGGTAAGGTCCCGCCAGGGGTCCTCCGTCATCCCGACACCTGGAAGCGCAGGAGGCCTCCCAGACCGCCAAACGTCCGGCCGAAGAGGGCTCCTTCCTCCGACTCCACCGAGATGAACTCGACGCGGGTTC
Organism: Thermoplasmata archaeon; assembly: GCA_046759185.1. GTDB lineage: Archaea > Thermoplasmatota > Thermoplasmata > RBG-16-68-12 > JAJISG01 > JAJISK01. The sequence continues at coordinate 22,676 of JBHIBO010000003.1, read as the reverse complement.
CGACGCTCTGGGCGAGAGCGGTGAGCTCTTCCACGACGTCTGCCCGATCCTCCACGTCGACTTCGGAGCCGCACTCGGGGCACGGTCCCGGCTCGCCACTCTTGGTGGTCTCGTGACCCCGGTGCCCGCAGTTGGGGCAGCGGACCTCCAGCCGGACCTGTCGCAGCCCCTCGGAAATCATAAACACGTCGACGGCCCCCAGCCCGAGGGCCTTCCGTACCTCCTCCTCCCCGTATACCGCGAGACCCCCATCCGGGCGGCGCACCTGGTCCAGGAAGGACTGAACGAGGCGCTTCTCCCGCATGAGGTCGATGTCTGCCAGGGTATCCTTGGCCTTCTCCACCATCTCCCGAAGACCCGATTCATCGGCGTATCCCAGATCGAAGGTTTCCAGGACGACCTTCTTGAGCTCGTGGTGGATGTAATCGCCCTTGAGGAAATCGTCTTTCGTGCCACCCGGGCCTCCGAGCAAGATCCCCTTCAGCTCGGAGGTCTCCAGGTAGGCGCCCGTCATGAGGTCGCCGACCTTCACGAAGAACTCGTGAGCGGCCTGCTCGATGAGACGTTCGAAGCGCCGGGCGGACTGTCCGCCCTTGCTGTGCTTACTGGGCACGAGGCTTTGCACGTTCTTGATGATCTCGATCCGCTTGCCTCGCAGCAGGCCGAGGGTGGCCTCGGAGCGGTCGATGACGACGAGGCCGAAGAGGTCCTTCTCCCGGAGCATCTCCTCGAGGGGCTCCGTGAAGAACTGCGAGTCGCATCGATAGAGGAAGGTAGACACGGGCTCCGGGGGCTCCACGACATGAGAGACCATCTGGGTCTGGTCGGCGCCTACCTGCTTGTGTCCCACAAAGAAGGCCAGACCGGTCTCGGGCACCTTCCGGAAGGCCCGGAGGCGGGACATGATGGACTCGATGGCCGACATCACGTTCTTCCGTGTGGTCTTGCTCTTGATGTTGCTGGACTGGCTCAACTCCTGTCGGAGGTAGCTCGTGACGTCGGAGACCTGTCGGCTGGGGGGCACATAGAGGGAGACGAGCTCGGTCCCTCTGCCTTCGGCTGCCTCTATCTCCTCAAGCTTGCGCTTGAAGAGGTACCGCTCCTTGCCCTTCTCTTGGACCGCCATACGCTTTTATCGTCTAACCCCGTGCCCGTTAAAGAGGATTGGCATGCCCCCAGAGCGAGTGGTGATCTCCCTGGGAGGATCCATTTTGGTCCCGGGAGAGGGGGATGCGGCGTACCTGCAAACCCTCGCGTCCCTGCTGAACCGGCTGGCCGGGGAGCGGCAGCTCTTCCTCGTGACGGGGGGCGGCCGCCCGGCACGTGCGTACATCGAGACGGGGCGGTCCTTGGGCCTCGACGAGCGCTCCCTCGACGAGATGGGCATCGTCGTCACGCGCCTCAACGCCCGTCTCCTCATCCAGGCCCTCGGGCCCCAGGCCTCTCCCGCTGTGGCTAGGAGCTATGAGGAGGCGGAGGAGGCGGCGGAAACGCACGCCCTGGTCGTCATGGGGGGCGTTAGGGTTTCCCTGACCACCGACGGTGTCGCGGCGGAATTGGCGGAGAAGGTGGAGGCCGACCGCATCGTGAACGCCACGAGCGTTGATGGGGTCTACACGGCCGACCCGGCGAAGGATGCCGATGCCTCGCGCATCGACCGGATGAGCTACGAGGAGCTGGCGGCTATCGCCGGGGAACCCACGGGGCTGGCCGGGCCTTCCATGGTCTTCGATCCGTACGCCACGCGCGTGGTCACCCGCGCAGGCATCCCCCTGTTCGTGGTCTACGGGCGCGACTTCGAGGCGCTGGAGGGGGCCATCGTGGGCGGCGAGTTCGTGGGGACCACCATCGGAGCCTAGGGGATGCGGGCCTTCATCGCGGTGGACATCGAGGCTTCACGGCCGGCGGTGCGGCTGCTGGAGGCCCTCCGCGCGACGCGAGCGAGGGTGCGGGTGGTCCCGGCGGAGAACCTGCACATCACCCTCAAGTTCCTCGGAGAGACGGACGACGGGCTCGTTCCTTTCCTCCAAGAGGCCCTGGCGGCGGCGGTGAAGGAGGAGGAACCCTTCACCCTGGCCCTTCACGGCAGCGGGGCCTTCCCCAGCCGCGGGAATCCGCGCGTCCTCTGGATTGGCGTGCAGGGCGGAGAGCCCCTGGTTCGGATGGCCAAGCGACTGGAGCGGTCCCTGCAGGAGCTGGGATTCGAACGGGAGCGACGTCGATTCACACCGCACCTGACGGTCGGTCGGGTGAAGAGCCGGCGAGACCTGGAGGGTTTGACCCAGCTGCTGGAGACGCACCGTGACGATGCCTTCGGGACGCAGCGGGTCGAGGCGCTTCGACTCAAGCGGAGCGAGCTGCGCCCCACGGGCGCCCTCTACCACGAGGTCCTTCGCGTCCCGCTCGGTTGATCAATGCTTTCCCGCGTCCCGCAAAAGCCCATCCCACTCGACCTCGTGGCGGATCTTGTTCTCCTGCAGGTACTGACTCAGGGCCTGGGTGACCCGGGGCACTTCGACGCTGCGGGAGCTTCCATACAGGTAGAACTCCTTCCGCTCGCTGAGGGGGAAGATGAGGCGCATGGTGCCGTCCCGGTTGAATCCTTCGGGCTTCCGGTCGTTCCGGAGGTCGCGCAGGTTCTCCTCCAGGATGATCTCAAAGAACTCCGGGTCGTCCCGCGTCTGTTCGGATTCCTCTAGGAAAAGGGCGAACAGGTCCCGGAAGAGGGGCTCTAAGTCCTTGTAGCGAACCTTGGGGCCAAGGACGATGTGGCCGCTCCGAGCCCGCATGCCGTTCCCATCGAGGATCCGGTAATAAAGGGATGAGGCAATAAGGCCGAAAAGCACTTTAACCGGCCCGGTCCCATGCTGGCCTCGTGCGCACCGTGCTTGTGGTCGCTGGCAGTGATTCGGGGGGTGGGGCAGGCATCCAGGCGGATCTCAAAGCCCTTGCCGCTGTCGGCGTCCACGGCGCCACCGCCATTACGGCCGTGACGGCCCAGAACACGATGGGCGTGGTAGCCACCGAGCCGATGCCCGTCGAGATGGTCCGCGCGCAGATTCAGGCCATCCGGGACGACATCGAGATCGACGCGGCCAAGACGGGGATGCTATACTCCAAGGACATCGTCCAGGCCGTCGCCGAGGAGCTTGCACACCTGGACCGCCCCCTGGTCGTGGACCCGGTCATGGTGGCGACAGCTGGCTCGCCCCTTCACACCTCGGGTTTCACGAAGGCCCTTCGGGAACATCTCTTACCCGAGGCCACGCTCTTGACCCCCAACCTCCACGAAGCCGAGGCCTTGACAGGCAAGACCATCGGGGACGTGAAGGGAATGCGGGAGGCCGCTCGGGCCCTCCACGCCCTCGGACCCCAAGCTGTCTTGGTAAAGGGGGGCCACCTGGAGGGTGAGCTCGTGGACATCCTGTTTGATGGGGAGGAGTTTCACTCCTTCCCGGGTCACCGGTACCCGGGGGAGCTTCACGGCAGCGGATGCGTGTACGCTTCCACGATCGCGGGGCACCTAGCCTTGGGACGGAGCCTTACGGAGAGTGTCCAGACCGCCCGAAAGCGGGTTGCCGCTGGCTTCGCCACCTCCTACGCTGTCGGGAAAGGGCTCCCCGTCATCAACGCGGCCTATACGAACGATCGCTGGGAGGTCTGGAAAGCCGTCCGCGACGCGGCGGAGGACCTTCTCACGTTTCTCGACCCCGAACTCATTCCGGAGGTCGGTGTGAACCTGGGATACGCCCTCCCGGTGGCCGAAGCGACGGGCGATGTCTGTGCCATTACCGGCCGCATCGTGCGTGTCGGGAACCGGGCGGCCGCGGTTGGGCCCCCTGCCTTCGGGGCATCCCAGCACGTCGCCCACATTATCTTGGCGGCCATGGCCTTCGATCCCTCCCAGAGGGCGGCAATGAACCTGCGATACTCCGAGGGCCTGGTGGAAAGTGCCCGGGGGAAGGGCATGACCATCAGTACGTTTGACCGCGAGGATCAACCCCCGAAGGTGACGACCATGGAGTGGGGGACTCAGGAGGCCATCCGCCAGGCCGAGTCGTTCCCTGAGGTGATCTACGACCTGGGCGGCCCCGGGAAGGTCCCCATGGTCCGATTCCTGGGATCCTCACCGTCCGAAGTCGTCGAAAGCGTCCGCGAGGTGACGGGCCCGTGAGAATCGCCGTGTTCACCGACACTTACCTTCCGCTGGTGGATGGGGTCGTGAACTCCATCCTGAACACCAAGAAGGCCATGGAGCAACAGGGGCACAACGTCGTCGTCTTCGCTCCGGGAGAGCGGAGCGAGAACGGGTTACCCACCTCCGACACCGTCTTCACGCGGTCTCGGGAGCTCCGATCGTACCCCGGCCTGCGCGTCCCCCTCATGCCGACGAAGCGCGAGCTGAACATCCTTGCTGCCTACGGGCCCGACGTGGTCCATACCCACGGCTTCGCCTTCATGGGCCTGAAGGGGATGTGGGCATCTCGCGAACTCCTCCGGCCGATGATCCTGACCTTCCACACGATGGTCATCGACGCCATCCCCTACTACACGCCGTTCACGCGGCGCTCCCGCCTTCTGACCAGCCTCATCTCGCGTTACCTGCGTGGCTTCTTGCACCGCTCGGGGGCGGTGGTCGCCCCCACCAAGGCCGTCATGGACGAACTGCATCGGCTGGCCCCCCGGATGCAGCACACCGCGGTCATTCCGAACGGCGTGGACCTGGAACGGTTCCGGGCCGATATCGACGGAGGGAGCGTCCGGGAGGAACTGGGCATCGGAGACGCAGACCTCCTCCTCCATGTCGGACGGGTAGCTCCGGAGAAGGACATCGCCTTCCTCCTCCAAGCATTCCCCGGCCTGTTGCGGCGCCGACCGGGCTGTAAGCTGCTCTTTGTCGGAACCGGGCCGGAGCTGGAGCGGAGCCGCCGGTTCGTCCAACACCACGGACTCGCCGAGGACGTCCTCTTTACCGGCTTCGTGCCGGACGAGGAGCTCCCTTCGTACTACGCGGCCGCCGACGTCATGACGATTGCCTCCCAGTTCGAGACCCAGGGCATGGTGGCCCTGGAGGCCATGGCCTGTGGCAAACCCGTGGTGGCCGTTGACTACCGCGCCTTCCCTGAATACATCGAAGACGGGCGTAACGGCTTCCTCTTCCCCGTGGGGGACGTGCCCGGCTTCCACCTGAGCGTCCTCGCGGCCTTGGACTGCGAGGATGGGGTCCGTGAACGGGCTCGGGAGACGGCCCAACGCTTCTCGTGGGAAAACACCACGGGGGCCTTGGTGGCCCTCTATGAGGAGATGACCGCGTAGCTCACAGACGATCGATGCGGACGAGCTCCATGCGGAAAACCAGGGTCTGCCCGACGACCTCCTCGTTGTAGTCCACGGTGAACGTCTCTGCCCCCGGATTGACGTCCACAACGCGGAAGGTTCCTCGGTCATCTTCAGCCTTCACCCTGTTGATGTCGTTGACATCCAAGATGTGCAGCACGACGACCCGTCCCAGCCCGCCGTTGGCGGCCGTCTCGACCTCCACGACGCGTGCCTCCCACGCCCCGAAGGGCCGTAGGATGAAACCCACTTCCGGCAAGTGCATGATGGTGACGAAGTCGCCTGAGGCCTCCACGACGCGGGTTGCCCACTCCCAGTTCGGATGGATAAAGGTGAGGCCGGTGGCGGGATCTTGTCCGAACCGGGTGATGAACTCCGTCCGGGGGAGGGTTTCGAACTGGGTCAAGACCTCGCGCAACGGCCGGACCTCGACCTCTGAGGGGTCTGTGGGGCCGTACCCCATCTCCGGAGGGACAACGACCTCTCGCGTCTCTCCCACCCGCATGGGGGTGGGGAAGAGGACTCCATGTTCGAACCCCTCGATCACAGTCGCCGGGACGGCGCCGACTCCGAAGCGGAGGGGCTCGTAGTTCAGGCGCGGCTGGAACGAGACCGCCTTGGGCCACGTGGCGTTGTTTGCCGCGACATCAGGAAGGCTCGTATCGAACACAAGGCCGTTCTGGAAGAAGCCGATGTAGTTCACCTCGACCACGTCTCCGGATCGAACCGTATCCGGGGGGATCGGGGCGGGGGGGCGCGTCGCCGCGAGGAAGCCGAGGATGACGGCCGCCACGATGACGATGGCAATGACGACCCGCAAGGGACTGAGCCATGGCGGCAAATTCGGCAGCCTCTGCATCCGACTCTGCCTACCTGGGAGGCTTAGAATAAACGTTGCGGTGATGGGCCACGCGCAGTTCGGCCGATGATTATATCCCCCGAGGGGGCGTGGGATCCTCGTGCGCAGGCGGGTTCTGGTGTGTCCCGAATGCGGTTCCTCAGACCTCTATTGGGAGGCCGGGATGATCGCTGGCCAGCTCTACCATTGCCGCGACTGCGATTATGTGGGCTCCTTCGTCCTGGAAAAGCCGAGTGACGACGAGGATGGCTAGGCGAACATGGTGCCGGTCTCAGGGGCGGTCTCCAAGGCCGCCTCGACCACCTTCTCGCGAGCCTGGACGAAGTCCTCGGGCAAGACGTGGTCCCGGCCCTCCCGAATCGCGAACATCCCCGCCTCGGTGCAGATGGCCTTGATGTCGGCTCCGGAGACGCCCTCGCTCTGGGCAGCCAGTCGCGCGAAGGATAGGTCGCCTTGGATGTTCATCCCGCGCGTGTGAATCTTGAAGATCTCCTCCCGTGCGACACGGTCCGGGATGGGGAATTGCACGATACGATCGAACCGACCTGGACGCATGAGGGCCGTATCCAGGATGTCTGGTCGGTTCGTGGCGCCGATGATCTTGACGTTGGAGAGGGGCTCGAATCCGTCCATGGCGGCCAGGAGCTGCATCAAGGTTCGCTGCACCTCCCGATCCCCGCTTGTCGCCAACTCCAGCCGTTTCGCCCCGATAGCATCCAATTCGTCGATGAAGACGATTGAGGGGGCTCGTTCCTGGGCGAGCTCGAACAACTCACGAACCAACCGGGCACCCTCGCCGATGTACTTCTGGACGAGTTCGGAGCCCACGAGGCGGACGAAGTTGGCCTTCGTCTTGTGGGCCACGGCCTTGGCCATGAGGGTCTTTCCCGTCCCGGGGGGTCCCACGAGGAGGACCCCCTTCGGGGGCTCGATACCCACGGCCCGGAACATTTCCGGTTTTAGCATGGGATCCTCCACCGCTTCCCGGACCTCCCGGAGGGCCTCCTTGAGTCCGCCGATGTCCTTGTAGGTGAACGGTGGCTTCTCGATGACTTCGGCGCCGATGACGATGGGATCGTAGGAAGGCGGCAAGACGCCCATGACCGCCAGGGTCTGCTTGTTGAGGGCGACTCGGGACCCGACGACAAGGCTGTCAGGGTCCACGTAGTCCGCCGCCTGGACGATGAAGTCGGGGCCCGTGGAACTCTTCACCACGACACGGCCGTCTACGAGGATGTCGCGCACGACGCCGATGATGAGGGGCGGGGACTTCAGCCGGTCCAGCTCGGCCTTGAGCCGCTTCGCTTCCCGACGGAGCTTGCCCAGTTCGCTCTGAATGAATCGCTTCTCTCCCTCGATGAGCTTGGAGTCCTGCAGGAGCCGGTCGTTCTTCTGCTCTAGGAGGGCAATGCGTTCCGAGAGCCGTTCGTAGAACACCTGGGCGTCGTCCTCATCCAAAAAAGGACCTCCGGGGGAGGGAGGGGAGCATAACGCGCCAATTACCTGGATGGTCTATTTATGCGTTCCCCCGCGGTCATCACAAACGATAGACGAGGGCCGACACGTTAAAGGTGGAACGGGCCATGGTCTCGATGAGCCTCGTGAGAAAACGCGTCGATCCATGGGTTCTGGGGGCCCTCGCGCTGGGCGCCTTCTCCTTCCTTGCGATGCCCTACACCCTCTACGTCATGACGGCGCTGGTCGTCGTCGGCCTCGTGGCCGCGATGGTCTTCCTCCTCCTCTCCCCCGCCATCCTCGCCTTCCAATACCTCCGGTACCGTCGAGGGTCTCGGGCCCCCTCCATGGAGGAGGGATAGCAGGAGAGACCGCATGCCCTTGTGCGAGATGTGCGGGACCGAGCACGATCGCCTACGCACCGTCTCGGTGGAAGGGAGCCGTCTCATGCTCTGCGACCGGTGTGCCCGCTTCGGGGAGGAAATCCGACCCCCGACAACCCGCAGTCCAGCGCTTCCCGGGGCCCCCCGGAGGGGACCCGCACAACAGGTGCGGGAGACGGAATACGATCTGGCCCCGGATTTCCCCGATCGGCTGCGCCGGGCCCGGGAGGCCATGGGGTGGAAGCGGGAGGAGTTGGCCCGGAAGATCAACGAAAAGCTGAGCGTCCTCGAGAAACTCGAGAAGGGGCGCATGCGCCCTCCCGACGCCCTGGTGTCCAAGCTGGAGCGCACCCTCCAGGTGCGGCTACGGGAGCGCGTCGAAGAGGGGGAAGGACCCCGCCATACCGAGTCCAGGCCCTTGACGCTGGGCGACCTCATCCGGCGAGAGGACTAAGGGCGGCGTTCCCGCACCATCGCATCGACCTCGGGATAGAAGGCGGACAGATCGACGCCCGCCTCTCGTCCGGCAAGCAGCGCTGCGACCTCGATGTAGGCGCCTAGGCGCCCTTGGATGGCATTGATCCGGGCGGCCAGGTCCCTCTTCGACATCGACGTGGCCCGTACGATCTCGTCGAGAATGCGATCAAATAGGTCGGCCTCATCCTGGAGAACTTCCGGCGAGGGGACAAAGGCCCGAGGGACCACCAGCGCCTTATGGTCGAAGGTGGGCTCTACGCCCCCGTCCTCCATGGCGAGAAGGCCCTTCTGCACGCCGAGGTCGAGCAATCGCTGGGCCTCCTTGGGGGGAAACCACCGCAGGTCCATGGAAGCCGAGAGGACGAACTCTCGCTCGGTCATCCGGTCCCGTCCGTTTCGACGGAAGAGGAGGGCGATGGTCCACCTCAGCTTCTCCATTAGATCAGCTCGTAGAGGTTGGCGACCACGCGGCCTTCGATCTGGGGGTGTCCTGCGGATACGGTGACCGGGCCCGCGTAAATCTCCATGCCCTCAACCTCGCTCACCCAGGCGGGAATCTCCCGGAGGACGGGGTGGTGGAGGTACAGACCCCGGTCGATGCCCGCGGCTTCCGCCCCCCTGAAGAGATCGGCCACGGTTTCGGGCTTGGCCGGGGGCCGCGGGGACGGTCCCGGACCCTCCTCCAGGCAGAAGGCCAATTGACCGGTGAGCTTGCTCGCTTCGGCCAGCACATCGGGTCCTCCCAGCTGACGTCCGTCGATGACGGCGACTTCGGCCCCGGCGACCAGAATGTCCACGAGGGTCCCGATGGTACGGGCCCCACCCTCGACCCAAAGGCCCTTTCCCTCGAACCGGCGATAAACCTCGAGCTGCGGGCCTCCTCCCCACCTGCCCTCGAGGTCCCAGATGAGGAGGCGGCCGTAGTCCTCCAAGGCGGCTCGGAACAGCTCGTCCCGCTTGCGGGGATCCTTCCGACTTCCCGCCGGGTCGCGGGATCGCCCCCACCGAAGGGCAACCCACGGGAGGACGTCGGAAGGAGCCACGTCGTGCCCACCCAGCCCGGCGTTTAAAGCTCTGCCGCCCGACCAACGAAAGGCGTTTATGGCCAGGGGCCGATACGAGGGGGCCCCTCGCGAAGGTCGCGGGGACTCGTGAACCGCGATGCATGCAGGGGCGGGTATCGTACGGTGCCCTCACGACGGGGCGCACGCCTCGGTGAATGGGGTCAACCCCGGTATCCAACAATCCCCCGACCGGGTCAGGGCGAGGAGAGAGCGACGCTTCCGATGAATCGGACCGTTAAGGTCGGGGGACACCCCCCTTACGTGGCAGCGTCCTCGTCAAACTCGGCCCCACAGGGGCACGCCGTCGCCTCCATAGAGAGCCATCGCTGGCAGAGGGGGCATTGGAAGCCTTGCTTCCCCATGCGGACCGCGAGGGCGGAGCCCATCTCCGTTTCCTCGAGTTCCAAGGCTCGCTGCCTGCAGAGTTTCGCTTTGAGATTGTCGCCCACACGCTCGTAGATCTTCGCCTTGAGCATCCACAGAGCGGGGTAGCGGGGATCGAGTCGGGCCAGCTGGTTGAGGGTATCGATCGCCTCGTCGTACGCACGGAGGCGTGCCTGAGCGACGGACTTCGTGAAGAGGGCGTCGACGTCACGGACGTCCTTTCTCAGCCGCGCCTCACAGCGCGCAAGGACCTCGCGAACCTGCCCCAGGCGCCTCTCGTCCGTTCCGTAGCCGCACGCGATGCAGGCCTCGTCCTCCATCGAGGCACCGCACTTCGGGCACGAAGCCGCCTCCGGCCCGGTCTCCTGCGTGGGGAGGGCACGCGAAACCAGGGCCGCTTCCGGGTTCGCCGTGATGCTGAAGCCCACGAAGGGCGGCTTCATGGAGAGGTAGTGATCTTCGGCCTTCTGTCCCGTCGTCACCGCAGAGACCTTCCAGGTCGGGCCCACCTCAGACCGTTCCCGATGAAGGCGGACCACGCCGTCGGCCAACCGTTCCAGCCGTTCAACGACCTCGGGAGCGACCAGGTCGGCGTCGAGCACGAGGACGGCCCGCCCGTAGGCATTGAGCGGCCTATCGCGAATCGAGTCCGCCAGCTCCAGCGCCTTGTCCTTCCCGAACCACGTCGCGTCCGTCAGAAACTCCAGGACGGCCAATCCGCGGCCATTCCCACCCTTCAGGAGTTTGTGCAGCGACTTCTCGAAGGTCTCCAGTTTCCCGGGACAGAGAAGGATCCCCCCTCCATCGGTTACTTTCTGCACGCCACCTTCCTTGTGGGAGTACCAGTCCAAGAGGCGAAACTGCCCCGCTCTGAGAGCGGCCTTGGCCTTCCCGCCCGCTAGGGCCAGCTTCGTCAGGACCTTCTTGGGGGACGTGTTGGATAGGACGGCGAGAAGGGGCTCCTCCGACTGCATACCATGGAGCAAAAGAGGGACGAGGAACGCCTCCCGCTCGGGACCGGAGGGGGTGAGAAGAAGGTTCACGGAACCCGAGGGAAAGGCCCCCTTCAGGAAGGTCTCCGACGATTCCTCCAGCCTCGCTTCCATCTTAGTTCAGCCGCCTCCTTATGCCCCCTCTCCCTCTGAGGGCTGGGGAACGCACGCGTCGCTCAGGACGGATGGTGGCTTGCCTCCCGGGAAGCCGCCTTATACCTTCGGCCGGCATTATCGAGGACGATAACGAAGGACGCATCGGGCCTGTAGAGAAAAGGCTTTAATACGAACTCCATGTAGACCGGAGTCCCGCAAGGACGAGCAGGAACCGATCCCGGGCCGGGCGAGGGAACCAGGCGTAGGTCTCGGTGGGGAATTGAGGCGTCACTTAGGGCGGCAACATGCCACTAGCTTCGCTGCTGTAGCGCGAGGCAGCGCCCGCGACCCCCAGGGGGCTCGTGTTCGGCGAGGGGCCAGGTGCTGAGGGAGAAGGGGGGAGACAGAATCCGGGGTTTTACCCGATTCGAGCGCGCACGCATCATCGGGGCTAGGGCGCTCCAGATTGCCATGGGAGCTCCGGTGATCCTGGCGATTCCCGAAGAGCTCGTGGACCCGGTGGACATCGCCGAACTCGAGTTTGAGAAGGGCCTCATCCCCATCACGGTCCGCCGTGAGATGTGACGGGAGTAAGAACGGGGAACCCGATCTCGTTGACGAGGTCGGAGACGAAGATGGCGTGGTCGGTAAGTATTGATTCCACGAGAACAAGAGTCTCCCGAGGAGAATGCCCATGAAGATCACCCTCAGCAGCGTGTTTGTGGACGACCAAGACAAGGCCCTTCAGTTCTACACGGAGGTCTTGGGATTTGTCAAGAAGCAGGAATTGCCAGTGGGGGAATTCAAGTGGCTGACAGTGGTCTCCCCGGAAGGGCCGGACGACGTGGAGTTGCTCCTCGAGCCCAACACCACCCAGATTGCCAAGACGTACCAAGAGGGCTGCTTTCAGGCAGGCATCCCCGCGACCACGTTCGCGGTAGAGGACATTGTGGAGGAGTACGAACGAATGAAGGAGCTGGGTGTCACGTTCCTTCAGAAGCCGGCCCAGGCCGGCTCGGTGAGCGTTGCCGTGTTCGACGACACCTGTGGTAATCTCATACAGCTCGTGCAATCCTAGCCACCGCGGTCTGAGGAGCTGCACCGAGGACCTTCCAAAGGCCCCCATCGGCGGGTCCGTGCGTGGTCGGAGCTTGCCAGGTGCGGTTCGATGGTTCGGGTGAGATAAATCCTTATATAGAAGGTCTATTACATAAGACGGGGTACGTTTCCGACCCCGAGAGGGAGGAAGTACGATGATGGGTACAACACCAATAGTAGTTCTCAAGGAAGGCACCCGCCGCGATCGCGGCCGCAGTGCCCAGACCAGCAACATCGCGGCCGCCAAGGCCATCGCCGATGCCGTCCGCTCGACCCTCGGTCCCCGAGGGATGGACAAGATGCTGGTGGACGGCATGGGGGACGTGGTCATCACGAACGATGGCGTCACGATTCTCAAGGAAATCGACGTGGAGCACCCGGCGGCCAAGATGCTGGTCGAGGTCGCGAAGACCCAGGATCAGGAGGTCGGCGACGGGACCACCACGGCGGTGATCCTGGCAGGCGAGATCCTCAAGCGGGCCGAGGACATGGTGGAGCAGAAGATCCACCCCACGGTCATCGCGCAGGGATACCGGATGGCCGCTGAGAAGGCTGAGGAGCTCCTGGAGGAACTGGCCGAGAAGGTCGGCCCGAAGGACAAGACGACCCTCCGGAAGATCGCGTCCACTTCCATGATCAGCAAGGCCATCAGCGCGAATCGGGAGCAACTGGCTGAGCTGGCCGTCGAGGCCGTCCTCAAGGTGGCGGAAGAGATTGCCGGAACGTGGCAGGTGGATGAGGACAACATCCAGATCGTGAAGAAGCAGGGGGGCGCCGTCACCGACAGCGAGGTGGTTGACGGCATCATCGTGGACAAGGAGCGCGTCCACACCGCAATGCCGACCCGCTTGGAGGAGGCGAAGGTGGCCCTCATCAACGCGGCTCTCGAGGTGAAGAAAACCGAGTTCGACGCCCGCATCCAGATCAGCAACCCAGAGCAGCTCCAGGCCTTTCTGGGGGAGGAGGAGAACATCCTGCGGGGATTCGTCGACGCCGTCAAGAAAGTCGGGGCGACAGTCGTGTTCGGACAGAAGGGCATCGACGACATGGCCCAGCATTTCCTGGCAAAGGAGGGAATCTATGCGGTTCGTCGCGTCAAGAAGTCCGACATGGAGAAGTTGGCCAAGGCCACCGGTGCCCATCTCGTGACCAAGGTAGAGGAAATCGAAAAGGCCGACCTCGGGAGCGCCGCTCTCGTTGAGGAGCGGAGGATCGGTGGCGACGAGATGACGTTCGTGACGGGTGCGAAGAATGCCAAGGCCATATCCATCCTGCTGCGAGGCGGCACTGAGCATGTGGTGGACGAGATTGAGCGATCCCTCGACGACGCCATCAACGTGGTGAGGGCGGCCGTGGAGGACGGCAAGATGGTAACGGGCGGCGGGTCCGTCCACACCCACCTGTCCCTCGGCCTGCGCGACTATGCCGCCTCCGTAGGCGGGCGCGAGCAAATCGCAATCGAGGCCTTTGCGACAGCTCTGGAGGTCGCACCGCGCACGCTAGCGGAGAACGCGGGGCTGGACCCCATCGACACCCTCATTGACCTCCGGAACGCGCACAAGGCCGGGAAGCACACCCACGGTATCAACATCTACACGGGGAAGGTCGTCGACATGCGGAGGCAGGACGTCCTGGAACCCCTCCGCGTGACGAGGCAGGCCCTGAGTAGCGCCACCGATGCAGCGGTCATGATCCTCCGGATCGACGACATCATCGCGGCCACGGAGTTCAAGGGCGGCCCGCCCGGCGCCGGTGGCCCGGGTGAAGAGGGTGGCTATTAGCAACACCCGAACCACGCGGCGTCCCGTGCGAGCCAACTCCCGAAAAACAGCGAGAAACCCAGTTGTACCCAGCGCAGCCTGGATGCTGAGTCGGTGATTCGAGAGTACTTCTTCCCAGCAAAGCGGGAGGGCGAGGAGGACCCAAAACCCCTCCAGATTCTCCATGCGAGCATGGGATCCCTGCGGCTGGTTACGGCCGGGCGGGTGATGGGAAATCTGCGACGGACCGGCTCCATGATCAGCTGGATCGTCTTCCTTCTGCTATTCACAGTCTTTCCCATCCTCTTCGGTTTCGCCCTCCAAGACCCGGTTCTGACGGGGCTCATCATCCTGGGCGTCACCGCTCTGGGTGTTTCCCTCGGGGTCCTTGTGCCCCGAGTCGTGGCCCGTCGCGCCGTACGGCACCCCACGGAAGAGATGCGCGTATCCGTCGTCGACGCGCGACTGCGGCGGTGGTTCCACGACGTAACGGTGAGGGGAGATGGCACGGAATTCCTCTTGAAGGTCCAGGGGAGACGCAGAACTCTCGCGGATGCGCTCGCCCTGACGGGACACCCGATTGCCCCTTGGGCCTAGAGCAGCGGAGGGCCCGACCTGTGTGACCCGGAGTATTCAGTCAGCCGATATGGCTAGCTCTTCATCCCGGCTTTCGTCTCCTCGAAGACCTCGTTTGCCTCCTTCGGCGTCGCCCCCTCATGGACGATGGCACGGACGGCGCGAATCTTCGCCACCGGGAACTCTGATTGCCAGATGTTGCGGCCCATGTCCACTCCCGAGGCCCCTTCGGAGATCGCGGCGTGGACCAGCTCGAAGGCGTCCATGTCGGTCTCCAGTTTGGGACCACCCGCCATGACAATGGGCACGGGGCAGCTCTCAACGACCTTGGAGAAGTCCTCGGTGTAGTAGGTCTTCACGAAGTTGGCACCGATTTCGGCGGCCATCCGGCACGCGAGGCCGAGATAGCGGGCATCCCGTTTCTCCAACTCCTTCCCCACGGCCGTCACCGCGAGAACGGGAATCCCGTGCTCGGCTCCCTGATCCACGAGCTGGGCCAGGTTCAGGAGCGTCTGCCGCTCGTGCTCGGTCCCCACGAAAATGGAGAGGGCCATGGCCGAGGCGTTGATACGGAGGGCGTCCTCGACCGAGTTCGCAATCCCCTCATCCGAGAGGGAGGGGCCCACAATGCTTACCCCCCCTGAGACCCGAAGGACGATGGGGATGTCCGTCAAGGGATCGAGGGAGCTGCGGACCACCCCACGGGTGACCATGAGGGCGTCGGCATAGGGAATCAACGGCCGCAGGGTCTTTCCCGGATCCTCCAGCTTCCTCGTCGGTCCCAGGAAGTATCCGTGGTCGGCCGCCAGCATGACGGTCCGGTTAGAGCCCGGTTTGATGATGCGCGCGAGGCGGTTTTGCATCCCCCAATCCATGAGGTACACCCCCTGTGAGACAGGCAGGAAGGGCACGAGGCCCTCCAATCGTGCCTAGAGCGATGGCGCTAATAGCTTTATCGGAGCCTCAAGGGGTGACGACGACCTTCAGGGCTTCCGCGCTCTCCGCGAGGGCGAAACCCTTGGCAATCTCATCGAGGCCGACGCGATGGGTCACCAACGGAGCCACCTCGATGGTGCCTTCGGCGAGCATCCTCAGCGACCGCTGGGTCTCCCGCTCCGTCGCCGCGTTGCTGCTGATGAGGGAGAGCTCCTGCGTGAGGAGACGGCTGACATCGGGAAGGGTGGCGCCCGCCTCCGGGATACCGAGGAGGCCTACGGTCCCCCCGTCTCGCGTGCTCTCGATGGCTTGCAGCAAGGCCTCGGGGTTGCTCGTGGCGACGATGGCGAGATCGGCTCCCCGGCCCTCCGTCTCCCCCAAGACAGCCTCGCGCAGTTCTTCCTCCCGGGGATTCACTGTGGAGGCTCCCAGGCGCTCAGCATGCCGGAGGCGGTAGGCAGAGACCTCGCTGACGAGGATGCGCTCGGCTCCGTAGGAGGGGAGGAGCTGGATCGTGAGGAGTCCCATGGGCCCGGCCCCGGACACGAGGATCGTACTACCCTTCGGAACCCGGAAGCGGTCCAGGGCTCGGATGGTGCAGGCCAGGGGTTCGACGAAGGCGCCCTCCTCAAAGGAGAGCGAACGGGGGAGCGGGAGGACCCCGCCATGCTCCACGTTCCAAGGGGGCACTCGGAAGGCCTCGGAAAAGCCGCCGGGCTCGAGGTGCCACTTCCGGTAATCCGGGCACATCGTCTCGCTGCCGGCCATGCAGTAGCCACACCCATAGCAGGGCACGTGGTGATGCGGGAAGACCCGGTCCCCCTCCTGGATGTCCCTCACGCCCTTTCCCGCCTCTCGGACGACCCCGACGGCCTCATGACCGAGGATCGGAGGGGCGGCGGTGTAACCACCCCGGATCTTCTCGAGGTCGGAACCACAGATCCCGCAGACTTTCATTTCCACCAGAAGGTCCCCGCCGTGAAGCGTGGGTACGGGGACGTCCTTGACAGCCAGTCGGCCGGAAGCGTCGAGAAGGGCCGATCTCACGGGTGCTTTCAGCGGAGCGGCGTATTTGAAAGCGATGGATTCGAATAGAGGCGCTTCCATGGACTTGTGGGGAGAGAATACGGCCAAGGTACCCTTATATAGAAGTGCTAACATAGATATGATGATCAGGTTTCCTCCCCAGGGGTTCTATCCATGACCGAGAAGGTTCTCCGGGTCACCGAAGCCAAGACCAAGGACGTAGGACGGGGAATCGCCCGCCTGGACCCAGCCGTCATGAAAGCGTTGGGACTCGCCACG
Source organism: Thermoplasmata archaeon (assembly GCA_046759185.1). Taxonomy (GTDB): domain Archaea; phylum Thermoplasmatota; class Thermoplasmata; order RBG-16-68-12; family JAJISG01; genus JAJISK01. The sequence goes on along the minus strand of JBHIBO010000003.1, from coordinate 5,954 downwards.
GGCGACATCATTTCCATCGAGGGAAAGAAGCGGACCGCGGCCGTCTGCTGGCCCGGCTATCCCGAGGACGAAAACCGCGGCGTGATCCGCATCGACGGGAACCTGCGGCGCAACGCCGGCGTGGGCATCGACGAGAAGGTCGGGGTTCGCAAGGTGGCCGCCAAACCGGCCACCAAGGTGACCCTGGCGCCCACCGAGCCCCTGCGCATCACGGGTGGCGAGACCTACCTCGCGCAGTACCTCGAAGGCCGGGTTCTCACACGGGGTGACTTTCTGGAGATCAACGTCATGGGACGGAAGCTCGACCTCGTGGCCACCTCCATCTCCCCCGCCGCGGACGCGGTCCTCATTCAGCGAAGTACCCAGGTCACAATCAGCGAGAAGCCGGCTCCCGAGGAACTCCAGGTTCCCCGCGTGACCTACGAGGACATCGGGGGCCTCCATGAAGAGGTCAAGAAGGTCCGAGAGATGATTGAGCTCCCACTCCGGCACCCGGAGATTTTCGAGCGTTTGGGTGTGGAAGCCCCGAAAGGGGTCCTCCTTCGGGGGCCGCCGGGAACGGGAAAGACCCTACTGGCACGCGCGGTGGCCAGCGAGACCAATGCCTCCTTCTACGCCATCTCGGGCCCGGAAATCATGTCAAAGTACTACGGCCAGAGCGAGGAGAACCTCCGGGAGGTCTTCGATCAGGCGGAGGAGAGCGCCCCGAGCATCGTGTTCATCGACGAGATCGATTCCATCGCCCCGAAGCGGGATGAGGTGGTAGGGGAGGTGGAACGGCGCGTGGTGGCCCAGCTCCTCTCCCTCATGGACGGCATGCGGACGCGGGGTAAGGTCGTCGTCATCGGGGCGACCAACCGGCCCGATGCCCTCGACCCGGCCCTGCGCCGGCCCGGACGCTTCGACCGAGAGATCGAGATCGGCATTCCAGATCGGGAGGGGCGATTGGAAATCCTCGAAATCCACACGCGAGGCATGCCCCTGGCCGAGGACGTGGACCTGGAACAGATGGCGGACTTGACCCACGGCTACGTCGGGGCCGACCTGGAGTCCCTCAGCAAGGAGTCTGCGATTCGGGCCCTGCGCAAGGTCCTGCCGGACATCGACCTCGAGGCGCCGGAGATCCCCCTGGAGATTCTGAACCGTCTCACCGTGACGTCCGAGGACTTCATGCAGGCCTTCCGGGAGATGGAGCCGTCTAGCCTGAGGGAGGTATTCATCGAGACACCCAACGTGTCCTGGGACGACATCGGCGGGCTCGCGGAAGCAAAGCAGGAACTCCAAGAGACCGTGGAATGGCCGCTCCGGTACGGACCGGTGTTCAATCAGGCAGGGGCCGAGCCCCCCAAGGGGGTACTCCTCTACGGGGCCCCAGGGACGGGGAAGACCCTCCTCGCCAAGGCCGTGGCCGCCGAGGCCGAGGCCAACTTCATCAGCGTCCGGGGTCCCGAGTTCCTCTCCAAGTGGGTGGGCGAGAGCGAGCGGGCCGTGCGCGAGACCTTTCGGAAGGCGAAACAGGCTGCTCCAGCGGTCATCTTCTTCGACGAGATCGACGCCATTACGCCCGCGCGCGGGGGCACCTTGGACAACCGGGTGACGGAGCGCGTCATCTCCCAGATGCTCGTCGAGCTCGACGGGCTGGAGGAACTTCACAACGTCACGGTCATCGCGGCGACGAACCGCCCCGACATGCTCGACCCCGCACTGCTTCGTCCCGGCCGGTTCGACCGGCTCATCCACGTGCCGGCACCCACGCTGGAGGCGCGGGAGGACATCTTCAAGATCCACACGCAAGGGAAGCCCTTGGCCGATGACGTCGAGCTCAAGAACCTAGCCAAGCGGACCGAAGACTTCACAGGGGCGGACATCGAGGCCATGGCCAACGAGGCCTCCATGCTGGCCATCCGCGAGTACATCCTGAGCGGAGGCACCCTGGAGGACGCTGCCGTCAAGGACCTGCGCATTACCAATGATCACTTCGAGGCGGCCTTGGCCAAGGTGGAGCCGAAGCGACGGGGTCAGTTTGAGAAGTACGAGGAGATTTCGCGTAACTTTGGGAGAGGCATCGAGGTGGCATAGATGGGAGAGGAAAAGAAGCGACGAACATGGCCTTTCGACGACGACGAATTCTGGGACTACTTTGGGGACGCCTTCGACGAGATGCGGGAGCGCATGGAGCGCATCATGTCCCGCTCCTTTGACGAGGTGGCCGAAGGCAAGCCCTTCGTGTGGGGCTACTCCTTCCGGGTCGGCCCCGACGGGCAGCCCGAGTTCCGCCAATTTGGCGACACCAACGTCCTCCGGCCGTGGAAGGAGGAGACCGGAAGGGAGCCCATGACCGATGTGATGGACCGGGGGGATTCAATCTCCGTCACCGTGGAGTTGCCGGGCGTCGAGAAAAGCGACATCGACTTGCGGACCACGCCGGACCGACTGACCATCCGGGTGGACACGCCGAAACGGCAGTACCACAAGGAAGTTAATCTCGAGACCACGGTGGACCCGAAGTCCGTCCAGGCGACCTACAACAACGGTGTCTTAGACATCGCCCTGAAGAAGGCCGCGCAGGAAGCGGGTGAGCCGGTAGACATCGAGTAGGCTAGGGCCGAAGCAGGATCTTTCCGAACTGTTGACCCGCCTCCAGCACTTCCTGGGCCTTCCGCGCCTCCGCGAGGGGGAACGTTCGGTCGATGACAGGCTCGAGCTTCCCCTCCCAGATCAGCTTCATCACCGCCCGGAACTCCGCCCGTCCAGACATCGTGGATCCCAGGATCTGAAGCTGGCGCCAGAAGATGTAACGGAGGTCGGTCTCCGCAATCGGGCCAGTCGTCGCGCCGGGGGTCACGAGCCGACCGTTCTTTCCGAGGGCCCGGATGCTCTCCTTCCACGTCTCCTGACCCACAGAATCCACCACCACATCCACCCCCCGCTTCCCCGAGAGCTCCCAAACGACCCGCCCGAAGGGTTCCTCCCTGTAGTTGATCACCTCATCGGCCCCGAGCTGCCGGGCCCGATCCAACTTCTCCTCCGTGCTGGAGGTGGCAATCACCCGGGCCCCGGCGTACTTCGCGATCTGGATGGCCGCGCTAGCGACACCTCCCCCCGCCCCGAGTACAAGGACCGTTTCACCGGGTTGGACGGCGGCCCGGGTCATCAGAAGCCGCCAGGCCGTCATGAAGGTCGTCGGGGCGGCAGCCGACAGCTCCAAGGGGACACCATCCGGCAGGGGCAAGAGGTTCTCCCCGGGCACCTTCACCAGACCGGCGTACGTGCCATTCACGTGCTCGCCCAGGATCTGGAACTCCACGCACAAAACCTCCTCGCCCCGGCGGCAGTATTCACACGTCCCGCAGGTGAGGACTGGGTCGATCACGACGCGCTCCCCCACGGCGGCGGTGTCGACCCCCTTCCCCCTCGCCTCCACCACGCCGGCGCCATCCGCTCCGAGGATGTGGGGGAACTCCAGCCGGAGGCCGGGCCAACCCTCCCTGACGAAGATGTCGAGCCGGTTCAACGCGGCGGCCTCGAGGCGAACGAGGGCTTCATCCTCCGCAATCTCGGGGTCGGGCAGGTCCCGATAGACCAGGACCTCCGGTCCCCCGTGCCCGTCGATGGCGACAGCCTTCACAGCGCCTCCATTCAACGGCTCCCTTAACCGTTTTCTGCGGCTTGCGAGGGAACCGGAACGAATCTTGCCGCGAGGGGACACCCGCCTGCATTCCTGCCGCTAACACATTGTATAAGTAAGCCCCGGAGCCTCGAAACCTGAGGTGATAGCACGCCCAAGCGCGCCCTCCTAGTTATCGACATGACCAACGACTTCCTCGTGAAGAGGTACAACCCGGACCTGGCTCTGGACGCGGGACTGGCCCTCGTTCCTGGCATTCGGGCCCTACAGGACGCCTTCCTCGATGCGAACCTGCCGGTTATCTACAGCACCGACCGCCACCTGGCCGGCGACTTTGAGCTCAAGAAGTGGGGGCCCCACTCCATGAAGGGATCGGAGGGCTCGGACATCGTCGCGGGCCTCCGGACGGAGGCCGTTCACACCTTCGAAAGAGATTGGACGCTGGAGGAGGTGGACGGGGCCGACGAGGCCCACTTGTTGTGGGAGATCGAAAAGGGCACCTACAGCACCTTCACAGACAACGGCGGTCGGCCCACAGCCACCGGGGCGCTGCTGAAGAAGTTGGACTTTCGGCCGGGGGACTGGCTCTATATCACCGGACTCCACACCAACTGCTGCGACAAGCATACGGCGGCCGACGCCTTCTTCCGGGGCTATGTGCCGGCCCTTATCAGCGACGCGACGGCTGCCTTTGAGGACCCGGACGGCATCATGGGAATGAGCCACGAGGCGGCTCTGAGCTACGAGAAGTTCTGGTACGACGCGGAGATCCAGACGTTGGACGAGGCCGTGAAGGGCCTGGCCTAGCCGCGCTCCCCTGCAGTCCGACGCCCCGATTGGACGGACGGCGTCTTCGCCTCCTCGCTGCCCTCCTCTTCCGCGACCAGGTAGAAGATGTCTGATCGGAGGTCCCGAAGGTGAGGAGAGCGAGCCACCAGCCCATTCTCCAGAAGGATGGCCACGGCGTGCCGCACGGTTCGGGGCGGGAGGAGCGTCTTTGCGGCGATGTCCCGGGCCGTCATGGGCCCCTCGTACTCGATGGCTTTCAGAACCAGCTTGGCGCTCGGGGGCATCTTCATCAGCTCCTCCGTTGAGCGAACACGCCGAAGGGCTTCCAGCCGGCCGGTGGAACCTCCGTTCATCCGAACGAGGTGCCCCGTGTGCCCTCCCTGAATCTCTACCCGCTCGTCCACACGCTGTCGCTGTAGCCCATCGATGACGACCTCGCAGTCGGAGCGGGCACTGATGTCCGTGAATTCCAGGACCGCCCGGTCGGGGACGACAAGTGGGCGTCGAGAGACGTCCATGGAGTTCACGGAGACCACCACGAACACGCGGGATTGCGGCAGGATCAACGGCCCGCCCGCGGAGAGAGCGTAGGCCGAGGAACCCGTGGGCGTCGCGACCAGGACCCCGTCGCTGTAGTCCCGGTAGACCTCCTCCCCATCGATAGTGAGCTTGTACTCCATGAGTACGGCCGTCTTGGCCGGGAAGATCGCCACCTCATTCAGGGCCGCCGGCAGGGGGGCCCCATCAACGGTCACGGCGAGGCGCTGGCACGCCTCGAGGCGGTACTCGCCCCGCCCCACGCGACGAAGGCCCTCCTCCAGGGCGTCGAGGGAGAGATCCGTCAGGAAGGCGGAGCCCGTCGCGTCGTTCACGCCCAGGATGGGGACCTCGTGGTTTCCGTATTCCTGAAACGCCTTGAGGACGTCCCGGTCGCTCCCTAGGACCAGGATGAAATCTGTCCCCTCCAACTCCCCCAGATCCTCCGGAAGAAGGCCGACCTGCGCTCCAAGCCCCTTCAGGACCTCCCGGACGTGGCCGACGACCTCTCCTGATCCTTTGCCGGGTGCGGCGCTGCCCGGGAAGGGGGCAACAAGGACCTTCACCCCCCCAACTAGGGGGGTTCCGGTAATAACCCCTCCGGGGGCCGATTGGCCCCATTCTCAGACGCGATAGCGCCTCGAAAGCCTTTAAATAGCCTGCCAAAGGAGGGGCGCGCATGATGGATGAGGAGCGCCCCTGGGAGGAGACTCCTTCCGACGACGCCCCTGCGGTCCCCGCAACCGCCCCAACCCCCGCACCTCCGGTGCATCAGGAGGGTGGACACGGGAGCGTGGATCACGAGACGACCGTGCAGGAGGCCAAGGAGGCCCAGAAGCGGGCCACCTACCAGGAGAAGGCGAGCAAGCTCAAGGCCAAGGCCGCCAGGCTCAACGCGAAGGCGCAGACCCTCCGGGCCAACGCCGAGAAGCTTGAGGACAAGGCTCGCCGCCTCGAACTCAAGGCGCAGGAATACGAGGCCCGCGCCTAGTAAAAGGTT
>JBHIBO010000002.1:0-90508 GCA_046759185.1 Thermoplasmata archaeon | reverse complement strand
TCGCCGGTGGCACGTCCTGGTGCAGCCGCAGGACGCCGATGTACTCCTTGTCGCTCGCGTGGAGAGCGTCCAGGACCCGAACCGCGCGCCCGAGGGCGATGGGCAACACCCCGGTGACCCGGGGGTCGAGGGTGCCCCCGTGGGCCGCCTTCTCGATGCCGAGAAGGTCGCGGACCCACGCCGAGACTTGGTGAGAGGTGGGACCCTGAGGCTTGTCGATGACCACCATCCCGGCACGCAACAGTTCCTCCACGGTCCGGGCCTGGGGCGGTTTCCCGTAGGGGGGCGAGACATCCCTCCGGGTCATTGAGCCGGTCACACACCGGCCTCGGCCAGGATGGTGTCCACCAGCTCTTCAGGGGTCTGGTCCGAGGAGTCGAGTACGAGATCGAAAACGTCGAGGTCGGCCAGATCGATGCTGTAGATGGTCGCGTACCGCCGAGCCTCGGAGCCCTCTCGGGTCTTCATCTCACGGCGGGCTACATCCTCACTCTGACCGTCTCGTTGGGCGACGCGTTCTGCCCGGACGCGGCGCGGCGCCTCTAACCAGACGGCAAACATCTGCTCGCCCTCGGCCCGCAAGAGGTGGGCGGGGAGCCGTCCCTCTACGATAAGGGGAACGTCCTTTGCGGCCAAATTGGTGACCCGCTTCAGGATGGCCTCGTCCAGGCGTCTGTCGATCGCGTGGTCCTCCTCCGCCAAGCGGCCGAAAGCCCTGAGGCTCATGCCCTTCTCCTCGGCCCACTGTCGGAAGAGGTCGCCCGCCGAGACCACCTCCCAACCCCGGCGACGGGCCAGTTCCTGGGCCACGGTGGTCTTCCCGGCGCCGGGGAGTCCCCCGATGACCAGGATGAGAGCCATGAGGTTCCTCTAGGCCTCCCCTATCGCTCTCAGCTTCCGGTTGAAGGTGAAGTACTTCAAGACACGGGACAGCACCAGGCTCAGGGGCATCGTGATGAGGATGTACAGGAGGACCCACGTGGCAAAGAAGCCCACGCCCCCGCCCAGGGAGGCGTTCGCCTCCCAGGGAACGCTCACCGTGGGGAAGGGTGTGGAGGCAATGAAGAAGCTGAGCCAGGCGAAGACGGCGATGAAGAGGATCATCGTGATGGGAAGCGTCCGGAACTGGGCCATCTGTACGGGCATGAACTCCCGCATGACCTCGGCCCGGACCTCCTGGAGCTTCTTCATCTTGGCCTGATTGCGCTGGGCCACGGCCTCACGCATCAGCTTGCCCAAGGCTTTGTTGGTGGCGGCCATCTGGCCCTGGGCCACCCAGTTCGTCATGCGGTGACGGAGGAACGTGGAGAGGGTGAGGGGGACGGCGCCGGCCAGGAAGATGGTCACCACCAAGAACTGGCCGCCAAACCCGATGACGGGTTCCAGGATCAGGCCCATGACGAAGCCGAGGCCAAAGCGGGCCTCGGGGATGAACAGAATGAAGAGCATTGCGATGAACATGAACATCATAAGGAGCTGGTTGGAGCCCTGCCCGGGCCTCACGGGCGGTTGCTGGGCCATGATGTGTCCTAGGGGAGACGTTGATTTAACGATTTAGTCGGCTAGCCCGCTCCCAGGCCGGTTTCCAGCCCCGTTCCACCGAGGGCCTGGGAAATCTGCTGCTGCATCCGTTCATACCGCTCTGCCAGCGTCTTCTCCTGCTTCTCCAGTGTCTTGACGCGGATGGAGAGGGTCTCCTTCTGGTCCTGGAGCTCCTTGAGGACCTCCTTCCTGCCCTTCGCACGAATGAGGAGCGATCCGATGCTCTTGTAGATGGGCGCGCCATCCTCGGCCTTTTCCAGCTCCTCGAGCGTGACCTCCACCTCCCGGAGCCGGGTCTCCATCTGCACCCGCTGAGCCGTGGTCACCTGGAGCTGCTGCTGGAGCTGGCGGAATTGGCTGATCTGGTTCTGGAGCTGGGGGGGGATGTCCCTCACTCGCCTGCCTCCTCGACCATCTGGAGGGCCCCCGAGGTCCAGCGGAGGTAGGAATTCAAGGCGGCTCGCAAGGCGTTGGTGTCGCGGGCCTCCACCTCCATCAACAGGGCCCCTGGGACGGTGGTGAGGTCGACCTGGCTCCGGGGCACGGGACGCGCCGCCTCGGGCTCCAGGGCAGCTGCTACGGTCTCGGCGGCCTCCGTTTCCACCCGTACCCAGGCCTTTCGCACGCTCATCGCACCTTCAGGACCTTCTTGACGTTGGGCCGCTCCTTGTAGAAGATCTTGGATCCGCAGTGCTCGCACTGGATGCCCACGGTGTTGATGTTGGTGCGCACGGGTTGCTTGCACACCGCGCACTTGTACACTGTCACTCCTCCAGCCCTTCGGGCACCTCGACCTCCTCCCCGGCCGCCCTGCGGGAGACCTGGCGAGAGATGGACGTGGTAACCACGGGACGGTATGCCCCCCCAGCGAACGTGTAGTCGCAGCGTCGGCACCGCCAGATGCCGCTGCTGACGCGCCTGACGTTGGGGTGCCGGCACCGGGGGCAGACGTGCCACCGGGACTTCTCCCGGAGAACCTCCCGGACGCGTCGCCGGACCTTCACGCCGTAGCGTGGGCCGAGCGAGCCTGCGGGCCCTGCCTTCTTTGTCCGCCGCGCCATCCCCGACTAGGCCTCCGCGATCATCTTCCGGACTTCCTTCCCGATCTTCTGGGAGAGGGAGACCGCCTGTTCGACCTCATCCACCGTGAAGCGGCCGGTTAAGCCTTTCTGCATCGCCCGGATGTGGCCCTTCTCGTCGGTGACGACGGTCAGGCGGGCATCGGCGATCCGCTCCTCCTCCAGAGAAGGATCGATGAAGATGGCGTCTCCAATCTTGGCGGCGGTGACGGAGATGGGCTGATGCTCTACTTCCAGGGGCGCGTCCTTCTCTTCTCCCAACTTTGCGATCCTCGGAATGGTCGTGTTCATTAGGGCGGCCATGGCCGCGTAGTTTGCGGCGTCGAAGAGATTTCCCTCGTAGTCCAGGATGTGGATGTCGACGAAGAGGAGCCAAACCTTCTCACCGGGCTCGATCCCAAGCTTGGTTACGTCCACCGTGTCTGTCGACCGAATGCCCCGGTCCACCACCCGGGCTAGCTCGACGGCGGGTGGCTTCGGTGGACCCAGCTCAAATGTCGGGCTCGCGCCGGGGCGAAGTTCTGCGACGGTAATCAGGACCCCGGATTCGGGCCGGTCGTCGTAGGGTGAACCCAGCTCCATCTTCACGCCCACAAGGACGTCAGTCGCGCCCAGGTGCACCCGAGCACTCCCCTCGGCCGAGTCGATGTAGCCCTTTTCCACCGACAGGGGTCGGTGCTCCTCGAGGCCCCGCCCGTCGATCCGTTTGCCCATTTCGGCCAGGCGCTGGATGTGGCTCCGCGTCAGCTCGTGCACGACTTCGGCCATCTACGCCTCCTCCTTAACGGCCCCTTCTTCGAGCTCTTCTTCGGCCCCTTCCTTCGCCTCGAGTTCCTCCACGGAGACGGCGTAGCGTCGCTTGAGGGCGTCCTTCTGCACCTCGTAAATCTCCTTGGCCGCGGCGATCGCCATCTTCATCCCCTTCTGGAACTCCTTGACCGTGAGGTCGCCATCCATCTGCAGGAGGACAATCTCCTCCGTCCGGGGGATGATAGCGAGGGGAACGTCCGCTTCGCCGTAGTTGTCCTCTTCCTTCCCGAGGTCCAATACGACCGTGCCGCCGATCTTCCCGAAGGCGACCCCAGCCAACAAGCTCTTCATCGGAATCCCGGCGTCCGCTAGCGCCACGGCGACGGCCGTGAGTGCGGCGACCCGGGTCCCGGCGTCTGCCTGCAGAATCTCTACGAACACATCGATGCTCGAGCGCGGGAACTGCTCCAGGAAGACCACGGAGGAGAACGCCTCGCTGGTCACCTTGGAGATCTCCGTGGAGCGCCGGTCGGGGCCGGGTCGCTTGCGCTCGCCCACGGAGAACGACGCCATGTTGTAGGTCACCCGGACTAGGGCCCGGGCAGGGTCTGCCAAGTGGCGGGGGTGACACTCCCGTGGCCCGTAGACCGCGGCCATGACTTTGTTGTTCCCCCACTCGAGATAGGCGCTTCCATCCGCGCGTTTCAGGGCGCCCGCCTCGATACTCAACGGGCGCATTTCACCTGCCTTGCGGCCGTCCAGCCGCTTGCCTTTTGAATCGATTAACTTGGGCGTCTCCGCCATTGTGCTCACCTTGGATTATTCGGCCTTGCCATAGGTGGCTTCGAGAAAGTCCCGGACGGCGTCGGTGAGCCCGTGCACGTGCGCGTCGGACTCGATCATTTCGATGGCCGTCACGGCGTGGACGACATCATCGATCTCCCCGTCAATCCAGATTCGGCCGTTCTGGCCCACGAACATCCGCGTGTTGGTGAAGCTCTTGATCAAACTGATCATGCTCCCCTTGCGGCCGATGACCCGAGGGACCTTAGCGTGGGAGATCTCCACGATTCGTCCTCCCGTCAGCTTCCGCGCGGACCGATCCTTCATTGTGATTTCTACCCGCTTCGTCTCATCAAGGTTGACGATCTTCACCAGGACGCTGTCTTCCACGTCCAGGTAGCGAGCCGTATCGCCGAAGTCCACCTTCCAGGGCACCTCGTTCACGCGGAGCGGGGAAGGGTGCGGACCGTTGATGTCCACCAGCCAGTGGGAGGGTCCCAGATCCTCGACCTTCCCGATGACGAGATCTCCCGTCCGCGGCACGTAACGCCCCCCCAGGGGGGTGACGTTGACGTAGCCGCCTCGCTCCCGCCGGACGCCCAGGAGGGAGGCATAGATGTGGCCACCTTCACTGAAAGTACCGACGCCGGGCTTCAAGCCCTCGCCGTCGAGAACGTCGCCTGGAACGACGACTTCCCGTTCAGGACTACTCATTCCACCTCACTTGCCTTGCGACGCTCGTAGGGTTGGGCTCACTTAAGAATTTTCGTCTCGACGTTTCCGCGGGTCCGCTCGTTCAAGCGGTCCAGAAATTCCCCCTGGAAACCCGCGCCGACCTCCACCACCCCGATCCAGGAGCCGTCGGACTGCCACTCCTCCTGGAGAATCGTCCCGTAAGAGCGAACCTCCCCGTAGGCCTTCCCCGCGTCCGCCGGAAGGAGCTTGATGGCGAACTTCGTCTTCTCCACGCTGAGGGGGAGGAGCGGGCGGAGGGCCTCCAGGGTCGGGTCCACTTGCTCCTCGACCGGCCGAAAGGGGTCCACGTGGATCCCGGCCTCCTCCATCGCGTTCTCGATACGCTGCGGTGGGTGGGGGGTGCCCGTCTTCGGGTTGACCGCGTTGGCGGAGATGTGGGCGACGATCTGCTTTCGCTTGGCTTCCTGCAAGGCACGCCGCTGCTCGGTGGTGAGGGCGATATCGCCCTCCCGCACGATGAGCTCGGCCACCGTCAGGGAGTCGGCCGTGCCGAAGAGCTCCACCATCTTCTCCTCGGAGGCCCGCAGTCCCTTCTTCACGTCTCGGAAGATGAGGTCGCTGGCCAGCCCCTCGACGAGGTTGACCTCCTCCCCCGCCCGGATCGCCTCGACGGCCTCGGGGCGCACGAGAATCTCGAAGGTCTCCCCACCCCGGGCGAGCCGGGCGATCACCATGTCCTTGGTAATCTCGTCCTTGCGAGAGGTCCGGAGGTCCCAGGGCATGCCTCGCCCCTAGGTCTCGAGCTGACTCAGGTAGGTCTGCACTTCCTCCGGGGTGAGGCGGATAAACCGCTTGCCGGCCTCCACGATCCCCACCTCGATGGCGTCGGCTTGCAACTTCTCCTCCGAAGCCTTCTGCAGCGCCTCGAGTCCCAAGACGACCGCGGCGTCCCGGTCCATGTCGTCGCTGTACTTCTCCTCGAACGTCTCCCGGACCGTGTTGCTCCCGGAGCCGATGCTCCCCGCCTTGTAGGACACCATAGCCCCGCTCGGGTCCGTCTCGTAGAGGTGGACCCCTTGGTCGTCGGCGCCCCCAATTAGGAGAGCGGTTCCGAAGGGACGAACACCGCCGTACTGGGTGTAATTCTGCTTGTAATCGGAGACCCGTTTGACCAGCATGTCGACGGAGATGGGCTCCTTGTAGGTGACCTTGTTGACCTGGGCAGCAATGCGGGCGTAGTCCACCAACACCCGCGCGTCGGCCACGAGGCCCGACGTCGCGCAGCCGATGTGGCCATCGATCTCGAAAATCTTCTCGATGGAATCCACCTCCATGAGGCGGCTGCTGAGACCCTTCCCGGCCATGAGGACCACACCGTCCTTGAACTTGACACCGGCCGTGGTGGCTCCCCGGGTCACGGCTACGCGCGCATACTCGACCTGAAAGAGACGCCCATCGGGCGAGAAAACGGTAATGGCGCGATCGTACGCCATCTGGCCTGGTTGCATGAAATCAGCCTCTCGCGAACTAAGGATGTCGAAATAATAAACCTTCGCCACTCAGTTTTCGGGACCGGAATGGAGCCGGTGGGCCTCCGGGCGATCGTCCCCCGTCTTCAGGGAGCCGACGGTTCCAGGTACTTCCGGATGGCCGCGCGGACGGTGCCGGAGGTCCCGAGAGTGTGAACCGTCACCGCCTGCCCGCCGATGCGCCGCAAGGCGCGGAGGATGCCCAAGGCCGTCTCCTTCTGGCGGTGGGACACCCGAACGATACCCGCGCCCCCCTGAAAGCGGACGAGCCACGGCTGCGCCTCCTCGGGTAGGTGCTGGAAGGCCTCTGAGAGCGCCCGAATGACTTCCCCCGTCTGCAGACCCTCCCCCTCCTCGACCCGGAAGGCGATGTACCGGTTTCGACCGATGCGATCCTTGACGACCGTGGGGTTCCCCCCGCCCCGATCACCTGGGTCGCGAATGAGCTTTGCGGGGCGGGGGCCCTAGGTGACCATGTCCACTTCCCCTTCCAGGACGTGGCTCGTGTCCTTCCCCAGGAGGTTCTCCCCCTGGACACCCGTGAGCACGACTAGGACGCGGACCTCCTTCGTCAGGTCCGGATCGACGGAGCATCCCCAGATGATCCGGGCCATGGGGCTCGTCCGCTCCCCGATAAGCTCCGCTGCGCGTTCCGCCTCCTCGACCGTCAGGTCGGGTCCACCCACCACCCGAATGAGGGCACCCCCCACCTGGCTCGCGTCCACCTCGCCCAACAGGGGCGATTGCAGTGCCTCCTCGACCGCCAAGTCCACGCGGTCTTCCTCGCCCCGGCCCTCGCCCAGGCCGATCATGGCGACGCCCCCCTCCTCGATGATGGTCAGGAGGTCGCTGTAGTCGATGTTGACGAGACCGGGTTTGGTCACGATCTCCGTCATGCCCTTGATGCTCTGCGTGAGAATCTCGTCGGCGACCTTGAAGGCGGCCTCGAGGGGAAGCTGCGGAACGAGCTCTAGGAGGCGATCGTTCTCCACGACAGCGGTCGTGTCACAGTGCCGTCGAAGGCGTTCCAGCCCTCCCTCGGCGTTCTCTCGCCGCATGGTCCCTTCCGCCGCGAAGGGCATCGTGACGACGCCCATGACCAGGGCCCCGAGGTCCTTGGCCGTCTGGGCCAGGATGTGAGCCGCGCCGGTGCCGGTCCCTCCCCCCAGGCCTGCCGTTATGAACACGACGTTGGCTCCCTGGAGCAGGGAGCGGATCTCGGCCATGCTCTCGCGGGCCGCCCGTTCACCCACCTCCGGGATGGCGCCGGCTCCCAATCCCCGGGTGACCTTCTTCCCGAGAAGGACCTTCTTCGGGGAACGGATGTGGAGCAGGTGATTCGCATCCGTGTTGAGGGCGCTGAGCTGGGCCCCCACGATCCCCGACTCGGAGAGTCGGCTGATCGTGTTGCAGCCTCCCCCTCCGCAGCCCATGATCTTGATGCTGACACTCAGCGAGTCCACGAGCTGACGGAGCTCCGCATCCTCCTCGGCCACCGGCGGATCACGTGCCTCCTCGAGGAGTGATGTCTGCTCGAGACGTGCGATGGCCCTGTTCACAATCGATCGCATATGGCATCCCATCCCGTAGGGGGGCCGGAAACTGGCAGGTCTATTTAAGACAATCGGGGACGCCGCAGGGGGACTAGGGCCCCACTTGAACCGCCGCGAGCAGGTCCGCTCCCTGAATGAGACCGTAGCCGTACAAGCGGTCGTGAGGGACTGCCTGGTCAGGCAGGGAACGGGCCGTCTCCATGAGGGCCAGCTTGACCGTTGAGACACCCAAGGCGGAGACGAGGTTCTGGAGGGAGGGTTCGCCTTCCAGCACCAGCGCCAGGGTGGCGCTCACGAGGGCCGACGCCACGGACGTTCCGGAGACGGTGGTGTACTGGCCCCCGAGGCCCGTCGTCGCGAGGCCCTCCCCCGGCGCCACCAGTTCGGGCTTCCGATTCGGGTCCGATCGGCCGCCGTTATCCCCGCCTTGGCTGAAGGTGGAGATCCGCAGGCCCGTATTCACGGACCCCACCGCAATGACCAGATCCTGGGACGCGGGGTTCTGGACGTCCGGCGCGGCCGCTCCGTCGTTGCCCACCGACGCCACGACAAGGATGCCCAGACTGATGGCCACGTTGACCTGGTCCGAAACAGGGCCCGGTGGAGCGCTCCCCCCTCCCAGGGAAAGGGAGATGATGTCCGCCTGCGTCCCGTTTCCGAAGGGGTCCATGCAGAAGAGAAGAGCCTGGACGATGTGGGCGGCAACACCGGTTCCCTCGGCATCAATGGCCTTCGCGACCACGAGGGCGACCTCCGGGGCAAGACCGCGGACGAGGCCGCGGCCGACTATGAGACCGGCCATGAAGGTTCCGTGGCCGTGGTCGTCGTAGGGCAGGGGTTCGTCGGCTACGAAGTCCCGCCACGCCGCCAGCTGGACACCACCAAAATCGGGATGACCCAGGTCGATTCCGGTATCGACGATGCACACCATCACCCCCGCCCCCGTGAGTCCCATAGCGTGGAGTTGATCGGCCTGGGTAGCGGAAAGGGCCCAGGCGTTGTCCGGGATGCCTCGGAAGAACCGCTGAAGGGCCTCGAGGTTGGCCAGCACGAAGAAGGCGGAGCCGAGGAACAGGACAGCGATGAGGAGGAGCGCGAGAACCTTACGCCATGGGGACGGTGGGGGACCGAGTTCGGGCAGCGCCATGGGAAACGGGCTCGCTAGACGGGGTCGGCGGTCGAGGCCCTAGGATGCCCGGGCGTGGACGGCGACGCCGCTCCCGTCGAGCACCATGGGGACGATGGACTCCATGTGGCTCGAGCCTTTGAACTTCTCGATGGAGATGAAGCGCTTGATCCCGTTGTCCTGGCGGAACTTGTAAAGGCGAATCTCGCCTCGGGCCAGAAAGGTCTCCAGCTTGGAAGAGGTTCCGTTGCTGGGCGTCTCTACCGTCAGGAGGGCCGTCTTCTCCGACTCCGAGAGGAACCGCATGAAGGACTGGGTGGAGACGTTCTCCTCGAAGTTGCGCATGCAGAACTGCCGCAGGGCCGTGACGCTGTCGATGACGACCCGGTCGTAGCGCTTGCGCGCGAAGAGGTTCTTCAGAGACTGCTGGAGGGAGTGGACGGTGATCTCCCGTGACGCCCCGTCGGGGGTCTTGCGGATCTTGGCCGGGACGTGTTTCATCGCCACGGGGGCGATTTCGGAGGAGATCTCGAGGGTGGGGTTCGGCTCGAAACGCCGGATGTCGGAGTTGGCATCGAGGATCTCCACATCCCCAGCCTTCCAGCCGAAGGACTCGACGTTGTGACGTACCTCATTGGGGGGTTCCTCCAAGGCCACGAAGAGACCGTGCTGTCCCTCCCGGAGCCCCTGAAGGAGGAACTGAAAGCATAGCGTGGACTTTCCGCTGCCGGGCGGACCTGAGACGATGTAGGGCCGGTGCGGGATGAGACCCCCGTTTAGCATTTGGTCCAGTCCCTCGATTCCCGTGCGGATACGTTCCTCTTCCATGGTCTACCTCGAGACGACCTGGGGGGACGGCCGCTGTCGCCGCTTTCGCAGTTGATCCAGGAGCAGGATGGCCTGCTGGAGGGCCTCGTTCCGCAGTCCCATCTGCCAGTGGATGAAGGCCCGGTAGATGCGGGGCCGCAGGTCGCTGATGTTGAGCTTCTCCGCTTCGCACCGCTCCCAGAGCCGCAGGACCTCCTCCATGGCCTCAAAGAGCTCTTCCGTCTGGATGTCCTCGATGAAGCTCTCGACGACGCCGTCCGTACGCTGCCCATGGAGAGCCACTTCGCCCTCCCCTTGGACGTAGAGGCCCCGGTCTCCGATGATCATCGGCCGGTAGCTGTCATCGAAGGCCGACCCGCGCAGCTTCTCGACGGAAACCGCGCGCCGCACCATGCCGGACTCGTACCACTTGTGCAGCCGGATTTCTCCGCGGGCCAGGAAGAACTCCGTCTCCAAGGTCTCCCGGGAGGGGAGGTCCGTGGTGATGATGATGGTCGCCTCCAGCTCGGAGAGGAAGCGCATGAAGGACTGGATGAGAATGCTGCTGTCCTCCCCCCGCATGCCGAAGAGCTTGAGGCTGGTCAGGGAGTCGAGGACGACGCGGGTGTAGCGCTTGCCCGTGAGCTTGAAGTGCTCTGTGAACTCCTGCCTGAGCATCTTCTGGACGGAGTGGACGGAGACCTCCATGATGCGTTGCTGGCTCTTCCGCATCTCGGAGACCTGCTCCATGTCCCGGACGTCGAGGGTGGTCCCCACGTCAATGATGGACTTCGACTTGGAGTGAGCCCGGATGTCGGGGGTGGCGTCGAGAATGCGGAGGCGGTCGAGGCCCCAGCCGAAATGGGCCATGTTCGCCTTGATCTCGTTGGGCGGCTCGTCCACCGAGACCAGGATGACGCTCTCTCCGTTCTTGATGCCCTCCAAGAGGAAGTGCATGCCCATGATGCTCTTCCCCGAGCCAGGCGGCCCGGTGAGGACGTAGGACCGGCCCGGGACGAGGCCGCCGTAGAGCATCTTGTCTAGGCCTTCAATCCCGGTGGAAAGGCGCTGCATCAGGACCCAGCGATTCGTTCCGTACGGGGCTGATAAACGTATCTTTCCGATTCTTTCCGATGATAAGGCCGGTGAACCCGCTGGGGGCAGGTGCCTCGCAGGGTCCCGCTACAGATCCTGGCGTCGGAACCGCCAGATGGCTATGGCGAGGGGGACGGCGGCCCACAGCGTCATCGAGAGGCTGGTCGTACCAGTCGTCACGAAGTCCGGCAGTTCGAGGGGAATGCCAAAGGCACCTGAGAGATCGAAGGCCCGGAACGCGAAGGACTGAAAGGCGTCCGGAGGGTTGGCCAGGGAAGCAGCATAGAACCAGTCGGGGATGACGAACGGGTCACCGGGGACGGGAAGAAGGCTTCCTCCGGTGGCGACCAACACCCCCGCAAGGACCAGGTCGAACATGAACGCGAAGAAGAACCACAGAAAGACCGCGAGACCCATGGCCACACCTCGCCGTTTCGTGAGGGAGGACAGGAGGAGGCCGATGCTCAGGAAGGCTAGAGCGAACACGACAGCGCCCAGGAGAAACACGACGAAATTCTCCCATCCCTCCGTGCCAGTGAAGGCCATGATGACGATTCCGCCGATTCCCAAGCCGGAAAGGACTGCCGTTAGCATGACCGCGCCCAAGCCAAGAAACTTGCCGAGGATGGTCTCGAGGCGGGTGATGGGCATGGAGAGGAGGAGGAGAATCGAGCCTCGTTCCTTCTCCCCCACGACCGCGGCATAACTGACCATCAGCCCGAGGATCGGAATCAGAACCGTCGCGATGGTCGTCATGCCGATTACCGTCTCGACGAGGCCCTGAAAGCCCGTCCCTCCGCCCCCCTGGGCGGCCCCAAAATAGGAGACCACTAAGGTCAGAACGATGAAGATCGCAGAGAGGGCTATGATCCACCGATTCCTCACGTTGTCCAGGAATTCCTTCTTTAGAAGGGCCCACACGGCGCGAAGGTCAAGGGGGCGCCGGGGGGATTCGGAGGAGCTCACCGGATTTCCCTCCGGACATCTTCCGTGAACTTCAGGAAGACCTCCTCTAAGGACGGTTCCTCGGTCCGGAAATCCTGGACGGTGACTCCTCGCTCCTCCAAGCGGCTGAGGACCTTGGTCTTCGCCCTCGCGTCTAGGGTCACGAGAAGCTCCCCGCCGGATGCCCTGGCCTCGTCGACGCCATCCACATCTCGGAGGACTCCGGCGGCGGCCTCGAGCTCGCCGGTCACGGTGATGTGGAGACGCGGCTTGATCTCGAGGCGGCTCCCCAGGTTGCTCACCGTGTCCTCCGCCAGGAGCTTGCCCTTGTTGAGGATGCCCACACGACCGGCGAGTTCCTGGACCTCGGTGAGGATGTGGGAGGAGAAGAACACGGTGGCACCCTCCTGGTTTGCTTGCAGGATGCGATCCTTCACGACACGCGTCCAGTTCGGGTCCAGGCCCGTCGTCGGCTCGTCCAGGAGAAGAAGGCTAGGGCTTCCCATGAGGGCCTGCGCGACCCCGAGGAGCTGGATCATCCCCTTGGAGTAAGTCCCGACCTTCTTGTCCGCGAACTGCCGCAGGCCGACGGATTCCAGGAGCTCTGAGAGTCCATCCTTGGTGTGCCCCTTCAGGCTCGCATAGAACTCGAGGGTCTGCAGGGCCGTGAGGTTGTCGTAGAAGGCGAGACGTTCCGGCAGGAACCCGATGCGGCGCTTGATTTCGTGGGGCCGCTGGGAGAGGTCGAGACCGTCGATGAGGACCTCGCCCGCATCAGGGTACGTGAGCCCGAGAACCATCTTGATGGTGGTCGTCTTCCCGGCCCCGTTCGGACCCAGGAAGCCATAGATCTCGCCGTGCTCGACCTCCAACGAGAGAGAATCCACGGCCCGCAGGCCGTTGAATGTCTTCGACAGACTGGAGACGGAGAGGCTGCTATTGGAGGTCGTGGCTCTCGGACGAAGGGGGGCGTACTTAATCATTTTGTGATTGGACTTCGACCGAGGAAGAGGGGGATAGCGGGGCCTGGAAATCCAGCCCGGGGATTACGGTCTTACCGCCCCCGGCCCTTTGAACCAGGGATCTCCGGGTTATGAGCCCGACGGGATTTTAGGCTCCGGTCTCCGTCGATGCGGAGACCCGGGGTTTCCTAGCTACCCCACCCCGCTACCGGCGAGGCCACCGCGCGGCCAATATTAAGGATATCGTCTACCGGCGGGCGGTGAGGAACTTCCGCAGTCGAAGCGCGTCCTCCAGAGAGGCCTTCAGCTTCAGCTTCCCCAGGGCCAGGGCCTTGAAGGGAGCCATACGGCCCTCAACGAGACCGTAGAAGGTCGCTTCGCTACACCGAATCGTCACGTCGGCCCCCTCCAGCGGCCCCTCGGTTAACCCTCCGATCTGGCCGTCCCGGAGGGTCATGTGGTACGCGCCCTTGTCCGTGACGAGCTGGATGGTCCTCTCCATCCCTCCAATCTCCGCATGGAGCTGGGCCTCCTTCTGGGCACGGGCGTTAAAGGTGGAGATAAGGTCCTCGATGGTCTCCCGCATCCTACTCCCACTCCGTGAGCTTCCCAGCGTGGGCCTTGGACAGCAGGTCCTGGCTCGTCTTCCAGGCCAGCCGTGTGTGCGGTGGCATCTCTCCATGGACGGCGACCCAGTGCTTGAGGAAGGCGCGGGTCATGGGGTCGTGGGCGTACCCACTGCCCACGGGCATCCCCAGCTCGCGACCGATACTCCGCACCTCGGCATCCCGGGCCACCTTGGCGATGATGGAGGCGGCGGAGACGATGGGATGGTGCTCGTCCGCCTTGTGCTCCGCCCGCAAAGGCACGTCATATCCGAGGTCCTGAAGGATCCGCGACGCGAAGCGCCTCTCGTCCGTGTCGCAGCAGTCCACGATGGCCTCTTCCGGCGCCAGCTCCCGGATCAGCTCGGCGAAGGACCGTGCCTCCACGCGGTTCAGGGACTCCTCCTTCATCGAGGCGTCCAGCTCGGCAGCGTCAATACGATGGACCCGAGCCACCGCCACCTTCTCGATTTCTGACACCAGGGCCACGCGCTGAGGCGCCGTTAGCTTCTTGGAGTCTCGGACACCGAGATCCCGCAACACCTCCTGGTCTTCGGCAACGACCCCCGCCACGACAAGGGGGCCCAGTACCGGGCCCCGACCCGCCTCGTCAATCCCTAGAATGCGCAAGCCCGAGCTCCCTCCTCACCTCTCCCACGCGCGCCTGGAGGTCAGCCAAGTCAAACGCCATCACCCTTCCTCCCTCCACGACCAGCTTTCCCGCCACGACAACATCCCGGACCCGGAGGGCCCGACCTCCATACGCCAGGAGGGATAAGCTTTCCTCGACGGGGTCCGAGGACGTCATCCCGGTCTCCAGCACGACGAAATCCGCCGGCGCGCCCCTCTGGAGGTGCCCGGTCCTAAGGCCGAAGGCCTGCGCTCCACCGCGGGTTCCCAGATCCAACAACGTCTGCGCGGGAAGAACCGTAGGGTCCCCTCGGGTTCCCCGGTGGATGTGGCCACACGTGCCCATGGCCGCTCGAAGGCTGAGGCTCCCGCTAAGGAAAGGGGAGTCGGTGCCCAATCCGACCACGACCCCCTCACGAAGCATCTCCGGGAGCGGCATCGGGCCCCCGGCACCCGTCATCTGGTTGGATCCGGGGCAATGGATGACGGGGACCTGGTTCCGCGCAAGGGCGCGGATTTCATTCAGGGTGAGCCAAACGCCGTGGAACGCGAGGAACTCTGGCGAGAGGAACCCCTCCCTCTCCAGCCATTCCACGGGTCGCCTCCCCGTCGCCCGTTGGAAGCCGTACACGTCGGATCGACGCTCCGACAAAGGGAGACACCAGCGAGTACCCTCCTCCCGCGCCAGGACGGCCAGGGCCTTGATCTGCTGAGGCTGGGAGAGTTCCGTCGCCCCCACGAGAGCCTGGATGCGGTCGCGACCCTGCATCTTGTGAAGGAAACGGCGCGCGAGGGGGAGGTCCTCGTCTGCCGTGACGGCCCAGGCGAGATGCGCGCGAATCCCTGCCTGGGAAACGGCCCGTCCGACCTCCTCCTCCCACACGAAGAGGTCGAGGAAGCAGGTGGTCCCGCTGGCTAGCATCTCCGTCACAGCGAGGGCGGCGGCCACTTCTAGGTCCCGCTTGGTTAGGTTGGACTGGAGGCTGGCCATGGCTTCCGCCATGTCGCCCCAAGGCTGGTCCTGGGGTGGCCCCAGGAGCACGTGGGCGGCGCGGGTGTACCCGTTGACCAGTCCGGGGATGACGAGGCAGCCGGTAGCGTCTAGGGTCCGATCGGCCGAACCCTCGGCCCCCCCGACCGCTCGAATTCGATCCTTCTCGGTGAGGAGGTTGCCCTTGACCACCCGTCGCTCGTCGTCCTGCGTAAGAAGGGTACCGTCAGTGACGAGAAGGGACACTGGCTCGCCAATCGACGAGGGATATTAATGGGTACGGGACGATGACAGGCGACCCACGGAACGGGTGCCGGCATGCGGTTTGGCCACGAACTCGATTTGCTCCTGGCTCAGGTCCCGGTCGGCCAGGTTACCACGTTCGGAGCATTGGCGCAAGCGCTCGGAGACGCTCGGGCCGCCGTCCCGGTCTTCCGGGTCCTGCGCCGGAATCGTCCGCCAGGATGGTACCGCGTGGTCCGAAGGGACGGCTCGCTGGCCTTCCAACGGGCAGCCCCGCCCCTCGAGAAGGAGGGCGTTCGGCTCCAGGGCGGAAGGATAAGAAACTTCCGAAAAATCTGCTTCCAAGGCTTTCGCTCCAGCAGGCCCCTCGAGGCCCTCCGCGAAGAGCAGCGATCTCTCGCTTCCCAGGTGGTCTTTGAAGACCGATTCGATGAGCTGCTCAGTGTGGCGGGGTTCGACGTCTCGTACGGCGACGACAGGGCCTATGCCGCCGCGGTCCTCTTGGATTGGGAGAGCCTCGAGGTCCAGCAAGAGATCCGGCTGACGGTACCGGTGGAGTTTCCTTACATCTCAACGTACCTCGCATATCGCGAATTCGACGCTGTGGCACGTTGCTTTTCCCTGCTCGAGATGGCACCCTCATTGCTCCTGGTGGACGGGAACGGGGCGCTGCATCCTCACCACTTGGGCGTGGCGTGCTACGTGGGCCTCAAGTTCGATCGCCCCACCATCGGCGTCGCGAAGAGTCTGTTGACGGGTCGACCGGATCGGGTCCACCTGGCGCCCGGTGAGAGCGCCCCGGTACGGATGGGTGGGGCGTTGGCGGGCCACGCCTTCCGGCCGCCTTCGGGGAAACCCATCTACGTCTCGCCGGGGCACCGGGTGAGTGCCGACACGGCCCTACGCCTCATTCGACGGCTCTGTCGGACGCGGATCCCGGAACCTCTCCGCCTGGCTGACAGGGCCGCCCGCCGTCAGCGTTTGAGCCACGAGGGTTGAGCCTTTTTATCACCCGGGGGGATGGAACGCCGTGCGCTTCCTGGTGTTTGGAGCCGGGGCAATGGGAAGCCTGGTAGGGGGACTTCTCTCTCAGCAACACGAAACCGTCCTTGTAGGGCGGAGAGCCCACGTGGAGGCGATTCGCGAGCGAGGGCTGCAGATCACAGGGAAAACCCAGCTGATCGCACGTCCAACGGCCGAGGAGGGCATCCCCCCCGACGCGGACCCAGACGTGGTCATCGTCGCTGTCAAGGCCTACGACACGGAGCATGCCGCCCGTACCCTCGCACCCCTGACGGGACAGGCGCTGTTCCTATCCCTCCAGAACGGCCTCGGCAACGAGGAGACCCTGGCAGCGGCGGGGGCCCGGGTCTTGGGGGGCGTAACCAACCAGGGCATCACCTGGGTGCGACCGGGAGAGGTGCACCATGCCGGGGAGGGGGAGACCTACATCGGACCCTTCGAAGGGATCGGCCCCGAAGACGCTGATGACGTCGTGGCGGCGTTCGCCGAGAGCGGGCTGCCGAGTCACCGTGTGGATGACATCCGGTCGGAGCTTTGGCTGAAAGCTATCGTGAATGCCTGTATCAACCCCCTCACGGCCCTCCTCCGGGTCCCGAACGGCTACGTGCTCCAGACGGAAGCGACCGAGCAGGTCGTCAGGAATGTCATCCAAGAAGGAGTGGAGGTCGCTGCGCGCTACGACGTGGACCTCGCGGAGGATGCTGTCTTCGAGCGGGTCGCCGCCGTCGTCCAAGGAACGGCGGCGAATCGGTCCAGCATGCTCCAAGACCTCGAGCGGGGCCGGCGGACGGAGATCGAAGCCATCAACGGCGCCATTGCCCGCCTTGGCCAAGAGGCCGGGAGGCCGGCTCCTCGAAATGAGCTCCTTGCCCGGCTTGTCAGAGCGGCGGAAGGGACGCCTAAGGCCGGATGACCAGAAGGTCCCGTGGGAACCGGTCGAGGCGCTGCGCCCGGCCGTTCTCCATCAGGACGATGTTCTCGATGCGCACCCCGAACCGCCCAGGCAAGTAGATGCCGGGCTCGACACTGAAGGCCATCCCCTCTTCGAGGGGCCGGCCGTTGCCCTCCACGATGTACGGCTCCTCGTGGACCTCCAGCCCGATACCGTGGCCCGTGCGATGGATGAAGGCGTCACCGTGGCCTCCTGCGACGATCACCTCTCGCGCCGCTCGGTCCACCATCTCGGCCGGGGTCCCCGCTCGGGCGGCGTCCACCGCCCTCTCGTTCGCCTCCCTTACGAGTTCATAGACGCTTCGCTGTTCATCGTCCGCCCTCTCGAGGAAGACCGTGCGGGTCACGTCAGTGTAGTACCCGGCGAACATCCCCCCGAAATCCAGGACCACCGGGTCGCCCCGCCGTAGCTTCCGATCCCCGAACCGGTAATGGGGTTGCGCGCCGTTGGGGCCGGAGGCGGCGATGGGTCGGAAGGAGGCCGCATCGGCCCCGGCGGCCATGAGGGCATTGCGGATGGCGTTGGCCACCTCGCGTTCCCGCTGGCCCGCCTTCAGCGAGTTCACCACCATTTCCATGGCCCGGTCCGTGGCCTCGTGGGCACGCCGCAGAATCGCCGCCTCTTCGGGCCCCTTCACGATCCGCAACTCCTGCATGAGCGTCTCCGCATCCCGGAAGACGGTACCAGGTAGCGCGCCTCGGAACATGAGGACAAAGCGAGCCCACATGCGCGGGTCCAGGGCCACGCTTTCCACGCCCGTCGCATCGGCCAACGCCTCCTTCAAGAACGCGGCCTGATCGTCGCCGTCCTTCCAGGCGCGAACGTCTTCGATCCACCCTTCCCGGCCCACCTGCTCCTCGTAGAGGGCTGGCACGACCATCCGCGGGTCCCCGTCCCGGAGGAAGAGGGCGGTCAAGAGACGTTCGCCGGGTGTCTCGAGGAACCCGGTCATGTAGGTCATGTTCGGACCGGGGGTCAAAGCTAGGAGGTCGATGGCCTGTTCCTCCATGAAAGCCCTACACCGCTTCCAACGACGCGCGTAGTCGATTTCGGCCACCGCATTCCCCCGACACTCGACGGGATGACAGTACTTCTCCCTTCCCTCGGAAGGGGCCCGAGGGACTAAGCTTTATAAGGGCCCTTTAAATAGTACATAAAGGGGGGAAGGAGGGCTGCTTACGTTTAGGAGGAAATCAATTGGCAAAAATCAAGATTGAGAACGTCGTGGCGTCCACCTCGCTGGGTGGAGAACTGGACCTGCAGGCCATCGCCCTCGCCTTGGGCGGGGCCGAGTATGAGCCGGAGCAGTTTCCGGGCCTGATCTATCGCTTGAAGGATCCCAAGACGGCGACTCTCCTCTTTCGCAGCGGCAAGGTGGTCTGCACGGGCGCCAAGAGCTTGGAGGACGTTGGCACGGCCATTCGGACGGTCGCGGGGCAGATCAAGGATTCGGGCCTTGAGATCAACACCGACCCCGACATTGAGGTTCAGAATATCGTCGCCTCTTCCGACCTGGAGCAGGAGATCAACCTCAACGCCATCGCCATCAGCCTGGGCCTGGAACGCGTGGAGTACGAGCCGGAGCAGTTTCCGGGTCTCGTATACCGGTTGGACGAACCGAAGGTGGTCGTTCTCCTCTTCGGGAGCGGGAAGCTCGTGTGCACGGGAGCGCGTAAGCCGTCCGACGTGGAGCGGGCAGTGGAACGGATCACCGAGGAACTTCAGGCGGCGGGCCTACTCCGCTGAAGCGGCGCCCTCCCGGAGGGCCCTTGACGACGCTCAAGAGGGAGTTGAAGGGTCTTCCCGTCACGGATCATCACGTTCACCTTCGGCCGTCAGGTCGAGGGGTGGAGGCCGTTCAGGAGTTTGCCCGCGCCGGTGGGACCTGCATCCTTCTCGTGCATGTACCGTACGAGGACCTGCCGGCCCGTGCCCCCCAGGACTTCGAGGCCTCTTACGGACGAACCCTGCGCATGGCCGAGCGGGTACGCGCCCTCGGGGTGGTGGAGGTGTTGGTGGCCTTGGGACCCCATCCCGCCGAGCTCGTGCCCCTCAGCGATCGGTTCGGCCTCGAGCAGGGGACAGACGTCATGCGAACGGCCCTCGAAATCGCCCACGCCCATGTCCTGGAAGGCGAGGCGAACGCGATCGGGGAGATCGGCCGGCCGCATTGGCCCGTGGAGGAGGACTTCTGGTCGCGTTCCAACGAGCTCATGGCGTACGGGATCGAGCTTGCCCGCGATGCCGGATGTCCCGTCATCCTACACACGGAAGCACCCTCCGAACGGTTGTTCGAAGACCTCGCCGCCGCGGCGGATCGAGTAGACCTCGCCCGGGGACGGGTGGTGAAACACTATGCAGACGCGTCCGTCCTCCTGGCGGAGAACCTGGGCATCTTCCCCTCGGTCATTGCGAGGGGAGGACGCGTGCGCGAGGCGGCTTCGAAGGGCACGCGGTTCCTCATGGAGACGGATTACCTCGACGATCCCCGACGCCCCGGGGCGGTCCTGGGCCCGACGACGATTCCGAAGCGCACGGCCGCCCTCCTTCGGGAGGAACACATTACCCGGGACGACGTGCGACGGATCCACGAGGACAACATCGTGGCCCTCTACGGCGAGCGTCCTTAGCGGCGGACAGAGAAATCGGAAAAGGCCCCCTCGGACGGCTCCCAGGAGACCTTGGCCTCCGACACGCGAGCATAGGGTTGGCGCGTGCGACACCAATCGATGAGAGTCTCAATCCGCTCTCGGGGCCCCTCCATCACCGCCTCGACGGAACCGTCGCGCAGGTTTCGGACCCATCCGAGCACACCCAATTCCTCGGCCTTGCGACGGGTGTTGTCCCGGAAATACACGCCCTGGACCTGCCCGAAAAAGAGGACGTGGGCTCGCGTTTCCATCACAAACTTGATGGGAGGGGACCATATGATGATGTCGACTCCGATCGACTCGGCTCCCCGCCCGTCGCAGAGGGCTCGGGATGGAACGGCGAAGCATCCACGACTTCCGCGTCCGGGATGTGATGTCCACGGACCCTCGCACGACGGAGCCGGGGGAGACCCTCTCCGATGCCTTGGCGGTCATGCGCCGCCACGACTTCCACGAGATGCCCGTCACCCGGGACGGCGAGTTTGTGGGGATGATCTCCTACGCAACCATTCTTCAGCGGAGGAACCTGCCCCTCACGACCCGGGTGGACAGCGTGCTCGTCAGGCCGCCGCGCGTGGAGGCCGAGGACCCCTTGACCCAGATTGCCGAGTTCCTCATCGCCTCCGGCTACCGGGGCCTCCCGGTCGTGGAGGACGACACCCTCGTCGGCCTCATCTCGCGTAGCGACGTCGTGGGGGCTCTGGCCGGCGCCGAGGAGTTTGCCGAGCTCCCCATCGGGGACATCATGACCCCGGACCCGCAGACGGTGAAGGAGGGGGAGTCCCTCGATAAGGCACGCGACCTGATGCGGTCATTGGACGAACGGTCCGTGCCCGTGGTCGACGCCCAGGGCCGGTTGACGGGCGTCGTGGGGCTCAAGGACATGGTCGAGGCCCTGACCAAGGGCCGGCCCCGTCGGGCCACCCAGGGCGAGCGGGCCGGCCGGAAGATCTCCCTCGCGGTGGAGGTGCGGAGTGTCATGAACGCGCCAGCCATCACCATCGGCCCTGATGGGACCGGGGCCGAGGCGGCGGCCCTCATGCAGGAACACAACATCTCCACCGTCGTCGTGGTGGAGGACGGGTCGCCGGTGGGCATCGTCACCCAGGTCGACCTCCTGGAGCAGGTCGTGGCAGTCCGTCGGCGAGAGGAGATCCTCGTCCAGATCTCGGGCCTGGATGAGGATGACTGGTGGACGTACGAGACCCTCTACGCCATCATCGGCCGGGGACTGCGGAAGATCCGGGACATCACCCGACCCACGGTCTTCAACGTCCATGTGGTCACCCACCGGAACAAGGGGGACCGCTCCAAGTACTCCATCCGTGCCCGCCTCGGGACGGAGCACGGCCTCCTCATCGCCCACGACTACGACTGGGATGCCGGCCAGGCCATGCACAAGGTGATGGCGCAACTCGAGCGCCGGATCAAGCAGGAGAAGGACCGCAACGTGGCCCTTCGTAAGGGGCAGGGGTCCTGAGGATCCGGGTCAGAGCTGGCGGAACTCCCGCGTGAGGAGGGCCCGCTGCCGCCGCACCAGCGCCAGCAGGTCGATGGGGATGATGAGCTTCGCACCGCTCGAGGGCATGGCGTCCCGCAGCCCCTGGAGGAGCTTCATGACCTCCGTGAAACTGTACTGGACAAACAGGTACTCCAGCCCATCCAAGAGGATGACCCCCTTCTCCCCGCCGTCCAGGAACTTGCTCACCCGCGTCTCCATGTCCGCGAGGGACTGCACGGCCCCCTTGGCCTTCGTCCCGTCGTCGGTGAGCCAGTAGACCTGCGCCCCGTCCAGGTCCCAACTTTCCTTCAGCTTGTCGGGATACGTGCGTGTGATACAGAGTCCCGGGTGGCCCTTGGCAATGGCCTGGGTGAAGACCTTCATGGCCCGGTTCTGCCCCTGGGTGACCAGGTAGGCCTCTCCCGGTTCCAGCTCGGGAACCCGTTCCGAGACCGGCTTGGTCCGGCCCATGGCCTCCTTGGAGAACCCGCTTCCCTTCTTCTTGAGATAGCGGGAGGCGAGGTAAAGACCCACGAGGGACGTCACGAAAAGGAGGAGGAACATCGTCGCAACGCGTTCCGCGTCGAGGGTGCCGTTCCCACCGATCTGCAGGGTTCCGCTCCCGGCCACCTCGAGGACGGCCAACGCTGGCACGCCACCATCGGGCACGATGGTGGAGAGGAGCAACGCGGAGAGGCACACCAGGGCGAAGAGCCCCGTGGCGTTGGGGGAAGGGAAACGGATCAAGGCGGTGATTCCTACCCGAGGCGGCTTAAAGTCCCTATGAGGCCATTTTCTGCGCTGATAATCGGCGCGCACGTCTGGACAGTGGCCCCGATAGTTTCTTGAGGGCTCGGCGTCTAGATTTCATTCGTCCCCGAGGCGAGCTATGCCCAAGTGCGTCGAGTGCGGTGTCAACGTAGGGAACCCGGACGAGTTCTACTTCTGTCCCACGTGCGGTCGGACCCTCTGCCTCGAGGACAGGAAATCCCACACCCACGCTGATTAGAGTTCCAGGAACTCCCGCGTGGCGGGCGTCAAAATCTCGATGCCGTTGGCCGTTACGAGCACGTCGTCCTCGATGCGGACGCCGCCATAGTCCAGGACGTATACACCCGGCTCCACCGTCATGGCCATGCCCTCCTCGAGGGCTGCCCCGGAGGCCGGGCCCATACCCGCGCCGTCGTGCACAGCGAGCCCGATGGTGTGACCCAGGCCATGGATGAAACGTCCTTTGAACTCCGTCTGGTCGATGACGTCCCGGGCGATCTCGTGGACCGCCTTGCCGTCGACACCGGGCTTCATGGCGTCCATGGCCGCCTGCTCGGCGTCGAGGACAACCTCGTGCATCCGCCGCTGCCTGTCCTCCGCCTTCCCCAGCACCATGGTTCGGGTCACGTCGGAAACGTAGCCACGGTACCGGGCCCCGAAGTCAATCAGGAGAAAGTCCCCCTCTCGGAGGCGCCGATCCCCTGTGGCATGGTGAGGGAGGGCCGCGTTGGGGCCCGAGGCAACGATGGGCGCAAATGCAGGACCCGACGCCCCCTTGGACTGCGTGAGGTAGTTGAGTTCGGCTGCGACCTCTGCCTCGGTCCGTCCGACCTGCAGCGTGGGCAAGAGTTCCTCGAAGGCCTCCACCGCGATACGGCAGGCCTCTCGGATGGCCTGGAGCTCCTCGGCGTCCTTGACCTGACGGGCCTTCGCCACGGCCTCGGACACATCGTGGATCTCTGCATCGGGGCCGGATTTGCGGATCAGCTGATAGTTCGCGTAGGTCAGCTCGTTGCCGTTGACGCCGATCGCCTTCGCGTCCTGCAGAAGCTGCTGGAGGGCCTCAGCCTTCTCCTCCTTCCCGGTGAACACATCCACCGTAACGCCCTGGGACCGGGCGATGTCGGCCTCCAGGGGGGAGGAGAGAACGGAGGAGCTCCCATCGGGCCGCAGGACGGCCGCACAGCCCTCGAAGATGCCGCCTTGGATCCCGGTCGCGTAGAAGAAGGTCTTGTCGATCTGCGGCTCGGTCCCGTTTATCAACACGACCGCGTCCATGGGGTCCTCCAACGCGTCGAAGATCCGTCGGACCCGGGCCTCCATGCCAGGGTCTACGCGGGTCGGGAATAAAGCTTATGAGGCGGGAGGGCAAGGAGGCCTCGGGGAGTCCGTGGGTCGCCGCCGGAGGAAGGGGCTGGAGCGACGGATCGCCCGGGAACGCATGGGCATCCTCTTCGATCTCGCCGAGGAGGAGGCCCGGCGGGGAAACCTGCCCCGGGCCGATCGATACGCCCGCTTGGCTCGCCGCCTCGGCATGCGGTACAACGTCCCCCTCCCCGCCCCCCATCGGCGTCGCTATTGCCGGGCATGCGGTGCGTACCTAGCCCCAGGGGCGGCTGCTCGCGTTCGCTTCCGGAGATCCCGGGTCATCGTCACCTGCAGAGCCTGTGGAAGGATCTCCCGCTACCCTTACCGCCGGGAAGCCCAGGCACGGCGGCGGCGTCAGTAGGCCGTGGTCATGTCGATTTTGCCCTTCTTCCGGGCCAGGTGCTCCACGTACCGGAACACCGCCAGCGAGATCAGGCCCACGATCACGGCCGAGACGGCCAGGATGAGAAGGAGCGTGGTCTCTGGCATCGCAAGCAGGAAGGCGTCCGCCTGGGGAGGAGGGTTCGTGAGGAGGACGCGCCGAAGGCCTTCGAACCAGTAGGTCAGGGGGATCCACTGTCCGAAGACTTGGCCCCAGATGGGCAGGACCGACAGTGGGAAGATCACGCCGGTGAAGACGTAGAAGACCCCCGCAATGCCCTCGCTCATGCCGCCGCCGTGACGTGCGGTCAGGAAGGTGATGCCTCCGATGGCCACGCCGATGGCGATGGTGACGAAGAGTCCGAGAAGGAGAACAGCGATGAAGAAAGGCAACAGGGTCAGGTTGAAGCCGATGGGGATGCCCAAGAGCCCCCTGCCGATGGTCAGGACGACGAGGACGCCAATCCCTGCCACTATCATCTGGGTGAAACCCCGGCCGATGACGTAGGCGTAGTAGCTGATGGGGGAGATGTAGATGTACCGGATGGTCTGGAACCACTCCCGGTCGCCCTGGATGACCTCGAACATGCCAAAGAACGCCTGGAAGACAAACATGTAGAAGGCACTCCCGACGAAGATGTAGGCGAGCATCGAGAAGGAGGCGGCCCCGCCCGCCAGCGTGGCCACGAAGAAGATGGCGACCAGGATGAGGGTCCCCGCCACCGGCTTGATGACGGAGTAGATGGCGAAGAGCCAGGGCTCCGTCCAGTTGGAGCTGTACTGCCAGCCCAACCAAGCGGCAGTCCTCAGCGTCCGAAGGTGCGTGCTTAGAGATGGCGTTGGGTCAGCCTCCCTTCCTGCATCGCAAGGCGTTCAAGGTATGCTAGCGCTCGCCGGGCTAGAAACACGAAGGCAACCGCCAAGGCGACGAGGATGAGGAGCTCCCAGTGGGGGTTCAGGAGGCCCCACTCCAGGAGGTCGGGGAAGAGGAGCTGCCGCATGGCGTCGAGGCCCAGGGTCATGGGGATGAGACTGACCCCGACGGCCACCCAGAAGCCCGCGGGACCTAGGATGCCCAGGAAGGCACGCACGGGAAAGTAGAAGCCGGCGCCCAGGAAGACGGGCTCCTGAAGCAGGTTGGAGATGTTCCAGGCCTCGCGGCCGTAGAGGAGGTAGACGGAGGCGAAGAGCATCCCCATGCCGTAGAGGGCGATGAGCGTGGTGAAGAAGATGGCGAGGAGAAGCGGGAGGTCGACAACGACGATGGCGATCTGGAAGATGAGGATGCCCAGAACCAGGGTCGCGGCCGCCCGGGTAGAGGTCATCACCATACCCCCCACGGCCATGCCCCCAAGGAGGGCCATGCGAGACATGGGGGCCATCATATACAGCTGGAGGTTCCCAATTTCCTTCTCCCAGTACAGCTGGGCCGCCATGCTCCACAGGACGTTCATCCAGAAGGCGACCATCGTGCCTCCGAGGATGACGAAGCCGATGAACTGCGGGACGTCCAGGGCCGTGTAGATGTAGACGTAGGCCGCGATGGTAAGCAGCGGCAGGACTGTATTGAAGAAGATCCAGCTCAGCTCCCTATGGGTCCCGACGACCCGGGGGTAGGCCCGTCCGATAAAGGCGCGGAAGTTGAGGACCAGCGGGTTGCTGACCCGCGTTCCCTCCCGGTTCAACCCAGCCCCCTCCCCACGAGGCTGATGAAGACCTCCTCCAACGTCGGGTCGATTTTCTGCATGGCCTGGACCTTGCTCCCCTGTTTCAACACCTCCGACATGATGTCCCCGATGGGGGCGTCGTCCTCCAGGATGAACGTCAGGGAGGTGCTGTTGGTCTGCGCATTTTCCTTGACCGCGAAGTTCTGGACCCCCTCGATGACGTCGAAGGCCTTGGGGTCCTTCAGTCGATCCGTCTCAAGTTTAACCGTGACGTCTCGCTTCACCATCCCCTTCAGCCGGTCCGGCGTGTCGCAGGCCAGGATCCGGCCGTTGTCGATGATGGCAATGCGGTCACAAAGCTCGTCCGCCTCCATCATGTAGTGGGTGGTGAGGAGGACAGTCTTGGCGCGGTCTTCCTGAATCCACGCACGGATGAACTGGCGGATGGCCCGAGCCGCCGACACGTCCAGGCCCAGCGTGGGCTCGTCGAGGAAGATGATGTCGGGATCCGTCACGAACCCCCGAACCATGTTCATCTTCTGTCGCTCACCCGTGGAGAGGGTGCGCACCTTGGCGTCGCGGCGGTCCCAGAGCTCGAACTCCTCCAGCAGCCGGTCAATCTCCCGCTTCGCCGCCTTGGAGGGGATGCCGTAGAACTGGGAGAACATCCAAACGTTCTCCCGTGTCGTGAGGAGGCCGTAGCCGCTCGTCTCGCCCCCGGAGACCATGTTGATCCGCTGGCGGATGGGATGGGGGTCCTTCGTGACGTCATAGCCAGCCACCGTGGCCAGCCCGGAGGTGGGTAGGAGGAGGGTGGCGAGGATCTTGATGAGGGTGGTCTTCCCGGCTCCGTTGGGTCCCAGAAGTCCGAAGAGCTCGCCCTCATCGACCTGGGTGTCCACGCGATCCAGGGCGACGACGCGCTTCTCCGCCTCATCGCGTGGACGGAGGCGGCGTTTCTTTCCGCCAAAAACCCGAGTCAACTCCTTGGTTCGGATCGCGTCCTTCACAGCCACGCCCCAAAAAGTCGATCCGCTTCGCTCACGTCTCCTGGGCTCGCTTCAGGCGTGTGACGTATCCCGCGATCCGGTTCCGCATGGTCGACGAGCTGACGTCCGTCAGCTCCTGCACAGTGCGCTTGTTGGCCTCAAAGTCCTCGCTGAACCGATCCGAATGCCGCCGAATCAGCTCGAGAGCGACTCGTTTGATGTAGGTTGGTCGGATGTTCCCCATGATGCCCACTCCGGGGGGAAAGCCAAGTCGAGATGACCTCCCGTCCGTAGATAAAGCTTACTGGCTCGGTCGAACCGAGGGGCACCCATATGGCAGATTCTAGCCTCCCGCGTCCGATTGTGCAGGTTTTGGCAACCACGGAACAACGCTTAAATAGGGTTCTCATTTGACAGGTGGGCGGAGGCCAGCCCTATATAAGGGGGGGCGTCGGACCGATGGTCGAAGAGTCTCTCTGCAACGTGGAGTTTCTGAAGAGTTCCAGCACCTACATTGCCCGCGTGCAGAGCGAGCTCGGTGGGGTCCGGGAGTACCGGAGTTCGACCTTCGAAGAGGTCCTCGAGCAGGTCATCATCGACCTGCAAGAGGAGTTCGAGTCCAGCGCCTAGTCAGGTCCCCTTAAACTCCGGCTTGCGCTTCTCCAGGAAGGCCTTCATGCCCTCGTCCCGGTCGTCGGTGGCGAAGGCTAGACTAAACAACTCCACCTCATAGTCCAGCCCCGCGGAGAGGCCCGTCTCCTGGGCCTGGTGGATGGCCGTCTTGGCCAACCTGAGAGCGAGGGGCCCCCGCTCTCGCATCCGCTGGGCCCACCCCCTCGCCTCCTCCAGGAGCCGATCGTGGCGGACCACCCGGTTCACAAGGCCCATGCGTTCGGCCGCGGCGGCGCCGATGGGCTCGCCGAGGAAGATGAGCTCAGAGGCACGCCCTCGACCCACGAGGCGGGTCAGGCGCTGGCTGCCGCCGAACCCCGGGGGGATGCCCAGCTTCACCTCCGGCTGCCCGATCTGCGCCCGATCCGAGGCGATGCGCACGTCGCAAGCGAGGGCCAGCTCCGTTCCACCCCCCAAGGCGTATCCGTTGATCGCAGCGATGACTGGCTTCCCCATCCGCTCCAACAGGCGGGCGACCTCGTGGCCCAGGGCGGCGTACGTCCGGCCCTCCATGGGTCGCTGGTCGGACATTTCCCGAATGTCGGCACCCGCGGCGAAGGCCCGATCCCCCGCACCGGTGAGAATCAGGACCTGGATGTCCTCTCGCCCCTCGACCTCACGGAGGACCTGCCGCAACTCCTGGAGCACCTCGGAGTTGAGGGCATTCAAAGCCTCGGGGCGATCCAGGGTGACGGTGGCGATTCCGTCCTCCACATCCAGGCGGACGTGCGAGGCGGCCGTCCTACCCGCCCCTGTAATCGTACACGCCTCGTCCCGTCTTGCGGCCCAAGCGCCCCGCCCGCACGAGTTGGCGGAGGAGGGGGCTCGGGCGGAACTTTGGGTCCCCCGACTCCCGCTGGAGCACCTCCATCACGGCAAGACCCACGTCCAGGCCCGTGAAGTCGGCCAGTTCGAAGGGGCCCATGGGCATGTTCGTGCCCAGCTTCATGGCCTTGTCGATATCCTCCACCGACGCCACGTTCTCCAGGAGGAGGTTGAAGGCCTCGTTCATCATGGGGACGAGGAGACGGTTCACCACGAACCCGGCCGACTCCCTCACCTCCACCGGTTCCTTCCCCAACCGGCGGGACAGCTCCATGGCCAGCTCCACGGTCTCCTCCGCCGTCTCGGATCCGCGGATGACCTCCACGAGTTTCATGACGGGTGCGGGGTTGAAGAAGTGCATCCCGACGAAGCGGTCCGGGCGACCCGTGATGGCGGCCATCTCGGTAATGCTCAGGGAGGATGTGTTGGAGGCAAAGACCACATGGTCCGTGGTGAGCCGGTCCACCTCCCCGTACACTTCCTTCTTCACCGCCATGTCTTCGAACACGGCTTCCATGACCAGGTCCGCGCCCTCCAGGGCCTTGTCTAATTCCGTATAGCCCTCGATGCGTCCCAGGATGGTCTCCACCTCCTCCTGGGTCATCTTCCCCCGCGCCACCCGCTTCTCCAGGGGAATCCGCATCCGCTGGAAGCCGCCTTCGACGAGCTCCTCGGTCAGGTCCCGCATGGCGACGGAGAACCCCGCCACACTGCACGTTTGGGCGATGCCCGCCCCCATGGTCCCCGCGCCCAGGACACAAATGCGCTGCACATCTTTGACCCGCATGGCCTCCCTCGGGCTGGCCAAGCCGGCCGCGCTACTAATCAATTGCCCGGGTACTCTTCGGGGAGCACGCAATCGGCCGGCGTGAGATCGGGGCGCATCCGGACGAACACGGGGGCCCGCAGCTTACCCTCTGAGGTGAACTCCAGGTACTTGACCTCCGCCACCAGAGCGGGTCGCAACCAGAACTTGACCGGTTCGCCTTCAGGCTCCTCCGGGAATGGGACGGTTCCCTCGTAAGGACGCGCCAGGGCCTGGATCTCCTCCAGCTTCGCTTGGTCGAAGCCCGTCCCTACGCGACCGATGAACCGGAGTTCTTCGCCCCAATAGGCCCCCAGGATGAGGGCGCCAAAATATGGCGCCCGCCATCCCGTGCCGAGGGTGAGACCCGCAACGACGCACAGCTGGGGCACGTAGGTCTTGATCTTCAGCCAGTAGTCCACCCGCTTCCCGACCTCGTAGGGCGTCCCGAGCTTCTTGGCCATGATGCCTTCCAAGCCCCGGGCCTTTGCCACCTCGAAGAGGGCGATCCCGGTCCGCCGGATGGGCTCGCTGAGGTAGACGTGCTCGTTCGGCTCGACCACCTCCTCCAGGATGGCGCGTCGCTCCTCCAATGGCAGTCTGAGGAGACTGCGGTCCTTCCAATGCAGAATGTCGAACACCACGTAGGTGGCCGGTAGCTGCTCGGCCAGGAGCCCCGCCCGGAAGGCTTCGCTCACATGTTCCCGCTGCTGAAGCCGCGCGAACGAGGGCTTGCCTTGGTCCATGACGACGATTTCCCCGTCCAGGATGGCGGGGACCTTCACCTCCGGATCGATCTCCGGATAGCGATACGCGATGCTTCGAAGGCGACGGTTCTGGAAGCGGCGATCGCCCTCCCCCGCCCAGGCGACGGTCCGGGTCCCGTCCCACTTGACCTCGAAGGAGAACTCGTCCGAGTCGAAGGGGTCGTCCCGGGAGTAGGCCAGCATGGGTTGGATGGGGCCGCGCGGAAGGGGCATGTCACGTGGGCTTCTCGACGGCCTGGAGGCTGGCCTTCAGGGCCGCCATCAGGTCCTCCGGCGTCTCGCGGGTCTCCACGACCGGCGCCTCGATCTCCTTGCCCTCGACCTTGGCCTTGATGACCTCAAGGAGGGCCTCCCGGTAGTGGTCCGTGTACTGGCTGATGTCGTAGGGGATGGTCTGGGCTTTGACGAGGTCCAAGGCGAGGTCGAGCTCCGCCTTGGAGACCGTCACAGGTTCCTCCAAGGGCACCCTCGGAGCGGGACGGACCTCGTCTTCGTAGAAGAGTGTGGAGAGGATCAGGTCTTCCCCGTGGGGACGCAGGGAGACCACCTGCTCCTTCTTCCAGATGGCCGCCTGGGCAAGAGCCAAGCGGTTCGTGAGGTCGAGCGCTTGGCGGAATAGTTCGAAAGGCTTCGCGCTCAGCTCCGTGGGTCCAAGGTAGTAGCTGGAATCTTGCAGGAGGGGATCCACCTCCTCCCGCTCCACGAACCCCAGGACCTCGAGGGCCTTGCTGCTCTTGAGGGGCACCTTCTCAAAGTCCTCGTTGGTCAGGGTGACGTACTTGTCCTTGGTGTACTCGTACCCCTTCACGACCTCCTTGTACTCGACCTGCTCCTCGTCGGTGGGGCAGAAGTAAGGCCGCCTGAGGGGCTTCCCACACTTCGGGTGTAGGCTGCGGAAGGACACGTTCCTCCGCATGGTCGCCACGTAGAGCTTGACGGGGATGTTCACAAGGCCGAATTGGATGGCCCCGGACCAGATGGCTCTCGGCTCCATGGGAATCCCCTGATTTCACGCGGGGCGATGTAAAAGGATTTGCCCCGGCTACGAGGCCTCGGCGGGGCCCTCCTCGGGCCGTGGGACCTCGGAAGCCACGAGGGCGTTAACGTAGGTTCGACCCCAAATGAAGGCCACCGTCGCCCCCACGGAGGTCGCGGCCAGGATGCCCCACCAGACCCCCGTCAACCCGAGGCCGAAGGAGGCCGCGAACAGGTAGGCGAGGGGGGGCATCAGGATCACCGTCCGGACGAGGGTCACAAGAAGCGCGCTGTTGCCCCTGCCTGTTCCCTGAAACATCGTGGAGGTCGGGACGGCGAGGGCCATGAAGGGCACGGAGGGCGCCGCGATCATGAGGAAGGTGATGATATCCCCGGTGATGCCGGCCGAGGCCGCCGACCACGTAAAGAGAGCTGCGACGGGTCCCGCCAGAAAGAAGATGGCAATCGCCGCCGGAATCTCCATGTACAACCCGACCCGAATTCCGTAGAGATAAGCGGTCTTCAACTTCCCGTAGGCATGGGCCCCGTAGCTCGCACCGATGACCGACACGACGGCGGTGCTCAGCCCAAAGACCGGCAGATGAGCGAGGGTGAGGACCCTCCATCCAGCGGTCATCACGGCCACTCCGTCCGTGCTGTCCACCGCCACGACGATCAGGTTCAGGGCCAGGATGGCGAAGGACATGGTCAGAAACATGACCGAGGCGGGGAGCCCGACACGGAGGATGTCCCGGAGGATGGCCCGCTCGAACCGAAAGCCCCGAAAGGCGAAGTGGACGTAGGTGTCCCTGCGGAAGAACAGCCAGTTGGCCATGAGGATGGAGGTGGCAGCGAGGCTCAGGACCGTCGCCCATGCCGCCCCCGCAACCCCGAGACCGAGGGGGTAGATGAAGATCGGGTCGAGGATGATGTTCAACACGGCGCCAAAGGCCATGGCGTACATGGCGCGCCGAGCGTCCCCCTCCGCCCGGAGAACGGCGTTGCCGACGCTGGTGAAGAAGATGATGGGGGTGGCGGCGAAGAGGACCTGTCCGTACGCGACCACGAGCCCGGTCGTCCCGCCGGCCCCGATGGCTTCGAAGAGGGGTCGCGCAAAGAGGAAGAAGGGGATCGCCAAGGCGACGGCGGAGAGGAGCATGAGCACGAAGGTGTGCGACCCCACCCGGCCTGCCCCCTCACGGTCTCGAGCCCCGATGCGTCGTGAGATCGCGGCCCCACCGCCGGTGCCGATGCCCAGGCCGATAGCCAAGGAGATGAAGTAGAAGGGGAAGAAGAAGCCCACAGCCGCCAGGGCGTCAGGCCCGAGGCCCGCGACCCAGATGGCGTCGACGAAGTTGTAGATCGTCTGGAGGGAGAAGGCGGCGATCATGGGCAGGGCGAGACGAATGATGGCCCGCTTTGGATCGCCCAGCAGCGTCTGGACGCCCTGCGTCATTCCACCGGGTGGGCCTCTTGCGGCGGAATCTGGTGCCCGGTCCATCCGATCTTCCCTGTCGTCCCGCGGGGACCGATTCGATTACGCATCCCGCAACTTGCCCTTGCGCTCAAACTGCTTCTGGTAGCGCGCCTCGAGGCCCTGGAGGGTGTCGGTCTCCTCCCAGGACTTGTCGTCTCGGATCCGGGTGACTCGAGCAAAACGGAGGGCGTACCCCGATTTATAGTGTGGGCTTCGCTGGATTTCGTTGTAGGCGACTTCCACGACGACCCGGGGCTTCACGGTCACCACGTACCGATCATCCCGTTCCTTGAGCTCGAGAAGACGTCGGGTCATCGCCTGGAACTCCTCGTCCGTGAGCCCCTTGAAGGTCTTGCCGATCATCGCGAAGCCTCCCTCCAGCTCGTCCCGGACCCCCAGGTGGTAGTTGCTCAGCCATCCCTGGCGGCGTCCGTGGCCCCACTCCGCGGCGACAATGGCCACGTCGAGGTTGTCGGCCGGCTTCACCTTCAACCACCGCTTCCCTCGCTTGCCCGGGGTGTAGGGACTCCGCAGGTCCTTGGCCATCACCCCTTCGTGGCCGGCCTCGGTGGCCTCTTCATAGAAGGTCTGACCCTCCTTCAGACTTGGGCGGACGAGGCGGGGGACGAGGACCTCCTCAGGCACAGCGTCGGCCAGTCGCGCCCAGCGTTCCTCGTAGGGCAGATCGATGAGGAGGGTCCCATCCATCAGGAGCGCATCGAAGA
This sequence comes from Thermoplasmata archaeon, assembly GCA_046759185.1. GTDB lineage: Archaea > Thermoplasmatota > Thermoplasmata > RBG-16-68-12 > JAJISG01 > JAJISK01. Next base: position 57,623 of record JBHIBO010000002.1, on the reverse strand, counting down.
GATACAGTCGGAGGGGGATGCGTTCCACCAACGCCTCCAGATCGTGGATGCGTCGGAACCGTCGCATGAGGTCCTGGAAGGGCAAGGGACGGTCGTCCTCGCCGAGGGCCACGACCTCGCCTTCCACGAGGAGGTCACCGCCATCGAAACGGCGCACCCAGGAGACGACGTCGGGGAGGCTCTCCGTGACCTCCGTAAGGCGGCGGGTGAAGATCCGAATCTCCCCCCCACGCCGATGAATCTGGATGCGCGCACCATCTAGCTTGAACTCCAGCGCCGCCCCTTCGGCATGGGCCTCGAGGGCCGCCTCCAGGTCGTCGGCCATCTCTGCCATCATGGGCTTGACGGGGGTGAAAAGCTGGAGCTTCTGGGCGGCAAGGGCCTCCGCGCCCTCCGTCAGGGCGAGGCGGGCTGTCCGTCCCAGGTCCCCCAGAAACATGTTGGCCCGCTGAACGGTGGCCAGGTTGGCCCCGGAGGCGTCGCCAAGGACCTCCAGCATGACCCCCTCATGGACCCCGATGCGCATCTCGCGGCCGATGGCCCGGAGGAGGAGGTCCTTCTCCGCGTCCGAGGCTTGGGCGAGGAGGGCTTGCAGCAGCCACCGTTTCTTCTTCACGGAGTTCTTGCCCTCCACGCGGGCGATTTCCTGGAAGGCCCGGTACACCTGGAGGAGGGTCAGGTCCTCTCCAAGGAGCGTCGCCTGACCCGAGGCCTCCAGGGCTCGACGGACGGTGGTCCACCCCAGGTTCAGCGTCCGATCCTGCGACTCCGGAAGGAGACGGCCGGTAAGGATGCGGACAGCGGGGGCGACCTCTTCGTGTTTCAATCCCGTCAGGAACTCTACGAGAATCTCCCGTTTCTGGAGTCGGCTACGCGTGGCCGCCAGGGCCTCCGCCACCTCGACCAGGGCCTGCAAAGGCGTATCGGGCCCACCTGGGGAGGGCATCCTATCCCTATCTGGCCCCGCCCATCTTCTAGTTTCCGAAGGGGGCAGGCCCGACCGACCGCGCAACCTTTAAGCGACGAAGCCGCCTAGCGCGCCCGAGGAGCCCTTGGCCAAGGAACCCTTCCAGATTCTCACCCCCTCGGGGGCCGTCAAGGGCAAGACCCCCAGCCTCTCCAACGACGACCTCCGCACCCTCTACCGCCGCATGTTGCAGCTGCGGCTGCTGGACGACCGGATGATGGCCCTGCAACGGCAGGGGCGCATCGGTTTCTACGGCACGTCGACGGGTGAGGAAGCTTCCGTGGTCGGGAGCGCCTTCGCCCTCGAGGAGCAGGACTGGATCTATCCGGCCCTCCGCCAGGGGGGCGCCGCCCTCCTCCGGGGCTACCCGTTGACCAAATACATCGCCCAGCTCATGGGGAGTAGCGACGACGTGCTCAAGGGGCACATGCAACCCTCCCACTACGCCTTCCGCGGAGCGAACATCGTGTCCTGGTCGAGCGTTGTCGGGAACCAGCTCCCCCAGGCGGTCGGCACGGCTATGGCGGCCAAGTACCGGGGGGACGACGCGGTGGTGCTGGGCTACGTGGGCGACGGCGGGACCTCGACCTCCGACTTCCATGTCGCCATGAACTTCGCGGGTGTCTTCCGGCCCCCGGTCGTCATCCTGTGCCAGAACAACCACTGGTCCATCTCCATGCCCGTTTCGGCCCAGACGGCGACCAAGACCCTCCACATCAAGGCCAAGGCCTACGGCTTCCCCGGGGTCCGTGTGGACGGCAACGACATCTTCGCCGTCTATGCGGCCGCCAGGCGGGCGGTCAACCTAGCGCGCACGGGCAAGGGGCCGAGCTTCATCGAGGCGGTAACCTACCGCATCGGCGCCCACTCCACGGCGGACGACCCCAGCCGCTACCGGGACGAGGAGGAGGTGAAGAAGTGGCGGGCCAAGGACCCCTTGGATCGCTTTCGGGTCTACCTCCGGAACCGCGGTGTCTTGGACGAGGTGCAGGATGACGCCATGCAGATGAAGGTCGACCAGGAGATCTCGGACGCCATCAAGCAGGCGGAAGCTTCCGGCCCGCTCCGGTGGGAGACCCTCCTCGAGGACGTCTACGCCGAGGAGACGTGGAATCTCCGGGAGCAACGGGAGGAACTCTCGGAATTGGCGGACCGGGGAGAAGGGAATTAAGCGGGACTCCCGTTGCGGGCGGCATGCGGGAGATCACCTTCGGGGCCATGATCCCCCAGGGCTGGATCTACGACCTTCCCTCGGAAGCAGCACCTGAGGAGCAGTATGACCTCATCGTCGAGGTCGCGAAGGCACTGGATCGGCTCGGCTTCGCCTCCGGCTGGTTCTACGACCACTTCCACCCGGTCCCGGAACCCGCGCCGCTCTCGGTCTTCGAGTGCTGGACCATGACAACGGCCATCGCCGCCCTGACTCAACGACTCCGCGTCGGGCAGATGGTCACCGCCAACAGCTACCGGAATCCCACTCTGTTGGCGAAGATGGCGGCGTGCGTGGACGTGCTTTCCCGGGGTCGCCTCGAATTCGGCCTGGGTGCGGGCTGGTTCGAGCACGAGTACCTCGGGTACGGTTACGAATACCCGTCCCCCGCCGTCCGCATCGGCATGATGGACGAGGCCGTACAGATCATCCGGCGATGCTGGACAGAGGAGCAGGTCCACTTCGAGGGGAAGCACTACCGGCTGGCGGGAGCTTACTGCGACCCCAAACCCGTCCAAGAGCCCCATCCCCCCATCACCATCGGAGGCGGGGGGGAGCAGCTGACCCTACGGTCCGTGGCGAAGTGGGCCGACCGCTCGAACTTCTTCGGTGACCCCGAGATCTTCCTGCGAAAGTCCCGCATCCTGGATGACCATTGCAGGGCCGTTGGCCGGGACCCCGGGGAGATCGAGCGGAGCCACAACCGCTCGGTGGTGCTCGCCGAGGGGAAGAGGGAGGCGCAAGCGAAGGGGACAGGCTTCGCCAGGCGGCTCCGACAGAACCCGGAGGAGTACGCGGCGCGGACGATGATCGGCGACCCCGAGGGCATCGCGGCGCTGCTGGGACGCTTTCTGGACGTGGGGGTCACGTACTTCGTAGTCTACTTCCCGGACGCTTGGGAGATCACGCCGCTGGAACTCTTCGCGCGCGACGTCATGCCCCGCCTTCGAGACATGGCACAGGAGAGGGCAAGTTGACCTTGGTGCGTCCTCGTCTGATCACCTTTGATGCCTTCGGGACCCTCTTCCAATCGGAGGGTGTCGCGGATCTCGACGTGATGGGGACCGTCGTCAAACGCAACGACCTCCGCTTGACGCCGAAGGACCTGGCCCAGATCTGGTGGGACCGAAGCCACGAAATCGCGTTCGAAGACTTCGTGACCGTGCGGGATGCCACGCGGATGGGCCTCGCGTCCCTCTTCCTCGAGTGGGGGGTCGAGGACGACGCGGCGCCACACACCACACGGCTCTTGAAGGTGTGGTCGGAGACGGATCCCTATCCGGAAGCGTCGGAGGCCCTTGGCGCCTTGGAAGAGTTTGACCTAGGCATCGTTTCGAACATCGATGAGGACATGTTGGAGGCCCTCCTCCGTCGCTCCCGGCTGGGGTCCCGGTTCGCGGTGATCGTGACTTCAGAGGGGGCCCGGACCTACAAACCTCGAGTGGGAATCTTTCACGAAGCGCTTCGGAGATCGGGCTACCAACCTCCGGAGGCCCTGCACCTAGGGGACTCGGCGGACGACGTCCTGGGGGCAAAGCGGACGGGCATGATGGCGGGATGGATCGATCGGCATGCGGGACCCCTTGGGGAGGGGGTACCCGATCCCGATCTCACGGCCCCCGATCTCCGGCGGGCCGCGGAACTTATCCTTGCGACGAGACCAGAGAGGTGACCCGCTTTGCCAGGGCGTCCCCGACCTGGCTGCCCTTGGCCTTGCCTCCCAGGTCCCGGGTCATGTACCTGCCTTCCTGGAGCACCGCTTCCACCGCCGCCTCCACGGTCTTGGCGGCCTGGCTCAGGGTCGCGTCCCTCTTGCTTTCGCCCAGCCACTGAAGCATCATCTGCACCGCAAGGACGGCAGCGGTGGGGTTGGCCCGGTCCCTGCCTTCGTGCTTCGGGGCGCTGCCGTGGATAGGCTCGAACATCCCATGGTGATCCCCCACGTTCCCTCCGGCGGCGAGGCCCATGCCCCCCTGAAGGACGGAGGCCAGGTCCGTGGCGATGTCCCCGAACATGTTGCTCATGACGGCGACGTCGTAGGCCTCTGGCGTTCGGATCATCCACTGCATGAAGGCGTCCACGAAGGCGTAGTCCCGCTCCACGTCGGGGTACTCCTCCGCCACCTCGTCATAGATGCGACGGAAGAGGCGGTCTCCGTCCATCACGTTGCTCTTGTCGACGCAGGTGACCCGGCGCTTCCTGTCTCCGGGCGCCCCCTGCCGTTTCACGCTCTGCTCAAAGGCGAAGCGGATCACCCGCTCGGCTCCCTTGCGGGTGGTTACACGGTTGTCGATGGCCAGCTCCTGCGTCCCGCCCCGCTCCAACACGCCCCGGATGGGGGGATAGAGGCCCTCGGTGTTCTCACGCACGATGACGAAATCGACCTTCTCCGCGTCCCACACCTTGCGGAAGCGGTCGTGTACCTTGTGCTTCACATTGGGGTAGAGCTTGGCGGGGCGCACATTCGCGTAAAGATCCAGGCCGAACCGGAGGCCGAAGACGACCCCCACACCGGCGAGGTTTCCGTCCGGGAGGACAGCACCAGGGTAGCCCACGGCCCCCAGCAATATGGCGTCGGCGGACCGACTCGATTCAAACGCCCCGTCGGGCCACTCCTCCCCCGTCTCCAGGTAGTGCTTGCCCCCGACAGGGTACGGGACAAGCTCGAACTCCAGGCCGTAGGCGTCCTCCACCGCCCTGAGGACCTTAATAGCCTCGCGGATGACCTCGGGACCGATGCCGTCCCCGGCGAGGACCACCACCTTGTAGGCCATCTGCGGATGGACCCGGACCTCGCTACTTAAGCGTCTCGGAGGTGAGAGGTGGAGACGTCGTGCTCCTGGAAGCGGAGGTCACCGCACAATCCCAGACGTACTGCTACGGTTCGTTAGGGATTCCCCTTCTCGGCAGCCTCTTGCTTCAGCTTGGGGATAAGGCCTCCGGCCGTGAGAATCTCAAGGACACGCGGAGGGAAGGGTGAGATTGCCTTCTCCTGTCCTGAGGGTGCGCGAACGACGCCACGCCCGAGATCGAGTTCGAGGACCTCCCCCTCCTCCACCGCGTCGGAAACGCCGTGGCATTCGACGGCGGGCAGTCCGATGTTGATGCTGTTCCGGTAGAAGATGCGGGCGAAGGACTCCGCGAGGATGGCGGCGATGCCCAGACTCTTTAGCGCGAGGGGGGCCTGCTCCCGGCTCGAGCCGCTGCCGAAATTCCGCCCGGCCACGATCATGTCCCCCAGCTTGGCCTTGTTCGGGAAGTCGGGGTCCACGGTCTCCATGGCGTGATCGGCGAAGACCTGGGGGTCGGTCGTGCCGAGGTACTTCACGGCGATGATATGGTCCGTGGTGATATTGTCACCAAACTTCCAGACGCGTCCCTTGAGCCGGGTCTCCACGACTATACCTCGCGGGGATCCGTGATTTCGCCGTGGAGGGTGGTGGCTGCCACGGTCATCGGGGACGCGAGGTAGACCTTGGCCTCGCGGCTTCCCATCCGGCCGGCGTAGTTCCGGTTGCTGCTACTGATGCAGACCTCATCAGGCGCGAGAACGCCCAGGTGACCGCCAAAGCAGGGGCCGCAGGTGCTGTTGGCAAAGGTCGCCCCGGCCTCCATGAAGACCTGGGCGAGGCCCTCGTTCACCGACTGGCGGTGAATCTGCTGCGAGGCAGGGGAGACAATCATGCGCATGCCGGGTGCGAGCCGTTCCCCGCGCATGATCTCCGCGGCCGCACGGAGGTCCTCGATGCGAGCATTCGTGCAGGAGCCCAGGAAGGCCACGTCCACCTTTGTCCCGCTGACCTCCTCGACGGACTTCACGTTGCTCGGTTTCTCGGGCACCGCCACTTGCGGCCCCATGCCGTCTACGTCGATCGTGTACTCCTCCGCATACACCGCATCTTCGTCGCTGGCGATGGGGCGGAAGGGTTGGCCGGCGTGGCTCAGATACTTCTGTGTCAGGTCGTCGGCGGCCACCATGCCAGCGGTCGCCCCCATCTCCGTGGTCATGTTGGAGAGGGTGAGCCGCTCGTTCATCGGGAACGCCTTCACTGTCGGGCCCGTGAACTCGATGGCCTTCTCGCGGGCCCCCTCGTCCCCCGCGGTTCCGACGACCTTCAGGATAACGTCCTTGGCCCACGTGCGCCGGCCCAGCGTGCCTTCGATGTTCACGCGAATCGTCTCGGGCACCGGTAGCAGGATGCGCCCCGTGCCCATGATGGCGGCCGCGTCCGTGGCCCCGATCCCCGCCGCAAACGCCCCCACCGCCCCCACTGTGTTCGTGTGACTGTCGGTGCCAATCACAAGGTCCCACGGCTGGGCGTACCCGCGCTCGGCAACCAGCTGATGCACGATGCCGTGGTCGCCGATGTCGTGGAACCGGTCGATGCCCTGGGCCCTGCAGAACTCCCGGATCGCCTGATGCATTTTGGCGATCTCTTCCGTGGGCGGGGGAACCCAGTGATCTAGGGTCACCACGATCCGATCGGGATTCCATACCCGCTCGATCCCCATCGCCCCAAAGGGCTCCAGGGCGACAGCGAGCATCTCGTGCATGTAGAGAAGGTCAATCTCGGCGTCGACTTCCTTGCCGGCTTCGACCGATTCCTGGCCGCTGGCCCTCGCCAGGACCTTCTGGGCCATGGTCATGCCGGCCATGAAGGAACCATGGCCCGCGGCCGACTTAAGCGTTCTCGGCTCCTAGGTCTCCTCGACGGGGAGGAGACCGATCTCCTTCGCGATGCTCCAGAACTCCACCTCGGTGACCCCCCGCAGGCGTTCCTCCCGGTCCCGGTACTGCTGGATGAAGGCCGTCTGATCCTCCTTCCCCTTGCTCTCTGCGAGGTCCTTGATGGCCGCCACGATCCTGCGAACGTCCTCCACCGACGCCTCCACGCCCGCCTCCTTCAGCCGGTCCTCCACGGCGGCCGTCCCGGTGTGCTTACCAAAGATGAAGACCCGCTTGTTGCCCACCACCTCCGGTTGGATGGGCTCGTAGGTCAACGTGTTCATGAGGACCCCATGGGTGTGGATGCCGGACTCGTGCCGGAAGGAATTGTATCCGACGATAGGCTTGTTCACCGCCACAGGCACCCCGGACAGCTCCTCCACGAGGCGGGATAGCTTGTACAACCGCTCCGTCTTGATGCCCGTGTCGTACCCGTAGAGGGACTCGAGGGCCATGACGGTCTCCGAGAACGGGGTGTTCCCGCTCCGCTCCCCGAGCCCGTTGATGGTCGTATGGGGCACCTCAACGCCCTCTTCCACGGCGGCCAGGGAGTTCGCCACCCCCATGCCGAAGTCGTTGTGGATGTGGACGCTGAGGGTCACCGGTTTCAGGACCTCCTTCACCCGCCGCACCCACCAGCGGGTCGTCGTGGGTGTCAGGACGCCCACCGTGTCGCAGAGGACGGCCCAGTCCGCCCCGGCGTCGATGGATGCATTGTAGAGCTGCTCCACGTACCCCAGGTCCGCCCGGACCGTGTCCTCCGTGACGAAGGCGACCTTCCGGCCGTGCTCCTTGATGTACTCCACCATCTCCGGAGCGATGGCCAGCACCTGCTCGCGGGTCATCCGGAGCTTGTACTTCAGGTGGAGATCGCTGCACGCGACGAAGATGCTCACGGCATCGGCGTCGGCGTCGAGGGCGGCATCGATGTCCCCCTTCACCGTCCGGGCCGCCGTCATGATAGTGGCATCCAGATCCTCCTTCGCGATGGCTCGGACGGCCCGCTTCTCTTCGTCGGAGACAACGGGCATGCCCACATCCATGATGGGGATGCCGATCTCGTCCATCCAGGAGGCGATCTTCACCTTCTCTTCCACGGTGAAGCGGAGCCCGGGCATCTGCTCCCCGTCGCGGAGCGTCTCATCCCAGAAGTCGACCCTCTGGGGAAGTCCAGGAGCCAGGCCCTCCTCCACCAAGTAGTTGTGAACAAGCTTCTCTGCCACGGGGCTCCCTCCAGCCTTTGGGCAAATCATCGGCCCGCGGCTCTTAAGCGTGCCGCCACGACCTAGGGGGCGGTCTCGGTAAGTCGCGAAGGTTTATGCGCCGGACAGGGGCTAATCGGAGCGATGGCAAGGCCCTTCGAGCCCGTCCGAATCCGTGTCCCCACGCAGCTCCCAGTGACCACCGTCAATGTGTACCTCCTGCAGGGCGACGAAAACGTCCTGGTCGATGCAGGCCCGCATCACCCCGACGCGTGGGACTACCTGCAACGACGCCTTCGGGCCAACGGCCTCGGGGTCGAGGACATCGACTTGATCTTGATCACCCACGGGCATGTGGACCACTATGGCCAGGCGGCGGACATCGTGGACGTCTCGGGGGCGGAGGTGTGGACCCATGAACTGGATCGGGATCTCATCCGAGAGTTCATCGCCATCGTAGACACCCGGAACGAGTACTACCGGGACATCCTGCGGACTACCGGGTTCCCCGAAGAGACGCTGAACCTGGTGGGGGGCTTCTTCGACTACCTCAAGGGGCTAGGACGGGAAACGCCCGTGACCCGTACCTTTCAAGACGGCGATCGCATCCCCGCGGGTGGCTGGGATTTGGAGGTCCTGCACACGCCCGGGCACTCGCCCGGTTCCAGCTGTCTGGTTCGGGACAAAGCCCTATTCACCGGGGACACGGTGCTGAAGCACATCACCCCGAACGCCGCCTTCGGCGGGGCGGACGGGAAGTCCCTCGGCATGGGAGACTACCTGGAGTCTCTCGAGCGGCTCAGCCACCTTGAGATCGACGTGGTGCATCCGGGCCACGGGCCTCCCATGGACGGCCTCGGCGCCTTCATCGCGAACTACCGCGCCCTCTACGGCGAGCGCAGGGACCGCATCCTCGATCTGCTCCGCGGGAAGGAACGGACCGTCTTCGACCTCGTCCTCGCCCTCTTCGGCAGCCTTCCCATTCACGAGGTCTTTCTGGGCATCACGGAGGTCCTCGGTCACCTGGAGATCCTGGAACGGGAGGGCCTGACGGAAGCCGACGAGCGGGACGGATTGCGCTACTACCGCCCCGTCGAGCGGGCTGCCTGAGAGGGTTTAAGGCAACCCGGAACATGGTGGCAGAGGATGGAACGGCTCCCCCGGGACGAGTACTATCTCCGCCTGGCGGCCGACTCTGCGCGACGGGCCACGTGCCTGCGGCGGATGATTGGCGCCGTCGTGGTCAAGAACGACGTCATCGTCAGTACGGGGTACAACGGAAACCCGCGGGCCATGCCGCACTGCGAGGAGATCGGCTGCATTCGCGATGAGTTGAAGATCCCCTCCGGCGAGCGGATGGAGATCTGCACGGGCGTCCACGCCGAGATGAACGCCCTCATCTTTGCGGGGAAGGAGGCCCGCGACGGGGTCCTGTACACGACCCTCGTGCCATGCAACACCTGCGCCAAGATGATCATCAATGCGGGGGTGCGACGGGTGGTCTTCGCGGAAGGCTACCCGGACCGCATGGGCCTCGTCCTGTTGGAGGAGGCCGGGATCCCCGTGGAGCGGCTCCCCATCGAGCTCGAGGCGCCCCTGACCCGTGCCGAGGAGGAGACCGAGGCCATCATTGAGGCGGGTTCCGACCTGTCGATCGAGGAGATGCGAGATGCCTTGGCGGACAAGGAACAGTTCATGGCGCAGATCGCTCAAGGGAAGAAGACCCACAACGAAGTGGCCGCCCACATCATCCAGGAGCGCGTCTCGAGCTTGAAAAAGAAAGAAGAGTAGGCTGTCCCTACAGTTTTCTGAAGAATCCCTGGGTTCGGGGCCAGATACAGCCACAATCCTTATGGCGGCAGGGCCGGATCTGGCGGATTGAGGAAGGTCTTTGGCCGAAGGTCTGATTCCAAACGAGTTGCGTGCTTTCTTCCAGCGAAGGGGAGTTTCCCTGCAGGTCGCCGCTGTGCTGATGATCATCTTCGGACTGCTGATCATCGTCCTTCCAGACCTCGTTGGCATCCTGGTGGGATTGTACTTAATCATTGCCGGCGTCGTGACCCTGCTCGGCTACGTCGGGAAGCCGCCGAGTGCTCCTCAACCCGAAGGCGGATAGCCGTGAACCTGGAAGCTGGCTAGGTTTCCACGAAGGCTCGGCCGAGAACGGCTAGGCGCTCTCGATGGCAGCGGGCGGGGGGGTGCGGGGACGGAACTTGTACCCGTAGCGTACGACGCCTTCCTGGCGATAGATACGGCGGAGAACCGCGTTGACAGGCATCCCGATTTCCACCGTGGCGGGGTCCACGTCGGTCAACTGCGTGACGATGCGGGGTCCCTCCTGCGTCTGGACGAGGGCCACCGCGTACGAGCCGATGATGTCCTGTTGCTCGTGAAACTCTGTTGGAGAACTACCTCGGGCGATGACGGTCCGAGCGTACACTTCCCCCTTCCCCGAGAGGGGTTCCTGCGCGAAGTCGTGGCCCCCGCAGTCCAGGCAGACGGGGCGCGGAGGAAAGTCCACGCGATCACAGCCACGGCACCGAGCGGCCATGAGGCGATACCGCGCGGCCACGGAATCGAGATAGGTGGGGAGGGAGACGTAGGCTCCTTGTGAGACCTCGCCGGCCGGATCCCCGCCCGTGAGGAAACGGCGGTAGCGGGCGTAGGTGGGATAGTCCAGGTACCATCGATCGACCGCAAGGGCCTGGCTGGGGCTGGCAATCCCGGCGGGCTTGGAGGCCACCCGGAGGGCGAACGCGACTGTGGATCCCCCGCCGTAGGTGACCAGCCCAAGGCGGCTCCCCTTTCGGGCCCTGTGGAGGACCTCCATGAGAGCAAGGAGCGGGGAGACACATCCTGTGTCCCCCGAACGACGAACGACGCCGCCGCCAATCTGTTTGGGTTTCACGAGGCCCTTCAGGACACGGTAGGCCCATCGTCCATCCGGCTCATGCGACGCGACTCGTCCTGTCCCAAGCCCCTTGAGCACCTCACGTGCGCCGGTCTGGATTGCCTCATGGGCGAATCCCGTGCCTTCAATGGTCCGTCGTCGACCGTCGGCATCGACGAAGGCTTCCCCGTACTCCTCCTGGGTGTGGGTGGCTGTCTCCTCGACGTGGAGCCCTCCGTCGGAAGTGACAAGGAGGGCCGCCGCGGCAGACCCCAGGCGATGCTCCATGGGGTCGGTCGGTGCCGCCTGTGGGACATCCGCAGCGACGAGAATCGCCGGCTTTCCCGAGGTCTGGACGGAGTCCAGGCAGGCCATCAGGGCCTCTCCGGACGCGTTGGTCGACCCGGTGAAGTCCCCCTTCCGGGCCTCCTCCAACCCCAGGGCGACCGCCACGGTGGTGGAGAGGCGTGGACCGCCGAAAGTCGCGGTCGCCAGGTATCCGACTTCGTCCGGGAGGGGGAGCCCCTTCACGGCCTCCACCGCCAGGGTCACCTCGTCCTCATCGTACCCCGCCACCGTCTTCTCCGCGATGCCTGGAGCCCGAAAGGTCCCCCACATTTCGGCGTATGACTCGGCTCGGATGCTGTACACGGGGAAGTGGAAAGCCAAGGAGGCGATGCCGGCCATGGGATCACCGGGAGAACACGTGGACCGCGATGGTGGCCCCCGAGCCCCCCACGTTGTGGGTCAGGGCGACCTCCGCGTCGGGCACCTGCCGTTTCGGTTCGGCCTCGCCGCGTAGCTGTTGGAAGACCTCCACCACCTGCCCGGCGCCGGTGGCACCCAGGGGATGGCCCTTGGCCTTCAGACCGCCGCTCGCGTTGACGGCCACGTCGCCATCCAGGTCCGTCCGCCCCTCCAGCGTCCAGGCTCCTCCGTCCCCCTTCGCGGCGAATCCCAGGTCCTCCAGGGCCATGATCTCCCCGATCGTAAACGCATCGTGGAGCTCAGCCAGGTCCACGTCCTCGGGGGCGAGGGAAGCCTGACGGAAGGCCTCCCGTCCGGCCCGCACCGTCCCCTCAACTCGAGTGATCTCGGGCCGATCGTGGAGGGCCAGGAAATCGCTGGCTGCCGCAGCCGCTTGAACGTAGATGGGCGTATCGGTGAACCGCTTGGCGTTCTCCGCGCTCGCGACGAGAAGCGCCGAGGCCCCGTCCGAAATCGGACAGGAGTCATAAAGGGTGAGGGGATCCGCCAGCAGTGGGGCGCGAAGGACGTCCTCCTCTGTGATGACCTTCTGAAAGTGAGCCTTGGGGTTGTGGCTCGCGTTGCGGTGGTTCTTGACGGCCACCCGGGCAAGGGCCTCCCGCTTGGTCCCGTACTCATGCATGTGCCGCGACGCCATGAGGGCGTAGAGACCGGCAAACGTGGATCCAGCCAGGCGCTCCCACTCGGTGTCCCCGCTCACGCCGAGCCAGTATCCTCGCCGGTCGGCGGGAAGGTCCGTCATCTTCTCCACTCCCGCCACCAGGGCCAGGTCCACGAGGCCGCTCCGGACGGCCATGCAGGCGTCGCGGAGGGCGTAGGAGCTGGAGGCGCACGCGTTCTCGACCTTCCGGGCGGGGAGGTAGGCAAGCCCTACCTGCTCGGTCATAAGGGCGGAGAGGTTGCCGAGCTGGCCGCCCCCGTAAGACATGCTCCCCACCCAGGCTTCCTGGATGTCCCTCCGATCGACGCCGTTGTCGACGCTGGCCAGGCAGTCGAAGAAGGCCTCCGCGAAGAGGGCCTTCAGCCCCGCCTGACGGACGCCGAAACGCGACTGCCCCGCACCGACGATGGCGACCTCCGCTGCCATGGTAGACCCATACGGTCCGCTGCTTCAAAGCTTTCCGGGCGAGGCTACGCCTCTCAGCCCCGAAGGGCCTACCTAAAGACCCGCCGGGCCGTCCCCTCGACGATGTTTCGTTTGGCCTCCTCCGACAACGGGAGGGCGAGCACGTCGTCCAGGTTCGCGCGGATCCCGGGGACCATCGGCCCAGGCCAGTCGGAGCCGAAGAGCGTCTTGTGGGCCACCATCTCCAGGCGAGGGAAGTAATCGAGGAGCCGCTTCGGTGGGATGCTGGAGATGTCCAGGTAGACGTTGTCGTGACGCCGCAGGAGGAAGAAGGCTTCCTGCATCCATAGGGGACGGCCCCCGTGCGCCATGATGAGCTTCAGTTTGGGAAAGTCCACGGCCACGTCGTCCAGGGCGAGCGGATCCCCCAGCCGGGATCTCGCCCCGGGGAAGATGGAGGTCCCGGTGTGGACCGTAACTGGGATGCCGGCATCTTGGGCCATGGAGTAGACGACCTCCAGCCCCTTGACCTCGCCGCGGTAGGCGTCAGGGGCGATGAGCTGATGGGGCGGGTGGAGCTTGATGGCCCGGACCTCGTGCTTGGATAGGAGCTCCTCCATGGCCGCCTGGATGTTCTCTCGGCGGGGGTCCACCCCGCCGTAAGGGAACAGGCGGTCCGGGTACTCCTTCGCGTAGTTCGCGGAGAAGGCGTTCACCTCCTCCGTGAACCCGAGGACCTCCTCGGCCACGTAGTTGATGAGGCCCGCGCGCCACACACCCGCCTCGTCCAATACCTGGATGAAGAGGGCGGGATCGTTCCGCAACCGGCGCAGGAAGCCAACGTCCTCTTTCCCGAGGTTCTTGAAGAGCTCGAAGGCGGCGGGCTTCACGAGCTCGTAGGGCTGGATGTGGACGTGGACGTCCGTGACCTTCCAGCCTTCCATAGCGCAGTCGAGAGGAGGGGCTTGGATAAAGGTTTATGAGCAGGGGCTAAGCCTGGAAGAGTTCGATGTGGATTCCGTCGGGGTCTCTCACGAAGGTCCAGATCGCGCCTTCTCGTTCCTGTCGTAGGGTCTCCGTATAGCCCTCCTTCTCCAAGTAGGCTAGGGCCGCGTCTAGGTCGTCGACGGCAAAGGCGAGGTGATCCAGCTCCTCTCCACTGCGGTAGGGTTCAGCCACCGGGCTATCATCCGCGTACCAGTTGAGCTCCAACGCGTGTTCCTTGCCCTCGGTTCCGAGGGCTGCCACCTCACCATTGGTTTCAGGCATTTCGCTTCGATCGAAGAGCTGCATCCCGAGAACGCCCCTGTAGAATGCGATGGAGCGGTCCATATCGCGCACTCGAATGCCAGTATACGTAAACGTGAACTTCGGGGACATGAATGCCTCAGGGGGAGTTCGGGCTGAAAACAGTTTGGAGGCTTCCGTGGGGATACCATGGCGTCCTGGAACTGCAAGGGGGCCATCAAGGCCTTCACTTCTTGCTCGTGAAGAACTCCACGTAGATGCCGTCGGGGTCTTTCACGTAGGCCCAGATGGAATTCTTGCTCTCGATGGGTCCAAGGACGACGGGATACCCGTGCTCCTCCAAGTGCTTCGCGGCCGCCTCGAAATCCTCCACGTAGAAGGCGAGGTGATCGAGCTCCTCCCCTTCTCGGTAGGGACCGGCCACAGGGCTGTCGTCGGCGTACCAGTTGATCTCGATGGAGTGACCCTTGGCATCGTTCCCCACGGAGGCAAGCTCCCCCTTGTTCTGGGGGATGATGCTGCGGTCGAAGAGCTCCAATCCGAGCACGTCGGTATAGAATGCAATCGACCGGTCTAGGTCTCGGGTGCGTATGCCCGTGTAGGCAAACGTGAACTTCATCGCAGGCCTCCGCGCGTCGGAGGACGCCCCGCTACATAGGCGTTCTCCCGTCCCTTGACGGGTCCCTGCTGAAACCTTAATCCCATCCGAACCCTAGCCGCGTTGGATGCCCTACTGGCTCTGCAAGGTGTGTCAGGAAAAGTGCCCCACCTGGTCGGGGGCACGGGATCACCTTTATCAGGTACACAACGAGGAGACCCTGCGACTCCTCGGCCAGGCCATGATTCCCGAGATGATGCTCCTTGAGAAACACTTCAAGGAAGACGAGGGCTAGCGGCCCTTGAATGACGCCTTGCGCTTTTCGAGGAAGGCCTTCACCCCCTCTGCCTTGTCCTCCGTGGAGAACAGGAGGGCGAAGAGGGCGCTCTCGTACTCCAGACCCGCTGTCAGCCCCATCTTGGAGGCCGCCCGGATGGCCTCTTTGGCGATGCGCAACGCGATGGGGCTCTTCTCTGCGATCTTGAGCGCCATCTCCCGGGTGCGCTCCTCCACCTCCGCGTCCGGGTACACCTCCTCCACCAGGCCGATGGCCTTCGCCTCCTCGCCGGAGATCGGTTCCCCTGACAGGATCAGCTGCATGGCCTTGCCCTCGCCCACCAGACGGGGCAGGCGTTGGCTCCCCCCGCCGCCGGGGATGAGGCCCAGGTTGATCTCCGGCTGGCCGATCTTCGCCGTGGTGGAGGCGATGCG
Source organism: Thermoplasmata archaeon (assembly GCA_046759185.1). Classification (GTDB taxonomy): domain Archaea; phylum Thermoplasmatota; class Thermoplasmata; order RBG-16-68-12; family JAJISG01; genus JAJISK01. The sequence goes on along the minus strand of JBHIBO010000002.1, from coordinate 42,237 downwards.
CAGATCGCAGCCTAGGATGAGCTCGCACCCTCCGCCCAGGCAGTAGCCGCGAATCATGGCGATGACGGGCTTGGGAAAGGACGGTATGGCCTCGTAGAACCCCTGTTCCCTTCGGTCCTCCCACTGGTCCATGGGCCGCACGTCGGCGAACTCCTTGATGTCTGCTCCCGCGACGAAAGCCTCCTCGGACCCCCGAAGGATGACGACGCGAACCCCCTCGTCCTCCTCCAGCTCCCCCAGGGCCGCCAGGACCTCCTCCTTGGTCTTCCGGTTCATCGCGTTGCGGACCTCGGGACGATGGAACGTGATGAAGGCCAGGGGCTCCTCCCGCTCGACGAGGATGTTCTCGTACATCGAGGATGCGATGGCGAGGCCGGGTAAGAGGTTTGTGCGGCAGCCGGTGGCGCTACGCCTCCGCCTCCATGGCCTGGAAGCGGAACCAGACACGTCCGTCGGGGAGGTGCTCGATCAGGACCCGCACGGGCTGGCCAATCCGGAGCGTCTCCGCGTCCCCGTCGATGCGGGCGAGGATCCGCAGGTCGGTTCCTCTGAGCGTGACAATCCCCACGACAAAGGGGAGGTCATCTTCCATCCCCTTGGGGGCACCCAACTGGACGGAGGTGAAGGCGAAGATCTCGCCCTCCTGGGGCAAATCGATCCACTCCATCTCGTCTGCGTTGCAGTGGGAACAGACAACACGAGGTTGCCAGAGGACCTCCCCACACGCCGTACACCGGGTGGTCGTCAGGCGACCCTCTTGCAGATGCTGGAAGAAGGGGTGGATGCGAGTGTGCTCCTCCCCTTGCAGGGGGTAGAAGTCCAGGAGGTAGGGAACCCGTCCCTCTGCCTTGGTCTCGCCCATCTCCTCCCTCACGAGGCCCGGTGGAGCACCAGGATGCTGTGGTTGTTCGCGTTCCCGCTGAGGTTGTGGGTCAGCGCCCATGTGCCACCCACGTACCGTTCGCGAGGCACGTGCCCTGTGAACTGTTGGACCACCTCGACGACCTGTGCGACGCCCGTCGCCCCGAGGGGGTGTCCGCAGCCCAGGAGGCCTCCCCGGGTGTTCATGGGCAACTGGCCCCCAATATCCGACTGTCCCTCCTCGATGAACTGGCCCCCCTTGCCCTTCTCCGCGAGGCCCAACTCTTCGTACTCCATGATCTCTGAGATGCTGAAACAGTCGTGGACCTCTGCCAGGTCCATGTCCTGGATGGTGACCCCCGCCATGTCGAGGGCGTCCCCCACCGCCCGGCGCATCTGAGGCCATTCTGTGAGGCTGGGTAGGTTCACCGTCAGGTTGCCCGTGGCCGCCTGTCCCAGGCCCTCGATGTACACCGGCGTGTCCGTGAATTCGCGGGCCCGGTCCTCGCCCGCCAACATCACGGCAGCGGCCCCGTCGGTGATCCCCGAGGAATCGAGGAGGCGCAAGGGCGTGGAGACCATGGGCGAGTTCAGCACCTGGTCGAGGGAGACCTCCTTGGGAAAGTGGGCGTAGGGGTTCGTCGCCGAGAAGCGGTGGTTCTTCACCGAGACGAGGCCCAGCTGCTCCCGGGTGGTCCCGTACTCGTACATGTGGCGCTGGGCGACCATGGCGAAGTAAGGCGGCGCGGTCATGCCGGCCACACCCTCCCACTCCCGATCCAGGACCGCGGCCAGGCTCGCCTGGGTCTCCGCCATGTCTGGGAGGTTCATCTTCTCCACCCCGACCACGGCCGCGATGTCGCTCAGGCCGGTGGCGATGGCCATGTAGGCCATCTTGATGGCCGACTGGCCGGAGACGCACGCGAGCTCCGTCCGGGCGAGCATGCGCGTCGGCTGGATGCCCAGCTGCTCCGCCACCAGGGGGGCGACGTAGCTCTGGAAGGCGAGACGTTCCGCCAGGGCGCTGCCGACGAAGAGGCTGTCCACCTCCGCTTTCGGGAGATTGTCCACATCGTCGAAGAGGGCCTTGCCCGCCTCCTGGGCGAGTTCCTTCAGGGTAGCTTTTCGGACCCCCCAATGGGTGAGTCCGGTCCCCACCACGGCGACCTTCCGCACGGCATCAATTAGAGGCCGGGGATGCTACTTAACCGCAACGCCCGGTCGAGAGACCCTTAAGCCGGAGGCGGCGTACCGGGGCCATGGTTACCCTGGGGGTCCAGATCGAGCCGCAGTTCGGGTACACCTACGAGGAGGTCCTGGAGACGGGCCGGGCCTGCGAGGAGCTCGGGTTCACGACCCTCCACATCAGCGACCACTTCATGCTCAATGCGGACGCGGTGGACACGGACTGCCTGGAATGCTGGACCCTGATGTCCGCCTTGGCGACGGACCTGTCGAAGGTTCGCATCGGGCCCCTGGTCACCAGCAACTCCTACCGGAACCCCAGCCTCCTCGCAAAGATGGCCGCCTCTCTCGACGTCATCTCGCGCGGCCGCCTGGAGTTCGGCATCGGGGCCGGCTGGAAGGAGCTGGAATACAACGCCTACGGCTACCCCTTCCCCTCGGACCGCGAACGCGTCGATCGGATGGGAGAGGCCCTACAGATCCTGCGGAAGATGTGGACCGAGGACAAGGCGAACTTCGACGGGGAGTACTACACCGTCCAAGATGCCGTCTGTGCCCCCAAGCCCATTCAGGACGGGGGGCCGCCCCTGTGGGTCGGCGGCCGCGGAAACCGGATTCTCCGTCTTGCAGCCCGCTGGGCGGACGGCGTGAACATTGGTGCGTTCCCCACGGCGGAGGAGTACGGGGAACGCATGGAGACCCTGCGACGGTTCGCAAGGGACGAGGGCCGGGTTTTTTCCCAGATGGGCAGGAGCCACTTCACGTGGGGCCTCGTTGCGGAGGCCGCCCAGGTGGACGACATGGTCAAGAGCTTCGCCCAGACCCTCGGAGCCCCGGAGGAGCGCATCCGGGCCGTCGGGGGCCGCGGCTACCTCGGGGAGCCTGAGGGGATGGCCTCGGCCTTGGTAGAAGTTCATTGAGGCGGGGGCGCAGCACCTGATCCTAGCGTTCGCCAGGGGGTGGGAACGGCGGTCGATGGAACTCATCCACGACCACGTGATGGACCAATTGCCATAACGGCTACTGCCCCTCGAAGACCGGCTTCCGCTTTTCCACCCAGGCCGTGAGCCCCTCGTGGGCATCCTTCGTTGCGAAAAGGCGGTTTTGCAGCTCTCGCTCGAGAGCGAGGCCCTGCTTGAGGGGAATCTCTAGGCCTTCCGTCACGGAACGCTTGATGAGGCCGACGGCGCGGCTCGGGCCGTTGGCGAGTCGGGACGCGTACTCCATGGTCTTGTCCCACAGCTCATCCATAGGATACACGTAGTTTACGAGCCCGATCTTCTCGGCCTCGTCCGGGGAGAGGGTTTTGCCGGTGATCATCATATCCAAGGCCCGGGCACGGCCCACGAGACGGGGCAGTCGCTGCGTTCCTCCAGTTCCGGGGAGAACGCCCAGGGTGACCTCAGGCAGACCGATCTGGCCGCTGTCTTCGCCCATGAACCGGATGTCGGTGGAGAGGGCGATCTCGAGACCGCCGCCCACGACGTGGCCGTTCATGCCCGCGATCCAGATCTTCGGCGTGTTCTCCATCTTCACAAGGGTCTCCTGGCAATGCAGGCAGAACATCGCCTTGTAATCGGGATCGCTCTGCTGGAGCATCTTGATGTCCGCCCCGGCGGAGAAGAACTTCTCCAGCTTGCTGCCGAGGACGGCCACTTTCACGTCGTCGTTGAAACGGACCTCCTCGATGATCTCGTCCAGCTCCCGCATGAGCGCATAATCGTACGTGTTGGCGGGGGGCTTGTTCAGGCGTGCGACGCCGACGCCGTCCTCCACCTCAAACTCGATGAACTTTCCCATGAGCCTGCCTCGGGTTTCAAGGGAGAGGCTGAGCAATAAAGATTTGGCGGCACGATTGAAGGGGCACGGAGGGTGAGGCACAGTGCTGTGACACCTCTAACCGCCCAGGGCCTTACTCCCCCGAGCGTTGAGTCCTCTCGTTCTTCGGTAGAGCGTTTTTTGAAATTCAGAACCGATTTCGGATGGGGGGCTCGTCCCCGGCGGTCATGTAATCTCGGCGTCTCCGTCCGCTGTCAATGAACCCAGCTAGATAGTCAAGAGAAAGCATCCTGGCCCTACCATGACCAGCAAGAGTAGGGGTTAGGGGCTAGGCACGGGGGTTAGCGATAGTGCTAGGTTCGCCGGTCGCCTCCTTCTCCCTTTCTCGCTTGAAATTTCGCCGAGTCCAGGTCCAGCTCGAAGTCCTGATCCTTCGCCTCGCTGGGCTTGAAGACCTTCCCGGCCTCGAACTCGACCTTGACTTCCTTCTTCTTTTTCTTCTTCTGGGGTCTTTCTTCACGCTGGGACAAGCAATTCCTCCAGCTCGGTTTCATACGGGTCGGGTAGGTTGATCCGTTTTCGCCCTCCGTCGTCGACGACGACGTAGGACCAGTCGATGGCTACGACCTTGTACTCGTCACAAAGGCGGCGGCGCAGGGCCGCGCGGGTGTTAGTGGGGGGCTCGTACACCGCCTCCAGAATCTCCTCATCGGTAGCGACTCGATCCAGCAACCCCTGCTCTTGCCGGCTGTAATAGAGGCCCCGATCCTGGCCGACCTCGGAGTACTGCTTACACGCCATCATCTCCACCTCGAAGGCGCGCTTCTCCTCCGCCGCCTCTTCGATGGCGAAGTAGCGGTCGAGCCACTCTACCTTAGAGGCGAGCTCCTTGGACTTGCGGGCTTCAAGGTCACCCAAGACCTCCTCCCACAGGCGCAGGGTCCGCCGTTCCTCGTCGGTCTCCACAACCTCCTCCACCTTCGCCAGGTAGTAGCGCTGGATATCCAGTGGGGAGACCTGGGAGCCGTCCTTGAGGGTCATCCTCCACTTCTCCGGGTTCATGTGCTCCACGTTGTGCCACATGTCCTTCACGGGATCTTCCAGGCGGGGCACGTCCCCCAGGGCCTCGTCCTCCATGAGGTCGAGGATGGCGGAGGTGGTGAAGTGGCGCAGAAGGATGGCCGTCTCGTTCATCAGGGCATCCCCCACGAGGAGGTGGAGCCGACGCCATCGCTGGGGCAGCGCATGGGGCTCGTCCCGGGTGTTCAGCACGCCCGTGGAGTGCATCGTCTCCCCGCTGACCAAGGACGAGGTCAGATAGGCCATGGGGGACAAGACGTACTTCCGGTCGATGAGGTCCCCCGCCCCGGTGTAGGTGAACCGAGTCACCAGGTGGGGCACGAGCTCCCGGGCGAAGGCCTCGGGGAAGACGAGGTCCCGGGACACGCAGTAGTTCTCGTGACTCCCGTAAGAGGTCCCGTCGGGGGAGGTGTTGTTCTTGAACGCCCAGAGCTTCACGTCAGGCCCGAGGTACTTTTCCTCCACCATCTTCCGGAGCCAGTCCACGATCTTCTCCCCGGCCTTCTCCCAGACGACGACGTCCCGGGCGTTGGTGGTCTCGGCGGTGGAGATCTCCAGATGGCCGACGTCGTAGTAGGCGCGCGACCCGTTCTGGGTCCACTCGCCGGCGCTGTGGAGGTCGCTCTCCTTCAGCAAGTCGAGTCCGAGGATATGGGGATCGACCCCCATCTGGCTCATCTTGCGCGAATAGAACGTGTATTCGTGTTCCGTTCCCTGGATCCGGGGCCGCATTCCGTTCTCCTACCCGACCATGGGGTCGGTGCCGTTCTGCCGCCGGACCTCGCGCTGCCGCTTCTCGTAGATGTAGATCTCCGTGATGGCGTGTTCCTTGCACTCCTCCTCGATAGCGAGGCGAAGGTCTTCCTTGGAGAGGCCGGCCGCGCTTCGCTTCTTGGCCGGCATCTCGATGGCCCGTTTCACGAAGTTCTTCTTCGCGGTCTTCACGATGGCCTCGATGATGGCGCCCGAGACGATGTCCCGTCGTTTGACGGTCTTCACGGACTCTTTCGCCTCGGCGTCCACCTTCATCTTCACCCAGCGGTCCTGGGCGTAGAGCTCCTCGAGGACGTAGAACAGCAGCTTCTGGTGGGCCTCGTCGTAGCCCCCGTGCTTGTCGACGAAGGATTTCTCGATGGGGAGGCCCTTCTTCAGGTAGATCCTCAGGATCATCTCCCCCGCGTCCCGTTCGGGTCGTGGGATCTCGATGATCTCGTCGAACCGCCCTGGCCGCATAAGGGCCGGGTCGAGGAGGTCGGGCCGGTTCGTGGCCCCGATAACGAAGACGTCCTCCATCTCGATGAGGCCGTCCATCTCCGACAGGATCTGGGCGATGATGTTCTTGTGGACGCCGGAGGTGTCCAAGAGGCCCCGGGTGGTGAAGAGGGCCTCAATCTCGTCGAAGAAGACGATGCTCGGCTTCTTATCCCGGGCCTGTCGGAAGATCTCCTTGGTGATCCGCTCACTCTCGCCCACCCATTTGGAGAGGATGTCCGCCACGCTGATGTTGAAGAACGTCATGTTGTTCTCCGTGGCGATGGCCCGGACCAGGAGGGTCTTGCCGCAGCCCGGCGGGCCGTAGAGGAGGATGCCGCGGGGCGCCTTGAGGTCGATCTTCTTGAAGAGCTTCTTCTCCTGGAAGGGAAGGACAACGACGTCCTTGATCCGCTCGATGGCCTCGTCCAGCCCACCAATCCGGTCGTAGGTGACGTTGGGCTTCTCACCCAAGAGGAGGCTCTTGACCTCCGCGTCCGGCATGACCTGGAGGATCTCCATGGTCGGTGGAAGGATGGAGACTTGGTAGCCCGGTTTGATGGTCTTCGCGGTCTCGACGTCGCACTTGATGATCCGCTTCTCCAGGTCCCCCTCCATGGAGACCACGAGGTTGGTCTCTTGGACCTCCTGGACCTTGCCGACGATGCCCTTGTGGACCTCCTGGCTCTCCTCCACGATGGCGTAGGTCTGGGGGTGAACCCAGACGTACTGGCCGATGTCGAGGCCGTCCTTGTCGATGAAACCCACGGAGACCTTCAGCATCTCGCTGGCCCGGGCCACGACGACCTGGTTCCCCGAGAGGTCCTCGCCGCCCTTGCGGACGACGTAGGCGTAGAGGAGGGGCGGCTCCTTGATCTTGTTGAACTTGTCCTCGTAGGCCTTCAGCCGGTAATCCCGCTCCTGGATCTCGTAGCGGAAGTTGTTGAGCTCGCGCTCGTACTGGTAGCGCAGCCGCTCGAGGCGGTCCTCCATCTCCTCCCGAATCTTCGCCGCTCGCTTATCCGCGACCTTCTCGGATTGCTCCTTCTCCGCCTCGCCCTCGTCCTTCTTGCGCTTTCGTTCCATCCTTCACCAACCTTTGTGCTGCAGGGAGACGGGGAGTCACGCCGTGCGAGGCGGCGCTCCGAAAACGGGTCCCTTCTCGCATCTCATCCCAGTCCATGAAGTGGCCTCGCGGCCTCGTGGGCCGCTCGTTGAAGCTTGGGGTTAAAAGCAGTTGAGACACCAGTCTCAGGGATGATAGTGAGGGGCGCGTAGAGTGCATTCCCGGCCGGCGCATGCGGAGGTTTTTATTTAACCGTTTTCCCCGATAACCGTTGTCCCAAGGGAGGCCAACCCCGTTCCCCACTCGAGCCGCGGCCCCTAGGACTCCAATCCGTGGAAGGGGAACACCGTTGCTTTCACCCGATCGAGGACCCCTTCCAAGGCCCGTTCGGCCGCGGGGGTCGAGGGTTGGGGATCGTCGACCAAGCCCCCTGTCCCGAGGTCGCCGCCAAAGAGGGTGCGGTGGAGCGAAGCCACGTCTTCGGGGATGGCGTCCTCCATCCCGGCGCCGAGCATCACCCCGTAGACGAGGGCCCATGCACGCGCGACGGCCGAGGGCTCGTAGCCGCCGCCCCCCGTCACCACCCATCGTCCCCCACACACCCGATCCGCGAGAGCCCGGGCCTCTTGGGCGATGGCCCGATGGGCGGACGTGCCGAGGCCGAGGTGCGTCAGGGGATCGGTGACGTAGGTGTCAATCCCGAACTGGTTGAGGATGAGGTCAGGCGCGAAGGCCTCGACCAGGGGAGGCACCACGGCGCGGAAGGCATCGAGGTAAGCCTCGTCCCCGGTCCGCGGGGGCAGGGGCACGTTGACGCTGTATCCCTCACCCTCCCCCTCCCCCACCTCGTCGATAGAGCCCGTCCCAGGGAAGAGGTATCGACCGTCCTCGTGGAGCGAGATGGTCAGGACCCGCGGGTCCTCGTAGAAGGCGTATTGGACCCCGTCCCCGTGGTGGGCGTCGACGTCGAGGTAGAGGATCCGTGAGACGCCCTCCTGGAGGAGGTGGTGGATGGCCACCGAGAGGTCGTTGAAGATGCAGAACCCCGACGCCCGGGCGCGATGGGCGTGGTGAAAGCCGCCGCCGAGGTTGAAGGCGTTGTGGGCCTCGCCCCGGCGCACGGCGTCGACGGCAGCGAGGGTACCTCCTGTGGGGAGGGCAGCGGCCTCGTACATGCGAGGGAAGATGGGGTTGTCGGCGCTCCCGAGGCCGTAGTCGAGGTAGCGCATCCCCGCCGTCGCGGGATTCTCGCCGGCCTGCTGCACGACCTCGAGGTACTCCGGGGCGTGGGCGAGCAAGAGGTGTGCCTCGGAAGCGGGGAGGGCCGCCTCCTCCCGGGCCATCGGATGTCCCAGGAGACCCACCCCGTCGATGAGTTCCCGGGCGAGTTTGACGCGGCCCTGCTGGAAGGGGTGCGCCGGTCCGAAGTTGTAGTCCAGGTACCCCTCGTCGTAGAGGAGGAGGGAGGGGGATTTGGCCACGGGATCGAGATGAGCGCGGCCGCCTTAAAGTGGGGTATGATGCACCCCCAAGGATTCAAGTAGCCTCCCAAATGTTGGCGGACCGCTGGTGGACGACGGATGGGACGGGAGATTGCCTCGATGTTCCGGGAGGAGCGGGTCTTTCCCCCTCCCAGAGCGCTGCGCAACGAGGCCCACGTCCGTGGCCTGGAGGAGTATGAGCAACTCTACCGGGACTCCGTGGAAACCCCGGAGGCCTTCTGGGCCAGACAGGCGGAGGAGACCCTCGAGTGGTTCCGGAAGTGGGACGAGGTCCTCTGGTACGACTTTGAGCGGGTGGGCGAGTTCCAGGGGCCGTTTGTCCGCTACTTCGCCGGCGGCAAGCTCAACGCGACCTACAATTGCCTGGATCGTCACCTCCGGGAGGGACGAGGAACGAAGCCTGCGATCATCTGGCAGGGTGAACGGGAGGAGGACCGGCGGACCTTCACCTACGAGCAACTGTACGAGGAGGTGACCAAGCTCGCTAACATCCTGAAGGGGCGTGGGGTCCGGCGCGGGGACACGGTCACCATCTACCTCCCCATGATCCCCGAGCTCGCCATCGCCATGCTGGCCTGCGCGCGCATCGGCGCCATTCACTCCGTCGTCTTCTCGGCCTTCAGCGCGGATTCCCTGCGGAACCGCATCCTGGATGGCCACTCCACGTTCCTCATCACGACCGACGGATACACGCGCGCCGGGAAGGTCATCCGGCCTAGGGACAGCGCCGAGGTCGCCCTCGAGGGGTGTCCGGATGTCCGGCACGTCCTCGTCGTTCGGCGGCTGGGGCTCGACGTCCCCTTCCAGGAGGGGCGGGACCTCTGGTGGGATGACGAGATGGCCAGCGACCGGGCCGTGGGGGAATGCCCGCCTGAGGAGATGGACGCGGAGGACCCCCTCTTCATCCTCTACACGAGCGGAAGCACCGGGAAGCCGAAGGGGGTCCTGCACACCACGGGCGGCTACATGGTCTACGTGACCCTCACGGCAAAGCTCGTCTTCGACCTGCGGGACGAGGACGTCTACTGGTGCACCGCGGACATCGGCTGGATCACCGGGCACTCCTACATCGTCTACGGCCCCCTCTCCCTGGGGGCGACCGTCCTCATGTTTGAGGGGGTGCCCACGTACCCCCAGCCGGATCGGTTTTGGAAGATTGTGGAGGACTATGGCGTCACCGTGTTCTACACCGCCCCCACGGCCATCCGCGCGCTAATGCGGCAAGGGGACGAGTGGGCGAACAAGCATGACCTCTCGAGCCTCCGGGTCCTGGGGACCGTGGGGGAGCCCATCAATCCCGAGGCGTGGATGTGGTACTACGAGGTCATCGGGAAGGAGCGGTCTCCCATCATGGACACCTGGTGGCAGACGGAGACCGGGGGTATCCTCATCACCCCCTTGCCGGGGGCCATCCCCACGAAGCCCGGCTCCGCCTCGAAGCCCTTCTTCGGCGTGGAACCTCAGATCCTTCGTTCGGATGGAACCCCCGCCGAGGTGAACGAAGGCGGGGCCCTGGTCATCACGAAGCCATGGCCGGGCATGATCCGGGGAGTCTACGGGGACCCGAAGAACGAGCGGGTCAGGGAGGTCTACTTCGAGCGGTTCCCGGGAACGTTCTACACCAGCGATGGCTGCCGCCTCGATGAGGACGGTTTCTACTGGCTCATGGGCCGCATTGACGACGTGCTCAACGTCTCCGGCCACCGCCTGGCCACGGCGGAAGTCGAGAGCGCCCTGGTCTCCCACGACAGCGTGGTGGAAGCCGCGGTGGTGGGGTATCCGCACGAGGTGAAGGGGCAGGGCATCTACGCCTACGTCGTCCTCCGGGAAGGGGTGGAACCCTCCGACGCGCTGCGGAAGGACCTCGTGGGGACCGTGCGACACGACATTGGTCCCATCGCCTCGCCGGACAAGATCCAGTTCTGTGACGACCTACCGAAGACGCGCTCCGGGAAGATCATGCGACGCATCCTCCGGAAGATGACGGGGGGGCAACTGGACGACATCGGGGACACGTCGACGCTGGCTGATGCCTCGGTGGTCGAACGTTTGATTCGGGAGCTCGAGGCGACCTGACCGCGATCCGCATCCACATTCCCCTAAGGTTAAGCGGATGCCTCCCATGGCAGCGGTGATGGCGAATCGGCTCGACAGCATCTTCTCCCCCCAGTCGATTGCGGTGGTGGGGGCCTCCCGGTCGGAGGGCAAGGTGGGTTGGGAGATCCTCCACAGCCTTCTGGCGTACCGTTTCAAGGGGCGCGTCTACCCCGTGAACCCCCGCGCTTCGTCCGTTCACTCCATCCGGGCGTATCCCTCCCTCTTGGACATTCCAGACCCCGTAGACCTGGCCGTGATCGTGGTTCCCTCCGCCTACGTCCTGCAGGTGGTCGAAGAGGCCGGTCAGAAGGGTGTCCAGGGACTCATCGTCATCACCGCCGGCTTCAGCGAGACCGGAGAGAAGGGCCGTGAGCTCGAGGAGAGGCTGGAGGCCCTAGTCCGGAAGCATGGGATGGTGATGGTGGGCCCGAACTGCATGGGGGTCATCAACACCCACGCCAGCGTACAGATGGATGCGACCTTCTCGCCCATCCTGCCGCTCCGGGGGAACATCGCGTTCATGACCCAGAGCGGTGCCCTAGGCGTCGCCATCCTGCAACAGGCTCGGAACCGGGGGGTCGGCCTCTCGAAGTTCGTGAGCCTGGGGAACGCCGCCGACGTCGCCTTGAACGAGTTTATCGAGTACCTCGAGGGCGACGAACAGACGAATCTCATCCTCCTCTACATCGAGAGCTTCGGGCAACCACGGGAGTTCGTGCCGATTGCCCGCCGGGTGACGAAGGCGAAACCGATCCTTGCCCTGAAATCGGGACGCACCGAGGCCGGTCGCCGCGCCGCGGCGAGCCACACGGGCGCCCTTGCCGGTCCCGATATCGGCACCCAGGCCCTCTTCGAACAGACGGGGGTCCTCCGGGCGGAAACCATCGAGGAGCTCTTTGACCTGGGGGCCGCCTTCGCGCTGCAGCCGCTCCCCCAGGGAAGGCGGGTGGCCGTCGTGACCAACGGCGGCGGACCGGGCATCATGGCCATGGACGCCCTCGTGCGCGTGGGGATGAAGCCGGCCCAATTGAGCAAGAAGACAACCGACTACCTCCGGGCGCGCATTCCCGAGGAGGCAAGTCCCGTCAATCCCGTGGACCTGATTGCGGACGCCGATGCGGAGCGGTATGCCATGGCCGTGGAGGCGGTGCTGAAGGACACGAACGTGGACGCGCTGCTCGCCATCAGCGTCCCCCCCGTTGTGGAGGACGAGGTGGCCGTGGCGCGCTCCATCTGGCGGACCGCCCGGAAACAGGCCAAGCCCGTGGTCAGCACCTTCCTCGGGCGAGGGGAACAGTCCCCTGGTGTGACGGAGCTGGTAGAGAACGGCATCCCCACCTACCTCTTCCCCGAGGGCGCGGCCCGTGCGTTGGCCGCCATGCGGCGCTACCAGGAGTACCTGGAGCGGGAGGAAGGCGAGTACCGACAGTTCCGGGTCCGAAGGAAGCGATCGCGAGAGATCGTCGGGGACGCCGTCCAAGAGGGCCGAACGCACCTGCATGAGATGGAAGCCCTGGAGCTCCTGCGGTGCTACGGCTTCCGAATCGTCAAGTCCCGCCTCGTGGGCGGCCTCTCGGAGGCTGCGGACGCGGCGAACGAGATTGGCTACCCGGTGGCCCTCAAGGCCCTCCATCCCGAGATCCTCCACAAGACGGACTACGGTGCGGTGGTGCTGGACATCCGGACCGAGGAGGAGCTCAGGAAACACCATCGCACCCTGGCCCGTCGGTTGGCGACCCAGGGCTTCGAGATCCACGAGTGGATCGTCCAAGAGTATGCCCGTGGCGGCAAGGAGACCATCATGGGCATGAACCTCGACGAGAAGTTCGGACCGATGCTCGTGTTCGGCCTGGGCGGGATCTACGTCGAGGTTCTCAACGACGTCGTCTTCCGGCTCACCCCCATGACCGACGCGGATGCCCTTCGCATGGTCCAGGGGATTCGGAGCTACCCGATCCTGGAGGGGGTGCGCGGCGAGCCCCCCTCGGACGTGGCGAAGCTGGCAGAGAGCCTGCAGCGCCTCTCGCAGCTCGTCCAGGATTTCCCCGAGATCGAGGCAGTCGACATCAACCCGTATCTGGTGTTCGAGATGGGGAAGGGATGCAAGGTCGTGGACGCCCGAGTGCTCCTGACCGCCTTTGCCGCGGAGGGAACCAGTTAACCTCAAGTCTCGGGCCCACATACGAAAAACGATGAAGGTTACCTCCCTCCAGACGGACCTTGGCCGCGTGGACGTATGCGAGGAGGGCGATCGGGTCCGGGGCATCGTGCTGACCGACGACATGACCGGCTCCTGGGACGATCCCGACACCGACCTGAGTCGTGACCTGGAGCGCTACTTCGCGGGAGAGGCCGTGGACTTCTCCAACTACCCGGTGGACTTCTCCGGGTACACGCCCTTCGAGGTGAACGTCCTCCAGGCGACGCAGCGCATCCCCTACGGCGAGGTCCGAAGCTACCGGGAGATCGCGGAGGAGGTGGGGCAGCCTCGGGCACACCGGGCCGTGGCCTACACGTTGAGCAAGAACCGGTCCTGCGTGGTCGTGCCCTGCCACCGTGTCATCAGGAGCACTGGCCGCCTCGGCGGTTTCAGCGCGGGCATCGAGTGGAAGGTCCACCTCCTCCGGATCGAGGGGGTCCTGGAGAAGGGGGATTAGCCCAAGGCCTGAGCGAAGTCTTCCTTCAGGTCCTCGAGGTCTTCCAGCCCTACACTCACGCGAATGAGACCGTCTTCGACTCCGGCCGCCGCACGTTCTTCCGGGGTAAGCATCCCATGGGTGATGCTCGCGGCGTGCTCGACTAGGGTCTCCACGCTCCCGAGGCTCACGGCTAGACTGGCCACCTGCACACCCTCCGCGAACCTGACGGCCGCCTCGTAGCCGCCCGCTAGGTCGAAGGAGAACACACCGCCGAAGCCCAGCATCTGGCGCCGTGCGAGGTCGTGCTGGGGAAAGGTGGGGAGGCCGGGGTAGTGAACGGTGGCCACGCGTGGATCCTCGGTCAGGAACTCGGCCAGCCCCTGCGCGGTGGCGTTCTCTCGGCGCACGCGCAAAGGGAGTGTCTTGATGCCCCGGGCGATGAGGAACGCGTCCACGGCCCCGAGGGTGGGCCCCAGGAGCTTGTACATGTCCCAGATCTCTTCATGCAACCCCTGGTCCGCGGTCACCACCACGCCCGCCGTGACGTCTGCGTGGCCCCCTAGATACTTGGTGGCGGAGTGGAGGACGACGTCGACCCCATGGTCCAGGGGTCTCTGGTTGATGGGGGAGGCGAAGGTGTTGTCTGCCATGGCGACCGCCCCCACCTCGTGGGCCGCCTTGGCCGCCTCCTGCATGTCCGTCAGAAACATGGTGGGGTTCGCTGGCGTCTCGATGTACACCAGCGCCGTCTCCTCACGAACCGCCTCCGAAAACGCGCCGGGACGGGTGGGATCGACAAAGGTGGTCTCCACCCCGAAACGCGGGAGGGTATGAAGCATCATCTCGGCGGTGCCGCTGTACAGGCTCCTTCCGGCCACGATGTGGTCGCCTTGGGATACATGCGCCAGGATCGCGGGAGAGATGGCCCCCATACCCGAGGCTGTCACGAGGGCGTGGGTTCCCCCTTCGAGGACCGCCAAGGCGTCCTCCACAACCCGATTCGTGGGCATGCCCCACCGCCCGTACAGCCCGAGGGGCGCTTTCTCCAGGGCGAAGCGGGCCCCCTCCTCCACATCCCGCAACCGGTACGTGGCGCTCACGGAGATGGGATCCACCATGGGCCCCGGTTCCCCGCGTCGGGCCAAGTGCGCGGCAAGCGTGTCAACCTTCCAGTCGTCGATGGTCATCCGGGAGAGGACACGAAGGGGCGAGAAAAGCGTTGGGGAGAATCCCGGCGATCGAAGCCTTCAATCCTCGTGGGGAGTCTGCCCACGGACCGCGAGAGAACGCCGGAAGCTCCTGAAGCGCGCGCCGAGCATCGCGACAGCGTTGGGACGGGCGTGGATGAAGATGACCAAGGGAAGGGCCACCGCGAGATAGAGGACGTGGGCGATAACGCGCCCCCACTCGGGGTCGATGTCGTAGCCGAAGAGAACCGCAAGGATCGAGCCAACGAGGCCCTTGTTGTGGAGGAGACTGCCGTCGGAGAAGGGCAGGACGTACGCCGCCTGTCCCCACCATCCGGCATCCACGCCCTGGATGGCGGCGTATTCCATCAGCTCGTGGATGGCGTACCCGAACAAGCCACCCGCGAGAAGGATGAGGAGGACGCTCGTGAAGAAGAAGAACTTACGGAGGTCAAGTCGGATCCCGAAGCGGAAGACAGCGTAGGCCAGCGCGAGGCCGGCTCCGACGCCCAGGACCACGCCGAGGATGGTTTCCGAGACTTCCATGACCATGAAGGGGGTGAGGAAGAGGACCGTCTCGAGACCCTCCCGAAAGACCAGGATGAAGGTCACCGCAGCCACTCCCAGGATCGCGCCTCTGGTGGCGGCCGCTTCCACGCGTCCTTGGATACGCGACTTCATGGTTCGGGCCTGGAGGGCCATCCAGAAGATCATCGATGTAAGCACGGCAACGGCGATGAGGGCGGCGACGCCCTCGAAGAGGATTCTGTTTGCCTCGGAAAGCCCTCCATACAGCAGGAAGATGAAGACCCCGAGGAGGAGGCTGACGGCCAGGGCGACAGAGATGCCATACCATGCGTACCGCTTCATGCCGGCACGACCGGTCATCACGAGGTAGGAAAGGATGATGGCCGTCAGCAAGGATGCTTCGAGCACCTCACGGAAGGTCAGCAGGTATTGCGCCACAACCAGTTTCCTCACCCCGCTTGTTTTCGGATAGCCTAAACCTGCAACCGCGATGAGATTCGGGTCCTATTTAGAGATTTCGGACCGCCTAAAATATACTGTATAGGTAGGCAAGGTCTAGCGCCGAGGCACCTCGCCGGGCACGAGGTACTGGCAGTGGAGCCGCTCCAGGTCGTAGCAGGAGGGACAGGTGTCGGGCTGGTCCGTGAGTGCCCGAAGCTTCTCTGCCGTCCCGTCAGTCAAGACGTGCTCCACTTCGCACGCCTCGTCATGGAACTGGCCCTCCGGGACCTCGAGAACCTGCACCATGAACCACTCCATGACGCAGTGGCGCTTCAGGATGCTCACGGCGATTCGTTCTCCCTCCTTCGTGAGGGAGGCGCCAACGTATTTGCGGTGCTTCGCGAGCCCCTTCGACTGGAGCTTGTCCAGCATCTCCGTGACGCTGGAGGGGGCAATCTGGATGTAGTCCGCCAGCTGCCCCGTCTTGGCGGGCGCCCCGCCCTCGTGCTGGAGGAGCCACGTGTACTTGAGGACCATCTCCTCGCTCTCGGTCGTCTCGACGGCCACCGCCATGTGGTTCCAAATCCCGGGGGCCGGGGATAAACCTTTGTTCGGGTCCCCTAAATCCGTGAAGGGCGAGCCTATGAGCTGGGAATCGTCTCGCTTAGGCTGCCGGTCCGGTAGCCCCTGGAATCCACCTCGACGTGGGTGTATCCCAAGCCTCCGAGTTCCCGAGCGACGTGGGATCGGAGGGCGCCTCTCCTCAGGCGGCCCACCTCCTCCCGGGCCACTTCCACGCGGGCCACATCGCCGTGGTTGCGTATCCGGACCTGTCGGAAGCCCAGGTCGTAGAGCACCCTCTCCGCCCGCTCAATCCGTTGCAGCTTCTCCAAGGTGACCACCTGTCCGTGGGGGATCCGGGAGGAGAGACACGCCATGCTGGGCTTGTCGTGAAAGGAGAGGCCGAGCTCCGCGGCCAACCGACGGACTTGGGTCTTGTCGATTTCCTCGTCCACCAGCGGATGCCAGAATCCGGCCTCATCCATGGCCCGGATGCCGGGACGCCATGGACCGAGGTCGGAGAGGAGGACACCGTCGGCAATCGCGTCGATCCCCTCCTCCTCAGCAACAGGCCAGAGGGCCCGACCTAAGTCCTGACGGCAGAAGTAGCAGCGGTTCGTGGGGTTCTCGACGTAGGCCTCGTTGGCCAGCTCGGAGTATCGGACAATCCGGTGCCGGATGCCCATCTCGGCCGCGAACCTGCGCGCGGCCTGGAACTCCCTGTCGGGGAGGCTCTCGGCCTGAGCCGTGACGGCCAGGGCGCGGGGACCCAGGGCGTCCACCGCGAGCTTGCACACCAGGCCGCTGTCCACCCCCCCGGAGAAGGCAACGAGGAGGCTCTCACGATCCCGCATCGCCCGTCGGAGGGCGGACGCCTTTTGTCGGAGGATCCCCCGGTTCACCAATGCGCCCAGTTATGCCCGCCCGGTCTTAAGGGGTTCCGGCGTCGAGGTCAACGGGTTTAAGAGTAAGGCGCCCTCTCCCGCGGACACGGCCCTCGCGGGATGGGCGGGGGCAGGGCTTGGGGCGGAGTGATGAGCCGGGAGCGATCCTTCGAGGGCTATCGGGCCTCGGTGCTCCCCCTCATCGAAGGGGGGCTCCGTGAGGCCGTGGACGGGGAGGATCTCCAACCCCTCTACCAATACGTCGTCGAAGGTGGCAAGCGCCTCCGCCCCACCCTCACCCTCCTCCTGGCCGACGCCCTGAACGGCGATCGGTCCGTCGCCCTCGACCTGGCGTGCAGCGCCGAGCTCACCCACTGCGCCTCCCTCTGCCTCGACGACATCTTGGATGGACATGGGGAACGCCGGGGGAAGACCGCTCTCCACCTCGCTGGAGACCTGCGTCAGGCCGTGACCACCGGCTTCACTCTCCCAAGCGTCGCCCTCAGCCTCGCTGCGCGCCATGGGGCCGCGTCCGCACAGACCCTCTCAGAGGCCTGGGTATCCATGTGTCTGGGCGTGTACCTCGAGGAGGCGCCCGAGACCGCCTCGTGGGAAAGCTATGAGCGTAACATCGAGCTCAAGACCGGTCGACTCTTCGCCGCGGCTGCCGCCTTCGGCGCCCTGGCGTCCGGACAGGGCGGGGAGAGCTTCTATCGCTTTGGCCTCCACCTGGGGAACGCCTTTCAGATGGCCGACGACATTCAGGACGGCTGGGAGGGCCCGTGGCTTCCCCGACTCAAGCGCCGGATGAGCGCGGAGATTCGGCTGGCGGAAGGAGAGGCTACCACGTGGGAAGGCGGCCAGCTCGAATTGCTGCGTCTCCTACGCCGGACACCTCGGGATCTCCTCGACCTGAAGGAGGCCGTCCCCTGACCCTTCCGCGGTATGACATTGTGGTCGTCGGAGCCGGTCCCGCGGGGTCGACGGCCGCCGCGGCGGCGGCATCCCGGGGCGCCTCGGTCTTGATGTTGGAGCGGGCCAAGACCGTGGGGGAGCCCGTCCGGTGCGGCGAGTTTCTCCCATCGCTGGAGGAGATCCGACGCATCTGCGCGGACACGGCGGGATTCGAGGACCTCTTCGACCTGCCCACGCACGTCCTAGGCCGTTTCATCGAGCGAGCTCGAGCCCATGCCCCTTCGGGGCGAGCCTTTGAGGTCGACTTTCAGGGCCATTCAATCTGGAGAGGTCGATTGGATCGCTACCTGGCGCGGCAGGCCGTCGATGCGGGGGCCGAGTTGTGGACCGACACGTCCTTCCTGGGGTTCGAGAACGGGGATCTGATCACGCCGCGGACCCGCGTCCGGAGTTCCGTGGTCGTAGGGGCCGATGGGCCCCGCTCTCTCGTGGCCCGGGAGATGGGGTTCCCCGAGCACGAACTCCTCTTCCCCGCGCTCTCGCTGTCCCTCGCGGGATCCTTTGATCCGGTCTTCGAGGCCTACTTCGGTGGCTCCGCTCCCGGCGGGTATGCGTGGGTCATCCCGCGACGACACGACGCGAACGTGGGTCTCGGGGTCCGGCCCGACCTCAAACAGGATCCCCTCCATGCCGCGCTGGACACCTTCCTTGAGGCTCGCGGTCTCCGGGCAACCTCGGCCCCCGTCGGGGGCTTCGTCCCCATGGGCGGCCCCCTTTCCGAGACGGTTCGAGGGAACGTCCTCCTCGCGGGGGATGCCGCCGGACATGTCCTCTCCACCTCCGGTGGTGGCATCTTCACCGCCATGATCTGCGGCCGCCTGGCGGGGGAGGCCGCGGCGAGGTTCGCAGCAGGTACGGCGCCGTTGACGGACTATGAAGCGGCATGGCGTCGGGTCCTGGGCGGCGCGTTCGAGCGAGGTCGGGCCCTCTTCCAGATGCTGGCGCCGTCCTTTGACGACCCCGAGGCCTTGGAGGAGAGCTTTCGACTCCTGGGGCCGGAAGGGTTGGCCGCCGCGCTCCGGTGTCAGGACCTGCCCGTGGTAGAGGCGGTGAACGCAGAAAGCCCCCGGGCGAGGTAGCCGCGCACCACGAGGACGAGACCGTAGCTGACGAGAAAGAGGGTGATGAAGAAGTAGCCGAGGTCCAAGACGGCCTCCCTGAGGCGCACGAGACGGAAAGACCATGGGGCGGGAAAAGGCTATCGCGACGGACGGGGGCCCCCGTCTGGAGTTCCTTCGCGATAAGCGACGTGCGCAGCGTTTCTACCGCCAGCTCTCTAAGGTGTATGACACGTGGCTCCGGGACCTGTTCTGGGACGAGCGCATGCGTGCCTTCGGCCTGGACATGGCGGGACTCCGCCCTGGGATGGAGGTGCTCGACGTGGGGTGCGGGACGGGGTTCCTCAGCGAGGGCGTCCTGGAGACCACGTCCTCGGTGTGGGGGCTGGACATTACCCCCGAGCAGCTCCAGCGGGCGGCCCGGAAGCTTCCGATCCCCCTCGTGCGGGGGGATGCGGAGAATCTGCCCTTCCAGGGGGAACGCTTCGACGCGGTGGTCTCCTCCGGCTCCATCGAGTACTGGCCCGACCCGGTTCGGGCCCTGCACGAAATGAACCGCGTTCTCCGACCGGGCGGCGTGGCCATGGTGGGCGGGCCCACTCGACCGCGGGACCGGCTCTATCGTCTGCTGGCGGACAACATGATGTTGTTCTATGACGAGGAAGAGGCCGTCGCCATGTTCGAGGAAGCGGGGTTCCGGCGGGTTCGTGTCGGGTACACCGGGCCCCCGTGGAAGCCGGACCTCGCCATCGTGACCCGAGGGGAGAAGGGGTGAGGGTCGCGAAGAACGGCGGGTCTTCCACAGGGTGCCCTAGGACGCCAATTTCCTGACGCCCGCGGCAACCGCCTCCGTGTTGGGAGGGATGTCGGGATCCTCGGGGACCCACCTGTGCCGGACGACCCGGTCCCGATCCAGAACGCAGACCGATCTCTTCGGGGCGCCCGGAAGGCCGTTGATCTCCTCGTAGTGAATCCCATAGGCCCGACTGACGACACGGCCCCAGTCGCTCAAGAGGGGGAAGTTGAGGTGGTTGATCTTCCTGAACAGCTGGTGGCTGAACGGGGAATCCCCGTTGATGCCGAGGACTCTGGCGCCGTACTGCTGGAACGCCCCCGGAGAGTCGCGGGAGTTGCACGCCTGCGTGGTGCATGTGGTCGTGAAGTCGAAGAGGTAGAAGGAGAGGACGACGGGGCCCTCGCCGAGCTCCTTCGCCAGATTCACCGGCTGATGTCCTCGTTAGGAATCGTGAAGTCGGGTGCCTTCTCTCCTTCGTCCACCATGGTGAGCCTCCCCTCCATTGAGGGCTCCTTCCCTAAGAAAGCGAGCGCCTCATTGAAGCGTGAACCCCTCGTGGATGGTGAAGTCCAGACCGGTCTCGAACCGGTCGGGTCGGAAGGGGTCCAGATCGAGGGCTGGGTCGCGTCCGAGAAGACGCTCAGCTAATGCCTCGGCGAGAGCCGGGCTCCGCATGACGCCGAGCCCGTTGAATCCTGCCAGGACGTGGAGCCCCTCCCAGTCACTCAGCTCCCCGGCAAGGGGGAGACGGTCCGGCGTGGCCTGGCAGAGACCCGCCCATCCCCGGGTGACCATGGCCGCGGCGGCGGAGGGGACGCGCCGGGTGAGCCAGGCCGCCAGGTCGGTGTAGAGGGCAAAGCCCGCCTCTTGGTCGTAGGATTCCGGATCGGCTTCCGTGTATTCGGTCCCATCCCCCACAAGGAGGCCCGTCTGTTCGGGTCGGAGATAGTATCCGTTGGGGAGCTCGTGGAGCATGGGGAGGGACGGTAGGTCAGGGATAGGAGCCGTCACCAGGGCTTGGACCCGGTAGCCTTTGACGGGGAGGTCCACCCCGTGGGCCTGCAGCAACGGTTTGGTCCAGGGGCCAAGGGTCAGGACAACGGTGTCCGCCTCTATATTCTTCTTCCCCGCCACGACGCCCTCCACCCGCGAGGCTCGGACCATCAGTTCCTCCACCGGGCTGTTGACCAGGAGTTCCGCCCCCCGATCGCGGGCCCGACTCAGAAAGCCGGTGGAGACCTCGTAGGGGTCCAGGTAGCCGTCTTCGGGGGTGAAAAGACCGCCGGCGAGACCGGGAGTTCGGAGCCAAGGAAAACGCCGCCCGAGGTTTCGGCGTGTCAGCACCTCTGCTCGATGGCCGTCTCTGCGGATGTCCCGAGAGCGCTCTCGCATCACGGGGATGTCCTCCTCTCTCGCAGTGAGGCGGAGGAATCCCGAGGCGGTGAAACCCGAGGCCCCCTCCGGGTGGACGTGCGTGGCGATCTCCCGCGATGCGCGGGCAAGGGCAACATCGTGTTCGTTCCAATGCTGCGAGACGAGGAAACCGGCGGACCGCCCCGTTGCGCCGTGTCCCGGATAGGTTCGATCCACGAGGGCGACCCGAAGGCCTCCCTTCGCCAGGAAGTAGGCCATCGCCGTCCCCGCGATGCCGGCGCCGACGACCACCACGTCGGCCCTCATGCCTCCGCGACCTCATCGACGACGGATTGGAGGAGGCCGAGTCCCTTCGCGAGCTCCTCGCGGTCCATGCCATACCCGAGGCGAAGATGGCCCTCCTCCTGGAAGTGCGTGCCTGGGACGATTAAGACACCTGCCTTTCGGGCCTGCTCGGCGAGCGCCAGCGAAGGGACCTTCCACGGGTACCGGAGGAACGAGATGGCCCCCGCTGCGGGAGGAATCCATTCCAGGTCGTTCTCCTGGACGAAGGACTCGAGGACGGGGAAGTTGCCGCGAAGGATGGAGCGGGCTCGGCGGAGGAGATGCTCCCTCCATGGTCCTAGCGCGCGCCGCCCCAGGACGTCTGCTAACTGGTTGAGGGCGATGGTGGTGTAGTCGTGGAGGGCCCAGAGGCGATCCACGAAGGCAGCCGGTCCGCAGACCCAGCCGAGGCGCAATCCGGGCAGGCCGTAGGCCTTGGAGAGGCCGGAGGCGACGAGGACCCTTTCGGAGGCACGCCAGAAGGAGGGGGTCTCCTTGCCGACCCGCTCCGCCCCGCGATACACCTCATCCGACAGAATCCAAGCGCCGACATCCTCGGCGGCCTCGAGAAGTGTGCGGCGCGTCTCTGTCGTCAGGGCGACACCCGTTGGATTGTTGGGGTGGCTGAGGGAGATGGCCGTCGTACCAAGGGAAACGGCCGCCTTCACCTCCTCCGGGTCCGGCTGCCACGATCGCTTCTGCCTCAGCCACAACGGGATGGCTTTCCCCCACGTCTGGGCCAGTCCCCAGACTTGCATGTAGTTGGGGAGGACCGTGACGAAGGGTGCGCCCCGCTCGGCCGTAGCCAGGGTCCCAAGAAAGTTGGCCTCTGCCGACCCTGTTGTTAGCAGGACGTTCTCCGGGCCGCAGTCGGGGTAGAGACCCGCCACCGCCTCCCGGAGCTCGATTGAGCCTTGGGTGGGGGCATACCCTAGCGGTGACCGCAGGAGCTCCCGCAGGTCGTTCTCGCTCAGGAGCTCTTCCAGGGCGATGGGGTCGACACCGCTCTCCGAGAGGTTGACCGCCACCTGCTGCTCCCAGGTCGATTGCCACCGCTCCATCTCAAAGGGGGGGAGCTTCAACTCGAGCGCGTAGGACGCGCCAGGATGAATCCTTTGCGGGTCAGGAATCGAGGGGCAGGAATCCAGCGTGGACCTCGCAGAGCGCTCCCGACTCCAGCTGGGCGCCGATCATCTCCGCCTGCCAGTGGGCGTTGAACAGTCGGCAGGTCCGGTCCTCGCAGAAGGGATTCCCGAGAAGGTGAAAGAAGAGGGCCTGAAGGGCGTAGCCCTTGAACACCTCCGTCAGTCGCGGGTCGTCGTAATCGATGAATTGGCCCACGAACTCCTCCTTCAGGACCTCGGTGGGTGGTGTGATTCCCATCGTGCTGTACCGTCGCTTTGCCGCGTAGAACCCCCTGGGTTTTGCCGGTCCCTCGACCACGCCGCTCGTGGAGGCAACGGCAGGCAGGCCGCAGACGATGACGCGGGCATGGTAGACACGATCCCCCTGATCGAACGTGGAGATGAGTCGGGGGGTGAAGGCGAGATGGACGGTCCGAAGGCTCAGCTCCCCCTCAGGGATGAGGGAGCGCATTAGGGCTTGGAGACGAAAGCCGTCATAGAGGATTCCGGGGAGGCGGTTGCGCGGGTCGAGCAAGAGCCTTCTTTCGATGTCCACGTCCCCCAGGAGAGGCGGATACGCCTGCACCTCGTGGTAGATGTCTTTGACCTTGAGATGGGCCATCTGCCCGGCCAGATCTTCCAGGTCCGGCACCCCATGGTGGGAAAAGAACTCGGGTCGCGTTTCGACATAAACCCCCGTGGCCTCGCGCACGTACGCCGCCAGTTCCTTGAGATCCAGGGTGGGGGTGGCGGGGTCCTCGTAGAGGACGATCCGTTCGGGTCGCGCCAGAATCCTAGGTCTTGAGGATGTCATAGGCCACTTCAGCGGCCCGCTTGCCCGAGAGGAGCATGGCCCCGAAGGTCGGACCCATCCGGGGGAGGGCGTAGACGCTGGAGACCGCCATCCCTGCCACGATGAGTCCGGGATGGACGAGCCCCGTGTGTTCGACGACGAGATCCTCCGACTTCTCCACCCACATGGCCCCCTCACCGGGGATCTTCACTATCCCCCGTTTCTCGAGGGCCGAGACGACTTCGGCGTCGTGGCCGGTGGCATCCACCACGAGGCGGCACTCCAAGGCCACGGGGTCGACGCAGGTAATCTCCCGGGGGAGGGCCCCGACAGGGGTCCAGTTGACTACGACGCCACCGACACGGTTCTGGTCCCGGACGACCACATCCTCCAAGCTCGTCATGTTGAGAATCTTGGCTCCAGCGTCGCAAGCGGCCGCGATGGTCTTGGAGCAAGCGTGGGGGCCGACCGTGGTGTAGAGGCCCTCGGCCGCCTTTTCGTAAGGAATCTCGAGCTCCTCCAGGACCTCCTGCCCGGGGGCGCGGACCGTAATCGTATTCATGAGGTAGCCCCCGAGCCAGAAACCACCGCCGAGGTAGTTGTTCCGCTCGATGATCAGGACCTTGACGCCGCGCTTAGCCAGTTCCCTTCCCGTCATGAGGCCGCTCGGGCCCCCGCCTACGACGATGACGTCGGACTCGGCGTATTCGTTCAGGTCGTTGGAGAAACCCTGGAGAATCGCTCGCGTGATCTCGCTCTCACTTGAGTACTCAAAGGTAGGCATGCTGCTCCCCGGGCTCTTCTAACTGGAGCCCTCATATAAGGGTTCTCGGCTGCTCCCTGGAGGCTCCCTGGACGGGGACGCCGGCCCCAAGCTGGCTCATTCTTTTAACTCCGTTAGCCATTGGGAGCCGGAGGGGCTCGCATCACCTTTCACGATGCTTTCATCGAGTTCTTCCTGGGCATCCTGGAAGCCTATACCGCAGACCCCGTTCTCTACCTGATCGTCCTCTTCCTCTACGGCATCGCCACGGCCGTCTTCCTCCCCTTCCCCATCGAGCTCGCCCTCTTCGTCAAGCCGGAGAACCTTGGCATCTTCACCATCGCCCTGGTCATCGGGCTCTCCAAGATGGTCGGCGCGGGTCTTATCTTCCTCCTGGGACTGAAAGTGGAAGGGCCCATCCGGTACTACAGCGCGCGCTACCGGATCCTCGGCCAGTTCGTTGGGTACGTGACCCGTTTCGTCCGGTTCACGGGCTGGGTGGGCCTCTTCATCCTCCTGGCCATCCCCTTCCTTCCTGACACCCTCCCCATCTACCTCTACTCCCTCTTCAACAAGCAGGGACAGCTCATCCGGGGTTGGGTGTTTCTCCTAGTCAACTTCGTGGGCGGCACCCTCCGGGCCCTCATCTTCTTCTTCTTCGTCGCCGTCCTGGGCTTCCAGACCCTCAGCTTCTGACGCGCAAGGGTTTAACCACCCCGTTTCCCTGCCTCCAGGGAGGCCAGCCTTGGACTTCGCATTGACGAAGGAGCAGCAACTCATCGCCCAATCCGTGGCGGAGTTCGCGGACAGGGAAGTCGCCCCCAAGGTGGTCGCCTACGACGAAGCGGAGGAGTTCCCCCGGGACCTGGTCGACCAGATGACCGACCTGGGGCTCATGGGGATGATGGTCCCCGAGAAGTACGGGGGCGGGGGGACGGACACCGTCAGTTACACCCTGGCTATGGAGGAGATCAACCGGGTTGATGCCTCCCTGGGCGTCATCATGTCCGTTAACAACTCCCTCGTCTGCGACCCCATTCTCCAATTCGGGACGGAGGCGCAAAGGGGACGGTACCTGCCCAAGCTCGCCCAGGGTCCCTGGCTGGGCGCCTACGCCCTCACCGAATCGGGGTCCGGAAGCGACGCGGGGGCCATGCGCTCCACGGCTCGTCTCGAGGGGGACGAGTGGGTCCTGAACGGGCAGAAGATCTTCGTCACCAACGGGTGGAACGCCGACGTCGTGGTCACCTACGCCAGAACGGAGCCGGATGCGCCCAAGAGCAAGGGCATCTCGGCCTTCATTGTGCCTGCGAACGCCCCGGGTCTTCAGAGGGTCCGGAAGGAAAAGAAGCTGGGCATTCGGGCCTCGGACACAGCGGCACTGGCTTTCGAGGATATGCGCATTCCGAGGGAGAACCTCCTAGGCGACCTGAATCACGGGTTCCGCGTCGCCCTTGCGACCCTGGATGGAGGTCGCATCGGTATTGCCTCTCAGGCCCTCGGCATCGCTCGGGGTTCGTACGAAGCCGCCCTGGGGTACGCCCAGGAGCGGGAGCAGTTCGGCCAACCCATCGCCGAGTTCCAGGCCATCCGTTTCAAGCTGGCGGACATGGCGACGGAGATCGACGCGGCTCGCCTCCTGGTCCGCCAAGCGGCTGACTTGCGGGACCGGGGGAAGAAATACACCAAGGCGGCCTCCATGGCGAAACTCTTCGCCTCGGATCTGGCCGTCCGGGCATCCCGGGAGGCCATTCAGGTCTACGGCGGGTACGGGTACTTGCAGGATTACCCCGTGGAAAAGCGGTACCGGGATGCGAAAATCACGGAACTCTACGAGGGCACAAGTGAGATTCAGCGTCTTGTTATCGCCCGCGAGCTACGCAAGTCTCTTCAGTAGCCACCGGGGCGTCCGAAGCTCCTCCGGCCCGAAGGCCGCTAAGTGATAATTGTGTCGGAACGGCTTTTATCTACTGATTCCACGGAAGCGGTCCTGATGAGGACTGGTAGCGGGCGACCGAATATCGTTTCTCCTCCCCCAATCGTGGGACTCAATCCCACGCTGAGGAACATGGCCTCGCCGGATTCCTGAGCCCTCTCAGCCATCGTAGGTGATGGACCGATGCATGCAGCAAAGATCCCCCAGGTTCTCGTGCTCGCACTCGTGGTCTCGGCATTCGCGACGGCCCTCGCGATACCGGCGGGAAACCCCGTCGACGGCGCCTCTCCGGTAGCCTCCACCGGCAAGACCGTCTTGATTTATGGACCCTCACTTGGCGCGCTCGTGCCGCCTCCTTGGGACTACAACGAGGAAACGATTGCGCGGGCCCTTGGTCACTCGGTCGTGGTCGCGGACGCACCGGCCTGGCTGGGGCTGACAGCGGCCGAGTTCGCCGCCTTCGACGCGATCATCTTCGGTGACCCCAAGTGTGAGGTTGTGGGGAGCCCTGGGACAACCTTGCTCGAACCTGCCAACGCAAACAAGGCGGTCTGGTCACCGGCCATTACGGGACCGACGATTATCACTGGAACCACGCCTCAGTTCTACCAGTTCAACCCCAACCTGGAGGACCGACAGCTCATCGCCAACGGGATTGAGTTCGCCGCCAGTGGACCAGGGACCGGGCTCTACGCGAGTCTGAGCTGTTATTACCTGATGGCCCCCAGCAATACGCCTGTGGACTTCCTTAGCCCGATCGGTGACTTTCGCGTCGGCGGTCGGGAAGGCTGCACCGATCCTGTCACCATCGTCGATCCGACCCATCCCGCCATGCTCGGACTGACGACCCTGGGTCAGCCGGATTGGGGGTGCGCCTCGCAAGAACTCATCACGAGTTTTCCGACTTCCCTCGGTCCGCTAGCGACGGCGGTTCGGCCGTCTGATGGAGCTAACCTGCCGTTCATCGTTGCGACCGCCTACGAAACTCCGAATGACCCGCCCCTCGACCCGATCGTGGACCCACCGGTCGATCTCCAGTTCGACGCCTTCTGGGCCGTGATTGAGGTGGATGATGACGAGGTCGAGGTGGAGGGCGGCTTCACGCTCGGGGCGGGCAGCGACGGAATCAATCCCGTCGATGAGGACGTGACCGTAGAAATCGGGTCCTACAGCTTCACGATTCCCGCCGGTTCCTTCGACTCCGATGACGACGACGACGGGGAATTCGAGTTTGAGGGAACCATTGACGGGGTCAAGGTGGAAATGGAAATCGAACACGTTGGCGACAACACGTTCAAGTTTGAATTCGAGATCGAGGGAGGAAACTTGGACGGACTGGTGGGCCTCGCTGAAGTGGAGATTTCCCTGGCCATCAATGATGACTTCGGAGAGACCATGGCCACGCCCGATCACGACGACGAGGACGACGACGCGGACGACGCGAACGATCAGAACGACGATGAAGACGACGATGAAGACGACGATGATGATGGGGGCGAGAACGGCGACGAGGACGACGCGGACGACGAGGGTCACCAGGACGAAGACCACGAGGATAGCGTGAGCTGATCCCCCCTCCTTCGAGAGCGCGACGTGGGGCAGGCCTTCATGGCTTTCCCCGCACCTTCTTTATTAGAAGCCCCTGGTTTTCTTCAGGATGCGCACCGCC
This sequence comes from Thermoplasmata archaeon, assembly GCA_046759185.1. Lineage (GTDB taxonomy): Archaea > Thermoplasmatota > Thermoplasmata > RBG-16-68-12 > JAJISG01 > JAJISK01. The sequence goes on along the minus strand of JBHIBO010000002.1, from coordinate 14,364 downwards.
ATCATCTACCTCGGGCAAGATCCTGCCTTCGCGGACCGGCCCATGGTGGAACTCAATTACGTGAAGGAGTTCGAGGCCCAGGTCGTATCCCGAGGCCCGAGCTACGTGACCCTCGATCGAACCGCCTTCTACGCGGAGTCCGGGGGACAGCCCTTCGACACCGGCCGCCTCGAATGGGACGGTGGATCTACTAGGGTCCAGAAGGTTCTCAAGGAAGGCGAGGAGACGCGGCACTACGTCCGGGACATGCCCGCCGAGGACCGCGTCGTAGGTCGCGTGGATTGGGACCGCCGCCATGCCCACATGCGGATGCACACCGCGCAACACCTCCTGTCGGGTCTCGTCTTCCAACGCTTTGGCGCCCGGACCACGGGCAACCAACTCTACGTGGACTACAGCCACGTGGACTTCTCGCCCGCTGGATTCTCGCCCGAGGATCTGAAGGCCATGGAGGCCGACTTCAACGAGGTCGTCGACACCGCGGTCCCCGTCACCATCTACGAGGAGGACCGGAAGGTGTTGGAGACCCAGATCGCGGAGGAGCGAGCCATCCTGGACCTGATTCCCCGCAGCATCCGCCGGTTGCGGGTCATCAGAATTGGGGACCGCGACCTCTGCCCCTGCGGCGGCACACACGTCCGGAACACCTCCGAAATTGGCCACATACGTATCCTTCGGAGACGGAGCAAAGGGAAAGACATCGACAGGGTGACCTACGAGCTCGTCTAACCCTCAGACGTCCTACTCCGAGCTCGCTATCTGTACGTCCGGAAGCTCCTCCCCTTACGCCGTCCACAAAGGGTATTTCCACACGTTGCAGTTCGCCCTCCGATGAAGTACCCGAAGAGGGTCGCGGCCCTCCTTGAGCGGGCCAGAGCGGATGTCGGGGACGAGGTACGGGTCACGGTCGAAGGCGAGACGTACCATGGCATCGTGATGCCTCACCACTCGTTCAGCGAGAAGGACGTCCTCACGATCAAGCTCTCCAACGGCTACAACGTCGGCCTGCGCGTCACGGCGGAAACACCCCTGAAACGGGTGGCGAAGGGTCGAGAACGGTCTGTCCCCCGACGTAAAATCCCGACGAACCCCGACAAGCCCAACGTTTCCTTCCTCGGGACGGGCGGAACCATCGCGAGCTACGTGGACTACCGCACGGGAGCGGTCTATCCCGCTCTCAGCGCCGAGGAACTGGCCTCCTACGCCCCGGACCTGGCTGCCATCTGCAACGTCCAGGCCCGCATCCTGTTCAGCCTCCTAAGCGAGGACATGGGGGGGAAGAACTGGCGGCGGCTGGCCCAGGAGGCGGCGAAGGACCTGAACGGGGGGGCCAAGGCCGTGGTGGTCCCCCACGGCACGGACACCTTGGGGTACACGGCCGCCGCCCTCTCCTTCATGCTCACGGACCTCACGGGACCCGTCGTCCTTGTCGGCTCGCAACGCTCCTCCGACCGGCCCAGCAGCGACGCCTTCCTGAACCTCATGTGTGCGGCCCACCTCTCCAACGTGGACCTGGGCGAGGTCGTGGCGGTGATGCATGAGGAGACCTCGGACCTGACGTGCACCGTGCATCGGGGAACGAAGGTCCGCAAGATGCACAGCAGCCGACGGGACGCCTTCCGCACCCTGAACGAGGATCCTCTGGGGCGCGTTCATCGGAACGGAGAGGTGACCTGGCACAACGGCCACCGTCCTCGGGCCGAGGGGCCGGTGAAGGTCGACAATAAGATGGACGAGCGGGTCGCCCTCCTCCACGTCTACCCCGACATGCCGCCCGACCTCTTCGATGCCTGGGCGGAAAGGAGTCAAGGCATCGTCCTGGCGGGGACCGGGCTCGGGCACGTCCGGAAGCCGTTGGTCACGCGCATCCGGAAGGCGATTCGGGACGGGGTTTCCGTGGTCATGACTACACAGTGTCTGAACGGACGGGTGGGACTCTACGTGTATTCCCGCGGACGCGAGCTGGCGAGGGCAGGAGTCATCCCCGGCGAGGACATGCTTCCCGAGACGGCTCTCGTGAAGCTGATGTGGGTCTTGGGGCACACGACAGACCCTTCGGAAGTGCGGGGTCTGATGGTCTCCAATCTCGCGGGGGAGATCAACCCGAAGCTGCGCCTCGAGGAGTCGACACCGGTCTAGCTCCAGATACGAGGGCCACGGTCTGGCCCAGCTGCTGCGCGAAGCTTTAGGCATACGAGGCCCATCTCCCACCTCCAAGGTGCCCCATGCCCTCGGAGCTCCCCATTAAGGTGGGTCTGGAGATCCATCAGCAACTCGCTACGCACAAGCTCTTTTGCGACTGCGAGTCCCGACTGGTAGACGAGGTCAGGGAGGAGTTTGTCCGTTACCTCAGGCCGACACAAAGCGAGTTGGGGGAGGTGGACCGGGCCGTGTTGGAGGAAGCGAGCAAGGGGCGCGCCTTCCGGTATCAGAGCACGGAGACCAGCTGTCTGGTGGATGCGGACGAGGAGCCGCCCCACAGGGCGAACCGGGAGGCACTGGAGATTGCCCTCCTTGGAGCACTGGCCCTCGAAGCGCAGCCCGTCGACGAGGTCCACTTCATGCGCAAGACCGTCATCGACGGTTCAAACACGACGGGCTTTCAGCGAAGCGCCCTCATCGCCCAGAATGGATCCCTGGTGGTGGACGGTAAGACCATTGGCATCCCGACCATCTCCCTGGAAGAGGACGCCGCCCGCCTCATCCACCGCGGGAAGGAGGAGGCCGTTTACCGCCTCGACCGGTTGGGCATTCCTCTCGTGGAACTCGCCACCACCCCCGACATCGACTCCCCCGAGATGGCCCGGGACGTAGCCCTGCGGCTCGGCCGATTGCTGCGGGCCACCCGCCGTGTCCTTCGCGGCCTCGGGACAATTCGGGAGGACCTCAACGTCTCCGTGGAGGGTGGTGCGCGGGTGGAGATTAAGGGGGTCCAGGAACTGGGAATGATCGCCGCCTACGTCGAGGGGGAGATCCAGCGACAGGCAGACCTCCTCGAGGCGCGAGATCTTCTGCGGAATCGGGGCATCGAGACGATGGAGGGGGAGGGAGAGGATCTTGGAGACTTGCTCCGGGATACGAAGTCGCATGTCCTCCGCAAGGGGTTGGGCCGGGGGAAGGCCATCCTCGGCCTACGACTCCCTGGCTTTGCCGGCCTCTTGAAAGGGAAGCTGGGCCCCGAACTGGCCGCCCAGGTAGCGGTCGTCGGGGCCAAGGGCGTGCTCCACTCCGATGAGCTGCCGGGGTACGAGGTAACCGAAGAAGAGGTACGGCGGGTTTCCGATGCCCTCGAGCTAGAGGACCAGGACGCTTTCGTCCTCATCGCCGAAGAGGCGGACATCGCCCGGTCCGCCATGGAACGGGTCCTTGCCCGGGCTCGCGCAGCCCTCGACGGGGTCCCGGAGGAGACCCGCAACGCCCGACCCGACGGGAGCACGGTTTACAGTCGTCCCCTGCCGGGTAGCGCTCGCATGTACCCCGAGACGGACGTGCCTCCCATTCGTGTTGGTCCCGCTTGGCTGCGTGAGTTGACCCGGAAACTCCCTGAGCCCCCCGAGGCACGGGTCGAGCGCCTCGTGGAGACGTTCGGGACCCATCCCCAGCAGGTAGAGCAGCTCCTGGATGAAGGCTGGGATGCGCTGTACGAGGAGCTCGCCGGGAAGTACGGCAACCCTGGCACCGTCGCCAGAACCTTCCTCAACCATCTGCCCGAGCTCCAGGCGGAGGGCTACGAAGTGGAGGTCCTCACGTCTGAGATCTACCATGAACTGTTTGCGGGTCTCCAAGCGGGGCGATTTGCCAAGGAAGCGGTTCCCCTCCTGCTGCAGACGGTCTTGGAGGGAAGCATGGGCGTTGAGGAGGCTGTCGCCGCGCTGGGGCTGCGCCGGCTCGCCCCGGGGGAATTGGACCGGGAGCTCGACGCCCTTCTCGACGAGAATCAAGGGTTGGTCGACGCCCGGGGGGAGGGTGCCCTGCAGCCCCTCATGGGTCTCGCCATGCGGCGCCTTCGGGGGGCCGCCGACGGCAAGGCAGTCAGCGAGGCCTTGCGACGGAAGCTGACAGAGCGGTTGGGTGGATCCTAGAAGACGCCCCGATACAGCCCGCCATCGATCTGAATCAGGTTGCCCGTCAGGTACGCGGAGCGTTCCGACGCGAGGAAGGCGACCAGCGCCCCCACCTCCCGTGGCTCCCCCATCCGACCGAGGGGGACCAGGCGGAGGAGATCCCCCTCGACGGTTTCGGGGGAACTCCCCTCCCGTTCTGCGCGCGCGGCGAAGAGCTCCTTCGTCCGGGCCGTCCCGATGTAGCCGGGGCAGACCACGTTCACGGTGATGTCATGACGACCGGCATCCGGGACGAGGCTCTTGGCCATCCCCACGACGCCCAGGCGAATCGCGTTGGAAAGAACGAGGTCCTGGATGGGCTGCTTGACGCTGATGGAGGTCATGACAACGACGCGGCCGTAGCCCGTCCGCTTCATGTGAGGGAGGGCTTCGCGTATCAACCGGACGGCGCTGAGGTAGGTCAGATCGTACGTCCGATACCAGGCCTCGTCGTCCACTTCCTCGAACGCGCCCGGGGGCGGACCCCCCGCGTTGGTGACGAGGACCTCGACGCTCCCGAGGGCTTCCACCGCCCCCGCGATGAAGGCAGAGACCTCATCCTCCTGGGTGAGATCGCACACGAATGGCAGCACCTCCGCGCCGGTCTCCTCCCGGATCGCTTGTGCGGCCATCTGGATCCGACCCTCGTCCCGGGAGCACATCGCCACGCGGGCCCCCTCCCGGGCCAGCTCCCAGGCGATGGCCTTCCCCAATCCCTGGCTCGCGGCGGCCACCAAGGCCACTTTTCCCTTCAGCCCGAGATCCATGGTCTTCACCGGGGAACCGAGGGGGCGCTTTAGTAGCTTCTCGCGTCCACTTTCACCCACCCCTCGCGCCCGCTTAAATAGCCCCGGGGCCTCGCCTCCGATAGAGGTACGCAGCAACACACGCCTCTAGGAAGTGAACCAGTGCGGGAGCAAATTGCGCCCCACGTCAAAGACATAACACGGGCGCTGGAAGGAAAGGTAAAGGAAGAAGTTGTAGAACGCGAACTCGAGAGCTACCTGACGGTCTACCGGGTCTCCCTGGATGCGGCCAAGCGCAGCATCGTCCGGAAGTATGGCGGCAACCCGGCCCAGCTGAACCTGGGGACCACGAAGACCATCAAGGAGCTTCGTCCCGGCGAGCCGAGCATCAACCTCCTCGCCAAGGTGGTTAGCCTGAACTCCCGGGAGCTCGAGCAGGACGATCGGACGAAGGAGATCTACTACGGGATCCTGGGCGATGACACGGGGAAGGTCCCCTTCACCGCTTGGGAGGTCCGCGGGTTGAACTTCCAGGTCGGCGACGTCATCCGGCTGCAGAACGCCTACACGAAGGAGTTCCGCGGCGAGGTGCAAGTGAACCTGGGGAACCGGGCGACGGTGACCGTGGAGGAGGGAACCCTCCTCGAGGTGGCCTCGACCGAGGACGCCCCCGCGAGTCCACGGAACCTCGACGAGCTGCAGGAGGGCATGCGGGGCGTCCGCATCACTGCCCGTGTCCTGGACGTCGAGCGCCGGGAGGTCGAGGTGCGCGGGGAGCCGAAGGTGGTCTTCTCCGGGACGCTGGCCGATGCCACGGGGAAGGTGCAGTTCTCCGCCTGGCACGACTTCGGTCTGGAGCCGGGGGAGGTCATCGAGATGGAGGGCGGGTACGTCTCCGCCTGGCGGGGCCTGCCACAGCTGACCTTCGACGAGCGATCGCGGCTGGAGCGGGGCAAGGGGACGGCGCTGCCGCCCCTGGAGGAGCTGGATCGGGCCCGCCGGGTCTGGATCGAGGAGCTCGTACAGAAGGCCGGCGGCGTCGACGTTCAGGTCCGCGGCATCGTGGTGGAGGTCCGGGAGGGAAGCGGGATCATCCACCGATGTCCCGAATGCCGTCGCGTTGTCCGCAAGGGCGCCTGCCGCATCCACGGCGAGGTGAAGGGCGAGACGGACCTCCGCACGAAGGCCGTCATCGACGACGGCAGCGGCGCGCTGACCGCCATCTTCAACCGGGAGCTCACGGAGGGGCTCCTCGGGAAGACCCTGGAGGAGGCCATCGCCGAGGCGAAGGAGGCCATGGACTCGGAGGTGATCCGGGATGCCCTGTCGGACCTCCTAGTGGCGCGGCCGGTCCAGGCCCAGGGGAACGTGACGAGCGACGACTACGGCCTCATGATGATCGCACGGTCCGTGCGCGTCCTCGAGGTAGACGTCCAGGCCGAGGCCCGGGCCCTCCTGGAAGAGTTGGGAGCCTAACCATGCAGCGGGAAGTGGCTTGGCGGATCTTCGCCGGCGAGTACGGCGACGCGAGTCTGGAGCACAGCACCGGGGAAGAGCGGGCACCCAGCTACGTCATCACGCCCCTGGGGGCCAAGGTGAACCGCCTCTTCCTCGTGGGCGTCATCACGGACGTCGAGGACGTCGGAGGGGATGGGCAGCCCTTGTGGCGCGGACGGCTGACGGACCCCACCGGGACGTTTCAGATCTACGCGGGCCAGTACCAGCCCGAAGCCGCAGCCGTCCTGTCCCAGGTGCAGCCCCCCGCCTTCGCGGCGGTCATGGGGAAGGCTCGAACCTACTCGCCGGAGGACGGGGTCATCTACACCTCCGTCCGGCCGGAGATGATCAAGCTCGTGGACGCGCCGCTGCGGGACTACTGGATCCTGGAGGCGGCCCGGGAGATGCAGAAACGCCTCGAGGGGCTGAAAGAGGCGGAGGCGATGAATCCCGCGACGGTGGATGGGATCGTGGCCCTGGGCTACCGCCAACGGCTCGCGGAGGGCATCGTCCTCGCCCTTCAGCACTACGGGAAGGTGGACCTGGATCGGTATCGGGACATGCTCCACGACGCCGTCCGCTATCTCCTGCCCGAGTTCCAAGGGGAGGTCGGGGCCGCCGCCGAGAAGAAGGAGCCGGACACGGAGGAGGAGCGCCTCGTGCTGGACATCGTCGAGGCGTTGGACCGGGACGGAAAGGGCGCCTCCTGGGATGAGATCGTGGAGGCCGCCGCGAAACAGGGGCTGAGCAAGGAACAGCTGGAGGAGGTAACCAACCGCCTCCTGGACGACGGGTCCCTCTACGAGCCCATCCTCGGGAAGATCCGCCGGATCTGAGCCTTCTCGAAGGTGACATCCTCAAAGCGGAGTCCCAGGGATCCAGCCAAGTCGTACGCCTCCTGGATCTCGTGGTCGTGGAGCCTCCGAGCGAGTTCCTCATACTGGGGATCGTAGCTCGAATTGGCGGGGTTGCAGGCGTAGTCCGGGTGGTACTGGTCCATGACGTTCACGAGGGCCTGGGGCGTGTGGTTCGCGATCCAATTCAGAACGGGTCGCGTGCAACAATCGAGATGGTTCGGCATCACGAGGTGACGGATCACCATGTCCTCGCCCCAGTCGTAGACCAGCTGGTGGTTCCGGCTCACGGTTTCCCAGTACCAAGGCGTCCGGGCCAGGAACACGGAACACCTGTCGTTCCCGAACTTGAAGTCGGGGAGCCAGACGTCGATAAGGGGCCGGAGGATACGCACGGTCTCCGGGCTCATGAAGAAGTTGGAGTTCCAGAGCATGGGGACGTTGATCTCCCTCTTGTATCGTCCCCTCTCCTCGGAAAGCGAAGAACGTCCGAAATCGGCCTTGACTGCGGATATGTAGTCGAGGTCTTCTGGGTTCACCTGGTTCTTGGCTAGGAGCGCGATGGCCTGCACGATCGTGTGGAGGTGAATCGTTGGGTCGCCCCCGACCCAGTTGATGTTATGACAACCCTCCATCCGAAGCTGCCAAGCGGCGGCGGCTAGCTGCTGCGGTGTGACTGGAATCCCATTTTCCTTGTCTTGGCTGATGTTGCCGTTCTGGCAGTTCCCCACGGCAAGGAAATTAGCCGTGAATGCGTGCTCCGGATCCTCTACCTCCAGGTTGTAGACGAATCCTGAGTAGGGGACTCTCCGGATTTTGTGAATTGGGACGAGGATGTACTTGTCCCTGAAACGATACCTAACACGCGCTGCGGAGCGCCATGACTTGTCTTGCATGCGAGCCAGATTCAGGTAAACGGAATAGAGAGTTGTGGACTGCCGGACACGTCTACCTTCGATTATAGCCTGGGGCGGCCTCTTTCGTGCGTAGAAAGACGGTAGATGACCGAGTCTGAGGTACAGGGAATAGAGGCCTATCGCAAGAGTCTGGGAGACAGTGGCCTGGGAAAGATATCCCCCAGACACGCAACCATCGCCTTTCACGTAGGCCTTCAGAAAGCTCTCGATGACATCGGGAGGGGCCTGAAAGAGGAAAGAGGGGACTCGCTTCTCGCGAGCCCGTCGCCCGCATAAGACCTTCAGGAGGAGGCCCACGGAGGACTTCCCTATCTCTACGGTGGTCGTCGTTCTCCGCCGAACGATCTTTGGCTCGAGTTCGAAAAGCACTCGAACCAACTCGGCTGCCCGATCTACGAAACCGCCTTCATGGTGGCCAAAGCTGAGGACGGCGTTGAAACTGCTTGGCCTCTTAGGGTGGTGGCTGACATGGCCTTCAGCACAGAAGTATCCTAGGAACTCAGCCAAGTCCCTGCTCACTGCCAGGCGGACTGGAATGCCCGGCCTCTTCTCCGTCTTGAGCCGAACCCTGCCATCATCGATGACCAACCTATTCGGGCGGGAGGCACTGGGTAACCCCCTCTTCCGGATCTTGCTCAACAGAGAACGTACGTAAGCTGGGTGAAAGCCAACCTGTTCGCCAATCTCCCTGGAGGTCGCGCCGGCGTGGGATAGTTCTACCACGTCCAAGATGGTCGGCAACCGGTCGCGTGCCTGGGTCTTAAAGCTTAATCGCCTTACACTGGGTGCAATTATGGCTGCAACATCTAGCTCTACTTCGCCATTGGGCGATGTCGAGATCAGGGGAATGGCAAGTCGGTCGCTCGGCTTCACCTCCCTGGCGGGCTGCTTCATCAGTTCATCAGTTGATCCGTCGCTAACCAGCACTTCGTGATTGGGCGAGAGTGCAATGGCGGGGGCGTATAACGGCTTGATTTCAACCAGTTGGCCGTCGTACCTGTGTTTGAATATCTTCCCGATTCTTACGGGACGACCATCCTGAGCATACGTGTAGACTCCATCCGGAAACCGGACCCATCCTCCCGCGTAATCCGTTTCAAACCCAGCCGAGTCATAGACTCCCGAGATTGGGATGGGGCCCCGATCAGTCTCAATGAAGGTTCCTTCTGCCAAACAGAATTGGCACCTTAGGTTACATGAAGTGAAGAAGACCGTACCAGATCCCTGAGTTCCCCGAAGCACGAGTTCTTCACCCCGATGATGGAAGTATGAGCTCATCCGAGATTCGGATTCTAACTGACACGTCCCGTACTTCGTCCCAGCAGAGCGGTCGATCTTGCAACGCCAACGACAGAAGGTGCAGCTCCGGAGCATCCGGAGAGCGAGCCCTGTGCTCAGATCGACCAAGGACGTTTCGGCCGGCTCCAGGTCGCGAAGATTCATTCTTCCTGCTCGGATTTCGCCCCAAACCTTTAGGAACCTCTTGGTGGCACGTTCGTGTTCTGACCAGAGCTCCTCTAGGCTCCTCCCACTGATATCAGCCCGGCAGGGGATTCGCCGCGCAATGAGATACTTAGCCGGCATTTCATTCGTCGCGACCCGATAGTACCATGGGAGACGGTCACCCACCCTCTCCCAGACCCGAAGGTCCGAAAAGCCGCCGGCTCTGCTCATCACACCCATTTCAACCATGGACCGTCGACCCTTCTATTTTCCGCAGGGAGGACACCGAAACTGCTATTCGATGCAGGCAAAAAGACGCACGGGGACCCCCGCAACCCCTTTATCGACCTGCTAGTTAGCACCCCTATGAAGCTCCTGCGGGTGGGGAAGGTCAAGGAGGTTTTCGAGGTCGACGAGGACGAGCTGGAGTTCCGTTTCACCGACAACATCTCCGTCTTCGACAAGGTCATCCCTTCTCAGATCCCGCGCAAGGGGGAGACACTCGCCCGCACCAGTGCCTTCTGGTTCGACCGCGCCCCCTCTCTCGGAATCCGCCATCATCTCCTGAAAGTCCTCGACGGGAACCGCATGCGGGTGCGCCGGGTCGAGGTCATCTCCGACTACGCCAAGCTGACCCCCGAGACCAAGCGTTACCTGATCCCCCTAGAATGGGTGGCCCGCTACTACGTAGCCGGGTCCCTCCTGGACCGCTTGAGGAAGGGGAAGGAGGACCCCAAGGACCTGGGTTTCGCCTCCTCGAAGGTCCCCGACTACGGCACGCGCCTCCCGGAGCCCTACCTAGAGGTCACCACGAAGCTGGAGGAGACGGACCGTCTCCTCACACGAGAGGAGGCCCTGGACATCTCCGGCCTGACCGGGGAGGAGTTCGACGAGATCTGGGAATCGGTCCTGAAGATGGACGGAACCATCCAGGAGGAAGTGGGCCGTCGCGGCCTCATCCACGTCGACGGGAAGAAGGAGTTCGCCATGGACGCCGACCGGGCCGCCATGCTCGTGGACACCTTCGGGACGGCGGACGAGGACCGGTTCTGGGATCGGGAGGAGTACGAGGCGGGGCGGTTGGTCGAGCTCAGCAAGGAGTTCGTGCGTCAGCACTACCGGGACTCGGGCTACCACCAGGCCCTCTACGGCGCCCGGGATCGGGGCGAACCCGAGCCGGACATACCCGCCCTACCCGACCCACTCGTCCAGCAGGTCAGCGACCTCTACGTGAGCCTTTTCGAGCGCATCACGGGCCTGGAATTCTGAGGCTGGCCGAGCCGACCCGTGCTAGAGGCCTCCCTCCGCCTTCCCTCGTCTCACTCGCTCGAGAATCGAATCCGCTAGCGCCTCTCCCTTGACAATACCTGGAAGATAGCCCTCCGTCCGATTGATGAGGCTGGAGTAAGCCTGGCCGGCAGTCTCCACCTCGACCCCAGACAGGCCATATAGGAGAAGGAAGGGACCTCGCACCACGTTGACGTTTTGGACCCGTGTGTAGGGAATGGCAATCCGCTTCCGGAAGATGATGCCTCTCCAGACGTGAAGCTCCTCTTCGCCCTGACGCCAGCGGTACATCTTCCAATACAGCAGCGCCCAGCCGTAGCTCGCCGCGACAATCCCCACCCCGAGGAAGAGCAGCAAGAGTAGGTACTGCAGGAGAAAGCCTGCCTGCGGATCGTTGAGGAGTGGCACGAGAACAGAGTACAACGCGGGTATCCAGAAGAGGATCGGAATCAGGAGTACCTTCAGGGCCCAAACGTGAACCATGCGTGGGAGCGGACGGGAGACCGCCATGGCCATCCAATACACGGCGACGGGACATAGGCGTTCCTATCGCTCGCGAGCACGGTCCCGCGTAGACGCATTCACGCAGTAATTTCGTGTAACGAGATTCATCTAACGACCCTTTAATAGGGCGCTGTCCATCAGACAAAGTGAGGCAAGAGGACATGGAACTCTTGGCCTATGTTGACGGCGAGTTCTTGCCCGAATCGGACAGCAAAGTGTCCGTTTTCGACCACGGTCTCCTCTACGGCGACGGCATCTTCGAGGGCATCCGGGCCTACAGCGGGCGAGTGTTCCGTCTCGATGATCACATCCGCCGGCTCTACGACTCCGCGAAGGCCATCCACCTGGAGATCCCCCACCCCAAGGAGGAGTTCCGTGACCTCATCCTGGAGCTCTGCCGCCGGAACGATATCGAGGACGGCTACATCCGCCCCGTCGTGACCCGGGGGAAGGGGGACCTCGGCCTGGACCCCCGGAAGGTGAAGGACGGGGCTACGGTGGTCATCATCGCCCGCCCGTTTGACGTGCTGTACGGGGACAAGTACGAGGACGGCCTGTCGCTCATCACTTCCACCTATCGGCGTGTGCCTTCCCAGTCGGTGAGCCCGAACATCAAGTCGTTGAACTACCTGAATCAGATCCTAGCCCGGGTGGAAGCGAACATCCAGGAGGCGGATGAGGCCCTCCTGTTGGACCTCCAAGGCTACGTGAGCGAGGCCTCCGCCGACAACTTCTTCGTCGTCCGGGACGAGGTCCTCAGCACACCGCCCACGGTTTCCATCCTCCAAGGGATAACCCGGCAGACCGTGATGGAGATTACGGAGGAGCTGGGGTATCGGACCCGGGAGCGATTCTTCACGCTCTTTGACGTCTATGCGGCCGACGAGGCATTCATCACGGGGACGGCCGCGGAAATTGGGCCGGTGGTCCGGGTCGACAATCGGGTTATCGGAGACGGAAAGCCCGGCGGCATCACGAAGCAGATCGTGGCGCGCTACCGGGACCTCGTGCGTTCCACCGGGACCCCCATTTTCGCGAAGGCCTGAGTCCTTCCACGCCGGGGCATCGCCGTGAAGTTCCCCGAGTACCGGGCCAAGCAAGTCTTTCGGAAGTACGGCATCCCCATTCCTGAGGGGGTCGTCGTCCAGTCCTCCGAGGAGGTGGTCGATCCTCCCCTCCCGGCGGTCGTGAAAGCCCAGGTCCTTGCGGGGGGCCGGATGAAGGCAGGGGGCGTTCGCTTCGCGGAGTCCCTGCAGGAGGTGCAAGAGGCCGTGGAGGCCATCCTGGATCTGGAGATTGGTGGGTACGCTGTCAGCGGCGTACTCCTAGAGGAGAGGCTCCCTATCGACCGCGAACTCTACCTGAGTGTCACCATCGATCGGAGCGCTCGGGCGCCGCTCTTGATGGCCTCTACGGAGGGAGGCGTCGATATCGAGGGGGTTCCGGATGAGAGGATTTTCCGAGCCGTAATCCCACCCCTCGTGGGGATGCAGCCGTACATCCTAAGGCGTCTGGGGCGAGCCCTCCGGCTGGAGGGGAAGCAGGCCCGAGTCCTCGCGGACATCGCCTCCGCCCTCTACCGCCTCTTCGAGGGCGAGGATGCCGAACTGGTGGAAATCAATCCTCTGGTGGTTGCGACCGACGGAAGCCTGGTCGCGGGGGATGCGAAGTTGCTCCTGGAAGACAATGCACTGTACCGCCACCCGGAATACACGGATGTGGAGCAGGATCTCACGCCCCTCGAAGAGGAGGCTCGTGGGAAGGGCATCGCCTTCGTCCAGTTGGAGGGGGACATCGGCGTGATCGCCAACGGCGCCGGCCTCACCATGGCGACCATGGACGTTCTTCACCTCAACGGTGGGAAGCCGGGTGTCTTCCTCGATCTGGGGGGGACGGACGACGCCGAGACGGTGAAAGAGGCCTTCCTGCTCATGATGAAGGCGCGGCCCCGCGTCATCTTCCTCAATATCTTCGGCGGCATTACGAAGTCCGACACGGTGGCGGTCGGTGTAATCGAGGCCCTGGAGGAAGCGAAGACCGACATCCCCGTCGTGGCCCGCATCCGAGGCGTCAACGAGGAACGGGCTCGGGAATTGCTTCGTGAAGCAGGCGTAACGGCCCATCTGAATCTCGACCGGGCCGCCCAGGCGCTCGTGGGGGGTGAATGAAGTGGCCATCCTGCTCGACGAGACCTCCCGTGTCGTCGTGCAAGGCATCACCGGACATCAGGGACGGTTTCACACGAAGGCCAGCCTGGAGTACGGTACTAACATCGTGGCCGGAGTCACGCCTGGGAAGGGAAACACGAAGGTCCACGGGGTCCCTGTCTTCGAGGACGCCCAAGAGGCTGTCGACGCGACGGAGGCGGACACTTCCCTCTTCCTAGTCCCCGCGCCCTTCGCCAAGGACGCCGCCATCGAAGCCATCGAAGCGGGCATCCGCCTTCTGGTTCTGATCACCGAGCGCATCCCCTTCCACGATGCGCTCGCCATCGTCACTCATGCTGAGGTACGAGGCACCTCAGTTATTGGGCCAAACTGCCCCGGCATCATCTCGCCTGGCAAATCCAAGGTCGGCATCATGCCTGGACACATCTTTCAACCCGGTCGCGTGGGAATCCTATCGCGCTCTGGTACCTTGACCTACGAGATCGTAAACGCCATCACGGAATCTGAGGAGGGTCAGAGCACGGCGGTCGGGATCGGCGGTGACCCGATTATTGGCACGAACTTCGTGGAAGGACTTCGGCTCCTCGAGAAGGACAAGGAGACGGAGAAGATCGTGCTTGTCGGGGAGATCGGAGGGACGGCAGAGGAGGAGGCCGCGGCTTTCATAAACGAGTTTGTGGACAAGCCCGTGGTCGCCTACGTTGCCGGCCAGACAGCACCACCGGGACGCAGAATGGGGCACGCGGGGGCCATCATCAGCCGCGGGAAGGGGACAGCGGCGAGCAAGATCAAGGCGTTCCAGCACGCAGGTGTTCCCGTGGCGAAAATGCCATCCCAGGTCCCGA
>JBHIBO010000001.1:0-202924 GCA_046759185.1 Thermoplasmata archaeon | reverse complement strand
CGACGGGCATCCAATCCTCACCCATCGGAGGCGGGTTTCCGGTCTGACAGTGAAACACGATGCCAGTGATACTGTTCGGTGCTGTATCGAGGAGCGTCCGGATCTCCGCCTCGAGCTGGGATGGAGTGAAGGCGGGATTGAGGATCGCCCCCGTCGGACAGGCGGTACTACAAAGGCCACAAGGCCAACACTTCCCTTTGTCGTACTCCATCCGGCCGTTTGCCCATATCAGGGCATCCTTGGGACAGATCTCGGCACAAGCATTGCACCCGATCCCAGAGGCGCAGGTGGCGGGATCAATCGCCGGCGCTGCTAGGTACTCCGAAAGGGCGAGGCGCAACAGGCCACGCCGACTGACCTTCCGCGCGGTGATGAGTTTCGAGTGCTCGGGCCTGCTGCCCGCGAAGGCCCGGGCGCGCGCGAGTGCCGCGCAGAGGCGTCGCTTGCCTCGGTCCAGACCGTGCCCATCTAGGTGGACAATCTCCAAACCCAAAGCGTCGAGCCCGAGCCTTCGGGCTTCGGTTTGGAAGTCCGAGAGCGCATAACTGTCAACATGAAGTCCCAAGACGAGTCGACTCACCTCGCTCGTCTTCAGGCGGTCTCGCAGTTGCCCCGGCTGCTGACAGAGTCCTTTCAGCACATGGAGTTCCGCGTCGTCCTCGACCGTCCATCCCTCGATCTCGCCGCTCGCTCCCCAGTCTCCGCAAACCACGATGGCCGCCCGGGTGTCCCCTGTCACATCGCCACCTCGCCGGCGATCAGCTGAACGAGGTCGAGGTCGTGAATTACGAAGGCGTCTGCCGCGTCAGCAAGGACAGCATAGAACGGGACCTCCGTGTGCTCCCGGACGGCCTCGTCGAACCGAGGGAGCCATTTCCCAAGATGGCGATGCAGAAAGCCCTCCTGGTCTTCGAGAGCACGTCTGGCCATCTCGGCGCGACCACCCCGCCAAGCTTCAGCCTCCACCCCGCAGAGCAGCGCCATGGCCTCCGTTTCGGCGGACACGTGGTCAGGGAGGCCGTGGTACTCCGGGGAAAGGGAGAGCCCCAGACTCTCATACTCCCGTTGCAGGGCGACCATGAACCCCGTGGGCTGTGCCGGTGTATTCACATAGGCGGACTCGTAAGGCGGGCACAAGAGCCCCCTGGGACCCGCAGAGAAGAGCCGCACGTGCTCCTTCTGCAGGACCTTTGGGTCAACACCGGCTTCCAGCGTTGTCCTCAGAGACACCCAGGGGCCGTGGAAGGCGAAGCGTGTCAGGAGGTCCTCATCCAGCCCCATTGCGACATCGCGCAACCACCGCAGACGGTCTGGATTTGGGGTCCTGAATGCCAGTCCGAAGAACCGGTAGAGTCCCTGCCGCAGCGTGGCCAGTGCCTCGCCGTCCAACCCACGCATCCCTACTCTCCAGGCGCGACCTCGTAGACCACGGCCGAGAGGAACAGGAGGAGAAATCCTATGATGAAGAACCCCGCGGCGAACGGAACAGCAGGATCACTGAACGCGGCGCTGGTTGGAGGGAACCCCCAGGGCGCGGCCAAGACGAAGTAACTCGAGACCATGAGAACAGCGCCGATTACTAGCAGAGCTGCGGTTATTAGCCTACGCATGGGCGGTGTCACCTCCCTTTGGCATCTGCAGAATCGGAAACAGCTTCATGTAAAGACCTATCAGGAAGGCCCCGAGGCCGAACAGGCCGACGATGATGCTGTATTCTACCCAGGTGGGCGTGTATGATCCGATTCCGTAGGGGAGTAGATTGCCGTGGGTGAGGGAGGGGGCGACGACTATGAAACGCTTCGCGATGGCTCCCAGATTCACCATGAGACCCGTCACGACGAGGACTGGGACGCTCCACTTCCCTGTAAGGGCCATTCCGGCGATTGCGACTAGTGGGATGAGAAGGAGGGCGACGGATAACCAGTATATCCACGCATATTCTCCGAAGAGGAGCGCCTGCACGAGCCCGGCCTCCTGGCCCTGGTATGCGGTCGTGAGTATTTCAGCGAGCATGAAGTAGAGGTAAACAGCGATGAGGATCATCATGTATTTGCCCAGCGACTTGAAGACCTCCCCCTTGATGCTATCCTCCTCGCGGAGAGACCAGCGCACAGCAGCGGCAAGGACAATGAGGGCTCCAAGCCCGGAGATCCCGGCCAGGACGACGAACGCTGGAGCCTGCAGGGCGCCGAACCATCCCGGCCGTCCAGCCTGCAATCCGAAGACCCAGCCCAGGGTCGAGTGAGCAGCCACCAGAATCGGGATGATGGCGACGGCTAGCCAGAAACTCACCCGGCGATGTCGTTGGCGTTCCGCGGGGGTATCGCCATAGCCTGTGGCAACGAAGCGGTGCAGCCTCTGGAGACGACCGGGTCTCTTCGCAAGGATGGCCGCATCCTTCCTGCTGTCAAGATAAAGGTACACGAGGCTCGCAAGTAGGTATCCCGCGATGACCAACACGAAAGTGCCGAAGAAGGGGGACTGGGGACGCGCGAATATGAAGAGGTTCACGATCCCCACGAAGGGTCGTCCGAGATCGGGAAGGACGACGAAGGCTGCCAAGATCAGAGCCACGACGGTGAGCACTTCTGCCATGCGGGCTACAGGCCGTAGGTGCATCAGATCGAGAAGCCTGATCATGGCAGCCATAGTGATGCCTGCGAAGCTTATGCCGACAAAGTAGATGTCGAAGCTGATGTAGAGGCCCCATGGAGCGCCTCCCATCGTCCCGAGATCGCGCAAACCCGTGACGATCAACCCCTCACTGAGCTGGACAAGAAAGGCGTACAAGCCAAAGAGGGCTGCGAAGGCGGTAACGGCCATGAAGACCAGCCACCGTCTCGTAATTCTCCCGATTCCGAAGGGCATCGGAGCGGCTGCAGCTTCTTCCATCATGGCGACACCTCCTCCCGCACTCTCTCAATCTGCTTCATCTCCCCGCTTGGGGGCGACCCTCCAAGATAGAAGACGCTGGGGTGCGTTCCCACTTCTTCCAGGAGCCGGAAGTGAGGCATCTCCCTCAGCAACCCAGACACGTCGCTCTCGGGGTCTTCGATGTCGCCGAAGTGCAGAACGTCAGTCGGACAGCTCTCTACACAAGCAGGCAGGAGCCCCTTCTCCACCCTTTGCACGCAGAAGGTGCACTTCTCGATGACCCCCTTGATGCGGCCGCCTCCCGCAGTGCGTCGCTGCTCCGGCCCGTACGCCGTGTCGAGGTCCGGGTTCCTGTACGGCGGGGTCATCCCACCGGTCGCCGAAGCCAAGTCTCCGTCACCCCAACCGAGGTAGTAGCTCCTCGACGGCTCCTTCCAGTTGAAGTAGTTCACCCCATAGGGGCAGGCCACCTCACAGTACCGACAGCCGATGCACCGATCCCAGTCCGTGGCTACCAACCCGTCGGCTCGCTTGTAGCGGGCACCGACGGGACACACAATCACGCAGGGGGCATTGTCACAGTGCTGGCAGGGCCTGGGCACAAACGAGATTCGGGTGTTGGGGAACTTCCCCTCTTCGAATCGGAAAACGTACATCCAGAAGTTCGCTTCGGGCGTGTTGTTCTCGACCTTACACGCCTCCATGCACGCCCGGCAACCGGTGCAGCGGTCGAGGTCTATGGCCATGGCGTATTTCGCCATCAGTCCTCACCTCCTGCTGGGGTGACCTTCACTTTCACGTGGAAAGACTGGTCCGCCGTGTTCGTCCAGTACCCCTCCCCTGTGTAGTAGAGCGCGCTAGGCGTAGGTCCCTGTCCTTCGTTCCAGGGGTGAGTCCACATTCCGAAGTGATGAGGCATGCCCACGGTGTCGGGACGGATTCCCTCAGTGAGGGCTGCCTTCACTCTCACCCTTCGCGTCTCGCCTGTCACCGCATTGTGGGACTCCACCCATACTTCGTCCCCCTCAGCGATGCCTCGCGCCCTGGCGGTCTCGGGATTGATGTCGAGCCTCTGTTCTGGTGTCAGCTCTGCCAGGAGAGGGATGAAGCTCGAGCGGGACTGCTTCTGTTCGATGAGCTTGTAGCTGATGAGGTACAGGTTGTAGTCCGCGGGCGAAGCGTCCATGGTGGGACTCCGCCACGTGGGGAAGGGCGTGTAGTCCCGCCAATAGCTCTCATCGACGCCCTTGGCCCGCATCTCCTCCTGGTAGCGGAGGAGGCTCTCCCCGTAGAGGCGATGGATCACGCCACCGAAGGGGGGCTCCGCCGCGTAGCCGTACCTCTGCGTGGCGGAGAGGGGGCCCTTTACCCAGACCCCGTTCTCTTCAAAGAATCCCACGCCATCCTCAAGGCCCTGAGAGAGAGCCCATTGATTGAAGACATCACGGACTCCGGGCTTCACGTTTGTGTCGAGGGCGTACGGGTCTTCGAGCCCGAGAGCGTCATTGATCTGATCGATGTAACCGCCGTCTCCGGTGAGGATACCCATCCTCTCGCACAGGTCCAGATAGATGTCAATCTCGCCTTTCGATTGGAAGAGGGGTTCCATCGGTGGCAAGCGCAGGGTCTTGGCGTCGATGTACTGGTCAGAGACCGAGAGCGGACCTTCGTACTTCTCAATGGTAGCCGACGGCAGCACGACGTCCGCGAAGTAGTCCGCGGTCTCGGATAACCACGGAGTGATAGCGGCGACGAAGTCGAATTTCTTGTAGGACTCGATGAAATCCGCCTGAGAAAGGAAGGATGTGAGCGGATTGGCCATGTGGAGGATCGCCACCTCTGGGAGGGCCTGCGCCTCCACTCCGTACGCATCGGGGTCCTGCATCACCTTGGCCACGACACCCGGGAGGCCCGTGTTGATCGGGAAGAACTTGCTGTCCTTCAGGTAGAAGTTGTAGGGCGGGTCTCCGACGGTGATGTTGTCCAGTCCGGCGTAGTTCTTGTGGATCTTCCAGGTGAAATCGATGAGGACTCCGCCGGCGGCACCGACGGCGCCAAGAAGCATCCCGACAAAGATCATGGCCCGAAGGGCCTGGAAGCCAAGTTCCTGCTGGGACATGTGGTACGCCATTATGCCCACTGGTCTGTACGGTACCTCCACGCCGTCCACGTTGATTGTGCTGCCTATCTGCGCATTCTCGCCCATTTCGATGGCTACCTCTCGAATCTTCGTCGCCGAGAGGTCGCAGACACCCGCAGCCCACTCTGGAGTGTACGAGGCCACGTGTTCCCTGAACAGCTGGAATGCGGTCCTTACGGTCTCGCCGCCGACGCTGTACTCGCCCTCAAGAGTTGGCACCGCCGTCGGATCGTCGTAGTCTTTAGGCCCGCCGGTCACGGTGTCCCACACCTGCTCCCTGTCGCCCACTCGATAGAAGTGACCGTCGTCCTTCACCAGGAAGGTGGAGTTGGTGTACTTGGTGAGGTAGTCCGTGTCCACGTAGTCATTCTCAACCAGGACGTTGCAGAGAGCCAGGGCCAAGGCCAGGTCCGTTCCAGGCTTTATCGGCAACCAAGCATCGGCGAAGGGACCTGCACCACGCAGCCGGGGATCTATTTGAACGACCTTAATTCCCCGATCCCTCGCCTCCATAAGCTGCCGAGGCCACGTGATCCAGCAGAATTTGTTTCCTCCGGCGTTGGTAATGTTCCAGCCCCAGGAGAGGAGATAGCGGGTGTGGCGGAAGTCGGGGTGCAGGACTCCGTGGAGACCGATCGTGTATTCCGCGGCCCTGTAGCCTGCATCCGAGCAATACGCGCCGTGCCCCATCTTCGTGGCACCGATGGTCTTGACGAAGGCGGTGTCGTAGAACCCTCCGGCCTTGCTTCGGCCCTTCTGCCACAGAACCAGACTCGGGTCTCTCGCCCTGACCTCGTTGACTTTCTGTGCGACGAGGGCCAGGGCCGCATCCCAGGATATTGACTCCCACTCACCCCTGACGCCCTTTTCGTTACGCCGCTGCAATGGCGTCTTGACCCTGTTCGGGTCGTAGAAGGCCATGACCTGGGCCTCCCCCTTCGGACAGAGGGTGCCGGCGTTTCGAGGGTGATCCGGGTGGCCCTCCAACGAGACTACCCTGCCATCGATCCTCCTGGCGAGCATTCCGCAGTCTTGTTTTCCGATCCAGCAGGTCGTCGGGAAGAAATCCTCGACTGCGGGGGAAGGGTCCCTTGAGGTGTTCGGCCTCAGAATACTAGGTATCCCCAGGTCCCAAGGAGACACCTGGGTGGCTATGGCAGTTCCGGCGACCGCGACTCCGCTCACCTTCAAGAAGGTTCGTCTCGATTGCTTCATGTTGTAGCCTCCATCACGCACGGATCATGCAGGGAGACGGGCACCCTCCCGTCTCCGACAAGAGGAAGAAGAACCCGGGTGTGCTCTCTGCCCTGGAGGGTCACGAAAGAACGAGAGGAATCGGGCTTCGCATTCTTCGAGAAGCGCTGAAGGGCAGCCATCGAACGGGGCATCCCAGCGGCGGACTGGATCAACTTTCCGCTCACTTGCCCCCGCAAAAGGCGACTGGCTGTTCGATGTTGTGTATGGGGTTTATATAAAGTATATAATCGATGATGGTTCAGGATCACACATAAGGAAGGGCAAGTACGCCTTCCGATCTGAACGGTATGGGGGTTCCCCGGGCCTATCCTGCGGCTTTCTTTGGCACGATCTCGAAGGCCACCGCCGCTAGCCACATGATGACTCCCCCAATGATGAGTAGCAGGGGAGCAAAGGGCAGCCGCGGGTCGCTGTACTCAACGCTGCTCGGGGGGAAACCCCACGGCGTAGCGAGAAAGAAGAAGCTGACGACGACCAGAGTGGCCCCGACGATCAGACGAAGTGCCGCACTTCGCTTGCCCGTTTTCATTCGCCTCCTTCAGAGATCTCCTGGACTGGCAGTATCGGGAAGACTTTCACGAATAGCGCGAAGAGCAATGCACCAAGGCCCAGGAGGCCAACCAGGACAGCGTACTCCACCCAGGAGGGCGCGTAGAACCCCACCTGGTAGGGGAGCAATGTTCCGTATATCTGCGAGGGCACCACGATTAGGTAACGCTTCAGCATTGCTCCGACGTTTACGAGGACCCCGGCTAGGGCCAGGAGGGAGACGCTCCATCGATTGCGGACGCTTTGCCAGATCAGAAAAGAGAGGGCTGTGGCCAGGGAGAGCCAATAGATGCTTGCGTATTCACCCGTTAGAAGGGCATTGGTGACCCCGACCTCCTGAGCGGAAGCCGCCAGCGTCCCCGTCATCAGGTCTACCATCAGGAAATAGACGTAGACGAGGATCAGGGCCAGCAGCACCCTCCCGAGGCCCAGCGCCGCATCGTTCGAGCTGGGTCGCCGAGAGCCAGCCCCATCGCCGACCGCGCAAGAACGATAGTGCCGGGGGAGGGAATCGAACCCCCGTAGAACCGCTCTGCAGGCGGTCACATAGCCACTCTGTCACCCCGGCCCACGTGCGAAACCTAAAGGTGGCTATATAACGCTGAGCCGGGGGACCGAGCCTATTTCTAGCGGCCTGAGGTTGCATTGGGGATGGCCGGAAAGACTGTGAGCGACGCCGTCCATGGGTCCATTGCCATCGAAGGCGTGGCCTTGGACCTCTTAGAGAGCCTGGAACTCCAGCGCCTCAACGGCATCCGCCAGTTGGGCCTCACCTACCTCGTCTTCCCCGGCGCCAACCACACCCGACTCGAGCACGTTCTTGGGGCCCATCACGTGGCGGGGGAGATCGCCCGTTCCCTTTCCCTCCCGGAGGCGGAGGCGACGCTGGTTTCCGCGGCCGCCCTCTTGCACGATCTGGGACACGGCCCCTTCTCCCACACCCTCGAGCGAGTTCTAGCCGAGGCGACCGGCCTGGATCATATGGAAGTCACGAAGCGAATCATTCGTGGCGAACAAGACAGCGTCCCGGAAGAGGAGCGAGGCTCCCTACCGGCTGCGGCCACCGTGGCGGACATCCTCCAGACCTGGGGCGTATCCCGGGAGGAGGTAGCGGACCTCATTACCGGTCGAGACCCCGTGACCGGCCTGTTCGCCTTCGAACTTGAGGAGTCCCCACCCACGAATCCCTATCTCCATCAGATCATGCATGGGACCTTGGATGCCGACCAGATCGACTTCCTGCTCCGGGACGCCTTCTACACCGGCGTCGCCCACGGCATCATTGACTTGCCGCGCCTGCTCAGCACCTTCCGTCTCACGGACGGGCAGCTGGCCATCGACCGGAAAGGTCTCAGCGCCGTGGAGGGGACCCTCGTCGCCCGGGGCCTCATGTACACCTCCGTCTACTTCCACAAGACGGTCCGCATCGCGGAGACGATGCTCGCCCGAGCCGTAGAGATGGCCGCGTCGACCCCGGAAGAGGTGTTCCTGATGAACGACGCGGAGCTCACCGCTTGGCTCCTCGCCCAGGAAGGCCATCCAAGGGAGACGGCCCTGCGCCTGAAGTACCGGAAGCTCTACAAACGGGTCCTGACACGGGAGGCGGGGGACCTGAGCCCGGATGAGAAGGCCCGCCTGGTGGAACTTGCGGAACCCGAGAGACGAAGACAGGCGGAGGAGGCGATCGCACGACGCGGTGGCCTTTCGCCCGGGAAGGTCATCATCGACATCCCTGCCCCAGAGATCCTTCTCACGGAACCCCGCATTTCGCGGGTGGACCTGGGCGTAGTGGAGGACGGAAGGGTCCGGCCCTTCCGAAAGGTCAGTTCCCTTGCGCGGGCCCTCCGCGTCCGCGAAACGGTGGACTGGGCCGTGATGGTGGCCGCCGACCCCGTGCATGCTGCCGAGGTCCAGAAGGTCGCCCCAAAGGTCCTCTTCGCATGACCTTCCGCCAGGGTAATATGGCCCAGGCCCATCGTGAAGGGCGAGCAGACGTGGCCTTCGCGAACATGGAACCGGTCCCGGACCGTCCCGTCTTACGGGCGGGTGACGACCTGGTGGTCGCGGACCTCCACATCGGGAAGGAAGAGGAGCTCCGCCGGGAGGGCTTCACCCTCCCCAGCCAGACGAAGAAGATGGCCGAGGAGATCGCCTCCATCATGCGGGAGCTCCGCCCCAAGCGCCTCGTGATTCTGGGAGACTTGAAGCATGAAATCCCCCGTTTCACGGGCCTGGAGAGACGGGACGTGCCCCGCTTCTTCGACCTCCTCGAAGGAGTCGCCCCCGAGGTCCACCTCGTCCAGGGCAACCACGATGGGAACATCGCCTACCTCCTGCCCCGATGGGTGACTCTCCATGGGCCGGAGGGATACCGTCGGGACGACATCGCGTACATCCACGGCCACGCCTGGCCCTCCCCGGAGATCATGGAGGCACGCACCCTCCTGATGGGGCACAACCATCCGACCCTCCTCTTCCCCGACCGCCTGGGCCCGCGAACTTACGAACGGTGTTGGGTCCGGGCTCCCTTCATTGCGGGCCACCCTCGCTACCCGCGGCACCCCGAGGACCTGGTCCTGGTCCCGGCGTTCAACGAGTTCTCCGGAGGCACGCCCGTGAACGAGCGGGGGCGCCGGTTCCTGGGACCGATCCTGAAGTCGAGCATGGTGGGAATGGAGGGCGCCCAGGTCTACCTGCTCAACGGCACCTACCTCGGGCGGTTGGAGGGAATGATGGTTGAAAGGCGTGCCAGGAAAGGATCGGGCCGTCCAAGGCCCCCCGATCAGGGAAGCGAAGGACAGGACCCGCCCGCGTCGGCCGAAGGGGATGGGCCCGGTCGGGATTGAACCGACGACCTCCACCTATCCCATGGGGGATTGTAAGGGTGGCGTCATTGGTGGGCCTCGGCGAGGCAAACCACTAGACCACGGGCCCGTGGCGGGGCCAACCCAGAGGGCGCACTAACACTTTTCGGGTCAGGCCGCGGCGACCTGCTCGACGACCTGGTTGACCCGAGCGTCCACGCGAGAGAGGTCCGCTTCCGGGGGCAGAACCACGACCAACATGGAACGTCGATCGGCCTCGTAGATGACGATCAACAGGTCCTCCGACTCGAGAAGGATTCGCGAGGGCGCACTTCGGCCCATTTCCGTCGTGGTCGTCATGGCCGCCCCCATGATGGCGGCGCACATGATGGAGAAGGTTTCGGCGGAGACCCCTTCGGGCAGATCGGAGGCGATCACGAGCCCGTCTCGGCTCACGATGGCCGAGGCGATGGCCTCTGTCTCCTCCTTGAGCCCTACGAGCACATCCTCCAGTCCCATGCCCATCACTCGACCTTGAACACGCAGCTGCTTTCGCCGTTGCTTGCGCACTTCGTCTCTGTGAGGTTCACCCGCGGGGTCCCGTCCGTTTCCAGGACCCGGGCGAGGATGCCCTTGAGACGGTGACAGGTGACGACCCCGGCCGCGTCGTTGGCCTCAATGGAACCCGCCACCTTCACCTCCTTGTCCCCGAAGGTGATATCCTCCGCCCAACCTCGGGCGATAAGGATGCGGCGGCAGGCGTCGAAGAAGTCCTCCCCCTTGGCGGCCATCTCGGCGATGTCCCCGCCGAGGGAGAGACCCTCCCGGAAGAAGAGGCCGTGGCAGGCGTACGACATCACGCTCTCGTAGAGCTGGCGGACAGCCTCGATCTCGGGCTGGGAGATCTTGACAAACCGCATCCGGCGCGAATCGTCCTCCTGGACCAGCTTAAAGCTTGCGACACGATTACCGCAGGAGAGAGGGCGTCCGCCCCCTAGGCCTCGCTACAAACGGGGCAGAGCATTTGGCCGTGCTGGAGTCCCAGCCGATCGGAGAACGTGGCGCAAGACTCGCAGTAGCCCACGCCGTTGTCCTCCCCCCGCTTCGTCACCTCCGCCCGCTGTCGGGTAATCTCGATGAGAGCGGGCCACACCTTGAGGATGTCGTTTTCCGTGACCAGCCCCACCAAGTTCTCCCCGTCCACCACCGGAAGGCGGCGAATCCGGAGTTCGGCCATGGTCCTCGCTGCCTCGACAACCTCCTGATAGGGCTCGACCGTCACGACGGGCGAGGTCATGCACTCCTGCACCTGAATCTGTGACGGTAGGCGGTCCTCCGCCACCACTTTCGTCACGAGGTCCTTCTCCGTGACGATGCCGATGGGCTTCCCGTTCGAGATGACGAGTAAGCTTCCGACGTCCGCCGTCCGCATCGACCGGGCCGCGTCGTGAATGGATGCCTCGGGGGCCGTGGTGAGCGGCTGCTTGGACATAATCTCCACAACGGGGATGGCCTTCACAACGTCGCCATCCCGAAATCGCCGCGTCGTCAGTTAAAGGTTTCTAGGCGGGTCCGCGCCGACGCAAGAATGGCAGAGAAGGGTTTAAGCCAGCGCCCCTCCTGAGCTCGCCGATGTGGAGTCAGGCCGACGGTGAGGCCGGGGTCCGCCTGGC
Organism: Thermoplasmata archaeon; assembly: GCA_046759185.1. Taxonomy (GTDB): domain Archaea; phylum Thermoplasmatota; class Thermoplasmata; order RBG-16-68-12; family JAJISG01; genus JAJISK01. The sequence goes on along the minus strand of JBHIBO010000001.1, from coordinate 191,627 downwards.
CCGCTGGTCCGTGGACACGCACACCGGAAGCCGCGCGGCCGATCGACCCCCCCTTCCCGATGCCTTCGCCAGACCCGGCCGGGTGTTTGTGACCCTCAACACCCATCCCGGGGGGGCCCTCCGGGGCTGCATCGGGTACTTCGAATCGGTCGCCTCCTTAGGGGAGGCAGTGGAGCGGGCCGCGGTGGCGTCCTGTCACGATCCCCGCTTTGAAACCCTCCGGCCCGAGGAAGCCGACGAGGTGGTCGTCGAGGTTAGCTTGTTGACGTCTCCCGAGCGGGTGCAGGTGGCGCGGCCTTTGGATTACCCGAACGCCGTGGAGGTGGGGGTTCACGGCCTCCTCGTCACCCAGGGGACGACGAGTGGCCTCCTCTTGCCCCAGGTGGCCGTGGAACATGGCTGGAACCCGGAGGAGTTCCTGGCCCAGAGCTGTGTGAAGGCGGGCCTCCTCGCCGATGCCTGGTTTGAGCCATCGACCCACATCTACCGCTTCCAGGCCGACGTCTTCGGGGAGGTGGAACCCCGGGGTCAGGTCGTCCGGCGCGTCCTCAACACGTTCCATGATGGTCATCCAGGGTAGGGCATACTACCGCGGCGAGCTTCGCCCCCTCGCCCTCGGGATCGAGGACGGCGTCATTCGCGTCGTGAAGAAGACGCTGCGGGGGGACGGAGGGTTCGACTTCGGCGACCGCGTCATCCTACCTGGGGGCGTCGACGTCCACGTGCACTTTAGGGACCCGGGTCTCACCCACAAAGAGGACTTCTTCACCGGGAGCGAGGCCGCTGCTGTTGGCGGTATCACTTCCGTCCTGGATATGCCCAACACGCAGCCCTACGCCACCACCCCCGATCGGCTCGAGGAGAAACGTACCACCGTTGCCCCCAAGGCCAACGTGGACTTCGGGCTGTTCGGGGGCGTGCTCCGGGGCAAGGACATCGCCCGTTTGGCGCCTCACTGCCACGCCTACAAGTTCTACTGGGCCGAGAGCTTCGGCGGGTTGGCGGGGGCCGGGGAGGACCTCCCGGGAATCCTGCAAGCCCTCCCTGCGAGCTCCCGGACCCTCAGCGTTCATGCGGAGGACCCCAGGGCCTTCCGTCCTCGGAAGGAGGAGACGCTGGCCCACCACCACGAGGCCCGGGGAGGGGAAGCCGCGGAAGAACTCGCCATCCGGCAGCTCGTCTCCTGGCCCCGATCAGGGCGGGTGCACGTGGCCCACCTGTCCTCGGGAGCGGGGCTCGCGGCCCTCCAAGGGAGCGGGCTGAGCGTGGAGGCCACGCCGATGCACCTGCTTCTCGACATGACGGCCGACCTTGGGACCCACGGGAAGGTGAACCCGCCCTTGCGTCCGGCCGCCAGCCGGGAAGCCCTATGGAGCGCCTTCGTCGCCGGCCAGATCGATGTGTTGGCCACCGACCACGCCCCCCACACCTTCGAGGAGAAAGCGGGAACGTTCGACCGGGCGCCCCCCGGTGCCCCCAACGTTGAGACGGTCTACCCGCTGATGTTCGCCCTGGTCCGGCGGGGTGACCTCCCCCTCGAGGTCCTGGTCCAGGCCCTTGGCCGCCGGCCTGCGACCCTCTTCGGTCTCCGGGGCAAGGGCGCCCTGGACGTGGGCATGGATGCGGACCTGGCCGTCTTTGATCCGCGGGAACGGAGGCGCATCCGCGCCCGCGACCTCCACTCCCGGGCCGGATGGACCCCCTTCGAGGATTGGGAGGCGATCTTCCCCCAGGCCACCTTCGTCCGGGGCACCCTCGTCGCGGAAGGGGGAGAGCTGGCTAACGAGAGGGCGGGTCGATGGATCCCGCGTTCGGGACCCCAGGGTTCCCCCCCAACGACCTAGCACGATTCCCGGTCCGGTCGACCTCGCCAACCTTTAAGGAAGCCATCCAGTTAGCGACGACCCATGGTCTTTCTCGAGATAGCCAACTTCCTCAAGGACCTCGTCGCCACAGGAGGCTATCTCGCCATCTTCCTAGCGATGGTCGTCGAGGGCGTCATCGCCCCTATCCCGAGCGCCGCGATCCTCCCCTTTGCCGGCCTCCTGGCGCGGGAGGGGACCTTCTTCCTCCCCTTCGTCATCCTGGCCGCGGCCGCCGGGGCGACGGTCGGGTCGATGGGCGCCTACGCCATCGGACGATTCCTCGGGCGACCCTTCCTCGTCCGGTACGGCCGGTACTTCCGGTTTGAGGAGCGACACTTGGAGCAGGTCGACGGCTGGTTCCGGCGGTGGGGGAGCTGGGCTGTCTTCCTGGCCAACTCCTTCACGGGCTTTCGCTCCGTCATCTCCTTCCCCGCGGGCATCGCACAGATCCGCCTCCGGGTCTTCGTGCCCTTCACCTTCCTCGGGGCCCTAATCTGGTCGACAATCCTCGTCTCGGCGGGTTTCCTCCTCGGCCAGGCCGCCTTCGCGTTCGCGGAGAGCCTGGAGAACTTCGACCTCCTCGTCCTCGGTGCCTTGGCCGCCATCCTGGTCGGCTTCCTGCTCTACCGCTGGTGGCGTCGCAGCCGCCAGGCCCTCGGGGAACCCCAGTCCCCCTAGGCCGCCCGGTAGTAGTACTCCCCCGCCGCCTTCTGCCGCCGATCCAGCTTGGAATCCGGGTTGTTGATGCGCGGCCGCCGCGTGTCCCGGTCCCGTCGGAAGGTCACGTCCACCTCCCGGAGGAAGCGGTTCATGCCGTCTCGCATGGGGTAGGGACCCGTCCCGCGCCCGGCCTGGCCGGGGTCGCCTGTGAAGACCATGAGGGAGTCAGCGACCATGTCGATGAAGTACACATCGTGGTCCACGATGAGGGCCGTCTTCCCGGCGTTCTCCATGGCCCGCCGGATCCCCCGGGCCGCCTCCATCCGCTGGTTGCTGTCCAGGTAGGCGGAGGGCTCGTCCATGAGGTAGAGGTCCGCCTCCGCCCCTAGGGCCAGGGCGATGGCCACCCGTTGCTGCTCCCCGCCCGAAAGGGAGGTCACCTCCTTCTCGTAGATGGGGTCCAGCTCGAGGGGGCCGGCCACCTCCGTACGGAAGTAGCTGCTCTCCACCTGCTTCCCGATGCGGCCGAGGAGGAGCTCGCGAACGCTCCCCTCGTAAGTCAGCTGAATGTACTGGGGCTTGTACGAGACGGCAGCCTCCCCCTCCACCCCACCCACCTTCGGGCGGAGCTCCCCCGCCAGCACGCGGACAAAGGTGGTCTTCCCGGTGGCGTTCGGTCCCAGGACGCCCACGACCTCGCCCATTCGGACGACGCCCCCTTCGGCCTCCAGCGAAAAGCCATCCAGCTCTACCTCCAAGGGGGAGAAGGCCAACAGGGTCTCGGCCTTCCACTCCGGGCGGGGAGCCCGGGCCTCGAACCGGATCTCCCGCCGCCGGAACCGGACGTTCTCCGCGGGGAGGTACCCCTCGAGGTATACGTTGACGGCGCTGCGGACGGGCCGGGGTTGGGCCACGATGCCGTACGTCCCCTTTTCCCCGTAAAGCAGGTAGACCGTTTCCGCCAGGAAGTCCAGGATGGCCAGGTCGTGCTCCACCACCACAACGGGCTTCCGTCGGGAGAGGTCGTGAATGACCCGGGCCACCTTGAGGCGTTGGTGGATGTCCAGGTAGGAGGAGGGCTCGTCGAAGAAGTAGGCGTCGGCGTCCTTCAGTAGCGTGGCAGCGATGGCCGTCCGCTGGAGCTCGCCTCCGGAGAGAGTCCGGAGGGGACTGGCGAGAAAGCCTTCAAGCTCCAGATCCCGCACGACGCCGTCCAGCTCCCCCCGCTCGTCAACCCCCTCCAACAGGGGGCCAACTTCCCCCTTCTGGACGGCGGGCAGGCGGTCCACGTACTGTGGCTTTAGAGCGGTCCGTCGGCTTCCGTCGGCTAGGGGCTGCAGGTAGTTGTACATCTCCGTCCCGGCGTAGGACTCGAGGGCCCGGTCCCAATCTGCCTCCTCCTGGTACAGACCCAGATTGGGAACGAGCTGGCCGGCGAGGATGTTGATGACCGTCGTCTTGCCGATGCCGTTGGGTCCGAGAAGACCGATCACATGGCCTTCCTTGGGGACAGGGAGCCGGAAGAGGCGGAACTGGTTCTGTCCATAACGATGCACGATATCCTCCCCCAGCTCATCAGGGAGGTTGTGAATCCGGATGGCGTCAAACGGACACTTCTTAACGCAGATGGCACAGACGATGCAGGTTTCCTCCGAGATGACGGCCCGCCCGGTCTCCTCGCTGAGCCAGATAACCTCCGTCCCGGTCCGCATGGGCGGACAGTAGGCCATGCACTCCAGGTTGCACCGATCGGGGTGGCATTTGTCGTCGAAGACCACGGCGACCTTCACGGACGTTTCATGGCTGCCCAGTCTATTTAACGCTCAGCCAGCCAGGCGCCAGCTTCTACACTCTTATAGGCGGCGCGTGATTTGGCCACCGATCCTCATGATTCCCGGACTCCCTGGCGGACGCGTCGATCCCCGACAGGCCAAGAAGATGATGCGGCAGCTCGGCTACACGGAGTGGGAGGGGGTGGAGGAGGTGATCATCCGAACCGCCGACCGGGAGCTCGTCATCCGCAGCCCCGGGGTCGCCGAGATGGACGCCCAGGGCCAGCACATGTTCATGATCACGGGGAAGGCGGAAGAAGCGGTCCCGGGCGGTGGCCCCGCCATTCCCGACGAGGACATCCAGCTCGTGGCCGATCGGGCCGGTGTCACCCCGGAGGAGGCCCGTCAGGCCCTCATCGAGGCCGACGGGGAACCCGCCGAGGCCATCATCAAGCTGATGCAGCGCTGAGACCGGCGCCACAAACTTAATTATCCCAGACCCGGCATCCTCATCTGCTAGGCTTGGGCGGGGGGCTCGGCGTCCCCTTATACACCGAAATCGTCGACATGCGGGGCCGACAGCTGGGCGAGGCGTAGCCTGCCGGTTTCCAGTCCGGAGGGCCGACGCTGAGATCCTGTCCCGCGGGACCGGGGCTGGTCAGGAAACGGGCCGGAGGGCCTGGGACCCGACCTTAGCCGTGGGAACCGGGTCAGGCACGGAAGTGAGCAGCCTTACCGCGGGCTGCCGGTGCTCGCGGGGGCGCGGGATGGAGAAGGCCCCCGGGGCCCTGGAGATCCCGGCGGAGCGTCGAGCCCAGCGGCCTAGCTTCCCCTACGGCATCGGCTTCTCTCCCGACGTGCCCGAACCTTTACCCTTCCCGGTCCCTGGGCGAGGGTAACGCGGATCGGACTACCCGGACTTCTCCGACAGCCGCGTCTGCTTCGTCTCGAGAACCAGTCCCCCCACGCCAAACCGCTCGAGGATCAGGCGGACAAAGGCTTCCTCCTGCTTCTCGCTGCGGCGGGCCTTCACCTGATAAGCCGGCTCACTCAGCGGGATCCGAATCCCCACCTTCATGAGCTCCTTCCGAGCCTCCCCCCTCTCGTCCTGCTCCACCATGAGGGCGTCGTACCCGCTGGGAAAGCCGGCGTCTCGTACCTCTCGGAGGAAGATGGGGCGTCGGAAGAGGCGTTGGAGAATCGCGATGACGAGGCGGACCGCCTTCCGCTCGTCGCTCTCGATGTCTCGGGCGATGTCCCCGAGAGTCTCGTACAGGTTCCGCTCCCGGCCGCTGGCCAGGCCGTAGACCTTGGCGGGGGGGATTTCCCGCTCCCGGACGTACCCGAGGTCGGAAAGGGCCCGGAGGTAGCCCGTGACCAGGAGGCGGTGGAGCTTGTAGCCGTCGTCCTCCAGCCGGCGGGCCAGGCCGCTGATGGAGGTCTCCTCTTTCTTGAGGTAGGAGAGAATGAGCTCTTTGAGGTTGCGCTCCGGATCGAACACCGGCTCCCCCGCCCCGCTGATAACAGACCTGGTACGATTAAAGGTTGCGGCGGGTCACTTTCGGGCACCCCCCTCCGGCCGTCCTTTATAGCCCCTGGAGATGGGGTTGCGGTGAGTGATTGGAGAGGGTGATCGATCGACGAGAGGGCACCATCTCGGTCGTCGTGAGGCGGTTCTGTCCCACCTGCGGCCTCGCGTTGGTCCCGGAAGGAGGATGCTTCCATTGCCGCGGATGCGGCTACTCGCTCTGCGCATGACGACCGGCTCGGAGGAGGCCAGTAGTTCCAGTGGAAATCGGGTCCGAGAGGTGGAAGGGCCCATCGGAAGCGATGGCCCGTTTCTTAAATAGCCCATGGTCACAACGACGCGACGGGGGAACCGTCACCTGCTGAGTTATTCGACCGAGGAGTTGGTCGCACGCTGGGAAGAGTTCCTCGACGAGGCCGACCTCAGCGGGCGGATCACCAAGCTCGCGGATGCGTATCCCGAGGAACGCAGCCTGGAGGTGGACTACGGCGCCATCGACCGGTTCGACTCGGATCTGGCGATCTACCTCCTCGACCACCCCCAGAATGCCGTGTACTCCGTGGAGCAGGCCATCCGCAGCTTCGTCCCGCCCACCGAGGAGGCGGAAATCCGGTTCCGCGTGCATGGCGTCCCCCGGGACCTGCGGGTCGAAGTCCGCGACCTCCGGGCGAAGCACCTCGGGAAGCTCGTCTCCGTGGAGGGACTCGTGCGGAAGGCGACGGAGGTCCGACCTCGATTGGTCGAGGCGGTCTTCCAGTGCCTCCGATGCGGGGCGGTAATCAAGGAGGCCCAAGAGGGCCTCGAATACCACGAACCCCTGGAGTGCTACCAAGACCAAGGCGGGTGTGCCCGGAGCGCCGGTTCCACGAAATTCAAGCTCTTGGACGAAGGGTCCCGCTTTATCGACACCCAAAAGATCGAGATTCAGGAACCGCCCGAGGAACTCCGAGGGGGGGAGGCGCCCCAGCGGCTTGCTGGCTACTTGGAAGAAGACCTCGTCGGCGAAGTGAATCCCGGGGACCGCATTGTTTTCAACGGAGTGCTCAGGGGCTCCCAGCGTGGCCGGTTCCGCGCCAAATCCACACTCTTCGACATTTTCCTGGATGTCGTCGGCCTGGAGCTGGAACAGGTCGAGTACGAGGAAATCGAGATCACGCCGGAAGATAAGGAGCAGATTGAGAAGGAAGCCGCGAGCGGCGATGTCATCCGTAAGATTGTGGGATCGATTGCGCCCTCCATCTACGGGTTGAATGTGGAGAAGGAGGCCTTGGCCCTCCAGCTTTTCGGCGGCGTCGCAAAGCAGCTTCCCGACGGGCGACGCATCCGAGGTGACACGCACATATTGCTAATTGGCGATCCAGGAGTCGCTAAGAGCGAGCTGCTCACCTACATGACCAAGCTTTCGCCCCGTGGAATCTACGCCTCGGGCAAGGCGAGCAGCCCAGCAGGGCTTGTCGCCGCGGCGGTTCGCGATGAGTTCGGCGAAGGACGATGGACACTGGAGGCCGGAGCCCTGGTTCTCGCGGACAAGGGCCTCGTCGCGATTGACGAAATCGAGAAGATGAGCGATCAGGATCGATCAAGCATACACAACGCAATGGAACAACAAACAGTCCACATCGCTAAAGCGGGAATTACAGCCACGCTCCAGACCCGAACGTCGATTCTTGCGGCGGCGAATCCGACCTTCGGACGCTTTGACTCAGGGAAGTACATCTCAGAGCAGATTCAGCTCCCGCCTACACTCCTCTCGGTAGACCGTGATGAGCCGGTACTGATTCGACACGATGGGGTCGCCCGAACAGAGACCATCGGTAATCTCGTGGATCCTTATTACGCGGACGGAGAAGAGGGGAAACCCGTCCATCTCAGAAACGGAAGTTTAGAGGTCGCTGCCTTCGACCCACACACCTTCAGAATCTCGTGGTCGCCGGTGCGCTACGTATTCCGGCATCGACATTCGCGGCCTCTCCTTAGAGTGGCCTTAGACTCAGGCCGAACCATTCGTCTCACAGGTGGTCACTCGGTGTACGTATTCGAGGACGGTGTCGTGCAGACGAAGGCCACGTCGGAGCTCCGGCAAGGGGACTACGTTGTGATTCCGGGCTCCTTGCCCTCGAATCGTTCTGGTGCCCCGCGGCGAATTAACCTCGTCCGGGAACTCCTCAACCTGCCGGAAGAAGATACCAGGACGGTGTACCTTCACAACGTCCCTAGCGAGGTTTTCGCCCAGCTGGAAACCGTGATTCCTGAGGATAGGAAGTACTGGGTGAATCGAGGCATCCTCCCCCTTAGGTTCGCCTCTGTCGTCGATGCGGACCTCTCGGGATGCACTCTGGTGATTGCTCGCGGCAAAAGGGCCGTTCCAGCTTACATCCCTGTCAATGAAAAGTTGATGCGATTCCTGGGATACTACATCGCCGAAGGCTCGCTGACAATCTCCACTTCCAAGAGTTTCATGATTTCCTTATCATTCAACCGCAAAGAGCGTGACTACGTGGAGGACGTTACGACCATTTGTCAGGAACTCTTTGGAATCAAACCCAGGATCCATCCCGACAAAGGAGCCGTGAAGGTCACCATCTCAAACAAAGTCCTCTATCTATTCCTTGAAAGGGTCCTGCGACTCCCGCGGGGGGCCTGGAACAAACGGGTCCCTTCCATTGTTTTCAATGTGCCCCCGGTCATGCAAAGGGAATTTCTTGTAGGCTGGCTCCGCGGCGATCGAGGCGTGACCGTGAGCAGGCGACTCGCCTCAGACGTTCTCTACCTGCTCGCTCAGAACCAGCTCGTCGGAAGTCTGTTCCGCACCAAGGAACACACGGCAACCTTTCCTGACGGGCACCAGGCAACCAGCTCGGCCTACCTTCTCCTAAGTCCACATCCCTATCGGGAGGACCGATTGAGAAATCGCGGTCGGCATCGGATGGTACCCTACCGCCCCGTCGTACCCCTGTTGAGACGAATCCTCGGAGCGCCCTTTTCAGGATGGTACGGAAAGACAGCAACCGATCCCCGGCTCGGTCCCTCCATGCACCGGGATCTCCTCCAAAGGCCCAAGGTCAGGAAGAGGCTGAGACGACTTCGTCTGTTGAGAAACCCAATGACGACGTCCGAGGCTTCTGTGTTGTTTGAAGATACTTCACACCGTGAACACGCCAGGGTCTACATGCAGCGGATGGTGAACCGCGGCTGGGTCGAGCGGGAGAGAATCAGCGGCAAGGGTAGGCCCTACTCTTGGAGGTACCGGTATCGTCTTTCGCCTAGAGGAGAGAGGCTCCTCGCCGACGTGGACAGGCTAAACCGCCTCATCGAAGGCGACCTCGCCTTTGCCCGCGTGAAATCGGTCGAGCCGGTCAAGGCAAGCGGCCCCTACGTATACGACCTCTCCGCCCCAGGTCGCGAGAATTTCGTAGCCGGAGATGGCGGAGTCGTGTGTCATAACTCCCGGTTCGACACCATCTTCCCCATTATGGATAAACCGCAAACCCAGGTAGATCGCGCGATGTCGGAACATATTCTTCGAGGTCACCTGGCAGGGGAGAAGATACGGCAAGCGGAGTCCCATCGACTTGAGACCGGCCCTGAAGAGGTGGACGAGGCCTTCCTCCCCTTCTTCGAGCCTCGCTTTCTACGGAAGTACGTCGCCTATGCCAAGCGCCTCTATCCGGTTCTTACATCCGAAGCCATGCAGATCATCCAGGATAAGTACCTCGAGATTCGGAAGCAGGGAGAAGGCGAAACGGGCACAGTTCCCATCACCCCTCGTCAGCTGGAAGCCTTCATCCGGCTCGCCGAGGCCAGCGCCCGCGCTCGTCTGAGCCCCGAGGTTGAGGAGGAGGACGCGGAGCGGTCCGTCCACATTGTCGAGTATTGGCTGGAACGCGTCACGGGCATCGAGGGTGGCTTCGACATCGACATCGTGGCCACGGGCCTGAGCCAGTCCCAGCGGGCCCAGATGATCGCGCTGCGGGAGATCATCGGCGAGCTGGCCGAGCGGGACGGCGCGGCGGACCTCAAGGACATCATGGAGGGGGCGGAGGAACGCGGGGTGCCCCCCAACCGCGTGGAGGCCTGGCTCAAGCGGTGGAGCCAGGAGGGCGAGGTGTACTCGCCGGCCCCCAACAAGTGGCGACTCGTGAGCCGATTCTGATTCGGATACCTATAAATCGGGCCACACGAGTTTCCATTCCTTGATACGGCTCAAGGTCTACAATCAAGGCACGGAGGTCCTGGTCGCCGCCTGCGATGCGGACCTCCTGGGTCAGACCTTGCGCGAGGGGGAGCTCCGCTTGGAGGTCAAGCCGGAGTTCTACGACGGGGTGGCCGCCGACCCAGAGCAACTGCTCCGCCACCTCCGCCTCGCTACCATCGGGAACTTCGTGGGCGAGGAGACCGTCGCGGCCGCCCTGGAGGGCGGGTTTATCGAAGAAGCGGGCATCATCCGCATCGATGGCGTCCCCCACGCCCAGATGGTCGTGCTATGAGGAGTTTCTGCGTCGAGTGCGGGACCGAGGGTCCCGTGTACGAGGGACTCTGCGCGAACTGCCTCCCGCAAAAGCGCACCCTCGTCGACCTGCCGCAAGTCCTCGAGCTCCAGCGATGCGTCCACTGCGGCCGCTTCCACGTCCCGCGGGGGTGGGAGGAAGCCGACCTGGAAGAGGCCCTGCAGCGGACCATCGAAAAGGCCGCCAAGGTCCCCCGAGACGTTCGGGCGCATCGCGTCCTGTTGCACATGGACCTTCGCCATCCGGACGAGGTGGGGCTCCGCCTGACCCATCGGGTGGAGCTGCCGGGGTTGTCCGCCGAGCAGATCGGCGATGCTCGCGTCCGGCTCCGACGGTCGACCTGTCCGGACTGTGCGAAGCAGCACGGCCAATACTATGAGGCGATCCTGCAGATCCGGGCCGTCGAACGCCCCGTCGCCAAGCGGGAGGTGAAGGCCGTTCGCGGTCTGGTGGAGGCGCGGACGCGGACCGACCCAAGGCTCTTCGTCGCCAGGGAAGAGGCGGTCCATGGCGGGGTGGATTTCTACCTCAGCAGCAACAGGGCTGCGAAGGCCTTGGCCCAACGCATCAAGGCCCAGCTGGGGGGCCGGGTCTCCTCCTCCCCGAAACTCCACGGGCGGCGCGGTGGGCGGGACATCTACCGGGTCACCTACGCCGTCCGGCTGCCCGCCGAGGCGACTTAAATAGCGCTGGGGGTTCGTTGGAGCGTGAAGATCGAGGTCGCCTGCCCCTCCCTGGACGCCCTCTTGGACGGGGGCATCGAGAGCGGGTGCATCACCCTGCTCTTCGGGGAGGCGGGGAGCGGGAAGACGAACCTCTGCCTGCAGTTGGCCCGCAACGTGGCCCAGGCTGGCCGGAAGATCGCCTTCATCGACACGGAGGGGGTCTCCCTGGAGCGGTTGCGCCAGATCTGTGGGGAGGATTACGACCGCCTCCTGCCCGAGGTCCTGTTCACCGCCGTGCACACCATGGCGGAGCAGGAGAAGGCGGTCACCAAGGCCGCCAGGCTCGCGGAGACCACCCCCGAAATCGGCCTCATTGTCCTGGACAGCGCGACCACCCACTACCGATTGACGGGGGACGAGGAGGCGCGGGAGAAGGAGCGACACGCCCTCACGCGGCAGATCACCCGACTCATGGCCGCGGCCCGACGCCGAGACATCCCCGTCCTGGTGACGTCGCAGGTATACACCAAGATCGACACGGGCGAGTACTCGCCCCTGGGTGGGCACATGATGACCCACAACGCGAAGGACATCGTGCGTTTGGACAAGGTGGCCCCGCAGTGGCGCCTGGCGATCATCATGAAGCACCGCCACCTGGAGGAGGGGGCGAGCGTGAAGTTCCGGCTGACGGATCGGGGCCTCGAATCCTGAGGCTCACCAGCTGCGGCCGAGCATGAAGTCGACCGCGGCGGACAGGTTGGCGTGCAGGGGCTCAGGCAGTTTCCGCAGCACGTCCTCCGCCCCCTCCTGCATCGTCTGGGCGACGGTACGAGCGACTCCCACGGCGTCGACCTTGTCGAAAAGCGCCATGACCCAGGCCACCTCCTCCGCCGTCACCTGCTCCCGCGGCGTATCCAGGATGCGGAACAGCTCCTCCTGCTCCTCCGGGTCGGCACGGTCCGCGGTGTGAACCACCAGGAGGGACCGCTTCCCCTCGCGGATGTCCGATCCGGGCTCACCGCGACCCTTGTGCTCCGTCAGGTCGAGGACGTCGTCGGCAATCTGGAAGACAGGGCCAATGAGGTCCCCGAGGGCGGACAGGGCGTCGGTGACGTCGACGGGGGCGTCCGCCACGATGGCCCCCCCGACGAGAGGTGCGGCGAGGTAGCGGCCCGTCTTCGCCCGGACGATGTCTAGGTAGCCCTCCGTCGTGAGGGACCGGTCCCCCCGTGCGCCCAACTCCAGGGCCTGACCTTCCCCCGTCCGCTCGACAGTCCGCGAGATCACGTCCACGAGTCGGAGGACCCGACCCTCGGGCACCCCGCGCTCCTTCGTGGCGTGGACCAGGTCGTAGGTCTGGGCGAACATGTAATCGCCGATGTTGATCCCGTGCTCGAGGCCGTAGCGGATCCACACGGCATCCCGGCCCCGGCGGACCCGGTCCCCGTCCTCGATGTCGTCGTGCACCAGCATGAAGTTGTGGAGCATCTCGGAGGCGAGGGCGAAGGGCATGGCCTGATCGCCGTCCCCGCCCAGGCTTTCACAGGTCAACAGGCATAGGGCGGGGCGGAGGCGTTTCCCCCGCCGTTTCCGTTGAGGAACGTCGAGGCCGAGGGCGTACCGGACCCCCTCGTGGAGGTGAGGAACCCCATCGGCCGGCGGGAGCCACGCCTGCAGCTCCTCGTCCACCAGGCTCGACTTCTCCGCTAAGTAGGCTTCGAACGCCGCCCGGTCCACGGGCTAGTCCTCCCTCAGGTCGAGGGAAGCCGCCCACTCGCGGGTAGGACCCGTGAAGAGCGTCGGGGTCTCCGCCAGCTCGGCCAGGCTGCGGGATCCCGTCAGGAGGAGGACCGCTTTGATCTCGGCCACCACCTCTTCCAGGGCCTCCACCACGGCCTCAGCGGACTCGTTGGCGGCCCTGAGCATCTGGGAGGCCATGCCCCCCGCCTGGGCGCCCAGCGCGATGGCGCGGGCCACGTCCAGGCCGTTGCGCAGGCCCCCCGTGGCAATGAGGGGGAGCCCCACGTCCGCCAGGAGGAGAGAGATGGGAGAAGGGATCCCCCACTCCCAGAACGTCTGACCGAGGCGCTCCTTCAGGCTCATGCCCTCCTTCTTCGCGCGGTAGTACTCCACGGCAGAGAAGCTGGTACCGCCCAGCCCGCCGATGTCGATGCCCCGCACCCCCGCCTCCTTCAGGCTGAGGGCGACCTCGCGGGAGATCCCGGCGCCCGTCTCCTTGCCCAGCACGGGGACCTCGGCGGCGATGGCAGCGAGAGCCTCCAGGACCCCACGGGACCGCTTGTCCCCCTCGGGCTGGACCATCTCCTGGGTGTAGTTGAGGTGAATCGCCAGGATGTCGCCGCGGACCATCTCCAGGGCCCGCTTTGCGTCCTCGACCCCTAGCGGCTCCTTGCCCGCCTGCCGGACGAGCTGAGGGGCCCCGATGTTGGCGATCACCAGGGGGACCTCGTACTCGCGAACGACCGTCCAGGACTCCTCCGTAGCTTGACCCTGGAGCACGGGACGCTGGCTGCCGACACCCATGGCGACACCCACCTCCGCGGCCCCGTGGGCCAGGTTGGCGTTGATCTGGACGGCGTCTTTGAAGCCTCCCGTCATGGAGGAGATGACCACGGGGGCGGCGAGGTGCTTCCCGAAGAGCTCGTTCCGCACGTCCACCTCGTCCAAGTCCACCTCAGGGAGGGCCTTGTGGAGGAACTGCACGTCATCCCAGTAATTGTGTCGGGGCCGAACCTCTTCGTCGAGGACGATGTCCACGTGCTCCCGCTTCCGTTCCGTCATCAGGACCACCGGACCTCCGTCGCCCGGACCTCCTTGCCGCCAAGGGCGGCCCGCACGCGGCCGGGGACGTGACCGCTCACCAACAGACAGCGCGAGCCGTCTCGTGCGATATCCAGCATCCGGGCGACCTTGGCCCGCATGCCCCCCGTGACGTCTTCCGGGGGCTCCTCCCAGGGGAGGTCTGGGACTTCGCCACGGATCACCTCCAGGACACGGCCCTCGGGTCCCATGATTCCCTCCACGTCGGCCACGAAGAGGGTCAAGTCCGGCCGGAGGGCACGGGCGAGGTGCACCATGAGGTCGTCCCCGGAACAGATGGCGGCACCCTGCTTGATGTCCAAGGCGGCGTCCCCGTAGGTGACGGGGACCAGGCCCGCCTCCAGAGCCTCCTGGAAGGGCCGCGTCGCCAGGGACTCGAGGTTCCCTCCCTGCATCCGAACCAGGGAAGCGGGGGGGACGGAGACCGCCGGGACGCCGGCCGTGTGGAGGGCGTCCACGACCTGTCCGTTGAGGATCCGCATCCGGCGCTGAACCTCGGCGAAGGCCATCACCCCGTCATCGCCTCGGAGGCCCTGGTGGAGCCCCGTGGCGTGGGCCAGGGGATGCCCAAAGCTCCCCCCTCCGTGGACGAGACAGAGGTTCCCTTGGAAGGGCGCCAGCTCGGAAGCCAGGCTGGCCAGAACCTTGCGCCTGATCCTCGGCCGGGAGCCCTTGAAGGTGAGGGCGCTGCCCCCCAACTTGACGAGATACATGACCCGGGCTTCGCAACGGAGGGGAAGGCTATTTAACGCTTCGGCGAGGCCAGTCCGGGCTGTTTCGCGCCGTGATTATCATTCTCGATTCTCAGAATTGAGACAGTGGCCTTATGTGGGGGTCCACGAGACCCGGGTGCATGGTGAATATCCGAAGGGTCATGCGTGCCCTTGCGGCGAGCATCGTGGTCGGGGCCGTCCTCACGGTCGTCCTCTCCCTGTACGTCGCGTCGGAGACGGGGTACGAATACGCGCCCCTCGTTTCCTTCCGAACCTACAACGGCGTCCTCGTGGGCAGTGCCTTGGTCCTCATCGGCACCCTTGCCGCGGGCCTCCTGACGCTGCTACGCGTGGACAACGACGCGCGATCCGCCCGCCTGGCCGTCGAGACGAAGCTGCGACGGGAAGTCGACTGGCCCGTCTCGACTCAAGACGCGGACCGTCTGGCCCGGGAGTTCGTGACCCAGGGCCCAGAGACCGCGGCCACCCAGGCCATCAGCGAGGACCTCCAGGTCTACGACCGGCTCACCCAGTTCCGCCAGGACCTGCGGACCCTCCTCGCCGCCCCCCTGGGCCTGTTGGCCGCCATCTTCGCGATCTCCGCGTGGGCGCTGCCGGCGGAGGCCTTCCTCCAGAACCTCGCCACGGTGAACACGACCCTGCTGTTCTTCGTAAGCTACGGCTTGGTCGTGGCCGTCGCGGCTGTGGTGGCGGTCGTGAGCGTTCTGCTCTCGACCCGGGCCATCGCGAGCGCGTAGGATCCCGGACACAACGCAAGTCGTGGCCTCGGACCGCCAACGGTTTTATAGCGACGCCG
Source organism: Thermoplasmata archaeon (assembly GCA_046759185.1). GTDB lineage: Archaea > Thermoplasmatota > Thermoplasmata > RBG-16-68-12 > JAJISG01 > JAJISK01. Next base: position 176,258 of record JBHIBO010000001.1, on the reverse strand, counting down.
CCGTGGAGCGCCCATGGTCCGGAAGCCCGCTCGGATGTATCGGGAGCCCAAGGGGCAGCCCTACACCCGACGGGAGTACATGGGGGGGGTGCCCAACCCCCGCATCGCCCAGTTCGACATGGGGAATCCGCAAGGAGAGTTCCCCCTCACGATTCGACTCGTGGCCGAGGAGGGATGCCAGATCCGGCACAACGCCCTCGAAGCCGCGCGCATCGCCTCCAACCGGTTCATCTCCCGCCGAGCAGGCCAGCAGTATCACCTGCGGATCCAGCCCTTCCCCCACATCGTTCTTCGTGAGAACAAGGTCGCCGTGGGCGCCGGCGCCGACCGCATCTCCGACGGGATGCGTGGAGCCTTCGGGACGCCCGTGGGTATGGCGGCCCGGGTGCGACCTGGCCAGACACTCATCTACATCCGGACGATTCCCCAGCACCTGACCCGGGCCAAGGCGGCCCTCAAGAAGGCGGGGTACAAGCTTCCGACACCCACCCGAATCATCGTGGAAGTCTCGTGAGCGTGTCGAAACCGCGGGAGGCGGCCCTGGAGTTGGAGCCGGCCCTCGAGGCCATTCGCGATCGCGGCTGCCGGACGGTGGGCATCCAGTTTCCTGATGGTCTGCGCCTCCGCGCCCTCCAGGTGGCAGAGCGGCTGGAGCGCGAGACGGGGGTCACGGCCATGGTCTCGGCCCAGCCCACCTTCGGGGCGTGCGACGTGCCGCGGATGCCCGTGGACCTCGTCGTGCAAGTGGGCCACGCCCCCATGCCCTACCTGAACTTGCAGAAGGTCGTCTTCGTCGAGGCCCCCATGGCCCTACCCTCCTTAGACATCCTGGAGTCCGCCCTGCCCCTCCTGGGCGCCCGCGTCGGCCTCCTTACCAACGTCCAGCACCGGCCCTGGGTGGCCGACCTCGTCGCCTACCTGGAAGAGCGCGGCAAGGAGGTCCTGCTAGGAGGATCGGATGGGCGCACCGCCTACGAGGGACAGCTGTTGGGGTGCGATGTGCATCCTGCGCGGGAGGTCGACGGCGGGGTGGACACCTTCCTCTTCGTGGGCACCGGGGACTTTCACCCCCTGGGCGTGGCCCTGGCCACGGATACGCCCGTCATTGTCGCCGATCCGTTCACGGAGGAGGTCCGGGACATGAGGGGGTTGAAGGACCGCGTCTTGCGGAAGCGGCACGCGGCCATCGCCTTGGCCCAGGAAGCGGAATCCTTTGGCATCATCGTTTCCCAGAAGGTGGGCCAGTATCGGATGGCCCTCGCCCGAGAAATCAAGGATCTCCTCGCGTCCGAGGGGAGAAAGGGGTACCTCCTCATCATGGACATCGTGAGCCCAGAACTCCTGCTCGGCTATCGCGTGGATGCCTTCGTCAACACGGCTTGTCCTCGTATCGCCATCGACGACGCCTCGCGTTACGAGAAGCCGGTGCTGACATATCCCGAATTGGAGGTGGCGCTGGGCTTCCGATCCTGGGATCCCTATCCCCTGGATGAGATTACCGCTCACGCGGCTGTCGGCTAGGCATCGGCAGGCCACCTTTAAGCGCAAAGGAATCGATTCATCACGGTCCATGGACCCAGCGGTCGTCCTCCTGAGCGGGGGGCTCGATTCCAGCACCACCCTGGCTATCGCGCTCAAGGAAGGATTCATGGCCTATGCCCTGACCTTCGCCTACGGTCAACGCCACTACCGGGAGGTTCAAGCGGCCAAGGATGTGGCGAGGGCCCTTAGGGTCCAAGACCACAGGGTCCTCCAGCTCGATCTTGGCCAAATCGGGGGATCCGCCTTGACGGACACACGCGTCCCCGTGCCCATGGAAAGGGACCTGGCCGCCATCGCGGAGGGCATCCCTGAGACCTACGTTCCCGCTCGAAACACCATCCTCCTGAGTCACGCGTTGGCTTGGTCGGAAGTGGTCGATGCCGGTACCATCTTTGTGGGGGCAACGGCCATCGACTACTCAGGCTACCCGGACTGTCGACCCGAGTTCTACAAGGCCTTCGAGTCAGTGGCAAGGGTGGGCACAAGACGCGGTGTCGAGGGACGGCCCGTGAAGATCCGACATCCTCTCATTGACCTCTCGAAGGCCGACATCGTTCGAACAGCGATGGACCTCGCGGTTCCGCTGGATCTCACATGGAGCTGTTACCTGGGGGAGGAGGACGCGTGCGGGCTCTGTGACGCCTGTCAGCTGCGGCTCAAGGGCTTTCAGGAGGCCGGGGTGGCGGACCCGATCCGGTATCAGACCTTTCCCGACTGGTACGGGCGGGGAGCAGCCGGGGTCCGCGAAGGTTGATATCCCGACTCGGATTGAAACGGGATGTGCGGTACGAGATCCTCGGGCACACCGCTGACGTGGGCATCAAAGCCTACGGGGACGGCGTGAACGAGATCTTCGAGAACGCCGCCCTTGGGATGTTTGACCTCATGACGGACTTGTCCCTCGTGCGCCCCGTGGGGGAGGTAAAGGTCGAGGTGCAGGCGCACGACCTGGGGTCCCTCCTCGTGGACTGGCTGAGCGAGCTCCTCGTTCTCCACGAGGTCGACCACGCGTTCTTCGCCGAGTTTGGGGTGGCTATAGAAGGGCTTGCTCTGGAAGGCACGGCTCGGGGGGAGGAAGTGGACCCCGGAAGGCATCGCATGGAGGCACAGGTCAAGGCGGTTACGTACCACAAACTGGAGGTTAACCCGGAGGAGGGATACGCCGTTGTCATCTTTGACATCTAGCCGGAACCTGAACGGAGGGGAGCGCCCGTGAAGGCGACAGCCGCCGCACACCCGATCCAGGGCCTCATCAAGTACCACGGCCTCGCCGATCCGGTCCTCCGCCTCCCCTTCCACGACTCCATCTCCGTGTGCACGGCCCCCTTGGTCACCCGAACGACGGTGGAATTCGGGGACTTCGAGGCGGATTCCCTCACGGTGGATGACGTCTCCTTTACCGCGCGCGGTCTCGAGCGTGGCGTGTCCGTCCTGGAGACGGTACGCCGGCGCGCTGGCATCGAAGCCTTCGCGCGGGTAGTCTCCGCCAACAGCTTCCCGGCCGGGGTCGGGTTGGGGGCGTCCGCGTCCGGCTTCGCGGCCCTCGCTGTTGCCGCCGCCGAAGCCGCTGGGTTGGACCTCACTCCGCAGGAGTTATCGGTGATTGCCCGGAGGGGTGCCGGCTCGGCCACGCGAGCCGTCACCGGGGCGTTCTCCAAGTGGCGGACGGGGTCCACCGACGAGGAGTCCTTCGCGGAGCAACTTGCGTCCGAGGACCTGCAGATGGGCATTCTGGTCGCCCTGGTCCCCGCTTACCGTGACACGGAGGCCGCCCATCGAGAGGTCGTCAACTCCCCCTTCTTCACGGCCCGCCTCGCGGAGGTGCCTCGTATGCTGGCGGAGATGGAACTGGCCATCGGGAACGGGGAGATCGGCCGGATCGGCGAGCTTGCGGAGCGGGACACCCTCCTGCTCCACGGCATCACCATGACCGGCCCCCAGGAGTTGGTCCTCTGGACGCCCGAGACCCTCAGCGTCATCATGGCCGTTCGTCGGATGCGGGAAGAGGAGATCCCTGCCTTCTTCTCCATCGATACCGGCGCCACGGTCTACGTGAATACCTTCCCGGAGGACGTGGAGGAGGTCGAGGCGCGGATCCAGGAGCTCGGAATACAAACGCTACGAGCTTGGGTCGGTGGGCCGGCGAAGACGGTGGACGATCACCTATTCTGATGAACGGGCAGAGTTAAGGCCGGTGAAGGAATCCGGGCGCGGGAATGGCGTGCACCTGTGGTCTGACGCGCTGAAGCTGGGCTTTCGACTCGTGCTGCGGATGCGCCTCCTCCTGCTTGTCCCCCTCGCCTTCGACCTGGCGATGCTCGCCATCGTGGTTGTTCCTCCCGTCATGTCACCCCAGTTCACGTTGCCGGTCGCCTTACCATCCGTTGCGCAGGTACGTGGTCCGGGGGCCGGGGGCCTCCCTTTCTATCCGCTCTACATACTGGCGGCTTCGGGGGACCTATCTACCGCGCTTCTCCTCCTCGCCCTGGTCGTCCAGTCCTACCTGGCGGCCGGCTACGTGGGCCGGCTCGAGATGGTTCGGCGTAGGGAGGTGCAGGGAGGGTTTTTCGCATCGGCCAACCGCGCCTTCGCTCGGGTCTTGGCGTTTCTGGCCATCACGACCTTTCTGGTGCTGGCCGCAAGTCCCTTCCTGCTGGAGGGTTTCGCGAGGGGGGCAGCCGCCCTTTTCGTTTTCGCGGCCGTCCTCGGTCTGCTCTACTTCCTCTTCCTCACGCCCTTCGCGATCGTGGTCGACAACGCCCCCCTCTCCCTCGCCTTTCGTGCCAGCGTCGAGTTGGCCGCGCGACGGTTTTCGGAGGTCGTCCCCTACTGCCTCGGTTATGCGACCATCACCCTCCTCACATCCATCGGTTTCTTCCTCGCGTCCATCGGGCTCTCCCGGATCGGGTGGGGCCTCGCGGGTCTCTTCCTCTTTCCGATCCTCTACAGCCTCGTGGGAACGGCGCTCGTGGGCTCTACGTTGTACCTCTACGCCGGCCTACGGCCCCCGAAACCCCTTCCAGCATCGATCCCTGAACCCGAGGCGGTCGAGGACGCCGTGCCAGCCTAGAACAAGTCGTTTAAGCCGCCGTCAGTTAGACGGACTGTGAAGATCGTCCTCCTGGGACCTCCCGGGGTCGGGAAGGGAACGCAGGCACACCGACTTTCGGACGCCTTGGGCGTGCCACGCATCATCACCGGGGACATGCTCCGGGAACATGTGGCCGCGGATACGTCCCTCGGCCGAGAGGCCAGGGGGTTCATGAGACGGGGGGAGCTGGTCCCCGATCACCTCATCATCGCCATGATCAGGGAACGGCTGGAGGAGGAGGATACCCGGGACGGATTCATCATCGACGGCTTTCCGCGCACCGTGGTCCAGGCGAGAGCCTTCGAGGACCTGGCGAGCCCGGACGTCGTCATCGCCCTGGAGGCTTCGGAGGAGGAGCTGATTGCGCGACTCAGCGGGAGGCGCGTCTGCCGGCAGTGTAAGGCCATCTATCACGTGGTACACGACCCGCCCACGCAGGATGGAGTCTGTGACCGCTGCGGGGGGGAGCTCCACCATCGGGAGGACGATACGGAGGAGGTCGTCCGGGAACGACTGCGCACCTACCAGCGCGAGACGGAGCCCCTCATCGCCCACTACGACGCACGATCGATCCTGGAGCGCGTGCCCAGCGAGGGAGGCATCGAGGCGGTCACCCGCGTGCTCCTGGGCGTCCTGAAGCATCGGGGTCTGGCCTAGAGGCACACCGCCGGATTCTTATGAACCTCCCGCGTTGATGGGCAGGGGCCGATGGGGTAGCTTGGACATCCCAAGGGCCTGCGGAGCCCTAAACCCGGGTTCAAATCCCGGTCGGCCCGTTTCACCATCGTTCCCGCAACGGTTCCTACGGCTACTTCCGCGCCACCGCAAGCAACCGGCTCTGATCTGCGGACAGAGGTTTCAAGTCCCAGCCCCCGAAGACCTTCACATCCGCCCATCCCGCCTCCTGGAGGAGGTGGCTCAGCTCGTGCGGGGGATAGACACGTTGAGAGATGTTCACGGACACGGGATCCGTGAGGCTGTCACCCTCCTTCCGGTAGAAGGTCCAGCGGCTCTCGATGCGGGACGTCGCGAGGTCCAGGGTTCGCCGCTCGCGGTAGGCGATCGTCCCGTACTCCTCGAAGCTCGTGGGTTCGAAGTGGCGAATCACGAAGTCCCGGTTGATGACGTCCAGCACGAGGACGCCCCCCGGGCTGGCGAGGTCGTGGAATTGGCGCAGGATGGCTAGGTCCGTGGCGTCGTCCCAGTAGCCCAAGGAGGTCAGCAGGTTCACGATGGCGTCGAAGGGCTCCTCGTCGTGCAGGGAGGAAGCGACCTCGCGGAGGTCCCCTTCAAGGAAGGTGACCCAGCCCTCGACCCCGAGCTCCTCGGCGAGGTCGGTGGCCCGCCGGACATATGCCGGCACGAGCTCGAGGCCCACCACCCGCCACCCCCGTTTCGCGAAGTGCACGGCATGCCGGCCAATCCCACTTGGCGCGTCCAGGAGACGACGACCTCGGACCCCCGCCTGCTGCAGGATCTGCTCCAGCCGAGTCACTTGGTCCGGGCCATAGGGGAGGCCGGCCTCGTGAATTGGCAGGAATCGGTCCGGGTGCTCCAGGAAAAGCTGGACCGTCCAGTGCTCCTCTGCCACATCCGCACGGACGAGGAGGGGGCATATAGCCCTTGGGCGGCCGTGACCTTCTCAGTCGAGAAATTCGAGGCGGGTCTTGTCGTGATAGTCGACCTCGACGGGGACCCCGAAGATGTGGGAGATGGTCTGAATCGGGTGCCGTCCCCCCATGCTCACGCGGCCGAAGTCCTCGTTCCGCACGCTGCCTTGAACTTCCAGGTACACGTCCAGTCCGAGGACCAGACGGCGGGCACCTCCGCGGGCACGGATGGCCCGTTCCAGGAAGTCGAGCAGGCGTTCCCCCTCCTGTCGGGTCAGGATCTCTTTCCCGCTCATAGTCATCCGAGCCATTCGTCCTCAGGGGCGTCCCGGCGCGGCCGGCGACACTGGGGACAGACGAACTCCCCCGTCTCCTCCTTGCGGTCGAACGGCCCTTCATAGCTGCAGAATTCGCAGAGTCCGCCGAAGGCCTTCCCCCGCTCTACCACGGCCCGAACAAGGGCTCCCCTGCTTTAAGGTGCCAGTCCAGAACCAGACGATAATCATCGGAACAACAATATATATGCGGGAGAGCCAGTTCCAGGCACACATGCATTTCCGGGCCGGGAAACTCTACGGCATGTCGGTCATCTCCGCCGACGCGTGGCAGGTGGGGCGCATCCACATCGCCCTCGTCGGAGACGACTGGAACGTGGCGGCCCTGGAGATGCGGCCGGAGAGGGGCTTCACCAAGGCCCTGGGGCTCCGGACCCGAAAGGAGCGCGAGGCCGCCCTTCTCAGCGCCGACGCCATCGCCTCGATAGGCAACTTCGTCCTGCTCAAGACGCCCGTGGCGCAGCTGTCCGAGTTCCTCATCCAGCCGGACAAGCCTCCCATGGCCCTGCCGTGGGTTCTGTGGATGCCCGTGGTGTCCCAGGACGGTCGGAATCTCGGGATCGTGGAAGACGCCTACATCGACACGAACCTGTGGAAGGTGGACAGCCTGACCTTCCTCCTGGATCGAAAGCCCTACCAACGGCTGGGGTCCCTGAACCCCGCGAAGCGAAAGCGACGCTTGGACGTTCCCACGAGCCTGGCCATCTTAGGCGATGTGATTCTGCTCAAGGTGCGGGCAGGGGAGCTGAAGCGACTTATCACGGAGGGGGCCGTCGAGGACTACGCCGGGGTGGGCACCCCCGAGCGAGCGTAGGCCTACCCAAGGCCGAGCTGGGCGATCTTCTCCGGCAGGTACGCGTCCGTCACGTAGTCCAGGCCATACTTCGCCAGGGCCTGCTGTTCGGCCTTCTTCCCAATCTCCAGCATGAGGGCCACCTCGTCGCGCCAGAAGCGGTCGCCGAAACGGGGATCGCTCTGGATGTCCCGTAAGGCCTTCGCGTCCTGGGGCGTCAGGTCGTCGGCCGGGAGATCGTAGTTGAGGATGTCGGAGGCGGTGATGCCGAGGAAGGAGGCCGCGGGCGTGGCCAAGTACTCTGAGATGTGGGCCGTCTTGATCGCCCCGTATGCGATGGAAGCGAAAATCCGGAAGGACCAAGGATCTCCGTCTGTAAACGCGATCACATCGAGGTTCAGCTCCTCATTGAGCCGCTTGAGGAAACGCCTCGTGGCGCGGGCGGGTTGCCCCTTGATGTGAAGGAGAAGGGCCCGGGCGTCCTCGTCGAACCGGTTTTCGACCAAACGGTCAAACATGCCGCCCGTCTCGATGGCCAGGACGAAGTCGGCGTCGCACTCGAGGAGGCGAAGCTTATCGGTCTCCACATTGTGGGGGATGCCGTAGCCGGAATCTCCCACGTCGTCGCGGCAGTTGAACCGCTTCGGTTCGCCTCGCCGGTTGACCTCTTCCACGGTTAGGTTTCCCATGACCCGGGCGCCGTCCTCCTCCGGCCGCAGACGGAAGTCCTCCCGGAGGCTGCCCGTGAGGATTTCCAGGTCTTCTGCCAGGAGGTTGCTCTCGTCTTGGGTCGAGAAGCCCGCGTGTTCCCATCCCTCGGAGATGTAGTAGAGCTCCCGAAGGGTGGAGGACTTGCGGTCCCGGATCATATCCCGGATGAACTCGAGGACGTAGAGGGTGCGGAGGAGCATCCTGGCTCCCTTGAGCGTCTTGGCCGACCGCTTCCCTTTGGCCTTCCCATACGTCCAGACCCCCTTGCGCGCATTGAAACGGATGTTGGATTTCGTCCGGACAGGGATGGCCATCTGGGGAATGCGTCCCTTGTCCAGATGCTCATACACCGTCGCAGCCAGGCCCTGGAGGGAGCGGACCACGGAGGCTTGGCGCGCCTTCCGAGACGGGCTAGCCACTCTCTGCCACCTCCTCGGCAGGGAGGCTTTCTTCCGTCATCGGACCCTCTTCAGGCATCCCGGTCGCCTGGAGGTCCCAGTCCCCGGGAAGGGGATCGGCTCCCACCACTTGACTGGTAGGGGCGCCGCTCACGTAGAGCTCTCCTCCCTCGTATCCCACGCGCCTTAGGCCCTCGAGTTGGAAGGCGACCACGACTCTCTCGGTGGGCCGGATCCACGGGAGTTCCCAGCTCGCCTTGCCCTCTGGGCTCAACCGGGCTGGCGAGGGCGCCATGGTGGTCGGATCCAAGGCCTCCGGGGGCAGGGCGGCGTGAAGCGTGAGACGCTTCCGCGCGCCGGTGTAGTTGTACACCTCGATGCGCACGCTGTGCCGGTGGGCCCGGTACTCTACCTGCTCGTCGATCCAGATGACGTTCATGATCTTGGCGATGGTGCGAGTGATGTCCGGGGTGGGTTGCCCCACGATGCCAGCGCTCTTCTCTGCCATGAGAGGAAGGACGGCCCGCACGATCTCGAACTTCTCCTTCGTCTTCGTGCGCCGCGCCTTCTTGCTCATGTGCGAACGCAGCCGCCGGCCGCTCTCCTGAAGGGCCCGGACGACCTCCGCTACGATCTCCGGGATGGGGGCGATGGCCTCTTTGGCTTCGGAGGTGAACGGGACCCGGGTGGCGCACACATGGACCAGGATCATCGCGGGGCCGTAGGGCATCCCGCGCCCCCCGCGCTGTTCCAGTCCGTAGCGCCGCCAATCCACCGATTCAATAGCCTGGGTCGTCGCGCAGGCACCCTGCTGGTAGAGCAACGGAGCCCGGTTGGCGTAGCGGAGGATCTCCACGGGCTGCTCGCTGGGCAGATCGCCCCCGTAGACGATTCCCACCTCCACCTGGAAAGGGTGACCCCCGTAGACGGTCGGGGGCCGGGTGATCGGAGGGGCGTAGAACTCGGGACGAAGGGTGCCGACCACGTTCCGAAGGCCCGTTCGGATGAGACGCTCGCCGATGGGGGAGAGACAATCCGTCGGAGGAGCCATGATCTTCACCCGCCGAAAGGCGGCGTGCACCCGCTTCGCCCTCGGCAGCCTGAGGTCCTTCGGGCGAAGGTCGGGGGGGATTTCGGCCTCGCGGCATATTTCCTTGGCGACCCGCGAGCTGATCCGGCTGAAATCCGATTGGAGGAAGGCGGGGAACCTCCGATGGGGGCTCTCCTTGGCCATCTGCAGGAGGGTTCCCAGCTCGACGCCATAGGGGTGGGGCTTGACCTCGACGGGAGGGGGAGGCAACTCCGAGGACACACGCTCGAAGGACCGACGGGGCCCATCGGGGGGCTGGAAGACGATTCGGGCGTAGGGGTTCACGATGGCCGTCGCCCGGAGGTACTCCATCACCGACTGCCGACCGTTCACGAAGCGGCCACGCAGGTGAACCTCCACCCGCGTGCCGTGGTCTCGTTCCCACGCCTTGAAGTCCCGCTTCAGGACCTGGGGGCGGTTCCGTTTCGTGTCGATCAGCAGCTCGATCTGGTAGGCTACGTCATCCTGGGCGGTCTTCGAGCGCAGGACGGCAGGCTTCCCCGTCGTGATCTGACCGTACAAGATTACCCCGGAGATGCCCAGGCCCTGCTGTCCCCGGGTCTGGGACCACGCGTGAAAGCGGGACCCATAGAGGAGCTTGCCAAACACCTTGGGCAACTGGCCCTTCACGATACCCGGGCCGTTGTCCTCCACCACCAGCCGGAACTCGTCCCTGTCCACACGGTCGATGCGTACGAGGAGGTCCGGGAGAACCCCGTACTCCTGGCAGGCGTCGAGGGCGTTGTCCATGGCCTCCTTCACGGAGGTCAGGAGGGCCTTGGTGGGCGAATCGAATCCCAAGATGTGCTTGTTTCGCTCGAAGAACTCTGAGACCGAAATCTCCCTCTGCTTGGCGGCTAACCGCTCGGCAAAGGTCTTGCGAGTCATGCCATCCCTTCCGACGGCCGCCGTATCAGAGGCCCCCACTTAAGACTTTGGAGATGCTCGTCAAGCGCCTTTCGCGGGGAAGAGTAGTATAAAGGCGACCGAGGGGGAGGTGGCCGAAAGTCGCCGAGCGCGGAGCCTGGGGGACCGTTTAATAGGGCCGGCCGCTGAACGAGGAGCTGTGCTCCCATGAAGCTTGCAGTTGTGGCCCTAGGTGGGAACGCCATCGCGCCTCCGTCCGGACCCTTGACGTGGGGCGGTCAGCTGACCGTGGCCCGAAGTCTCACGCCCCTCCTCCTCGCCCTTCGCGAGCGGGGGTACCGACTGGTGGTGACTCACGGCAACGGACCCCAGGTCGGCGCCATCCTCTCCCAGAATGAGATCGCTTCCGTCGAGGTGCCGGCGAGTCCCCTGGATGTGCTGGTTGCCCAGTCCCAGGCACAGATTGGGTACGCGCTCCAGACAGCCCTCCTCGAAGCCTCGGACGAGGACATGGGAGAGGTTCCCGTCGCGCTGGTGACGCTCGTCGCAGTGGATCCCAAGGATCCAGAGTTTCTCACCCCTTCGAAGCCGATTGGCCCCCTCGTCCCCGAATCACGGGCGCAGGAACTGGAACGGCAAGGAGCAACGATGGCTGCGGACCCGCGCGGGGGGTTCCGGCGCCTCGTCCCGTCTCCGTGGCCCCAAGAGGTCGTGGGCGCCTCCCAGATTCGAGGCATCCTGGAGGAGAACCCCCTGGTCATCGCGGCGGGGGGTGGAGGCGTTCCAGTCGTCCGCGAGACGGAAGGTGTTCGCGGTATCGAGGCCGTCGTGGACAAGGACCTCACCAGCAGTCTCCTGGCGAGGGAGCTCGGAGCGGAACTCCTCCTCCTCCTCACCGACGTGCCTCACGTCTCCCTGAACTTCGGGAGCGATGCGGAGACGGCCCTGGAGGAACTCACGGTCCGCGAGGCCGAAGGGCATCTGCTCGAGGGGCAATTCCCCCCGGGGACCATGGGACCGAAAATCCGCGGGGCCGTGGACTTCTTGGACGCTGGAGGCCGCCTGGCCGTCATTGTCGATCGGCAGGGGGCCATCCCAGCCCTCGAGGGGAGGGCCGGTACGCGCATCCTGCCGGAGACGTCCCACGACTAGACGCGGCCCTCCTCCCGCGGCCGAGCGATAACGATTTCCCGGTCTCTTGACTTGGCCGAATGTTGGCAACCCCGGAGCAGCGCATGCGCGAGATCGAGGAGGAGATTCGCCGCACGCCGTACAATAAAGCCACCCAAAAACACCTGGGTCGTCTGCGAGCCAAACTGGCGAGACTCCGGGAAGAGGCCGCTCGCCCCAAAGGGTCACGACGGGAGGGTCCAGGCCTCCGCAAGGCGGGCGATGCCACGGTAGCCCTCGCCGGATACCCAAGCGTGGGGAAGAGTACCCTCCTGAATCTCATCACCGAGGCCGCGAGCCAGGTGGGGGACTACGATTTCACGACGCTGCGAGCCGTTCCCGGAATCCTCGCGCACCGGGGGGCCCAGATTCAACTCCTGGACCTTCCTGGCCTAACCGAAGGGGCCGCCCGGGGGCGCGGCCGCGGTCGCGAGGTCCTCTCCCAGGCCCGCATCGCCGACCTTGCCCTCTTGATGGTCGACGTCGAGCGCCCCGACCCCGAACCGCTGGTGCGGGAACTCCGGGGGGGCGGTCTCCGCCTGAATGAGGCGCCTCCTAGAGTGGCCGTCCACCGGGCCGATCGCGGGGGACTCAAGGTGAGCTTCACCGTTTCACAGACCGACCTCGACGAGGACACGGTCCGGGCCGTCGCCAGGGAGTGGGGGCTCCTCAACGGGGAGATCGTCGTTCAGGAGGACCTGACTCTTGAACGGCTCGTGGACCACTTCGCCGGCAACCGCGTGTACCTCCCAGCGCTCCTTGTCTTGAACAAAATCGATCTCGTCGGGGAGGCGACCCTCGCCCACATCCAGGAGGACCTGCGAGAATGGGCCGTCATGCCCATTTCCGCTAAGGAGGAGTCGGGGGTGGAGGCCCTCATTGAGACCGTCTACGGACGGCTCTCCTTCATCCGCGTGTACCTGAAGCCCCGCGGTAAGCGCGACATCTCAGACGAGCCTGTCATTCTCCGGTCTGGGGCGACCGTGGAGGACGTCTGTCGCCTGTTGCACAGAGGCTTCGTGGAAAGGTTCCGGTACGCCGAAGTGCGGGGCTCCAGTGCACGCTTCCAAGGTCAGCGCGTGGGGATGGATCACACGCTCCAGGATGGGGATGTCATCTCCATCGTGACGCGGCCGGGCTAGGCCGAGGGTCCCCCATCCTCGACCAGAGCCCTCGCCCGCCGAACAACCCGTTTCGCCTCCTTCAGACTGAAGCTAGTGCGGTCCGCGATGTCCGTGGCTTCCGCGTCTGCGAGTCTCTCGAGGTTGTTGATGCCCACGGCCCTCAGCTCCTTCTCGCGGGCCTTGCCAATGCCAGGGATACTGTCAATACCTGGCTTCGCCCGGGAGCGGGGCCCTCGGAGCGGAGGGGCGTAGCGGCGGATGACCAGGACGACCGGCACCGCAATGGCGAGGGCGATCAGGAGGTACGGCACGATGTTCGCCCCGGCCGGAATCGTGAAGGGCAAGCTTGGTGAGAATCGCTCCATCGTTCTCTCGTTGGAGTCAAAGAGGGCGTTGATCACGGTGCTTTGCCCCGCAAGGGTCACGCGGACCTGGTCCCCGACGTTGTGGTTATGAAGGTGGAGAAGGACATCGTAGCCACCGCCGAACCCGGTCGACCCGACGGCAACAGGAACGGTGGGATCGGTCAGGTCCTGGACCTCCACCCGGACAAACATCGCGGGCATCCCCAGATCATCCACCACGCTCCCGTGGACGTGGTAACGATGGTCCGGCAGGTGAGTGGCAGCAGCAAGGCTCGCCAGGACAAGGATGCCGAACAACGGAACGAGGAGAACCCGCGTCGCTCGCAAGGCTATTCCCCAATGCCGTGCATGCGCGATAAGTCCTCCGCAAAAGGAGTCAGTTCCTCAGGAAGCGCGACGCCGGGAAGCTCGTCGCGCAGGGCAAGGCCACGGTCCTTTTTCTCCTTCCAAACCGATGAGTTGAACTCCACCAGGGCGGGGGTGAGGGCCTGCAGCTCGCTCCACCACGCTTCCTGGACCTCCGGAAGCGACTCCCGGTGAACGGACGCGCCGTACAGCTCACGCCAAATAACGTCGGTGATCAAGGGGCAGATCGGCGCCAGGAGGCGGAGAAGGTCGCGCAGGACCCGATGGAGGACGTACAAGGATGCCGCATCCCCCTCGTAGGCCCGGTGCTTGACCATCTCCAGGTAATGAGGTGCGAAGAGATTCCGCAAGAAGTCCCGGACTCGGTTCGAGGGCACGAAGAAGTTGAAATCCGCATAGCCGGCTCGGGCCTCTTCGATGAGGGCGTTGAGCTCCGAGAGGACCCATCGATCCGTAGGAGACAGCTCCTCCGCCTCCCCCTCCGGAAACGCCGAGATGAAGCGGGCCACGTTCCAGAGTTTCGAGAGGAACTTCTTGGCCCCACCGATTCGGGTCTCCGAGACCCGGAAGTCCTCGCCCACGTTCGTCTCGCTTGCGGCCCAGAAACGAAACGCGTCCACCCCGTGCTTCTCGAAGATGGGGCCCGGCTCGATGACGTTTCCCAGGCTGTCGTGCATCGCCCGGCCCAGCTTGTCCAATCCCATGCCGTGTATGAATACATGCTCGAAGGGCTTCTGGTCGAGGAAACGGTAGCTCTTGAGGAGCGTGTAGTACAACCAGTTCCGAACGATGTCCCGCCCCTGCGGCCGCAGGGATGCCGGGAAGTGGGCCTTGAAAAACGCGTCATCGCGCTGGTACAGGGTGGCCACGAGGTTGCTGTTGCTGGAATCCATCCAGGTGTCGAAAACGCCCTCCTCTCCCCGGAACTCGGCTCCCCCACAGTGCGGGCAGCTTTCGAAGGGCGCCGGATCCTTCCAGGGCTGGTAGTAGGGACCGGGTTCCGGGGCGAGAACCTCGCCACATCCCTCGCAGTACCAGAGGGGGATCTCCGTGTGATAGTAGCGTCGCCTCCCTACGGGCCAGTCGATGGTGAGCGCGTTCATCCAGTCCAGAAGGAGCTGGCGGTGTCGGCTCGGGTGGAACTCCATCTCTCCCGCAAGTCGTCGAAGCTCGGGGAGAACGTCGAGCTGCCGCATGTACCAGTCCTCCGTCTGTACGAATTCGATGGCGTCTCCCGACCGGCCGCAGACGGGGGTCTTGTGGGCGATCTCCTCGACCTTCTCGAGGACTCCCTGATTCTCCAGATCGGCCGTGATGGCTTCCCGGGCCTCGACCACCGTCATGCCCTCGTAAGACCCTGCCTCCCCCGTCATCCGCCCCTCCTCGTCAATGGCCGCCACGGGCGTCAGCCTGAGTTCGCGGAAGAGCTGGATGTCCGTCGTGTCGCCGTAGGAGCAGATCATGGCGGCTCCTGTCCCGAAGTCCGGGTCGGCGGCGGGGTGCGGGTAGACCTTGACCTCCTTCCCTGCGGGAGGCACCAGAAGGGTGGCGCCGTGAAGCTCGGTGTAGCGCTCGTCGTCCGGGTGCACGACCACGGCGTCGCAGGCAAAGAGGAGCTCCGGACGCGTGGTGGCGATCGTGACCCCCTCCCCGTCTTTGCCTTGGAAGGTGATGTGGACGAGCTTGGAAGGCCGGAACTCGTACTCGATGTCTGCTTCCGCGACGGCCGTCCGGTCACCGGGGCAGTAGAACGTGGGTCGGAGATCTCGATAGAAATAGCCCCGCTTGAAGAGCTCGATGAAGACCCCCTGGGACATCGCGCGGTACTCGGGGGAGTCCGTCTCGTAGTAGTGGTCGTCGAAGTCGGCCGAAAAGCCGATGCGGTGCGCGGTCTCCAAGTAGACCTGCGATTGTCGGTCGACCTCCTTCCGGCAGAGGTCAATGAACTCCTGACGATCCCATTCGTAGAGGGGTTTGCTGTACTTCTTCTCGACGACGCGCTCAATGTTGATGCCGTTTCGATCCAAACCGAAGGGGAAGAGAACCTCGAACCCTCGCATGCGAAGGCTTCGGCCGATCATGTCGATGAGGGAGTAGCTGGCCACGGCTCCGATGTGCCAGCTCATCCCGGACGGATAGGGAGGGGGCGTGTCGATGGTGAAGATCGGTTTCCCGCTGTCCTTGTCGAACCGGTACAGATCCGGCTCCCAGGTCTGAAGGAGCTCTTCTTCCCTCGCGGGCTCCCATCGCTTGCCCTTGAGAGTGGGCTTGGCCATGATGCGGCCCTTTCATCCCCTCTTTTGTTAAAAGGACTGCGCGGCGGGTGTCAGATTGGAGAAGCGAGAAACCGAGGGCCTCCGCCCGCAGGATGCGCCCCAAGCTATGTACTCGGTGGACAATGAAGATTCCATGGCCTTGCGGCCATCTTTCCGGGAAGACCAGGTCCTCATCATTCAGTCCTTCCTCCGACACCATTGGGAGGAAAGCGGACGAGTGGGGGTCGTTCTCGGGATGAGCGGCGGCCTCGATTCGTCGGTTGTTGCCAAACTCTGTGCCGAGGCAATTGGGCCGACAAACGTCCTCGGGCTGGCAATGCCTCTTGAGGCTAAGGAATCACAGGATGAGAAAGATGCAAGAAGTTGGGCGGGAGCGCTGGGCATCAACTTTCGATCCGTTCGGATTGGTCCGATGACGCAGAGCGTCACCCAACATCTCGCAATCGCACCTCAGGATCTAGTGGGTGCAGGAAACGTACATGCACGCGTACGGATGATTACCCTCTACCAAGTTGCGCACGGTGAGCACCGGCTCGTGATTGGGACGGGAAACAAATCCGAGCTTCTTACGGGCTATTTCTGCTATGATTCGAAGACACGCGCGATGACGCCCAACGGCCCTGTATCGTATGCTGACCTCCGACCAGGCGACACCGTTTTCTCGATGGACCTTGGAACTAAGAAAGTCCTCGAAAGACCGATCCAGGCCGTCCACGTCTTCCCGTATCGTGGCGAAATGTTGCACATCAAGCACAGGCGACTCGACCTCTTGGTGACGCCGAATCATCGCCTGCTAATCTCGCGGTACCACGGAAGAGGGCCTCTTGGATTCGAAACCGCGGAGAGCCGGCTCAACGGGGGCGTGACATCAATACCAATTCCCGAGGCCTGGGACGGTGAGGCGGAGGCCTCTCCAGTTATCGACACTGCAGCGTTCCTGGGATCCAGCGTTCTTTCCCCGAATTCGAATCCACCTGTCAAGATGGCCACTCCCGATTTCTTGCACCTTATGGGTCTGTTCATAGGCGACGGTACGAACGACTTGAACCGGGTCACCGTGCCAGTCAAGTCAGCCTTAACTGCAGCGGAATATCAGCGGTTCCGTACCCCAGACGGCCGCTTCGCAGCACTCCCTGATGGCCCCACCTACATGAAGACGTACGAGAGAGCTCGAATCTGGATTGCATCATCCGAACGAAACCGGTCACGTCGGCCTTTGATCGGAATCCTGCGCAGATACGATATCCATCCTGTCAGCGCCCCCACAATGGTTGGGTTTACCAATAGGGCGCTGTCGGCGGCCTTCTTGGAGTGCGGGTTGGGAGCGAGAAATAAGTGCATTCCTCCTTGGGTGATGAAGCTCCCCGCGAGCCAGCTCCGATACCTCTTCATAGGTCTCATGGAAAGCGACGGCAATGCCGATGGGTCAGCCTACAACACTATCTCCCCCCGCCTGGCATATCAGATGATTGAGCTCTGTGCCAAACTGGGGATCCACGCTTGGGCTAGGCTCCGACCTCCCAAGACTACCGAATACAAGGGTAAGATCATTCGATCTCAGGCGTGCTACGAGGTTCGCATGGGGAGAAAGTCGAGAACGTTGACGTTTAGGCCCATAAATATGCGGCGAGTCTCTTACATGGGCAAGGTATGGTGTCCGTCCGTCCCACGATACGAGAATCTCCTCGTTGAGCGGAACGGCAAGACTGTGTTCTGTGGGAACACCAAATTCGGCGATGGGGGTTCCGATTTCCTCCCCCTCGGCGACCTCTACAAGACCCAAATTCGCGAGATGGCGCCTCATCTCGGCGTCCCGCCTGCCATCCTCGAGAAGGTTCCGTCGGCAGGGCTGTGGGAAGGGCAAAGTGACGAGAAGGAGCTTGGGATCGCCTACGAGGACCTTGATCGAATCCTTCTCGGCCTCGAGCTGGAGATGTCCCTAAGCGAGATTGCCGACCGGACCGGCTTGCCAGAGAAGACGGTTGAGGGGGTGGACGCCACCGTACGTCGCTCGGTCCACAAGCGGAGAATGCCCCTCATCCCCAAGGTAGGCATCCGGACTTTCGGCCTGGATTGGCGGGAGTAATTCGCCGCCATCCAATCCCATCAAGCCGTCCAAGAAAGTCGTTCGGCAGCCGCCGAAACAAAGCCTTTTGTAGAGACAGGGGCTATGCGGTCGGTCCAAGGGGCGGGCTTCCGGGGGAGCCGCCTTCTCGGGGGAGTCCTTCATGGAAGGGAACATCTTCCAACCCTACCTCAGCACGAAATCCATCTTCCGGGAGAACCGGGATGTCCTGCGCCCCTCGTACATTCCCGACAGCCTGCCGCACCGGGAGCGGCAGATCAACCAGCTGGCCTCGGTCCTGGCGACGGCGCTCCGGGGTGAGATGCCCTCCAATGTGATGATCTTCGGGAAGACGGGCACGGGGAAGACCGCCGTCGTGAAGTACGTGGGGAACGAGTTCCGGCGGGCCGATCTCGAGGACCGGGTGGAGTACTTCTACATCAACTGCGAGATCGTGGACACGCCCTACGGAGTCTTCCAGAACGTGGGGAACCGGTTCATTCGAGACTTCGACGAGCGCATCCCGTTCACCGGCCTCTCCACGGAACGGGTGTACAACCTCCTCCGCGGGAAGATCGACGAGGCGCCCCGTGTCGTCGTCGTCTGCCTCGACGAGATCGACAAGCTGGTGTACAAGAGCGGGGACGATGTGCTGTACCACCTCACCAAGATCAACGACGACCTGGACCAAGCCAAGGTCAGCCTCATCGGCATCTCCAACGACCTGAAGTTCACGGAGTTCCTCGATCCCCGGGTCAAGAGTCGCCTTAGTGATGAGAAAATGGTCTTCCCGCCCTACAACGCCCAGGAGCTTCGCGACATCCTCGAGCAGCGGGCCCAGCTTGCCTTCGATTCCGGCGTTATCGAGAACGGGGTCGTCTCCCTCATCGCGGCCCTCGCGGCCCAGGAGCATGGGGACGCCCGGAGGGCCCTCGACCTCCTTCGCGTGGCAGGGGAGCTGGCCGACCGGAAGGGTCGATCCCAGATTACCGAGTCCCTCGTCCAACGGGCGAAGAACAAGATCGAGTTGGACCTAGTCATCGAAGCGGTCCGATCCCTGCCTACGCACTCGAAGCTCATCCTCCTGGGCATCATTCTGCAACAGGAGGTGGGGATCTCGAAGCTCACCACCGGGGAGGTCTTCGACACCTACTCCCAGCTGTGCAACCGGGCGGGCCTGAGCCCGTTGACCCAGCGACGGGTCACCGACCTCATCTCCGAGTTGGACATGCTCGGCCTCATCAACGCAAAGGTGAAGTCCTTTGGCCGGGGCGGGCGGACGAAAGAGATCCAATCCAGCGTCTCCGCCCCCGACGTCAAGCGGATTCTTGCCCGAGACGACGTGTTGATGGAGCTGCGCAGCTACCGGCCCAAGGTCCAGACGACCCTCATTTGACGGGTGTCTCGTCCTTCGGGGACTCCTCGTCCTCCTCGGGGCTTCCGTCCGCTCCATGGTCCCCGGGGTTGGTCGGCTTCCGCTTCTTCCGTCGTGTGGCCAACACGGAGAGACCGATATCCAAACCGACGGGGCCGGCCACAAGGAGGACGAGGGAGAGGGTAAGGGCGCTCCAGCTGTTAGCGGGCGCACGCGCGTCGCCCCACGCGAAGGGACCCGCGAAGGTGAGCTTTAGGAGGCCGAACCATGGGAGCTCGCCCCGCGCCCGGCCGAGAATGAGGCCCTGGAACACCAAGGTCCGGTCGTAGCTAGGAGCGTTGTTGTCCCCCATGGTGACGTAGCCTTCACAAGAGGCGGGGCAATCCTGGGGGTCCCGGTCGGCGAAGAAGTCGTTGATTCGGACGGTCACCTCCCGTTGGCGGAAGCCGACGTTCATGAGGACCACCGTGTCGGAGGGGCCGAGGCCGAAGGGGGTGGCGGCGTTGGAGTCCCAGTCGCGGCCCCGCTCCAGAGATTCGAGGGTCGGGATGTCGAAGCCCATGACCGTCTCATTCCAGGCCAGGAAGAGCAAGGCCCGATGAATGATCCACCGGCCCGCCGGACCATCGGGATCCTGAAAGACGATGACATCCCCGAAGTCCCCGTACGTCGTGTAGCCGGCGGCGCGGCCTTGCGCGTAGGTTGCGACGTCTTGCCGATGAGGGGCGGTTTGGACGACGACGATGTCCCCGGTATCCACGACGCCGAGAAGGCTCTCCGTGTTGCTGTGCTGCATGCTCCCGCTCTCTACCACCACCATGGGAGGCCAGGTGCGGGCAAAGGCGAAGAGGGCGGCAAAAACGATGGCAACCAGGAGGAACGCCACGGCTAGGTCCCGCAGGAAACTGACGAGGGAGGGTGGGAGGCGGCGTGCCTCCTCTTTGGGCATTGGTCGGTGATAGCGGGTGCTGGCCACTTAAAACTTAGTCACTGGCTCCAGCTCGTGTGGCGTCCCCCAGGCCGGACCGATATAGCGCCCCGAGGAATCGATGCTCGCACGATTCTGGCTATCTTCATCGATAATCCTGCGGGAACGATTAAATAAGCTGTCTAGCGCAAAGAAGACTCCGTCCTGGGAGGAGCACTGGTGCTGTCACGGAGACCTCTGGACCATCGGGGTGTATCAGAGGTAATTGGAAGCATCCTGGTTCTCCTTATCACGGTCATCATCTTCTCCACCATCGTCCTCTGGGTCTTCACCCTCCCGGCCCCTCGGGCCGCGGGGAATGCGGGCATCGATGGGAACCTGGAGGGGCGCTACGTTGCTGGGTCCTGGGCAGGCGCCTACGTCAACCTAACCCACCTCGGCGGGGATGACCTCCTCGATTCGAACACCCGCATCTACCTCACCATCGACGGACAGACCCATACGTTTCGGACCAAAGGCAATCACTTTGACGGCGTGAGCGTCAAACCCTATGGCCTGGACGGCTCCGACGCAACCTGGAACATCGGAGAGACGTGGACCTATGAGAACGAGACCATCCCCCAGACGGCGGAGGTCTCGGTCTTGGTCGTGGACGTGATCCGCGGGACGGTCGTCTGGGATCAGATCCTCCTTGGGGAGGGTGGAGAACGCCTTCCCGTTTTCCTCGAGAAGTGGTTTGACTCGGAGCCCTCGACTCCGAGCCGCGATCCCGTCTCGGTGGATGATACCTTCGCGATCTACGCCCGCGTCGGCGACCCGGATGAAGACCTCAATCCGGCCTCCGTCTGGGGGTATCTCACCTTCGGATATGGTGTCCCCCTCGGCTACGTCCAGCTCCTGGACAATGGGGACCCCAGTGTGGGCGACGTGCTGGCCGGAGACGGGGTCTTCAGTCGGTCCCTGAGCTTCGCGGCGCCGCGATCCTGGGACGGGGGAATCGTCATCCTCAACGCCACGGACCAGGGGGGTCGAGAAGCGCAGACACGGCTCATTCTGGACGTCCTGGACCTCGGCGGCGGGGGTTCTCCCTTCAAAGGCCCGGAAGGCCTCGCCCTCGAGAGCGACCTCCAGCTGTATGACATTTTCAACGCGACGGAGTGGGACACCAACGGCTACAACGCCAACGGCACCCGAACCTTCCAGAAGGGCGAGACCGTGGTCATCGTGGTGGCCAGCCAGAAGCTGAAGAACGCCGATCTCCAGAACGACGTGTTCCTCTACTCCCCGTCTGGGCTCCCCCAGATGCCCGAGGTCTACAGCTTCGCGCCGTACAACACTCCCGTTACACAGACCAGCCTCCCCTCCAGCACACGAGCCTTCACCTTCCTGGGTTTCGTGGGCGGCTTCTACGTCTACGAGCACCGGTTCAGCACGAACTCCAGCGACTACGGATGGGACGGGGTCCAGCTGGCGGTTGGACAGCACTCGGTCTCCATGGAGATCCGCGCCAACAACGTGCCGTCGCCCAACAACCGGTTCGCCACCGTGGATTCCATCCTGGTGACGGAACAGAACGGAACCGCCCCCGATTATCCGCGGGTTGAGTTCTTCGCCGACGCCGCGCACACCCAGCCCACCAACACGTTCAACACGACGGACATCATGTACGTCAGGGTCACCGTCCAGGACACGGATGCCGGCTTCATATTTGGTGACGTGGTCATCTCCGACTACGAGAGCGGCGTCCAAGTTTGGGCCACACCCGGCAACGACCCCGTGAGTCCTGGCGCGGTCAACGACAGTCGTTCCTACTCCTTCAACATCGACCTCTCGACCACAAACCTGGATCCTTGGCTGTTCGGCGCCAACGCCTATGGCTTCCGCATCAAGCGTGTCGCCGACTTCAACGAGGAGTATGCCCTGACGGGCCAGATCATCGTCCGCGGGGCGCGCTGGGACCTGGACGTGATTACGGCGCTGAACGAGTACACATTCCGGTGGTTCGGTGACGATGAGACCTGGTACGCGACCTTCTACGAGAACGACGGTGCCTGGAGTCGGACGGTCATGGAGTCCTTCCGCCAGGATTGCTTCCTTTGGTTCTGCCGCGGTAGCCCCCCGTTCGGTGGCGGGGACTTCCTGGACGTAGCCTTTGGTGACCTGGACGAGGACAGCGACCTCGACGCGGTTTTTGGACTTGAGGTCGGGCGCGTCCTCTGGTACCGGAACACCGTGGGCGACGGGAGCCAATGGACCCGCTACGAGATCGACAACCTGGGGAACCGAGTCGAGGCGGTAGACATCGGACTTATCGACCGAGACTCCGACAACGACATCGTCATCGGGACCAGCACGGGGGAGATTTGGACCTACGCTAACGACGGAGATTGGACCCCTAGCCTCGTCGACAACCTTGGACCAGGGGTCAACGTAATCCAGCTCGCAGACGTCTACCCCGCGGGCGGCGACGGCTTCAATGATATCGTCGCTGGGATTAACAATGGGAACGTCAAAATCTACCGCAACAACGGGTTCGGCGTCTTTGGCACTCAGCTGACCGCCGACTACACCCTCGAGATCGACACGCCAGTATTCGGGAACATCACCGGGACCGTGGCGGACACGCGTGTCTCCGATGACACCTACGAGGCCATCGAGGAGGTCCTAGGTCCGGGGGAGATCTGGGACCTCTACGTCCCCCAGAATGAAATCCTCTCCGAGTATGACATCGTGTTCTCGGGGAGCTACCTCGACACACACGCTGATGACGGTGTCTACGAGGAGCTTCAGGAGGAGTTCTACGACGCATTCTGGTGGTTTGAGGATGACCGGTATCTCATGAGGAACAGCACCGGCGGTGCCGCGCCAGGGCACCAGTACGTCATGGGGACCGTTTCGGCCCTCGGCCCGACTGACACGGCGTTCCTCGTCGTTAGCGGCTTCATTAGCGAGGGAGACGGATCGGAAGCGTTCGAGATTGGTTATAAGGTCGGCGCCGGTGGTGTCACGGTGCTAGGGAGTCTGACGGAAACCACGGAAACGCTGAAGGTCTACGACCTGGGCGCCGCCGGGTTTGGAGGCGGTGACCTCTACATCGTCTTCCAAGACACGGACAGCTCGAACCTGGACTCGGCCACGGACAACATGGCCTCTCGGATCTCCCTCGACCAGGTCGTCGTGGTGGTCATTAGCCTGCAGGGCACGACGAGCCGCCTGGAGCACCAATGGCGGTCCTTCCCCGTGGGGGCGGGCGGGGACGCGTACAAACTCTTCGTCGAGGCCCATCACACCCTCAACGGCGAATTCGACGATTTCGTCATCGAGGGTTCCCTCGCCGCCGGGGGACCGTGGTCCACCCTCGTCACCGTGACGAAAACGGTGGACGACAACGAATACCAGACGGCCAACCTCCCGACCACCGTGGGGGGCGTCCCTCTCTATTTGCGGGTGCGAGACTTGAACCGGGATCCGAACGCGACGCAGCTGGACACAGTGTACGTGGACCACGTCTTCGTGCGCCGCTTCATTACACTCCCCGACGAGGAGACGATCCCCGTCGGTCCTCCCGTGAATGACCTAGCCGTGACTGACATGGACGGGGACGGGGACAACGACATTGTGGTGGGCTCGGGCAGTACCGTCCGTGTCTACTACGCCCCGGCCTGGGGCTCAGTCAGCCTTGCGGCGACAGGCACAGTGAACGCCGTTGACGTGGGACTCTTGGACGCGGACAGCACCTACGACATCGCGGCAGGCACGTCGGACAATCGGGTGTACTGGTGGGCCAATGACGGCACGTGGACACGCACACTCATCCACACGAACCAGGACGACGTGCTCAGCCTCCGCGTGGCCGATGTGGACGGGGACTACTGGGACGACATCGTCATCGGGACGGAGGATGGCTACATCAACTGGTATCGCCACGACAAGGGCCTCGTCTGGAACATCATCGTCATCGAGCAGCTCGGGACCCGAATCTACGACATCGACGTCGGGGATGTGGACCGCGGCGTGGTCATCGACCCCTCCCTGTAGGCTAGCCGAACCCACCATCGAATCCCTCCGCCTTCAGAGATCCAGAATGGTGACGTCCTTCCGGACGGGGAAGGCGACGTTGTGTATCGGAATCGCCCGTTCCCGGTCGAAGTTTCGGAGGGTCGTCTGGCCCGTCTGGAGCTCGGCGAACGGAAGGCCCAGATGGACGTGCCCGTGAATCACGAGCTCGGGTCGGTGACGTAGGAGCACCCCCTCCATCCGTTTGGATCCCAGCTGGTCCCAGTAGCTCTCCCCCTCCCCGACGAGGGTGCGGAACGTGGGGGCGTAGTGCGTCAGGAGAATTCGAAGCCCGTCGTCCTCCAGGAGCCGATCGAGGACCTGGAGCCTGCGGGTGTATTCTGAGGCAATCTGCGGGAGATTCGTCCGCTGCCACCAGGTGGGCCGATCGAGAACGCCCGTGCTCCCCACAACCCGCAGAGGCCCGTCGGCAAGCTGAACGGTATGCGCCTCCTCCTCCAGAAAGGTGATGGGGTAGGTCATTCGGTACTCCGCGTGGGAATCGGACCACTCGTGGTTGCCGAAGACGGCAATGATGGGGGCGTCTGAGACCTCCGTGAAGACCTCCAACACGCGGCCGTACAGGTCCACGTCGTTTCGGTGGGTCATGTCGCCTGCGAGAAGGATGTAGTCGGGGGTCGGGGCTTCGCGAAGGGACGCCCGTACGGCGTCCAGGTGCTCCTCCCCGTGGATGTCCCCCACGGCCAGAATCCGCATGCAGGTCGCCGTAGCGTCCGCGACTAGAAGGCCATTTCCCTGGTGGGTCAAAAGGCCTGGGCGAAGGCCTCCCCCGTCTGCAGGTCCACGATAGGAACCATCCCCAGCGTGGGCGTGATGTTGTGCATCCGCTGGAACGCGGTCTGCGCCTGCCATGTGGAGGCGTTGAGGAGGCGGATGCCACGGTACTCACCAATCCCGAACCCGTGAACGTGGCCCGTGGCGAAGACGGAGGGAAGGGCGTCGACGATGAGGTGGTCGACGCGTTCGGGAGCCAGTGGCGTCTTTCCCCCGTAGGAGGGGGCGAGGTGGCGCCGCCTCAGCATCTCTACCATCCCTGCGAGGGGCCGGTCGTACGTGACGTGCGGGATGCTCGTCACCATATCGTCCATGCTCTTCCCGTGGTAGCAGAGCACGTCCACACCGTGGAGGCGCAGAAGGGACGGGTTGCCGACAAACAGGACGCCGTCGGGAAAGGCCTTCTGGATCCCCTCAGGCAGGGCGGGCTGCGGCTCCGCAGGCCGGGTCGCGTCGTGATTGCCCGGGAGGAGGATCACTTGCAGGTCGTCGGGGAGCTCCGACACCATCTCGGCGACCTCCTCATACTGGCGGTACACGTCATCCACGGCCAAGTCCTCGTCCTGGCGCGGGTAGACCCCGATGCCGTCCACCACGTCGCCCACGATGACCAGATATTTGACGCGGGCGGCCTCCTCGGTCCTCAACCACCGGACGAAGCGGTCCCAACGGTCACGCAGGAACAGGCGACTCCCGACGTGGATGTCGGAGACAAAGGCGGCGCAGAGGGCTTCCTCCGCTCCCTGGAAGGCGTGGGACGTGGGGACGTCGGGCCGCACGATCTCCTCGGCGAGGAAAATGCCGTCCTTCCAAGGACGGCCCACGACCCCCATCACTTCGTCGGGGATGGGCGCCCCGTCGACCCCGGAACCCTCACTCGGGACAAGGACCTGACAAGAGGCCTCCTCATCCTCGAGTAGGAGCAAGTGATTGCCCGTCCGCGTTCGCTTGACGGACTGGACCATGCCGATGAAGCGGACCTCCCGGGCCATGCGGAGGGCACGGCCGATGGACACGGCGCCCACCAGGTCTCGCCTCCCCCGGAGCAGCCCGGAAAGGGCCCTATAGCGATGGTCGAAATAGCGGGAGAAGTCCTGCATCTCCCCCGTGCACGTGGACCGGCCGGTGATGTCCTGCAGGACGACGACCTCGGGATCGTAGTCCTCACGCCGGACGGCGCCCCGGTCCCGTGGGGGAGGGGTTGAGGCAGCAGAAGGGGGATGAGGAAGGTGCGGTTCAGGGGGCGACGGATTCAACGCCTGGACCTCCTCCAGCGTGAGCACGAGAGGCCGTGGGTTCACGGCATCCAAGATGGCAAGGAGGCTGTCGACGGGACGCTCGCGTTCCGCGAGGTAGTCCGCCAACGCGGGATCCAGGAGGACCCCCGACTCCATAGCGAGTGAGAGAAGATCCTCCTGCATTCCGCTCCGCATGGCCGGGCCGGCTAAATAAGGTTCGCGGGACCCCCCAAGGTTTACCTCACAGGCAGGATGAGGAGATGTGTACGAGGCCATGGTGGAGACGCCTCTCCGGCCCACGGAGAGCGCGAGGAGGGTGAAGCGGGCCATCCTCAACATCTTCCCGGAGGCGCGGCTGGAAGAGGAGGGCAAGATCGCAGGGGACACCGGGAGCCTCGATCACTTTGCCGAGCTCCTCCGGAGGCAACACATCCGCGACTCCGCCCACGAGTTGCTGACCGGTGCGATTCGGGGGGACCGGCTGGTCTTTTACCTGAACAAACAGGCCGCCTACGCAGGGCGCGTCTCCTTCTCCGCCCACGCTCCGTTGGGAGACATCCGCGTGACCGTCGTCTCGGAAGACCTCCGGGACCTAATCGAAGAACTGGCCCCGTCCACGGTCCGGCCCAGGGGTCGACAGTCTCGTCCCGCACCGTGAACAGAGCAGCGCCCCGTCCTGGTATTGGGCCTCATGGCCTCCGCACTGAGGGCACGTCACAGGGAAGAGAAGGACACCTCCACCTGGGCTTTCCGGAGACCGTTCCGGCCGAGGCACGGGGGCAGGCTTGGGTCTCGAGCGCCGGAATCGTCCGAAGAGGATGCCTCCCGTGCGCATCACATAGTAGGCAAAGAATCCGGCGCCGAAGGCCAGGAGGACAAGATAGAAGATCCCGATGAGGAACGCCCCACCCAGGTTATCCGGCCCGGCCAGTCCGAACAAGATGCCGAGGGAGTTTACGGATAGGTGAAGGAGTATAGAGGCGAGGATTCCGAAGCGCAGGAAGAGATAGCCCAGGGCCAAGCCCGCGAGGAAGGTGTCCACAAACTTCCACGCGCCCCAGGCGGGCACGTGCAAATAGCCAAAGACAGCCGCAGACGCAAGAGCGAGCCCGGCACCCACGAACAGGGTGGCCCGCGGTGAGTGCGCCCGCACCTGGCGGCCCACCAGGTATTTCAACGACCCCGCTAGGTAGCGGGCGCGGCCCGGGTTATGTGCGACAGTTCCGGACAGGACCTGCGGAAGCCGGGTGATGAAGGAGCCCAACGCCATGGGGAGACCGATGAGGAGGAGCCGGGTCGCAAACTCCTCCCAGACAGCCGCGTTCACGACGCTGTAGAGCACGAACCAATCGGGTGCCTCGCTGAAGAAGGGGGGTGCCTCCGGCACGAAGCCGAAGCCGAAGGGGAGGATGACGGAGAAGTAGAAGAAGTCGAAGAACAGGATCGCCATGAAGACCTGGCCTACGGCCACGATGGCGCTCCGGGAACCAAGCTTGTTCTCGAGCCGTTCGTGTGGAAGGCGCATGTCGGTGTAGGTTCGCCTCGCGTGGAAGAGGACCAGGTAGAGGTAGATTCCAAAAATCGCAGTCAGGAGGATGAGGAACCACGCGAGGAGGCCCATCCCGCCCACTTCGACGAACTCCAGGAGGGTCGGGCTCAGCGGATTGATCCAGAAGAAGAACGCCGTGCAAGCGGTGCAGGTGCCCCCGACCATGCCTTCCACGATCCCGGGGCTGATCCACACGAGGGCCCCGAGCATGGCAGCGAGGTAGACGATGAAAAGGATGAGAGCGAAGAGCCAGACCATGCCCAGCACCGTGCGAAGGGCGGAGGCAGGGGCGGGGAGGGGTACGCCCGTCTGCCAGCCACAGCTTGGACAGAAGTTGGCTGCGTATGAAGTCCCGCAGCGTGGGCACGTGATGGAAGGAACCTCCGGCTCAGCTGTATCGGGGAGGCCGCTCACGTGCAAATGACGAAGTCCTCCATTAAAAAGGGGTACATCCAGGAATTCAGACCTGAGAACAGACTGCTGATAGGCAGGCAGCCAGAGCTACGTCCCTCCAAAGAGGAGGCCCACGCCTTCGGCTGCATCCTCCTCCTCCTTCTGCAGGATGGCCCGCAACGAGGAGGCCTCTTCCTCTGCGACCCGCTCTGCCGCATCTCCCGCGAGGGTCTCAAACCTCTCCACGGCACGTGCAGCCCCCTGTAAAAACACCAGCGTCCCGTCCTGTCTGAGCCCGAGGGAGCGGGCATCGCGCAGGGTCACGCTCTGGCGACTGATGAGGTCGTCCTCCAGGATCTCCCGGCTCCGGCCGGTTGCCTCCTTGGGAAACAGGAACACGGCGTCCATGGTCCCCGGAAGCTAGCCGCCGTTTCCTAAAGGGTTTTTCCTGCCGCCTCCGTGCGCCGCGTGCCTGGGCCAGGGACTCCCCTGGCCACCCCTGATAACCACCACGAAAGCTTTTTCCACACGGGCCAGGCATAAATTGTCGTCCCATGTTCGACGAGAGGAATCTCGGCGAGACCCAGATTCTGGCGGCCCTCATCGGAGTCTCCGAGATGGTGAGCAACCTCTCCGACCTGTCGGAGGTGTTGAGGACCGTCGTGCGCATCTCCCCGCAGCTCGTCAAGGTGGATCGGGCCGCGATCTTCCTCGATGATGCCCGGAACCAGGTCCTCATACCGGCGGAGTCGTACTGCCCCCGGGACGCCTTTGCCGCGCTCCTGATGGAGCGTCAGATCAGCCACGCCGAAGTCCCCAAACTCGTGAACAAGGTCATCACGCAGAAACTCCCCTCCGTCGTCCGAGACCTGCCGCAGGAGGATCTGTTGCCCCAGAAGATCATCCGGGCCTGGCAGCTCAAGTCCATGCTCCTCGTTCCCCTCGTGTACAAGGGGAAGGCCCTGGGGCTGATGACCCTGGACAGCACAACCTCCCGCCACTACTTCACGAGCAAGGAAATCAACGTGGTCGCCGGCATCGGGAATCAGGTCGCCACGGCCGTGGAGAACGCCCAACTGCAGGAGGAGTCCCATCGGGTCTTCCGGAAGCTGGAGGACCTGGCAGAGAACCTGGCCGACGCGGCCGTGAAGGTGGATGGGGAGATGCGCGTCCGGGGGCTGTCCCCTCCCAGCGCCAAGTTCCTCGGGTGGAAGGAGGACCAGCTCCGCGGGAAGCCTTGGGCGCGTGTGCTGAAGCCCAAGGACAATCGGGGGCGGCTGCTGGCGGAGATGGACTTCGTCGGCAAGGAGCCCCTCGTGAATGGGGAGATGTCCGATGGGTTGAAGGCCTTCTTCACGAAATCCAACGGGACGCGGGTGTACTCCCACATCCGGGCCTTGGCCCTGCGTGGGCGCGGCGAGCAACCGTCCCGCCTCTACTTCCTCTTCAAGAAGTCCGCCATTCCGAAGAAGAAGACGCCCCCCAAGTCGACCAAGAAAAGTCCGAAGCCTCCCCTAGCGATCAAGAGACAGAAGAAAGGGCCGAAGTCAACCTCATCCGCGAAGAGGCAAAAGAAACGGCCGCGCCGCAAGGTGGCGGCGGCCCGATCCTAGGTGAGGGGGCGCCTCGCCGATGTGTCGTCGAGGCCCCGAGGGCCTACCCCTTTCGTTCCTCAACCAGCTCCACCATCTCCCCACGCTCCCGGAGCTTCCGGAGCTCCCTGGCGTCGATGATGGGGACGCCGCGCAGGTGCTTTTCCTCGCGCCGAGCGACGAACATGATGGGCTGTTTCTCCACGATCTTGGACAGGTTGGCCACGACCACGGCCTTCCGACGGAGCGCGCGCTCCTGCTTCTCCATCACCGCCAGGAACAGGATGGCTTCGTCCTTCGTGATGGCGTCGAAGGGGGACCGATGGGTGAGGAACACGTCGTATCCCAGTTTGGTGAGAAGCCGGCGAATGGTTCCGTGAAAGTCCTTGGCGGGGGAAGGCGTGCCCGATCGGCCCTCCGCTTCGTCGGGGAAACCGAAGGGGTCCAGGGGAACCACGAGGGGCTCGTTCAGAAACTCCTCCAGGCGGGAGGCCGCTTCGACGGTGGCGCTCATCCCCTCCAGATACATCTGGATCGTGCGTCGTGAGACGTGGGCCACCTCGGCCATCTGACCTAGGGATATGCCCAGCTCCTCGCGGATGCGTCGGAGCGCCCCTGCGTTGAGCCGGACGTAGAGTCCCCCGGGAGCCGAGAAGATGAAGGGAGGGATGCCCTCCTCCAAGAACTCCTGCAGCGTCTTCGGGGAGGCGATGGGGATGCCGAATCGCGAGTAGACGACGCCCTCTTGGAGGGCTCCGCTGCTGGTCTTGACCCCCACCAAGAGCGTGGCCGCGCCCAGGCTGTAGGCAATGGCTTTCAGCTCAAGTGCGGTGTCCCGGCCCAGGGCGTCGACGTTCAGGAGAACCTTGACCAACAGGAGAACCTCGTCGCGGCGGGCGGCGAGGTCAAAGCTCAGGCCCCGGCTCCAATGTTGTTCGCTAACGAAGAAACCCGTGTGGGAGAGGAGATCACGCGCCTCCGCGAGAAGTTGGGCCCGGTCCACGGTTTGACTATAAATAACCTTCTATATAAAGAAACCCGGGTTTTCACGGGGCCTGTCCCACCATCCGCGCCACCGGAGGCGACGTAGCGGACGGCCTTATAGCATCCAGCGGCCTTCCCGCTCACGTATGCCTGGAAGGCTCATCGAAGGGAAGGTCCTCGTGGCCGATGAGGGCGACGGGAGCCGCCTCTACAACCGGGGCTACTTCGGAAACCCCCTTCCTGGAGGCGGTTTGGAACTCGATCTCGTCGAGGCGGCCTACCTGAGCGAGACGGGGAAACTTGATGTCACCCGTGCGGGCCGCAAGCTGGGGATCAAGAACCTCTTCCGGCAAGGGGACGCCGCCCTCCCGAACTTCGAGATCCGGTACCTCGTCTACCGAGACCTCCGGCAGCGCGGGTACGTCGTCAAGGCGGGGGTGCCCCCGCTGGACTTCCGTGTCTTCCCCCGGGGCGCGGGACCGGACAAGGCTCCCACCCGTTACTGGGTACTCGCCCTCTCGGAGCGCAGCCTCTTTGACCTCAAAGAGCTGGAGGGCCACCTCGCCCGGGTGGCCCGGGTCCGCAAGAAACTGCTCCTGGCCGTCGTAGATGAGGAGAGCGACATCACGTACTACCACGTCTCCAAGGCCTCGCCTCGGGGCAGACTGAAGGACGACCTGTCGGACATCCAGGCCGAAGCCCTGTTCCTCAACGACCGATCACTCGTGGTGGATACCGACGACGCCCGCGGACTGTATGAGCGGGGCTTCTACGGGAAGATGCTGGGGGAGCGCCTGCAGCTGTCCCTCTTGGAGACCCTATACCTCGCCAAGCGGGGGGCCCTCACCGTCCGGCGGGCCCAGACAGGTCGGAAGATCGGGCTCGCCACCCTCTTGCGAGAGGCCGTTCGAATCCAACCCGATTTCCGGCTCCGGATACGCGTATACGAGGACCTGAAGGACCGGGGCATCCTGGTCAAGACCGGCTTCAAGTACGGAGCCCACTTCCGCGGGTACGAGGGCGACCCCGATGCCGGCCATGCGAAGTACCTCATCCATGCCCTCCCGGAGGCATTCACGGGGACCTGGCCGGAGGTGAGTCGAGCCGTGCGCCTAGCTCATGGCGTACGAAAGGAGATCCTCCTCGGTCGGACGGGGGAGGAGGTGGGATACCTCCGCCTCCAGCGCGTCCGGCCTTGAGTGTAATACATGCCCCAGGCTTAGGCCGCCTGGTACACCACGCGTCCGTCGAAGATGGTGGCGTGCACGGGGATGTCTCGAATCGCCTCCGGGTGCTCCCGCGGATCCTTCTCCAGCACCACCAAATCGGCCAGCTTGCCGGGTTCCAGGGAGCCCTTGACTGCCTCTTCCCCGCTGGCGTACGCGGAGCCTAAGGTGTACGCACGGAGGGCCTCCTCCACCGAGAGCCGCTGGTCCTCGAAGGGGGCGTTGACCGCCCAGTGAATCCCGTAGAGGGGGGAGAGGGGCATGTTGTCCGACCCAAAGGCCAGGGGGATGCCCTTCTCCAGGACCCGGCGAAAGGGATTGTTCCCCTCCAAGCGCTCTCGCCCGAGTCGATCCTCGTACATGTCCCCGGGCCGGCTCCACTGACCGATGAAGTTGGGCTGCATGGAGGCGATGAGACCCAGCCGGCGGGCCTCTTTGAGATTCGCCTCGGTCGGAAGCTCCAGGTGTTCGATGCGATGGCGGAACCCCTCACCACCCTCCTTGGCGAGGTGACGGATGGCCGCCTGGATGCCACGATCGCCGATGGCGTGCAGGGCGAGCTGGAAGCCCCCCTCTCTCGCGTTCCGCACGAGGGCGGCGGCCTCGTCCTCCGCGTAGATCAGCATGCCCCGGTTCCCAGGCTCGTCCGAGAAATCCTCCGCCAGGGCGGCCGTCCGGGCCCCCAGGGATCCGTCGAAGAAGGCCTTCAGGGGACCCAACCGGAGAAGGCCACCCCCGACCCCCG
The DNA here is from genome assembly GCA_046759185.1 of Thermoplasmata archaeon. Classification (GTDB taxonomy): domain Archaea; phylum Thermoplasmatota; class Thermoplasmata; order RBG-16-68-12; family JAJISG01; genus JAJISK01. The sequence goes on along the minus strand of JBHIBO010000001.1, from coordinate 143,574 downwards.
TCCCGAGACCCCCCTCCAGGAGCGCGGGAAGGCCCTCTGCCCGAGGCATGAGATTCACCCGGAGGGCGAGTTCCCCTGCTCGTTGTAGGGCCAGGTAGGCGGAGATGCCGGCCGGGCTGACGGTTTCCGAGACCGAGGTGATCCCGAGACGGTAGCCGTCCCGAATGATGGCCTTGAGCCCTTCTTGGATCGTGGCGGCGTTCGGTCGTGTTGCCTCCCGGAGGATTTCCATGGCCTGCTCCTTGAGCACGCCTGTTGGTTCCCCCGCTGCGTCGCGCTCCGCGCCTTCCACGCCCTCGAGGGAGAGTCGGCGGAGGGCCTCGGAGTTGGCCACGGCCATGTGGGTGTCGACCCGCGAGAGGGCCACCGGGTGGTCGGGGGCGACCGGGTCCAGGTCCTCCTTCCGCGGATAGCGGCGAACCGGCCACTTACTCTCGTCCCAGTTGTGCCCAAGGAGCCATTGGCCGCTGGGTGTCCCGCGAACCTGCTCGGCGATGAGGGCCTTCACCTCGTCCACGGACGCGGCCGCTGCCAGATCCACGGAGGCGATCCGGGCCCCGTAGGACGCGAGGTGGGCATGGCAGTCGTTGAAGCCTGGGAGGACGAGGCGGCCCCCCAGGTCCAGGATCCGCGTGCTGGGACCTTCGTATCCGAGAGCCTCCGGGGCCTTGCCCACAGCCAGGATGTGGCCGCCCCCCAAGGCGATGGCCTCGGCCTCCGGGGCCTCCTCCGACCCCGTCAGGAGCCGCCCCCCAACGAGGATGAGGTCGGCCGTCATCCTCATACGGCCACCTTCTCGAGCCGCCGTGTCGCTTCGCGGAGCGTCTCGACCTGCTTGGGGAAGGCGAAGCGGACGAAGGACCGACCACGACTCCGGTCGGCATAGAAGCTGCTGCCCGGGACCACGGCCACCCCCACCTCCTCGACCAAGAGTCGACAAAAGGCCACATCGTCTTTGTCGGTCAACGGACGGATGTCCGCCATGATGTAATACGAGCCCTCGGGCTTCGCGCACTCGAATCCGATGGCCGTGAGGGTGTCATAAAGGACCGTGCGCCGTTCTGCGTAGTCCTCCCTCAGGGCCTCGAAATAGGCGTCCCCCATCCCCAACGCGTAGGCCCCGGCGACCTGTAGGGGGTGGGGGGCCCCTACGGTGAGAAAGTCATGGGTCCGTTTCATGGCCTGTGTCAGTGTACGGGGGGAGATGGCATACCCCAAGCGCCAGCCCGTGACGCTGAAGGTCTTGGAGAGGCCGCTGATGGTGATCGTGCGCTCCCACATGTCCCCCAGCGTCGCGATGCTAACGTGGCGGTGCCCGTCGTACACGATGTGCTCGTAGATCTCGTCGGTCACACACACGACATTGTGGTCGGCGCACAGGTCAGCGACCAGCCGGAGGGTCCTCTTGTCAAACACCCGTCCCGTGGGGTTGTTGGGCGTGTTGAGGATGAGCGCCTTCGTCTCACGACCGAAGGCTGCCTTTAGGGCCTCCTCGTCGAGTTGGTAGGAGGGCCATTCTAGGGGCACGAAGACAGGGCGGGCGCCAGAGACGGCGGCGTCGGGCCCGTAGTTCTCGTAGAAGGGCTCCAGGACCACCACCTCCTCCCCCGGGTCGATGAGGGAGAGCATCGCGGCCATCATCGCCTCCGTGGCCCCGCACGTGACGACGACGTGGGCATCGGGGTCCACCTGGAGGCCCTGGAAACGACGGGCGCTGTCCGCAATCGCCCGCCGGAACGCCTCGGCCCCCCACGTCGTGGCGTACTGGTTGTATCCATCGGTAAGGGCTCGCTGGGCGGCCTCGAGGATCTCCTCCGGCGGGTCAAAATCGGGGAACCCCTGGGAGAGATTGATCGCGCCGTGGCGGTTGGCGAGGCGGGTCATTTCCCGAATCACCGACTCGGGAAAGTGCTGAACCCGGTCGGAAACCCGCGTGTCGTCGATGGCGAAGGCGTGGGCTCCCTCCTCCCGCGGTGGTGCCATGCGCCGGCCAAGGTGGGGTGGTCTAAATAGGTGCTTTCAGGCCCTTGCCCTTAGCTATATTTATCGCGGGAAGGTTGAGCGGGGGCCCATGGCAACGTGGACCGCCAAGCATGTAAGCATCCTCGACCAGGCTCGCGTCCTCCGAGTGGCCACTATTTCCCCCCAAGGCGACCCGTTCATGGCCCTGGTCCGGTTCTACTTCGACGGGGCCTCCCTCTATTTCGCACCTGCCACGACGTCCCAGCAGGCGGCACACCTCCATGCCAACCGCCGAATCGCAGCCCTCGTCGACACCTTGGAGGACGGGAACCTTCAGGGTTTCGTCGTGCAGGGGTTGGCCCAGTGGGTGCAAGGTAAGCGAGAGAGAGATGCCGTCTGGGAGGCGATGATCGCGAAGTATCCCGATCGTCCCGACGAGGAAGTCGGGGGTACCTTGGTGCGAATCGACCCCGTCCGCGTTCAAGATCTGGGGGAGTCTTGATGCCGGTCGGGCGGCGATGCGTTAAGAAACCTGACCCGCGTTATCCCCCGGTCCTCGTTGAGGAGGCTGGACCGGAGGAGGCATAGATGACGGCGGTGGGCGCGATCATTCTGAAGAGTTTTCATGAGACGAAGCCGAAGCTGGCTTCGGTGCTCAACGTGGGAGAGCAGCGGGCCCTCACAAAGGCCATGTTCGAGGACGTAACCAGCGCGGCCCTGGGCTGCCCGGAGCTGAGCCAGATCGCCGTCATCAGCCCGGAGGATGAAGTGCTGGAGCGAGCGAAGGAGCGGGGCCTCGTTCCCATCAAGGAGACCGACCCCCACGACATGGACACCGCTTTTCGCCACGGGGTACAGTTCTCGCGGGACCGGGGTGGCGACATCCTCGCCTCCCTTCCCAGCGACCTCCCGCTCCTAACAGCCGAAGACCTGAGCTACCTCCTGGGGCGCGTCCGCAAGGAACCTTCCGTCCTGGTCGTCCCGTCCACGATCGGACCGGGGACCTCCATCCTGGTCACCTCCCCTCCGGGCGTCATCGAACCCCGGTTCGAGGACGACGATCATCTGGCCCACCTGGAAGAGGCGATGCGCAGGGATGTCCCAACCCAGGTCGTGGACCTGTTGCAGGGCGGGCTAGACATCGACACGCCCAAGGACTTGGCGCGCCTTTTCCTAGTGGAACGGCCCAGCAAGACGCGGGACCTGTTGGAGGATATGGAGCTTCTCGACCGATTCCGCCCGTTCTTTTGAGCCTAGAGCTCCACGTCGATGCTGAGTTTCTCCGTGAGCTCTTTGTAGCGGTTTCGAATCGTGACCTCCGTCACCCCGGCGACGTCGGCTACCTCTCGCTGGGTCCGTCGCTCGTTCCCGAGAATGGAGGCGATGTAGATGGCGGCCGCGGCGACACCGGTGGGCCCCCGGCCGGAGGTGAGCTCCCTCTCCGTGGCGTCTTTCAAGATGTCCAGCGCCTTAGACTGGACCTCCCCGGATAGTTTGAGCTCGCTGCAGAACCGGGAGACGTAGTCCTGGGGCCGAGTGGGCATGAGTCTGAGTTTCAACTCCCGGGTCATGAACCGGTAGGTCCGGCCGATCTCCTTCCGTGTGACACGGGAGGCGTTGGCGATTTCGTCCAGCGTCCGCGGCACGCCGTTCTGGCGGCAGGCTGCGTAGAGGGAGGCCGCCACGACCCCCTCGATGGAGCGGCCGCGAATCAGGTTCTTGTTGACGGCCTTCCGGTAAATCATCGCCGCCGTCTCCCGGACGTTCCGGGGGAGGCCCATGCCGCTGGCCATCCGGTCGAGTTCACTCAGGGCGAAGGCCAGGTTCCGCTCCGTCGCGTTGCTGACCCGAATCCGCCGCTGCCACTTCCGTAGCCGATAGAGCTGGGCCCGGTTCTTGGTGGGGATCGTCTTCCCATACGAGTCCTTGTTCTTCCAGCCGATGGTGGTGGAGAGCCCCTTATCGTGGATGGTGTAGGTCATGGGGGCACCGGTGCGGGCACGCTTCTCACCCTGCTCCAGGTCAAAGGCCCGCCATTCGGGGCCCTGGTCGATCATACCCTCGTCGATCACCAGGCCGCACTCTTGACAGACCAGTTCGCCGCGCGTCTCATCGTAGGCCAGGTTCGCGCTTCCGCACTCCGGACAGTGAATGGGTTCCTCGACCTGCTCCACGTTTCTTCGCTTCATGCTGAATCCTCTACGTAGACCTCTGACCCCAGAAGGGGGAGCTTGGGCTCTCGTGCGGGCTTCACCGTGACGTAGGGCGCCCGGACCGGCCCGAAGACCCGCAGGACGCGCCCGAGGGTGCGCTTCCGGGCATCGAAGACCGCGGCATCGGGGGGCGGCGCGAAGCCCGCCTTGACGAGCAGGTCGCCCCGGTAGGAGAAGTCTTTAATGGCGCCCAGCTTCCTCATGAGTGCCTCCGGTGGGGGAGATGAACGACCATCGCCGGTCTAGGTACTTAAGGTTTCCGAAACGCTTTACTAATCTGAGCATAACACATGAGAACGTTTCGGTACCGACTCCTGGAGCCATCCCCGCGGGCGCTCCCGCCTCGAAGCCGCGAGGACCGCTGTCGGAAGGGATGCTAGGATGAAGGTGGCTCTTGGGGGAACCTTCGATCCACTGCACGACGGTCATGGGGTCCTGCTCGGCAAGGCCTTCAAGGTGGCGGAGGAGGTCCTCATCGGCCTCGCATCGGATGCGATGGCGGCGGACAAGGAGGGGACCATCGCCCCCTTCGCCACTCGGAAGCGGAACCTGGAGGCCTACCTGAAGGCGCGCGGATGGACGGGCTACCGCATCGAGGAGATTCACCAGCGCTTCGGGCCTGCCGACCGGATCGAGGACTTGCAGGGCATCGTCACTTCGCCCGGGACGGAGCAGACGGCCCACGACCTGAACCAGGCCCGGAAGGATCGAGGACTTCCCCCCCTGGAGATCCTGAAGGTTCCCTATCTCCCGGCGGAGGATGGGTTGCGGATTTCCTCCACCCGCGTCCGCAAGGGGGAGATTGACGGGACGGGGAGGCTCCTGCGAGCGTTGCGGGTGAGGGTGGGAACAACCAACCCGATCAAAATCGAAGCCGTGGAACGCGTCCTGGGCAGCCTCTTCGATCGCTTGGAGGTTCAGGGCAGGGAGGTGGACTCGGGAGTCCCCCGCCAACCCAGGGGTGTCGAAGCCCTCCGCGGAGCCATCGCCCGTGCTCGGGGGGCTCGGGGCAACGGGGACCTGGGGATCGGCATCGAGGCTGGGCTCGTCCCGCAGGGGGAGGGCCAGGCCATCCTGGACGTGCAGTTCTGTGCTGTGGTGGACCGGGGGGACCGCCTCACCTTGGGTGCGGGGCCAGGATTCCAGCATCCTCCCGTCATCCTCGACGCCGTCGAGGCCGGTCAATCCGTGGGGGAGGCCCTCGAAGCCCTCACGGGGGTCGTCGACATCGGTCGGAAGGAGGGAGCCATTGGTTTCCTCACGAGGGGTCGCCTCGCCCGACGAGAGCTCACGGAATCGGCGGTCCTCATGGCGATGGTTCCCCGCATCCGCTCGGCGCTCTACCTTCCCGGCGCCTGACCCGCGGTTTTTAACAGCCGAGGAACGTTCCTCAGGTGAGGCGCATGACGGCCAGGGTCGCCATCAATGGATATGGCACGGTGGGGAAGCGCCTGGCGGACGCCGTGGCGGCACAGGACGACATGGAGGTCGTGGGTGTCACCAAGACCCGTCCGACCTTCGAGGTCCACACCGCCCTGGCCAGAGGGTACCGCCTCTATGCGGCGGCAAGGGAGCATCTCGCCGCCTTCGAAGAAGCGGACATGCCAGTGGACGGGACCTTGGGGGACCTGCTTGGCGAGGCTGACATCGTCCTGGATGGGACCCCCCAGGGAAGCGGATACAAGGCGGCGTACGACAAGGCGGGCGTAAAGGCGGTTTGGCAAGGGGGTGAGAGCCATGCCCTCACGGGCTTGTCCTTCAACGCCTACGCCAACTATGAAGCCGCTCGAGGGGTGGATCGGCTGCGGGTGCCCTCCTGCAACACCACGGGACTCATTCGGACCTTGTACCCGCTCCTGTCACGGTTCGCGGTGGAGAATGTCAACGCTGTCATGATCCGCCGGGCGGCCGATCCTTGGGACACGAAACGGGGGCCCATCAACGCCATCGTGCCCGAGCTTCGCGTGCCTTCCCATCACGGTCCCGACGTTCAGACGGTATTGAAGGACCTGAACATCCAGACCCTCGCGGTAAAGGTCCCCACCACCATGATGCATCTCCACGCGGTCACCGCGGATCTGGATGCCCCGATTCAACCGGAGGACGTCTTGGACGTGTGGAAGGAGACGCCCCGCATTCGTTTCGTCCAGGGGGCCGACGGCATTACCTCCACCGCGCAGATCATGGAGTTGGCCCGCGATCTTCGGCGACCGAGGGGCGACCTGTTTGAGATTGCCGTGTGGGAGGACGGCGTGCACGTAAGGGACCGCACACTCTACTACTACCAGGCGGTCCATCAGGAGGCCGACGTGGTTCCAGAGAACGTGGACGCCATTCGGGCGATGACGGGGTTGGAGAGAGAGAAAGAGGAGAGCATCAGGAAGACGGACCTGTCCCTCGGGATTCCGACAGTCTTTTGACGGTCTTCGAAGCCCCTCGGAGGGCTCCCATGAGGGCGTGAAACTCCCACTTCGTCGGGAAAGCTCTGCCCAGGAGCCGACGGAACATCACCTCCGTCCTTCGGCTCCTGTGCATCGGGTAGCGCGTTGTGACGAGGAACTCGCGAAAGGCCTCCAGGAGTTTCTCTTTCTCGAAGCCCGACGCGAGCCTTCTCCGAGGCGCGTGGGGAAGACCCGAAGCCTCATAGAGTTCATAGAAGAGCACGGCAGCCGCATGGGAGATGTTCATGACGGGATAATCCGGGTGGCAGGGAACGTGCACCAGCAGGTCGAGCTGGCTGAGTTCCTCATTGAGGAGTCCGTAGTCCTCCCGGCCGAGAACCAAGGCCGCCGTTCCGCTCACCTGGGAGAGCTTTTTCGCCAGTTCGCGAGGCGTCAGCGTATGCCGGTGGAAGGCCCGTTCGCTCATCGTGGAAATCCCGGTCGTCCCCACCCCGATGTCTGCGCCGAGGAGGGCTTCGTCGAGGGTGTCGACGGACCGTGCCTCCTTCAGGATGATGCGTCCGTGTTTTGACCTCCGGTAGGCCTTGCTCCCCAATGGGCAGGGATTGAGAAGGACGAGATCTGCGAGGCCGAAGTTGGCCATGGACCGGGCGATGGCTCCCACGTTACCCTCTACCCGAGGCTCCACCAGAACGACCAGGACATGGGTCATCCCAAACCAAACGTCCAGTCCGTAATTATCCTTATGATGAGATAGGCCAGCAACCCTATCGCTGAGGCCGGCCGCCTTCCCGACCCAAGGACCGTGGGGTCGAGTTCCACGTGAGCCTTTGAACCCTCCCAAGCCGTTAGAGATACCCAAAGTCCTCGCGATTTCAAACGGCCAGTAGAACCGTCCGAGCTAACTCTTAAGCCAGGCAGGTCTTGGTCCAGACACGTCCAGTTGGAAATCTCATCGATGAAACCCCTCCAAAAGACGTCAAGCTGGAAATCTCGTTCTCCTTTGTTCCTACCTCTCTACCTGTTACTCCTCATCACCCTCGCGCTGCCTGCGCACGCAGTCGCCCGCTGTTTCGGGGCCCCCGAGGCAGAGGAGGTGGGCGAAGAGGCGTCCTGGTCCATGGTGATAGAGGTGACGAGTTCCAACGGCCTGGTGGACTCCGCCACCTTGGGCGTCGATCCTGGCGCAACGGACGGCTACGACTACGAGTTCGACGTGGTGGAGCCTCTCTACCTCTTCGTCCCCCTTGACCCGGAACCGGAACTCACGCTCTACGCCTACTTCCACTACCCCGATAACCCGCAGACGTCGGTGGGATCCTCCGACAATCCGGAGGCCACAGCAGGGCTCACAACAAGCGTCATCGGACCCATGGAGAACATGACATGGCCCCTTCAGGTGGCCTACAATCCTAACGAGGATGTTTTCATAAGGATGAGTTGGGACCTCAATAGGACCCGACAGCTTGGGGGATACTCGGTGGAGCTCTTCACCCCCTTCGGAGAGGTCTTGTCCATGGCGGAGGTCCCCAATTACTCCTTCTCCGCCGGCCCAGACGTGTACGACTTCGTCATTAGGGCCTTGGCTAAATCGAACGTATCCAGTTCAGAACAGCTGTTGATCGTTGGGGCGATCTCGGCGTACGTGGGAGCGGTGGCAATCCTCCTCCTGCTCAGGCGCCTGAGGAAGGGTCGAAGCTAGGTTCCTTCTGCGTGACTCACCTCGGTCCGTGTGGAGCCTGACCACGGCTTCCAGCATCGCGGACAGGGGCTGATCTTCCGCGTGCTCGTACATCCTCGACAGAAAGCCGGCGGTGTTCGGTCGACCGAAATCCTCCCGTTCGCCCCAGGAAATCGGAAGGTCACGGGCGGGGGGGTGCCACATTCTTCACACGATGATGGGTCCTCGATCCGCGAAGCCCCTCTATGTCTAACCGCCACAGAATTCCCTGGGGTCGTATCCCGACCTGGAATGTCATCAGCTCTCGCGGCCCCGCTTGGAGGATATCTCGACCTCTCGAGGCGCCGGCCGCTTCTGAACGAGGCCTGGGAGTGATGCAGATTGGTGGGACATGGTAAAGAAATGTATCTTCCGGAGACCGCAGTCTCTCCGCCAGAGTCCCTGTTAGGTACGGGTTTGAATGGCGCTGCTGCTGGCCTGAAGGAGAGGGAATAAAGAGAGAGAGGAAGGGGGATTACCCCTTCCCGTAGTCGTAGTAGTACGGCGTTGTTACGGGGTTGAAGTACCAGCCCTGTACCCAGGTCCTCTCAAAGTGGTCGACCTGAGGTTGAGCCAGCCAGATTCCTGGGGGATCCCAGAAGTTTGCCTTCTGGATGTCGAAGTATATCTGTTCCCTGACGCTGGGGTCAAGCTCCCTGGCTGCATCGTCGATCCAACCGTCGACGGTGACGTTCTGGTAGCTGAACCAGTTCGCGAAGGCGCCGGCCCCCGAGCGCATGAACGGGTGAACGAAGTTGTGGGGATCGGCGTAGTCAGCACGCCAGCCAATGGCAGCCGCGGTGGTCGTGCCATCGATCATCGCACCGAGGTATTCTCCCCACGGGACTGGCTGAATGTCCACGACGAACTTCGGATTGATGGCCGCCAGGTTGTCCTTCAGTATCTCTTGGGCGATCCGTCTCTGGTCGTTCCCCTCATTGTAGAACGCCGTGTACTTGAAGCCCAGATTCCAGAGGTCCGGCATAAATGATGATGCCTTGAATTCGGCCTCTGCCTTTGCCAGGTCGAGGGAGTACTTCGGTCCCTGGTCCGTATATCCGAGGAACGGTCTCGGGACCGGACCGAAGGGCTGCTCCGACAGCCCCTTAAACACGTCCTGGGTGTACGTGTCATAGTCAAATGCCCAGCTGAAGGCCCTCCTGATCCGCTGGTCTGCGAAGAAATCGGGCGGAATGCCATCCCCGTCGAGCAATCCACTGCCTATGGCCGGGTTGGGCGGCGTATTGACAATGTCCACGTTGAATCCGACGTAGGTGATTGTAAGGGTTGGCAGGCCTGAGATGAGCCTCAACCCCGGCGCGCCGAGGACCTGTTCCCTGAACGCGGTTGGGACGAAGGCGAGGTCTGTGTCACCGTTCAGAAGCATCAGCTTCCTGGTGCCCCACTCAGGAACGTTCTTTAGGACAAGGAACTCGTACGAGGCGGGCGTCCTCCAGTAGCCGTCCCAACGCTCTAGGACGATCTGAACGTCCACATCCCAGGACTTGAACGTAAAGGGACCCGTTCCCATGACATCCCCTGGTTTGTCACCGTGTAGCGCATAGGTATCGTGCTTTCTGTTGTACTCTCTGATGGTGGCCAGGTCGTAGGTCATCGGCCACTGATTCTTCTCACCGATGAGGTATTCCTTGTCCATTATCAGGCCCCAACCGCCGCCAGCTAACACCGACAAGAAGGGCGGGAAGGGGAATGCAAGGTGGAATATGACGTCCTGGCCGACGACCTCCACGGAGTCCCTTACCGTGTCGACTATCGCCGTCAGCTCCGCATCGCTGAGAGCTGCCGCATCAATCTCAGCAGCGCCCGTAAGAGGTTCGAGGAGCAGCCACATAGGGCCACCAGCGAAGTCGGAAATCATGTTTCTCTCGAAGGTGTATTCCACATCAGCGGGAGACAGGGTGTACGGCGCCATGTGGAAATTGACGCCCTGCCGAATGGTGAACGTGTAGTTGAGCCCGTCTGCGCTGATCCCATCTCCGGCGACGGGCACCTTGTCTGCGAGCATGGGTATCATGTCGGTGAGGCTGTCCCTGTCCCACGCTATGAGCGGATCGTATACCATTCGGAGCACGGCGTCGGAAGACGTGTCATAGGACCTCCCCGGGTCCATGTGCTCGCCTTCGCTGATGCTCGTATCAATGAAGGTGTCCGGGTTCTTGACTTCGCCCACGAAATCCGCCGGCTCAGTCAGAACGTGGACCGTGTGAATGCTGAAGGATTTCAGGCCGTTCCACGCTGTTACGGCAAGCCTCAAGGCGTAGGTGCCGGACTTCGCGTATGTGTGGGACAAGTTAGCCCCCGCGCCCGTCGACCCGTCCCCGAAGTCGTAATCGACGCCCATTAGGTTGTCCGCACCGATCTCCTTTGAGAACGCCGCGTCGGCGACGCTCCAGTTCCACTGCCACGAGCCATTGCCGTCCGCAAAGACCGCTTGACCCCTCTCTATGACGTCCCTGTCGACAGCCAGTAATGCCACCGGAGCGGTTTCGTTCGCCTCCGGAGCACCTGGGCCGACGACTCTAACCCGAGTCAGCGAGGCTTCGTTGGTACCCTCGTTTCCGGCGGCATCTCTGACCACCAGGGACACTATGTAGTCCCCAGGGACGTAGAAGGCCTTCAGAACGGTTTTCCCCGTTCCCTCTGTCCCATCCCCGAAAGCCCACCGCCACTCGGTAATCGCGACGTTGTCCGTCGAATCGGACCCGTCAAAGGTCAGGACCTCTCCAACGGAAGCAAGCCCTCGGCTGACGGCGCTGACACCCGTTGGGGCAAGTGTGTCCGACAGGATGCAGCTCCGGGTTGGGGCGTCCCATTGGTAATTCGTCGGGCACGTGGGAACAAACTCCTCAGCCCTTGTCAGAAACTGAAATGCCGAGATGGCAGCCAGGATCACGACGGCTGACGCCAGAATGGCAGAAATCACCCTCCACGGTACACGTCTCTGTGCCTCTTCCTCCATTATGGTCTCCCCGAAAGGCTAGTAAGGAAAGGGGCCACCTGTTGAACGATATATAACCCTTGTGCCAACCTCCCCCCCGCTCCGTGGGCACTGTCTCTGGAGGAATGCACCGGCCCGTTTACCCCTCCCGCTAGGCGCATCGGTTCACAAGAAGGGGAGGCGTTGTGTGGATGGGCCTGCGAGGAGATTATGTCGCCTACGTCGCCGACAGAGATGTGGATTGCCCCGCGTGGGGGGCCTCATCCCGCCCAGGAACCGAATGCCTGGCCATTGGATTGAAGGGCATCAAGTCGGACTGTCCGAGCCTCATCGCCGGAATCGCCCGACCTGACCTTTCGGCCAGCGTCCTGCGGATCGGTCTCCCTTGCTTGCTCCAGCCCGCCGAGAGCCCTCACACATCGCCCCGTCGCCTCGACACCGTCGGTCGTGTGGCGTATGCCAGGAGGTAAGGTTTTTCAAGACGAGGAGGCTAGTGTAGAGGAGTCAGGATGAATCTGAGGACGTACGTCATCCGAAGGCTCCTTCTGTTGGTGCCGGTCATTCTGGGAATCACCCTGCTCATCTTCACTGTCCTATCGTTCCTCCCATTGGGTTCGCGACTTGGCGCCTACGTAACAAATCCGCAGGATCTGAAGCCGGAGAACATTGAGAAGACGATCGAGAAATATCATCTCAACGACCCCATATGGGTTCAATACGGCATCTGGCTGGGCGGTCTTCTTGGCGGAAATCTCGGAACCACAGCAGACGGCGAGAGGGTGGCGGAGGCGTTGCTCAGGAGATTCCCGGCCACCGCCGAGCTCGCCATCTACGCGTCACTTGTCATCATCTTCGGCGGAATCTGGCTGGGCACCCTCTCTGCGGTGAAGAAGGACAGGCCAGCCGATCACGCCACCAGGACGATGTCCATTGCAGGCTGGTCCCTTCCGACCTTCTGGCTCGGCCTCATGATCCTCATGTTCTTCTACGGAGGATATGGGATTTTTGGACCGGGTAGGCTCGATGAGAACGTCCGCCAGATCGTCGAGGGTGGTGAGTTTGTCAGGTACACGAAATTGAACTCGATCGACGCCATACTTAACCTCAACTGGACGGTATTCGTCGACTCCTTCGAACATCTGATCCTCCCGGTTTTTACGCTTGCCTTCGTCAGTTGGGCCATCATTGTGCGCATCATGCGGTCAAGCATGATTGAGGTCCTGAGCAAGGACTACCTTAAGTTGGCCAAGGCAAAGGGGGCTTCAGATCGAGTCATTGTCAAGAGACACGCCAGGAGAAATGCCCTCATCCCCGTTGCGACTGTTTCAGGCTTTGTCTTTGCCGGTCTGCTCAACGGTGTCGTGATCACGGAGACCGTCTTTGCCATCCACGGCATCGGCAAGTTCGCTGCGGATGCGGCCATCAACGTCGACGTCGCCGCGGTATTGGGTTTCACGCTGTTCAACGCCGTGCTCCTGGTCCTGGCTAACCTCGTCGTCGATGTGCTCTACGCCTACATCGATCCCAGGATTAGGCTGGAGTAGCGATGTTAGGGAGGACGACGAGATGGCAGGCCATCAAAAGGGCCTTGGGTCCCAGAACGAAGGAACTCAGATTCACTCTCCACAAAATAAGGCAGAACCCCCTCTCCATCGCGGGCCTCGCCCTGATCCTCTTCTTCGTCGTCCTGGCGATCCTTGCGCCTTACCTGATTGAGGTGGTAGTGCCCCATCTCGTCCCCGAGCCGGGCGACGACCCCTACATCATTCCTAGGGATTCATTCGAACAGACGCCCCAGCCACCGAGCTCGGAGCACCCCTGGGGGACTACCCAGGGCCAATACGACATCTTCTATGGAATGATGATGGGGACCAGGACTGCTTTCCGGATCGGCCTGTTTGTAGTAGGCATAGCACTCGCCGTCGGGATAGTCCTGGGGGTCGTCGCGGGGTATTACGGAGGAGTCATCGACGAGGTCATCATGCGAATTGTCGACATCTTCCTGGCATTTCCTGCGCTGATATTGGCCCTGGCGATCGTCACGGTTCTGGGAACGGGGCTGGACAACGTCATGATTGCCGTCGCATTGGTCTGGTGGCCATCCTATGTCAGGGTCATACGGGGGGACACCCTCGCGGTCAGGGAGGAGAGCTTCGTAGAGGCCGCCAAGGCGGTCGGTGCCCGGGACTCCAGGGTAATGTTCAAGCACATCATTCCGAACGCGATCTACCCTCTCCTCATCCTCGCTTCCTTGGACATAGGCTCAGTCGTGTTGGTCGCCGCTGCCTTGAGCTTCCTGGGCCTTGGCGCTGGAATCAACTATGCAGACTGGGGAGGAATGATAAGCATCGCACGAAACTGGATAACGGGCATTCCCGGCGATCCCTTTGCTTTCTGGTTCACGGTCATGATACCGGGAATTTTCATCTTCCTGTTTGTCCTGGGCTGGAACCTCTTGGGGGACGCGTTTAGGGACATCATCGACCCCAAAGTCAGGAGGGGATAGATCACGGAGGTTCATCTGAGACTCGAGGACCTGGCGGTCGACTTCCACACCTACGACGGTGTCGTGAAGGCCCTCGATGGCATCAAGCTGGACCTGAGGAAGGGGGAGACCCTCGGCATCGTGGGGGAGACGGGGTGCGGAAAGAGCGTGACGGTCCAATCCATCCTCAAGTTGATTCCAACCCCGCCCGGGAAGATTGAAGGGGGCAGGGCCCTGCTCTTGACAGAAGAGACATGTTCCTTCTGTGAGGGGGAAGGCTGCTCACACTGCGAAACCACCGGAAAGGTCTCACAGTGCCCTTCCTGCGAAGGCGCGGGCGGATGCGTCGACTGCCAGGGGCTTGGCCGTGAGCGAGGGACCGAGGGTGTCTGTGCCTCATGCAAGGGGAGTGGGAAGTGTTCCAGCTGCCTCGGTTCCGGGAAGAAGTACGTGGACCTCCTCAGGCTCAAGGAAAGGGATCTGCGAGCGATTCGTGGCAACCGGATATCGATGATATTCCAGGAACCTATGAGTGCTCTGAACCCCGTCTATAGGGCAGGTAAGCAGATCGCCGAGTCCTTTCTCTTACATCGGAGGGTTATGCTTGCCGGCGACGCCCTCACGACTTTGGACCGGAAGATAGGTTCCCTGACAGAGAATGGAGGAATATCATCTGCAAGGGCCATCGTCTACAGGCTGCACCGGAGGCTATATCGGCGAATGCTTAGGAACCCGAATTCGCGGTATCTCAGATTCCTTTCCAGGTTGCCCCTCGTTCGGAGGTACGAGCGGTGGCTGAAGGATGAAGCAGACAAGAAGGCGATCGAGATCCTCCACCAGGTCCGGGTTCCCACGCCCGAGAAAATCGCTCAAGCGTATCCCTTCGAGCTAAGCGGTGGGATGCAACAGCGAGTCTTGATAGCCATAGCGTTGGCCTGCGAACCGGATATCCTGATCGCCGACGAACCCACCACGGCGCTGGACGTGACCATTCAGGCTCAGATCCTGAAGCTGATGCAGGATCTAAGATCGGAATCGGAATCCTCGATCATCTTCATTACGCACGACCTGGCGGTCATAGCTCAGGTCTGCGACCGCGTTTCTGTCATGTACGCAGGCACCGTCGCCGAGGTCGGGGGCGTGAGGGAGATCTTCAAGAGTCCCCTGCACCCCTACACCGAAGGGTTGATGAAGGCGATTCCTCGTTCGGACGAGGACCTTCTGCGGTTGGAGGAGATACCTGGGACCGTCCCCAACCTGATCCATCCCCCATCTGGGTGCCGATTCCATCCCCGATGCCCTTACGCCAAAGAATACTGTACGGAGGTCAAGCCGTCTCTCTTCGAACAGGGGGAGGGTCACCTCGTCGCTTGTCACATCTACGGTCCCGAGGGGGACCGGTGGGGGAGTCGCCGTGGATGATGTCCATGTGTCGGCGACAGGACTTACCAAGCACTTTCCTATCCTGGGAGGCATCCTCAAGAGGCCCGTGGGATGGGTCAAGGCCGTCGATGGCATCTCCTTCTCGATTCGGAGGGGTGAGACTTTCAGCCTGGTGGGGGAGTCAGGTTGCGGGAAGACGACCACAGGACGCTGCCTCCTGAAACTCATCGACATCACGGATGGACACGTGTATTACAACACAACCCTAGGGGATGGGGCGCGAATGATGGACCTCGCCCGGAGAGTCCAACTTCAGGATGGCAGGATGGCGCGGGCGGCCCAGACAGAGCTGGGGCAGCTTTGCGGACAGTATGGCATCGACGCCGCCAATCCCTTGAACCCCCAACAGCTGAGGGACGAGATTATCGCCCGCTTTCCGGAGGATATGAGGAGGATCGAGGAGTTGGATGGCGGAGACGGCGAAGGCCCCTACCGCCAGGAGCTGCTGAAGCTGAGAAGGAGGTACGACCTCTCCACCTTCCGGAAGAGGAAGGTGCGGAGGCTACGGAAGCGGATGCAGATCATCTTTCAAGACCCCGTAGCCTCCCTCGACCCACGTTTTCTCGTCAAAGACATCGTGGGCGAACCCCTCGTCATTCACGGCTTAACGAAAGGTCCAGAGACCCTCGATAAGGTGACTGCCCTCCTGGAGCAGGTGGGGCTCAATCCCGAACATCTCTTCCGGTATCCCCATGAGTTCAGCGGGGGTCAGAGACAGAGAATCGCCATCGCCAGGGCCCTGGCCCTCAACCCCGAGTTCCTGGTCTTGGACGAGCCCACATCTGCCCTGGACGTTTCGGTCCAGGCCCAGATTCTAAACCTCCTCAAGGACCTGCAGAGGGACTTGGGCCTCACCTATCTCTTCATCTCACATAACTTGAGCGTCGTCCGCCACATGGCGGACCGGGTCGGGGTTATGTATGTGGGAAAGCTGGTTGAGGTGGCCTCCAAGAAGGAGATCTTCGAGAACCCCTTACACCCCTACACCCTGTCTTTGCTCGAGGCCCTCCCGGTCCCGGACCCAGACGCGCGAAAGGATCTGGTGGATGTCAAGGGGGAGGTGCCAAGTCCGGCCGCCCCGCCCCTCGGCTGCAGGTTCCACCCTCGATGTCCCAAGGCCTTTGAGGCCTGTGGGTGGGAGGCTTGGGACCTGGTGAGGTACGTCGACACCGAGTTGAAACCGCAGGATCCGGAGGACCCCCTGGTCCAGGCCTTCGAGGATGTGGAGGTGGAAGGCTTCCGCGCAAGGATACGGGTGGACAGCCCTGAACAGGGCGTGGAGATAAAGCGGAAACTGGACGCCCTGAGGGAACGGGAGAGGGGGGAAAATCCCCTGTTCCAGGCCATGGAGGGAAGCACGTTGGAAGGGGATGACCTCGTGGTCGAGTTCCCGGAGGCGAGGGAACCCGAGTTGAAGGAGGTAGCAGAAGACCATACCGTGGCTTGCCTCCTGTACTGAGGTGGAGAGTTGAGCTGGAAGGAGTGGCTCCTACGGGATTACGCGCGGTATTTCTATGTCATCCTCAGCTTGGCTATCCTGGTATTCCCCGTAGGGGAAGTCCTCAGAGTCCAGCCGAGTCCCGTTGCACCCCTGACCCTCTTCCTCTGGAGCCTTCTGCTCGTCTCTGTGGTGACCCTTGAGGTCCTGGGATACGTCCTGCTCTGGAGGAGGGACAGCCTTGCGGGGAGGAGGATTGTCACGATCTTCTCCTCCCTCCTCCGTCCGCGGGACTAGACCCGGTTGGAGACCGAACGCGGGTCGTCCGGGAACGAGGGAGTCAAAGCAGCTCCAAGAAAGCGCCCGTCGGGCCCCGCAGCCAGCCTAAGGCCCAGGGCCCGATGGTCGCATCGACCGCGTGAAGAATCCTCGGCGCCGCCAGGACCCCGGCGAACTCGGGCATCGGGGCTCCCGGAGGCCACCCCGCGTGGTCACCTTTCCCCTGGACGGGGCTCCCGGGTCCTGGCTCGGGGGAGCGGGGGAGCGGGGCAACAGGGCCTCTGGGCACCCGACCCCGTACGGGGGACTCCCAGAGCCATCTCATGCGAAGAAGAGATCGTAGTAGAAGTAGGCCATGTAGGCCCCCACGGCCAGGAGGACGACTGCACTGACCGGTTTCACGTAGGGAACCACCCGCCGCATGCTCTCCGCGACGAACTCCTTCGACGTGGAAACGGCCAGGGACACGAAGATCATCACCGTGCCCATCCCCACGGAGTACACCAGGAAGACGAGGACGCCCTGGAGAAGGCCCTGCGTGAGAATGGCGCCCGTCACCACGAGGAGGAAGATGGGGAAGGTGCAGCCGAGAGAGACCAGGGCATAGGCGACACCGTACAGATAGAAGGAGAGGGACCCTCCGAAGTGCGGTGCACGGATGGGGACTGAAAAACTCAACCGATCCGTGACCAGCAGGAGGCCCCCCACGAGCAGGAGGAGGATACCCATGCCCAACCCGAACAGCGGGATGGCCTGGGCGAGAAACTGCGACCCGATGAAGGTGAGAAGGGCCCCGAGGCCTCCAAAGACGGAGAGCATGCCCAGCAAGGTCAGCCCGCCGAAACGCAGGGCCTGTCTGAGGGGCATCTCCCGTTCCGAGTTGCCCCTTGTGAGGTAGTACGAGACGTACGCGGGGAGCATGGGGAAGGCGCAGGGGCTGAAGAAAGAGATCACCCCCGCCCCATAGGCGAAACTCAGCAGGACCGGGTCCGCCAATCAGAGGACCTCGGTGATGGCCTGGAGCAGGGCGCCGCTCGTGGTCTCCCCAGGTATCGTACCCACCTGGTCTCCGTTCCGGTCCAGGAGGATCTTGAAGGGCGGGAACTGTACCTGATAATCAAGCACCAGCAAGAGGGTGTCGTCCGGCACGCCAAAGACCCAGTCGGCACCCCAGCGTTCCTGGAAGGCTTCCAGGTCCGCGACGGTCTCTCCGAAACCAGGCTGGCCTGCCCAGATGCTCAGGGAGATAATCTCCACATCCATCTCGCGAATGGCTGCCCGGAACGCGAGCAGCTCCGGCATCTCGGCGTTGCACGGAGGGCAAAGAGCGGCCATCAGGTCGACCACGACGACCTTTCCCGCGAAAGGCACCGAAGAGGTCGTGAGGCGGAGCCCCTCGGTCGACGTGAAGCCGATGTCCACTCGCTCGGCGGGGGACGGCGGCCTGGCGAGCGGGCTGCTGAGGACAACGATTAGGATCACAGCGAGGAGAACGGCCAGGATGCCGCCGGTCAAGAGAGTTCCCCTCCTGCCACTCCGCCCGGAGGGTCCCTCCACCTTGGGCTTCGGTTCCGCTCGGCTTCGCCTCCTCCGCGCCATATCGGACTTGCTATACCCGGCTCTCCCCATTTATCTCTCGTGCCACCCTTGGATTCCGCCTTGCCTCAGGGATCCGACCGAGGAGGGGGCGCATCGGGTGCCCGCGTTCACAGTCTCGGGGCCTCCCGATCTCAGCAACGCCGACGGGACTCCGATGAAGTGAGGCGGGTGCCCACCCTCCCGCGGAGGGTCCTAGCAGTTAAATAGCGTCGTCTGGTTTGTCGAGCGGGGAAGGCGCCGAATGGTGAGCATTGCTCGGGTGCTTCTGCTGGGCCTCGCGGTTCCTGCCCTCTTCCTTCTCCTCGCTCCCGCGGCGGCCGCGAGTTCTCCCGCCGCCGCCCTCGACGTGGGGAATGCCGCCGAGGTCCTCGTGACCCTGCGATCGGATTTCGACCTGCTTGAGACGGGGCGGTCCATTCCCGTCGAGGTCGAAGTCACCGCCCCGAACGGCGTGCCACTCCCCGGGGTCCTCGTCCTGCTGGAGGCCTCCGCAGGGAGCGTGGAGCCGTCATCGGTGTGGACCGACATGGCCGGGAAGGCCTCCTTCACCTTCCAGGGGAAGATCGAGGAGACGTCGTGGGTCCTCATCGGCGCCACCGTGATCGGCCAGGGCACGGTCACCTACGATGAGTTGGCCGTGCGAGTCGTTCGTCTCCCGCCGCCCCCCATTTACGCCCGGGCGGAGTTCATCTCCCTCGGCATCGCCTCCGTGATCCTCGGATTCCTGGCAACGACGGAGGTCGGCCGCTACGGCCTCCTCACGTTTCTCACATTCCCCCTCTACATCCGGCTGCGAAAGGAGGAGGTGCTCGAGCACTTCGTGCGGGGCCAGATCTATGGCTTCATCCGAACCAACCCGGGCGCCCACTACAGCAGAATCCGGGACGCCTTGGAGGTGGCCAATGGGACCCTGTCCCATCACCTCAAGACCCTCGAAGTCCAAGGCTTCGTGGCCGCCAAGCGGGACGGGATGTACAAGAAGTTCTATCCCGTGGACTTCGAGGCAGAGCCGGGGGGCAAGGGCATCCGGCTGAGTGACCTGCAGGCCCGATTGCTGCGGCGCCTCGAAGAGAACGGCCAGACCCGACAGGCAGACCTGGCTCGGGACCTTGACGTCACCCAGCAGACCGTGAGCTACAACCTCCGACTGATGTGCAAGGAGGGCCTCCTCGAGAGGGAGAGGTTAGGCCGCCGCGTCCAGTATCGCGTCGCCCCGATGTAGCCGATCTCTCGTCCGGAGGCCCCCACGTCGGAGGGCTCCGTGCGCCGTGGTGACATCTAGAACATGTACAAACCGGCGTACCAAAGTCCACTTATATGGACCGGGCTTTGGCCTGCCTCGCGGTCCGCCGGAAATCGGAGGGGCCGTGGGTGCGGAGGAAAGACTCATGTCGAAATCTGCCATATTAGCCGGAATCATCGTCTTGGTCATGTTGGCCTCCTTCAGCTCGGTCATCCCCTGGACACAGGTGGCCGAGGCGCAGGAGCCGTTCATCCTGAACGTGTCCGTCCAGGACGAGATGAAGACGCGCAATGCCATCCGGTTCAACTTCTTCACAGGAGACGTCTGGACCGCCGACGTTCTGAATCCCGTCTTCGGGGGCACGATCGTCGAACATCCGGAGACCCTGGCACGCCTTCCCTACGTGATGGTGGGGACGGATGTGAATGGAAACGGGGCCCTCGATGTCGCCGAGGTGGGGGTGTTCGCCCCGGAGGAGGGCAACACCGACTTCTGGACGGCCTTCTACGACGTCACGGGCCTACGGTTCCACGATGGGACCCAGGTGGAGATGATTGACGTCCTCATCGGCTACCATCTGGAGGCGCTGGCTCCAGGAGGAGACCGGTTCTTGAAGGATCTCACGGGCGGCGCAGGGACGAACTACACGTCCGACCGCTGGCTTAATGTCAACCCGGTTCCCATCGCCGATTGGATGGGCGGGACCCCGAGCGCCAACCAGTTCGCCTTCCGCTTCAAGCAAACGGGCCCCAACGCGGAATTTGACCGAACTTCCCTCCAGACCGTGATCTTGCCTGCCTCCTTCTGGGAGGGGACGGGCGGGGGCGTCCACCCAGACTTCGGCCACGTCATCAACCCGGCCACGATGAACGGTGTCCCCGTGGGTGGGGCTGGCGGCCTGACGGAATACGACATCGTCGCCGCGTCCGAGTGGGATGCCCAGGATGAACATGTCATCGGGACGGGACCCTTCCGCTTCGTGACGTGGTCGCCGGGCCAGGTCGCGAGAATCGAGAGGAACGATGACTACTTCGTGCCGAACTATCAGGCGACCTTGGATGCGGGTCTGCGGGTACCGGCCCTTGACGCCATCGTGTATCGCCTCTTCCGTAACGTCCAGGCGGGTGTGTTCGCCCTCCAGGCCGGAGAGGTCGACTTCCTCGATTGGTTTGTACCACCTGAGTTCGTCGGGCCCCTCCTGTCCGACCCCAACGTGGGCATCATCACCAGCGCCGATGCCGGGTACTTCTACATCAACCACAACATGCGCCGTCTGCCCATGGGCTACGCAGACCCGCTCCAAGGCAGTGACCTGCCGGGCAACGATATAGGTAAACCCTTCCGCACGGCCGTGGCCCACGCCACCGACAAGGCAACCATTGTACAGAGCCTGCTGCAGAACTTTGGCATCCCGGGCCACACGGTTGTGAGCCCCACGAACACGCTGTATTACAACGCGTCAGCGCCCCGCTACACCTTCGATCTCGCTCTTGCCGCGTCGATCCTTGATAACGCATACGGACCCGATCCGCCGGGCGATTGCCAGCGGGATGGGAGCGGGTGCCGAGATCTCCCCGGGAAGGGGACCGGCCTGTTTGAGATCCTGACCCCGCAGGCGGACTACGACCCGATCCGTGCGGCGGCCGGCGCCCTAATCGCGCAGAACCTGCGCCAGATCGGCCTTAACATCGACTCCAGGCCCACCGCCTTCGGACAGATCGTCGTCAAGGCCTTCGAAGAGCAGGACTTCGACCTGTACATCCTCGGCTGGTCTCTGACCGGGTTCATCGTACCGTCCTATATCGAGGACTTCTACCACAGCCGCAATACGGTCCTGGACGGCGACAACTCCGAGGGGTACCGGAACTCCACCCTCGATCAGATCATTGATGAGGCCGAGGGGGCGACGAATCAAGCGGAGGCGGTGCGTCTCTGGAAGCAAGCACAGGGCATCGTCGCCACCGACCTGCCCACGGACGTGCTTTACTTCCGAACGAACATCTTCGCCTTCCGCCAGGATCGGCTCGATCCTGCCAGTTGGAGGACGGACATCGGTGGGGACGTGTATTGGTTCTGGTCGCGGATCCTCTTGGATCCCGCGCCCGCAGGGTTGATTCGGACCTCCGCCGTGGCACCGTCGGCTCTTGCCTCGGGTGGCACGGGCAACGTCGTGGTCACGGTTCGCGACGCGGACGGCGATCCCCTGTCTGGCGCGACCGTCGACGTAGCGGTCAGCTCGGGACCGGGAAGCATCTCTCCGTCCTCGGGCACGACCGACGCCACTGGCCAGTTCACCGCCACGTTCACCGGACCCACGCTGGACCCCACGGATACACAAGCAGCCTCCTTCATCCAAATCCAAGCGACCCATCCAGATCTCGGAGACGCGCGGACGATTTCCGTGGTGATCACGACCTTCCCGCCGGGGGCGAGCTTCCTCACGCTCGTCGTAGACACGCCGTTTGGGAATGCGGTGGACGAGGCCGCCTCGACGATCCTCGACGTTTCCGTCGCGGACGAAGCGGGCCTGGCGGCCGAGGGAGCCTCCGTGGTCCTCACGCCTTCGCCGAGCGCGACACTCACACCCAGCAGCTTCACAACCGGAGCCTCGGGCCGTGAATCCGTCACCTTCACGGCACCCGAGGTCGACGCGGACACCTCGTTCACCATTACCGTCACGGCCAGCAGGCAGGGCGTCGAGGGACAGCGGCAGATCACGATCACCGTCTTCGACGTGCCTGTTGCGCCGGCGGCGCCCATCAGCGCTGAACTCATCCTCATCGTCGTGGGCGTGGTCGGTGTTGGCGCGGCCGGAGGCGGTTACGTCTTGTGGAGACGCACGCGAAAGTGAGGGGGGGGCCTCCCCCTCCTTTCGCCCCTTGCCTACTGCAGCCCGCGGCTTGGAGCCTGGGTGAAAGGTTAAATGGACCGCGACGCGTAGAAAACAGGAGTCAGGCATGGGCCTCCAGAGCTACATCGTGAAACGTGCGGCCCAGACAATCGTCACCATCATCATCGTGCTCATCCTCATGTTCGTTCTCTTCCGGCTCATGCCCGGCGACCCGGTCGCCCTGGCCATCCAGCCTGGCTTGACGCCAGATCAGCGGGATGAACAGCGGGTTGCCCTTGGGTTTGCCCGGTGGGAGGTGGCGCCGGGGGTCTTCAAGAAAGGCGGCTTTACCGCCGCGGAGCCGGGCCTCTACGAAATCGAAATCATGGTCGAGGATGTGGAGGGCAACGCGGCGGTGCTCCATGCCGCCTACGTCAACGAGAAGATCTTCCCTCCTGGAAGTCCCATTATCCTCCTACGGAGCCGGGCGGAACCTTCCCTGCACGCAATCACGGGCACGACGGTTCGCTTCTCCACGCAGGCCGTCCCGGCCGACCCCGGCGTGAGCTTGGGGAGCCTGTCGGCATGGGCCATTGTGACGCCCCCGACGGGGACCCCCGCAAACGTGACGATGACGCTGGATGAGAACCGGTTTGGGGGGAGCTATGCCCCGAACGAGGTCGGCGTCTATGACGTGGAACTGAATGTGTTCAATCCCCTCCGGGGCGACCTGGCCCAGGCCCCCTTCGGGTTCGCGGCCAATCCGCCGGTCTCCGACATCACCCCCTTCGTCTACGTGGACGGCGAGGACCCACGTGGTGCCCTGTTTACCCAACAGTCGCCATTCACCGGCTCCCGCGCCGAGGTGACTGCCATCGTCCTCTCCACGGCAGGGACCGTGACCGCAGACTTTGAGGCGAGTGCCGAGAGGGCAGATGGTGCCATCGAGGAATTCTCCATGAGCCACCCCCTCATCGCCGTGACCATTCCGATCTGGGAGGAGCTGTGGAACTACCTGGTCGGCATGTTGACGGGCAACTTCGGCACCTCCTTCTTCTCAGGGCGGGCGGTGTCCGTTGAAATCTACGAACGGATCGGTCCCACCCTCCTCCTCTTCGGCACGGCGACGCTGCTGGCGATCCTGGCGGGGATTGGGGTCGGCGTTCTCCTAGCCTGGTTTCGGGGCTCGAGGGGAGAGGTGGGGGCAATCGTGGGCAGCCTCTTCTTCTACTCCATGCCAATCTTCTGGTTTGGCCTCATCCTCCTCTTCATCTTCGCGGCGCGACTGGCGTGGTTCCCCCTGGGCCAGTTCGGATGTATCGACCCGGGGACGGGCGAGTCCCTGGCGGGATTCGCGTGTTTCGTCGACATTCTCTGGCACATGACCCTACCTCTGCTGACGCTCGTGATTGTCTCGTTAGCTGGCTACGCCCTCCTGATGCGCAACTCCCTGTTGGAGGTCCTCGGGGAGGATTTCATCACGGTGGCTCGGGCGAAGGGGCTCAGCGAGCGGACCGTGATGTACAAGCACGCCGCGCGGAACGCCCTGCTTCCTGTGACGACCGTGGTGGCCATTGCGATGGCGACGGTTATCAGCGGCGGGGTCCTCACGGAAACCATCTTCTCCTGGCCGGGCATGGGGTTCTACCTGGTCTCGCGAACGCTGAACCAGGACTTCCCCGCCGTCCAGGCGGCCTTCTTCATCCTCGCCCTCCTTACGATCCTCGGCAATGTCGTCGCCGACATCGCCTACGCCTATCTGGATCCCCGGGTGCGCCTATGATGATGGACCGGAGGCGCCCCTAATGGACCGGACCCTGCTTCGCGAGCGCTGGCGCGCATACCGACGCAGCGTAGGGAACGCCTGGTCCCTCTTCCGCCAGAGCCGGATTGGGGTCGCCGGGGTCGCCATCATGCTCATCTTCGCCGGTCTCGCCATCGCCGCTCCCCTGATAGGGCTGCGAGACCCGATTCATTGGCGGGCGCCCTCGGAAGACGTCATCGAGCTCGAGACCCATTGGGTGGCCGACACCTCGACCTTCCTCTGGGAGGCCGGCGATCCGATCGAGACCATCTCCTTCAGAGTTATCCCGCGCATCACCGACACCCGGTCGGACCGGGTCTACGCGAGCTCAGGGGACAAGCTCCTAAGTATCGACCCAACGACCGGCACTCGCGGCTGGAACAGCCCCTTCCAGGTGTCTGGGAACATAACGGCGGGACCCGTGGTTGTCAACTACGGCAGCAAGCTCAACCCCGTGCTCCAGGACCAAGTCGTGTACGTCGGGACGGCCGACGGTACCCTCTATGCCCTCAACGATACGACCTCTGGTGGGGAGACGGGAACCCCAGGAGGGAGCTCTGTCAACCTGCGCCGGCTCCCAGGGGCCATCACCTCCATCGCGGTCTATTCCGACCAAGGGCCAGGCCGAGCGGCCGTGGAACGGGTGTTTGTAGGGACCTCTCAGGGCCATCTCGCGGCCTTCTCGGCCGACCGGCTGGAACTCCTTTGGGAGCGCGATTTCGGCTCTGATGTGCCCGTGCGGATGGCGTCCGCTCCTCTCAACCCCGCCACGAACCCAAGCTATTCGCCGGCCCTCACCGCGGAGGGGGACCGCCTCTTCCTTAACGCCGACATGTGGTTCGGTCTGTTTGCGGCGAACGGGTCGTTCGCGTGGACGCTGCCCTTTGCCGTGGGAACCCCCTGGACCTCGGCTCCTGTCGTGGCGCTCCCCGCCAACTTGGGGGGAAGCTTTGGGGAACTCGTCTACGCGGCCTCCGACGACGCGTGGCTCTTCGCGCGCCACGCCCTCACGGGGTTGCCGTATGAGCCGTGGACGAACTCGACCTTGGCGGAGCTCCATCCCTCCGGGATCCAGACAGTCGCGGTTCGCGAGACGGCAGCCGTCCGGGATCCGGGGCCCCTTTACGCCCCCATGATCGAGTCCGACACCGTCTACGTCGCCTCGGGATCGGGCTGGCTGTATGCTCTCGCCCGGGATCCCAAAGGTTCCGTCCCCGCTGGGGGCGTCCGGTGGCGGTTCACCGAACCCCTCCTCCAGGATCGTGGCTTCGGCTTCGTCGCGTCACCGAGCGTCTCTCCCATTCAGCGATTGGTCTTCGCCGTGGGCGTGGACCCCCAGGGCACCCCCAGTCGCGAGGACGACGTGGGCGTCCTGTATAGCCTGGCAGAGGGCGGCACCATCCTTTGGCGTCGCGACCTGAACGGGCTCGCAACCTCGCAACCCGTGGGGTGGAACACGCCCCGCGGTGCCGAGCTCCTCCCGAGCCTCTGGGCCGGGACCTCCACCGGGCTCGTCTACTCGATGTCAACCTCAGGCCAGTACCTCGCACCCCTGGGACCCGGCTCGTACCCCTCAGGCAACGTCTACATCTGGGGAACGGATAACCAGGGACGGGACATCTTCAGTCAGTTCGTCTGGGGTTCCCGCGTCGCCCTCATCGTGGGCTTCGCGTCGGCCCTCCTGGCCGTCGGGATCGGCACGACGGTCGGCCTGGTGGCGGCCTACGTCGGACGCAAGACGGACGTGGTCCTCATGCGGGCCACCGACGTCGTCCTGGTCCTGCCGTTGCTGCCCCTCCTAATCATCCTTGCCGCTGTCCTCGGCGCGAGCATCGCGAGCATCATCCTCGTTATTGCGCTCCTCGCATGGCCTGGGACGGCCCGTGTCATACGATCGCAGGTCCTCTCCCTGAAGGAGCGACCCTACATCCAATCCGCGAAAGTCACGGGGGCCAGTCACCTGCGGGTCATGTTCCGACACATATTCCCCAACGTCCTTCCCCTCGTCTTCCTGTACATGACCTTCGCCGTCAGCGGCGCCATCTTCCTAGAGGCTGCCCTCAGCTTCTTAGGCCTCGGCGACATCAATACACCCAGCTGGGGTACCATGCTCTCCACCGTGCAACAGTCGGACCTCATCCGAGCCTGGTGGTGGCTCCTGCCCCCAGGCCTGGGCATCACCCTCCTCTCCCTGGCCTTCTTCCTGACGGGGCGGGCCGTGGAGGAAATCATTCACCCGAGGTTGCGAGCGCGGTGAACCCATGAGCCTCCTCCAGCTGCGGGACTTGCGCGTCTATTACGAGATCAAGGACGGGGAGGTCCAGGCCGTCGACGGAATCGACCTGACCCTGGACCGGGGGGAGACCCTGGGACTGGTCGGGGAGTCGGGGTGCGGCAAGACGACGGCGGCCTTCGCCATCATGAAGCTCCTGCCCCGGAACGGGCGGATCGTCACGGGGGAGGTTCGCTTTGACGGGGAGTCGTTGATCCAGGCCCCCCTCATCAGCGAGCTCAGGTACCGGCTGCAAAGCGAGAACGTGGAGGCCGCGGTCCGGCGAATCGTGAAGGAAAGGCGGAGGGCCCTCAGCGGGGCGAACCTGCTCTACGGGGGAAACGGGGACACACCGAGAGTCCAGGAAGACATCGGCCTCTTGGAGCGGGTGGAGGAGGCCTTGGAAGTCGAGGATGGGACCGACCCCGAGGCCCTCCGGGAAAGTCTGCAGGGAATCCTGGAGAGACGCGAGGCGGGCCTGGGATACGCGCGGAGGAAGAGGGCGGCCGACCGGGCGGAGGAGGAGAGCTTGCGCGACATGCGGTGGTCCAACATCTCCATGATCTTCCAAGGCGCCATGAATGCCTTCAACCCCGTCTACAAGGTGGGGGACCAGATCGAGGAGGCCCTCCTCGCCCACCTGGATCTCACCAAGGAGGAGGCGAAGGATCGAGTTGGCGAACTCTTCGACCTCGTGGGACTGGACCGAGGCATGATCAACAGCTACCCTCACGAATTCAGCGGGGGGATGAAGCAGCGCGCCATGATTGCCATGGCCGTGTCCTGCAGCCCGGACCTGATCATCGCCGATGAGCCCACCACGGCCCTGGACGTCGTGATCCAGGACCGCATCCTAGCGGAGATCCGAGACCTCCAGGACCGGCTCAACCTGGCGATGATCATCATCACCCACGACATCTCCGTGGTGGCGGAGGTGTCCGACAAGATTGCCATCATGTACGCGGGCGAGATCACCGAGACGGGTCCCGTCGTGGAGGTCTTTGAGCGACCGGCCCATCCCTACACCATCGGCCTCATGGAGGCCTTCCCCAGCATCCACGGGAAGAAGGAACGGCTCCGCGCCATTCCGGGCTCCCCGCCCGACCTGGTGAGTCCGCCCTCGGGCTGTCGCTTCCACCCCCGGTGCCGATTCGCCAAGGACATCTGTAAGAAGGAACCCCCCAGCCTGGTGGAGGTGGAACCCGACCATCTCGCCGCCTGCCACTTCGCGGAGGAGGTTTTCTCGGGGGAGCTGACATGAGCGGGGCCGATAATGGTTATCTCTGGCAGGTTGAGGGGCTGGAGAAGCTCTTCCCCCTGAAGACCGGGTTCCTGCAGTCCTTCTTCGGCAGGGAGCTGTTCGTCCATGCCGTCAACGGGATCGACTTCCGTATCCGCCGGGGCGAGATCCTGGGGATGGTGGGGGAATCCGGCTGCGGCAAGACCACCACGGGGCGTCTCCTGATCGGGCTAGAGGCCCCGACCGCCGGGAGCATGCGCTTCAACGGCACGGACATCACGGGCCTCGACGGGGAGGAGATGAAGGCCTTCCGTCGGCAGGTCAACATGATCTTCCAGGACCCCTACGAGTCCCTGAATCCCCGGTTCACGGTCATGAATACGGTGGCGGAACCCCTCGTGGTCCACCACATCACGGCCTCCCTGGAGGAGCGCGCGGACATGGTGGCCCGTGCCCTCGAGCACGCGGAGCTGAAACCCGCCTCCGAGTTCCTCTACCGGTACCCCCACGAGCTGAGTGGCGGGCAGCGGCAGCGGGTGGCCGTCGCCCGGGCCATCGTCCTGCGGCCGGATTTCATCGTGGCCGACGAGCCAGTCAGCATGCTGGACGTCTCCATCCGGGCGGGGGTGATGAACCTGCTCCTCAACCTCCGGGATGAGTTCGACCTCACCCTCCTCTTCATCAGCCACGACGTGGGCGTAACCCGGTACATGAGCGACCGCATCGCCGTCATGTACCTGGGCCGCGTCGTCGAGTTGGCCGAGTCGGAGGCGGTCATCAGCGAGCCCCTGCACCCCTACACGCAGGGCCTCCTCTCGGCGGTGCCCGTGCCCGACCCGAAGCACAAGCACGGCCGAGTCAAGATTACCGGGGAGATCCCCAGTCCCATCGGCCTGCCGGCTGGCTGCGCCTTCGCCGCCCGTTGCCCCTACGTGCAGGACATCTGTCGAGAAGAGAGGCCGGAGCTGCGGGAAATCCGGCCAGGACATTACGCCGAGTGCCACTTCGCCGGGGAGGTGGGCCTCGAGACCCCCGCGGCGGAGACGGCCCTCACATGATTACGCCTCGGCGCGTGACCGCCGTCATCCTCCTCGTCCTGACCATCACGGGGGTTGTGCTCTGGGCCCAGGTCTTGGGTACGTACATCGCGATCAACGATGCGCGACTTCACGTGCCGGATCGCGTGGGGATCCTCGAGGTCCGCGTCCCGAGGTTGCCCACCGACAACGGGACCGCGACCGTAGGGGTCCTGGTGCGAGTGGAGAACCCCAGTTCCATCGCCATTCGCGTGTTCAGCATCACCTACTGGCTCTACATGGACAACCTGGTGGACACGCGAGCCTTCTGGGAGAAAGCGGACGACATCGAGGTGGGACGGGGCGGATTTCACGACGAGCTGGGCGGGTACGTCGTGCCCCCCCATAGTGTGCGGGATCTTTGGGCCAATCTGACCGTGGAGCAAGACCGCGACCCGGTGGCCTGGGAGCGTCTCAACCTCTCCTTCGGGGGCCGCTATTACCCCATCGTCCTGGGGGGCACCCTCCAATACCGATTCCCCGGGTTGAAGATTCTCGGCCAGGTCCGGGGGCTGAGCTTCACTACCTTCCAGGGGGTGGTCCCGTATGAGGGATGACCCGAGAGCGGACTGGAAAGGAGGCCTATGGGATGCCCTTTGGATCGCATCCGCCGCCCTTCTCATGGGCTCCTTCGTCGCCATCGCCCACCTGCAGGCGTTCGGCCCCCTGTTGATCCTGGGGGTGGGGGAGACGATCATGTTCGTGTCCCTGGGCGCGGGGATCCTCCTCGGCATCCTCCTCGCGAAGGACTACGTCCACGTCGTCATGGGCAAGGCCTTCGTCGCCTTCCTCGGGGCCTTCCTGTTCGTGGCACTCACCGTCTTCGCGCCTGTCCTGGTGGGCGTCGTTCCCGATCAGACACTTCTCCAAGAAGCGGACGTCGCCCGGTCGTCGCTCGTCACGGTCATCCTAGTCTTTCCGCTCATCCTCTTCGGGAGCGTGTTTGGAAGGCTGCTTGGGGAGCTGTTTAAGGGCTTGGAGCGGCGGCCCATACGACGTCCCGTGACAAAGGAATAGTACGGTGGCTAGCTCGCCTGGAGGCCGGCCGGGTCGTGGATTTTCTTCGTCACCGCCGCCGGTAATTTTCCTCGGGACAAGATTTAAGTAGATACGTCTCATCAGCCGTCTCACCTTTCAACCGGGGAGGAAAGTTGATGGAGAATCGTAGGGTAACTTGGTTAACTGGAGTTATGGCCTCTTTCCTGGTTTTGGCGACCTTCGTCGCCTTGCCGGGCCTGTACGCGTCGTCCATCCCCCAAGGGGATGGACCGGTCGCGGACGTGACAGAGGATGTCGCAACGGCCGCGGGAGTAACGACGGCCGCTGGGGCTGAAGACATCGCGTCTCCGGCCTTCTGGAAGATCGATCCCGAGCTTCGACCCGCTGCGTCTGCGGGAAGCAAACAGTGGACCCAGGTCGAAATCATAACCGTACGCAACTCGGAGCTAGCGCCCGTTTTGAACAAATACGGAGCACGGGCGACCCCTGAACTCTCCCTCGAAGACCGCGCACTTGGTGCCATCTCCTTCCGAAACGGCGGACTGGATGGTTCCCCCGTGACCCAGCGTGTGTGGGTACCGAATGCCGCCCTGGCCGAAATCTCCTCCCTTCCCGGTGTCCTATTTATTGGGCGACCTCCACGCGTGGCAGTGGACACCATCCCGCGCCTCGATGTAGGGCTTATGGATTCCGATTACACAGACATCGTTCAGTCTCTCCGCGAACAGGGCATCAGGCCCACGAACTACCCGAGCATCGTGGAGCATAAGTCACTGGATGTTCAGAATACATTCGGAATCACGGGCGACGGCATAAACATCGCACTCGTCGACACAACGGTAGACTTCAACCAGCCGAACCTGGTAGGGCAGTGGGCAACTGTCACGAATGCGAGCTCTCCGTACTTCGGCTGGCCCATCCTCCTTGACTCGGGCACGATCCTCTTCAACCTCGAACTCTGGTCGGTTTCGAGCGACTTCGATCGGTTCCCCTATCCGTTCTTCTCGAGCTTCGGTACCTCGGGCGACAGCTTCTACTCCGACATGCATTACTCGATCCCGGTCAACGCCACGGGGTTCGTCAACTACACCCCCGACGACGGTTTCACAAAGCGAGCGGACCCCACCGGAGTTAGCGGAACGGTCAATTCCAGTTCCATAGACAGGAGCTACTACGTCGGGGACGCAGCGGATCCCAACAGAATCGTCAGCAAGAGCGGGAACTACCGCCTGGGCATCCTCAAGGACGATTACCTGACCACCCTGTACGGCGAGCGGGTGGGGCTGCTGCTCGTGGACTGGACGACGGCGGGGGTCTACGATACCGTCTACGCGGACCTCGACTTCGACTTGGACTTCACGAATGAGAACCCCGCCAATGTTTCTCAGCCACGCCTCTATCGAGACCTAGACATGGATGGTCTTGCGGACCTGAGTGGTGGCCTGGTCTACTTCATCTCCCAGACCACGAACACAGAGGTCGGGGAGGTCGTAATCACGAGTGCGGTGGGCAACGAGACCTACGCGCTTTTGGCCAACGGATTCGTGGCCATCGATATCGTAGAGCCGTCCGTCGACCTGGGGATGCCACGACTCTTCCTGAACGGTAGCTACTGGCCCAGTAGTACCGATGTCATCGCCGAGACCCTCTTCACTTCGACAGGGGAGGAGAAGAATACCACTACGAATCTTGGAAACCAATCTTTCACTCTGAACGATTTCGTAACGGCAGTCGACACGGCTAGCCTACTCGCGAACTACAGCTTGGGCTCCCTCTATGACTTTAGCAGTGACATCGAGGGGGCGCTCGTGGAAGGCGTGGATTATGAGATCGATATGGACACGGGCGCGATCACCTGGCTGCGGCCACTGGCGCCCGGAGCCGATATCGATATCGCCTACCAGTTCGACACATGGACCGTCGACTTTGAAACCGGAAACATTACTTTCGACGCGCCACCGACGGTAGGCGCGCAGGTGACCGCCGACTACATCACGGGCCTGCCCGTGCCCTATTCGGACCGTATCGCCGCCCGACACGGGTTGGAGCTATTCGTCCCCGCCGCCGGCGACCTCGTGGGCCTCTACGGTGCCTTCAACCAAGAGACCCATGGGACGGCCACCGCCACGACAGCCGCCGGCAACAGTAGCGGTCTCATGGGATCCTCCCCGTTCACCGCGGGTGATTTGGATACCTTCGGCCAGGCCCCGAATGCGTCGATTATCAGCATCGACATGTTCAAGTCGGGGGCCACCATCAGCGACGCTTGGTGGTTTGCTGTCGAGGGAATCAATGGCGTGCCAGGCGACCCGGACGACGCGTTGATCTCAAGCAACAGCTGGGGGTGGGTTGATTTCCCTGAGACCGGCTGGGACTTCTTCAGCCGCTGGAAGAACGACCTCATCACAAGCACGAACGTAACCTTCGTCCAGTCCATGGGCAACGACGGGCCCGGGTATGGGACGATGAGCTCCCCGACGTCGCCCTCCTCCATCATGGCCGGCGCGGGCCGGAGCGACGACGTCTGGTGGTTGCTGGGCCTCGCCGGTGGAGAGCAATTCACCTGGCCCTCTGGCACGGGCCCCCTGGGGCCAGGACCTTACGGTGAAGTCGCGGACGGGTCCAGCCGCGGTCCCGATCCCATCGGCCGCCCCTCGGTCGACGCCCTCGGCATCGGCTTCGGCGGCATCGCCGGGATTCCGGTAAACGAGTTCTTCGATGGTGTGGAAGCTTGGGATCTCTTTGGTGGCACGTCGCAGGCGGCACCCAACCTCGCGGGCATCACCGCCCTCATGATTGAGGCCTACAACGATACGCATACCGGCTATCCGACGCCGGAAATGATCCAAGCCGTCCTCAAGACCACAGCGGACGACGTGCACCAGGATGTTCTCTCCCAGGGAGCGGGCTTTGCGAATGCCCTGAGGGCAGTCAACGCCATGATGGACCTCGAGGGCGTGACGGCCGATGTCCACGAGTGGGTGCCAGGCGACTATCTCGGCGTCCAGCGGGAGATGTTCGTGAACCTCCTCGGAGCAGGCGAATCGGATGAGCAGGAGATCACCCTAACAAACCGCGGTGACACCCCGGTAACCGTGGACTTCAGCGACGGCGTCTACCAGCGAACGGGAACCTTCGACTTCACGTGGATCCTCAACAACACGGGTGCCGGAGACTTCAACTTCGGAAGGCCCGATTGGTGGATCCTCAACAAGACCGGCGTGTGGAGGACGAACGACACCAACTTCCCCGGTTTCGCGCAAGAAGCAGCGGCGGACCTGACCACACTCTGGGATGGCGCGGACTTCATGAAGGTGTTCACCTACAGTGACCCCGACATCGGGGCGCACACGCCCGTGCTGTTCCTGCGCGACTGGAACGACACGAACGGGAATGGAACGTGGGAGGGCCCAGGAACGGAAGATTCCCTCATCGGTCCCGTGTTCTTCGTGAGCGACCTGACCTTCAGCCGCATGAACTCTCGTGTAGTCCAGAGCCCGGGCACACGGATTCACGACGGCCTCGGTGTCGGTCACGGCGCGCTGTTCGGTACCTCTGACGGCACGCCCACCCCGGTCACCCTTTATGTGGAGTTCTACGAGCGTACGGACTGGTCCTGGCTCTCTCTGAACCAGACGAGCCTTGACCTGGGCATCGGAGCCAGCGGGAACGTTACAGCGAACCTGACGGTACCCGCGGGAACCGCCCCAGGATCCTACCAGGGCGCCATCTACTACAATGATGGTACCTCCACCTCGACCATCCCGGTACTGGTGAACGTACCCGTGACCGAGCTTCCATTCAACTTCGGCGGCGGACTCACGAAGGGCACCCTGTACGAGCCGAACGCCTTCAACCCCGCGTCCTCTGACAGCGCGGGTGGCGATGCTCGGTGGTTCTGGCTGGACACTGCGCCCGCGACGGGGGACAACAAGAAGATGCTCTACAACCTCAACTGGGGCAACATCAGCTCGGACGCCGAGATCCTTGCGTTCCACGCCATCCCCGATGCCGATTGGACGAACGACACCATCTACGGGCCGAGTACCTTCGAACTGCTCAAGTCCACGGCAAGGTCTCCGGACGCGGTGGCCACGGTGGAACCGTTCTGGGAGTTCCTCAGCTCCGATGTCGTTTCGGGCCTCTTCTTCATCAAAGTCCAGGCTCTGCTCACGACCGAGCCCGCCGAGTCCATGAGTGGGAACGTGGGCATCC
The DNA here is from genome assembly GCA_046759185.1 of Thermoplasmata archaeon. GTDB lineage: Archaea > Thermoplasmatota > Thermoplasmata > RBG-16-68-12 > JAJISG01 > JAJISK01. The sequence continues at coordinate 109,395 of JBHIBO010000001.1, read as the reverse complement.
TTACTGTCAACTCGAACGACGTGCGGGTATCCACCAATGACATCGCAGGTGTAGCCCCCGTCTCGGTGACGGCCAACGTGCCGATCCGGGGCGCCATCCAGCGCGACCCACTCAACCCCGCTGAGATTCGGACGGAGGTTAAGACGGAGGCATGGACGGGCCTGTCCATCGATCCTTACCCGTATACGGGTGGTGCCTACGTGGACTACCTGTTCAATGCGCCGAACATCACGAGAACGGAGATCGCAGAGGACACGGCCGAGGCGACTTGGACCCTCTCCTTCGGGAGCGACATCGACATGGGCATCTTCTACGACGCGGACGGTGATGGCACATACACGGCGGCGGACAATATGATCGGGACCGATGCCTCCGGGATATCGAATCCGGAAGTGGCGACCCTCGAGGATCCGCTCCCGGGAACATACTGGGTCCACGCCGCCGGGTTTGACGTCGTGGCCGGAGATACCTATGACCTCCAGCTGGACACGGAGATTCCGGCTGTTCGCGGGCTAGCTACGGCCGTGACGGAAACGACCATCGAGACGTTTGAGGATGAGACCGTCCTCCAGGACGATCCGAACGACCCGTACACGGCCAGCTTTGTCCAGGAGCGGAACCTGGTCAGCGTTATCGCTATAGTGGCAGGTGTCGTAGGTCAGGCGGCAGACGACCTCGACCTCTTCGCCATGTTCGACGCGAACGACGACGGGGTCCTCGATCCCACCGACCCCATCGTTGCATCATCGACGACCCCCACCGCCATCGAATCGATCACCCTCACGCTGCCCGCCAATGGCCGGTACTTCCTCGCCGTCCATGGATGGTCCGTTCCCGCGGGCGCGACGACCTTCGACATGACCGTGGAGATCAACGCCATTGGGGCCGTTTCCGCCTTCTCGGCGGGGAAGGTTCCGGAGGTTACTCTCCCGCCGGATACGACGACATCCATCGACGTCGCCTGGAGCTTCGCGCCGGACTTCGCGGAAGGCGTCTCCACGAACTTCCTCTTCCTGAGTCCCGGGAACGCGCCGTTCGATTTGACGCAGCTGATTACGATCACCTTCAGCTACGACATCACGCCGCCGTCGTTTAGCGCGCACGTACCTGCGGCCGGATCGACCGTCTCGGACCCGACCCCGGGCGTCTTCGTTCAGATTGACGATCCTCAGGCGGGTTCAATCGCCCGGGATGGGGAGATCGACGAACAGACGATTCGCGTCTGGCTCGATGGCGTCGACATCACGACCCAGGCTTCCATCAGCGTGCCTCACGACACCAACGACGGGTATCCCGTCGGCTCCGTCCTGTTTGTCCCGGCGCAACCCTTGCTGGAAGGCGTGCACACCATGAAGGTCGAGGCGGGCGACTTCGCCGGCAACCTGGACTCGACAGAGTGGTCATTCGTCATCGACACGGAAGCCCCGAGGCTGGACATCACGTCCCCGCCCCCGGGCTTCGCCACCTCCGCCTCCAGCATCACCCTGACGGGTGTCACTGAGCCGGGGGCGACGGTTGTCGTGGCCGGCCAGACCGTAGCGGTCGACGCGGTGGGTGGCTTCTCCGCCGTCGTGAGTCTCACAGAAGGCGCAAACGCCATCGGGGTGTCCGCGACGGACGCCATCGGAAACGTGGCCTCAACAACCGTCTCCGTGACCTCCGACCAGACCGCACCCGCCATCTCGCAGCTCCTCAGTTCCGCGGGCCTGCTGACGAATGGCGGAGCGACGGTGATCTCCGGTGTCGTCGATGAGCCCGTTGCCCTGACCGTTGGTGGAGCGGACACGGTAGTCCGAGCGGACGGCTCCTTCGAGGTCACGATCACGTTGGTCGAGGGCAGCAACGCCATCGCCATCGTAGCAACGGACGCGGCAGGCAACCAGGCGTCGACCAGCCTCACGGTCCTGCGCGACAGTACGCCACCTGTCTTGGCCCTCGACGCCCTCCCGAGCGAGACGGCGAGCGCCACGGTCACGGTCTCGGGGACGGTGGAGAGCGGCGTCAACTTCGTGACCGTCAACGGCCAGCCCGTTCCCGCAGCCGGTGGCCAGTTCTCCACAGACATCGCCCTGAGTTTCGGGAGCAACGAGATCTTCGTGGAGGCTACGGACACCGCCGGGAACACCAAGACCATCGCGGCCGCGGTGAGCTACGTGCCTACCGGTGTCACCGTGGCATCCGTGGGTCTCATCCTGCTCCCCATCCTGGCGGTGGTGGCCCTCGTTCTGGGCCTGATCATCGGCGGGTTGCGGATGCGGGGTGGGCGGCCGCCGGCGATGGAACCGCCTAAGGAGGGAGGGACATGAGACGAGATCTCGGCGGCCTAGGGGTCGCTACCATCCTCCTGGTCGGGGTGCTCATCGCCAGCCTGGCGGCCCTCCCGGCTCGGGGGGCCGTAGACGAGCTCACCGGCCTCTTCGGGGGCGACCTGCGGGTTGGGGTGACAGAGAGCGTCGACCTCAACCCCTTCACCGCCACCAACGACGCCAGCTGGGACGCGATTCCCTTAGTCTACGACTCCCTCGCCCGGATCGGGGCGGACCTAGTGCCCATCCCATGGGCGGCCTCAGGTTGGAGCATCGTGGGGAACACGATTGAGGTGACCCTCCGGACTGACCTGGAGTTCCACGATGGTAGCTCCCTCGGCGCTTCGGACGTCGTCTACTCCTACACCGAGTACACCTCGCGCGGCATGGTCCCGACGGACCTGGCGATCACGTCGTTCGGCAGCCAGGTGAACCTGACCTCCGCCACGGGCGCGGGCCTCCTATTTGGGCAGGGCTTGACCTTGCCCATCGTCAAGGACGGAACGGGAGTAACCAACGCCCCGGTAGGGAGCGGACCTTTCACGCCCATGACAACCACGATGCCCGTGACGCTCGAGCGGAACGCCGACCACTACTGGACCCCGTTCCTTGACTCGGTCACGTTCTCCCTCCACGCAGACCGGACCGCCGCGGCGACTGAGCTGCTCCGCGGAAACCTCGACTTCATTGGCGAGACTCTCGGGGTGGACGAGCCGTCGGCCGTCATCGACGTTGACGGGGAGAACAAGAGCCTCTTGACCGACGCAACCATCATCAACAACCCCGGCCTGACCCACCTGACCGTCGGTTTCAACCTTTCCGCAGGGAATCCCGTGGCTGACTCCGACCTTCGGCAGGCCCTTGCCAAGACCCTGAACCCGATCCTCTACGAGATCATTCACCCCGCCACAGACCGCTCGCGGACGCTCATCATCGACGAGAACGTTCCATGGTACAATCACAACGTCCCCGTGTACCAGGTGCTCATCAACGCCTTCCCCCGATCGAGCGCGCTCCTGACACCGTCGCTGCAGATCCTCGACAACGCGGGCTACCTTGACCGTGACGGAGACGGCCTGCGGGAGATGCCGGACGGCTCCCCGTTGAGCGTGAACATCGTGGGCATCCCGGTGACGGAGAATGCGCGGATCTTCACCATTCAGGACGCCATCCGAGATCTCTTCAGTCGGATGGGAATCGACGCCACTCTCGAACAGGTCCCTTCGGCCGGCCTGCCTGCACGCTTGCAGAGCGGCCCCTTCGACCTCTTCGTGGCTAACCTCGCCACCACCCTCGATCCCGGCTTCCTCTGGGACTACTACCACACGTCAGGGGTTCTCAATGCCTTCGGGTACTCGAACGCGACCCTCGATACGGCTCTGGACGACGCCAACGCGGCCGCGGACATGGCGGACCGGCAGGCCGAGGTGGATTGGATCCAGTGGTTCACCCTGAAGGAGGCGATCGCCGTCCCCGTCCTCCACTTCGACGCCATCGAGGCGACGGCGCGTGGGGTCTTCGACGGCTGGGTCAACATGCCCGGCGGGCTCAACAACTTCTGGACCTACCTCAACCTCCACCAGCCTCAGATTGGCTCGCTCTCCGCCAGCCTGGACATCGTCCCCTTGGGTGCCACCTCGGGGAGTGACGTCACGGCGTTGGTCCGAGCCGTGGACCAGGATCAGGTCGGCTTGGCCAGCGTCAGCGTTCGCCTTCTAGCGGGCGGGACCGAGGTCACCTCGGGTCTGACGGACACCACCGGCAGCGCCTCCATGACCTTCACGGCGCCCAGCGTCTCTGGAGCCACGGAGGTCGCCTTGACCCTCGAGGCCACAAAGACCGGGTACGTGGGCGACCGCGTCTTGGCGTCCATGACCGTACGGCCGGACATCGGCAGCCTGGTGGTCACCGTCGCCGCCGACATGGTCTCGGTTGGACCTGACGACACGGCCTCTATCACGGTGACGGTTCGGGACGGGGCGGGAGCAACGGTCTCGGGCGCATCGGTCTCCCTGGCCGTCAGCGGGACGGGCGGTGCCCTCGCGAGCAAGAGCGGCACCACGGGCTCCGGAGGCACCTTCGCCACGAGCTTCACCGCCGACGTGGGCGTACGCACCCAGTTCCAGATCAGCGCCACCGCTTCTGCGGCGGGCTTCGAGGACGGGGCGAGCAGCACCAGCGTGTTCGGCGAGCAGCGCGTGGGAAGCGTTGAGCCGCGGCCGTCGCCCTTCTTCGACATCGGGGCGATCATCGCGGCCATCGTGATCCTCGTGGTCCTGGCCGCCATTGTCTGGTGGACACGTCGCTAGTCGGGAGTAGGGCCCCCCCCCCTCTCCCCACTTTCCTTTCTTTCCAACACCCAGCGTAAGCTAGGGCCGGTCAGAGATAGCGGCTCAGCCTATTTTCTCCAGCGATTCCCTAGGGGCCCGTGCGCTGAGGGGCCCCCCTGCTCACGGCCTTCACGTCTGATAGGGGCACACAGTGGCGCTGGCGAGGGAGAACGCCTCCCAGAGGTCGCTTCGAGGATCGCGTTCTGGTCTGGTTGGGCCCGGTTCTACGAGAGGACGGGGGTCTACGGGCTGCGGGAACCGCCCCGAGATACCGAACGCTTCCCCCTCGTTCCCATCGCCCTCCTCTCCGCCTTGGTTCCGGGATCTCCTATTTCGCCTACCGCGAGTGGCGGCATGGGACATGACGGCGGAACTGACTTAAATCCCAAGATGCTCGAGCGGCCGGGTCGATTCCCCCGCCGGTCCTCATGCACCGGGGAGACGGGGGGGCCGAGCTTGACAGGACAGGGGTGACGACATTGGTGCTCGACAGCTATCGGGGATTCGCCGACCGCCTCCTCACGCCCCTGGCCATCCGGCTCCAGCGCGTGAATCCCGACGCCCTTTCCTGGGCCGGCCTCGCGACGGCGGGATTGACCGGCCTCTTCCTGTACCTGGCCCACTTCATCCCCGGGATCCTTGCCCTGGCCCTCGCCTTCGTGGCCCTCGCCCTCAGCTCCCTCCTCGATGCCTTGGACGGCAAGGTGGCGCGGCTCCGGGGCGTTGCCACCCCGCGGGGGGACTTCCTGGACCACGTGTTCGACCGCTACGCCGACGTCCTCGTCCTCACGGGCCTCTTTTTCAGCCCCTATGCCCGGCCCGAGGTGGCCCTCTTCGGGTTCCTGGGGGTCCTTCTAACGAGCTACGTGGGCACCCAGGCCCAGGCCGTAGGGATCGGACGCCTGTACGGGGGCCTCCTCGGACGGGCGGACCGCCTCGTGATCCTCCTGGTGGTCCTCCTCCTGCACCTGTTCCTCGACCCTGACGCGACCCTGCTCCTGGGCGCCGGTGTCGTGAGCTTCCTCATGATGGAGTACGCCCTGCTCCTCTTCGGCGTCCTGGGGAACGTGACGGCGGTCCAGCGGATGGTGGACGCCTGGAGGCGCCTCTCGGGACGCCGTCCGACTTAGGACGTCTCGGCGGGTTCCGAGGTGGGCTCCGGGGAGTGCCGGCGCGACTTTCGGCCCTTCACCCGGTAGTAGCTGAGGGGGTGGGTGATGGTGAGGCAGAGCCGGTCGGGGCCAGGGCAGATACCGTACGACTGCATCGTGCTGCACTCGGGGGCCGTATACACCGTGCTCGAAATCTGCCCCGTGATGTGCTCGATCTGGTACCGGGTGACGCTCTCCCGGAAGTCGGGCACGGAGGCGAAGATCTGGTAGATCTCCTCGAAGCCGAGGCCGATGTTGTTCATGAACGAGACGAGGGCGAACCGTCCCGGATGGGAGACGTTCTCGGAGGCGAGGACAGCCGCGAGGAGCTTCTCCATGCACGGCGGGAAGTTGGTGACCCGGATGGCCCCCAGGTCCTCGCCATGAAGCTTGGCGTGGCGCTCACGTAAGGCCTGCCGAAGCTCGATGACCTCCTCTTCGAAGGCCCGGAGAAGCGTGTGGTTGACTTCCAGGGGGAGGTCCCTCTCGAAGCGGTTGCGTAGGCGTCCCTCGACCACCCGCAGGAAGCGGTTCCGGCTCAGAAGGACAGAACCGTCCTGGACGGGTTGGTTGATGAGCTTCCACTCTTTGCCCCGAAGCTGCCGCGTCGCACGGAGGAAGTCGGCGAAGTGGACACGGAAAGCGCCATCACGGACCACATCCAGCCCGAGGGCGCGACTCACCGCCATGAGAAACTCGTCCTCCTCACGGGCCAGTCGGCGGCGGGCCAGGTCAGCCTCGGCCAGAGCGTACCGGCGAGCGAGGAAGCCATCACCGACGCACGAGACGAGCATGCGTGCCAAGGGATAGCTGTAGAGGGCCGCCAAGCACTCTGCCGACCGGGCGAGAGGTGGATTGGGCAGGTCCCCTGTTTTCAAGGAACTGAAGACTCGTTCGCGAGCGAGTCTCCGAGCGGCCCGGAAAGCGCGGTGATCGAGGACCTCCTCTAGCGACAATCCGTGCTCCCGGATGTACCGGGAGGCCTCGGGGAGGAACGGGTACAGGGCGAGCAGTCGGAGATCCGCCGTCCCCTCGGGGAGCGCCAAAGGCGGGGCTCCCGCAGTCAGCCTCGAGAGTGGTGAAGCGGAGAGAGAAGACGGTTCCGTGGATGTCCCCCTTGGAAGAACTCCGAGGACCATATAAAGTGCCGGAGCGGGTCGGCGAAAGTGGTCCGGGGACAGAGCCGTTGCCGGGAGCCGTATGAAAGGTTCATCCCTGGAATAGCCGACATGTGGAGGCAGGCGCGGGTCTCCTCCTCCCCGAAAAACACATCCGTCCAGCCAAGGGAAGGAAGCGGTAGGATATTGCTGAACAGGGGCTCTCAGGTCCCACAAAAACTTCATGAGTCATCCAGCTCGTGTGAAGCCTTAAGTTCCCAGACGTACCTCGGCTCGCAGTTGTCTAGATGTCCAACGTCGGAGAAGTGGAAACGGCGATACTGAAGGCTCTTGAGGAGTTGGATGAACCTTCTGGGTGTGGCGACATCGGGAAGCAGGCAGGCATCAACTGGAGAACCGTTCTGGGCAAACTGCGCGGCCTGAAGAGGGACAATTTGGTGGAGAGCCCCATCAAGGGCAAATACGTGATAACCCAGAAGGGCAAGAGCCTCGTAAAGTAGCTTCTCGGGCTGAGGCCAGAGGCCGCTGATCTACCGCATCAAGGACGCTAGATTCGGCGTTTAGCTTCCAAGGTCCTAAGTGACTGCGGGTTCGAGGGTGCGAACGCGTTGGGCCCACTCACCAGATGAAACAATGGGACGGGTCTGACAAGGCTGTGCGGAGTGCGGGGTTCGAAGACACGGAATTCCTCTTGCGCGAGGGATTCGCCGCGGGCGCGGTCATCGATGACCAAGTCGTGTCTATCATCCTGACGAGCGCCCTTACACGGAGATTCGCTGACGTCGGCGGACACACCCTCGAGCCATATCGGCGACGTGGTTACGCGGCAGCAGCGCTGTCGATGGTGGCGGAGAAGGTCCAGGAGAGAGGCCTGACGCCGATCTGGAGTGTCGGGGAGACGAACCTGGCCTCTCGCGGAGTCGCGAAAAAGGTGGGATTCGAGGACGGGAGTGGTCAACCTACGTCGTTCCAAAGGTCGGTGATGAGTAGTCGATCACAAACGAGAGGACCTAGTCAAGGAACTGTGCCTTGTGGCTGCTATTTCCCTTCGCTATCCTTTGCGTCGTCGATAACGGAGCACGAGGAAGACCGTCACAGGAACCGCCCCTGCCGCCGCCAGCGCACCGACGGCGAGGGGCGAGAGTAGGAGGTCGGCCGGCGAGGGAGGGATGACTACCGTCACCAAGATGCTCGTCGAACCGACGTTGCCCGAGATGTCGATGGCCCGGGCATGAATCGTGGTCTGCCCTTCCCGAAGGGTGAGGGTTCCCGACCATGACGACCCTGTCACGGAGGCGAGCGCCCAGTCCGTCTTGTCGGTGCCAATTTCAACTCTCTCCAGGAAGACATCGTCGGACGCGGTCCCCGTGACAGTCACGGTAGTGGAGGACAGGGTCGCGCCGTCAGGAGGGGAGATGATTTGGACCGAAGGATTGGTCGTGTCAGGCGTGTTGGAGACGAGTACCTGCCTGGAGGTGCTGGCCATCTGCCCGTCATCGTCTGTCACATCTAGCGTAGTGGTGTAAATGTCCTCAACGGTGTACGCGTGCTCGACAGTAATGCCGTCCGCCGTCGCGCCATCCCCGAAGCCCCAGGCGAAGGACACGATCGTCCCGTCGGGATCGGAAGAGACCGAGCCGTCAAAGGTCACGGTCTGTCCGACGGCCGGGTTCGAAGGCGTGAAGGTGAAGGCTGCCACTGGGGGCGAAGGCGCCCGGGCGATCCGAAGCGTGTTTAGGTTGGTCATCCGAAGGTGGGAGATGGTCCCGCCGCTGCTCCCTCGACCGTCAGAATCAGTCGTCACGACGAAGTTGTAGGTCGTCATGCCATCGGCTTGATAGGATAGGTCCTGCGAGTCACCGTTGCTGAGCGGCCGCCTCCACTCCGCCGTGTAAGCATACGGGGCTTCGGTTCCTGTGGTCCCCATGAAGCCGACGCAATCCTGAGACGCGTCCTTACTCGGTGGCCTGCTGAAGCCATTCGTGTCGGTGGCAGTCGGCTGTTGTGCGTAGCGTGGATGACCCAAGAATACCCCATCCCATGGGCCGCCGCCATGGTGGGAAGTTCCTGTTGGGGACACCACGAATCCCAGCCAGAAGTGGGTGTCGGTGGCGCTCACCCAGGCGACGTCGATGAAGCCATCGATTCGGACGTACAGGTTGCTGCCGTCGTGCTTAGCGCGGAGCGTCGCCGTCCCGTACGGAGGGGCAGCTGCGTTCTCCAGAGGAATGACGACAGAGAGGGCGTCGTCCCAGACCCCGGTGGCCGGATCGCCATCGAGATCGGCGTCGGAGACGGACGTAAAGGAGAAGGGCACAGTAATGGACACGGGCGCTGCAAGGGACATCAGGCTCCCGAACACAGCCAGGATCAGCATTCCTCCCGCGACGACCAGAGGCGCCCTCCTCAGGGCGGTCTCTCCCCTCGTGGTCTTTGGCTTATCGGGGTCGATCCTAGGAGACGCCCAGTCTCTCCTGCACGGTCGTGACATCCACGATCTCGCTCCGCATTATCTGGTCAACTACTGTTCGCTGTGGGCAATCTTGTCTTCGCAAACACCTTTGCAAACCTCTCGGCACTAGGATTCTGGGGTCTCCCCCTTGGCGTTGGGGTATCCGGCGCATTGACGCTGATAGCCCTCTTCATATTGAGGCAGAAGGAAAGAGCCCACAAATCCTTGAGGCTCGGGGGCTCGCCGCACTACGAAAGTTGAACTGATTCAGCAATCGTTAGCAATTCTGCGCCTGTCAAGTGGCCGAGAACGAACAGCTCCAGGCCACCCTGCCACCATCTAATTTGCGGTATTTCACCGCTGCCCACTAACCCGAGGTAACCGTTAATTTCGACTCTCTCGACCATGCCTCCCGCCTCCTCGATAGAATACTTGACGAACGCCTCCCGCTGTTCATTCGTTCTTGGAGTAGCAGGCTGTTCAATCACGACGATGCTACCGGAGCGCAGGACTCCCTGGAGACTGAACGTTCCAGATGTCAGCGGTGCGGAGGCGTAGACCAGGTAGAGTGTGCCCTCAAAGGCGTAGCTTCGCACGATGCCAGCCAGGCGGAGGCCATCGGGCACGGACGAGGGGACGAGAATGCTAAGCGTGGCAGCCTCGTCGGTTAGCAGGTCGCCCGTTACTATGAAGTCCGTGTAGTCTCCGAGCCGATAGTCGGAATTCGTCGAGCCGCTGGGAGAGGCAGTCAAGCCAAAGAGGATAATAAGTCCGAGCGGAACCACAAGGAAGGCAAGATAACGATTGTCCTTGAAACGGTGATTCCGGGTGCCACCTCGCCTGAGGTTCGCCTCCACTTTCCTCCTCCTTCTCTTCGCCACGACTAGTCACCTCCTGGCATAGAATTCGTGGTTGTTAATCTTGTCCACGTAGTAAGGAGGGTCCGCAAAGGTAGTCATGCTCGGCCAGTGATACCAAAAGAGTATATCCCCGAAGCCTTCAAGCTGGCCGTACTTGATGTCCCAGTAATGAAGAGAGTTCCCGTTGCGCCAATCAGGAAGGCGATGAAGATGGGGAGACCTCTCACTACTATCCCCAATATGTCGGCTCGTTCGGTCAGAGATTGGGTGGGCATAGGTATCGGCTGATTGGGCAGACACCTTATTAGCCAACTGCCGATTTTCTCACGGGGATGAAGGCCGAGCAACGTCACAGGCTCCCATTGCGGCTCCCTGAGTGCCTTGCCACTGAGGGGGTGCTGCTTGTATTTCCCAACGGGATGTATGTCCGTCTGACCGTTTCGCAGGCCCGCTCGGAATCGACCTGACCGTGGCTGCGTCTCTCCTAGAGAGTGAGAGCCGTTGGGGGGATTTGAACCCCCGACCTACGCCTTCCTGGGGAGAGGGCCACGTCCAAGTGACCGGACATTCTACCTCTCGCCTTACCAAGGCGTCGCTCTACCAGGCTGAGCCACAACGGCGCGGAGGGACTCAAGAGACCTGGCGATATAGCTTTAGCGCGCCGGTCGGCGAGCCACGCTTAAGTAACGCCCTAGACCTTTCTGGCCCGTGAAGGAGGCGTTGACCAGCTTCGACATCCACCTGCTCGCCCAGGAGTTGCAGGCCCTCCGCGGCGCCTACCTGGACAAGGTCTACCAGGACGGGCCATCGTTCATCTTCCGTTTCAACATCCCACAGCGAGGCAGGATCGAACTCTTCGTACAACCGGGACGATGGCTGTTCCTCGGCGAAGGGTTTCCGAAGCCGGCGCAGCCTCCGCCCTTTGCCCAGTCCCTCCGGAGGGCGTTGAGCAACGCCCGCATCCGCGAAGTGTCCCAACGCGGGTTCGATCGCATTCTCCTCTTGGAATGGGAGAGGGAAACCCCCGGGACCTTGGTCTTCGAGATGTTCGGCCGAGGGAATCTGCTCCTGCTGAAGGAAGGAGAGATCGAGGTGGCCCTTGCAGGCGGGAAGTGGAAGGCCCGAGAGGTGCGGCGAGGCATCCCCTACGCGTTCCCCCCGGAGGGGGTGAACCTCCTCGAACTGAGCCGGGTCGATTTTGCAGCCTCCCTCGGGAGGCGGACCGGAACCCTGGTGAAGATTCTGGCAACGACTCTGGGCCTGGGGCGGCTGTACGCCGACGAGCTCTGCACCCGGGCCGGCCTCTCGAAAAACCGCGCTGTGGAGGAGCTCGAGGAGGGGGAGGTCACGGTCCTCTACGAGCAGCTCCAGGCACTGCTGGGGCAGCTTGAATCCCCTTCCCCCGGGATGGTTGTGGAGGACCGGCCCATCGACGTCATTCCGTTCCCGCTGATGGTCTATGAAGAGCACGAGGTCCGTCCTTATGCCACGATGAGCGAGGCCCTGGGAGCCTACGTTGCCTCTCTCGTACCGACGGAGGAAGAGAAGGCCGATCCGGCCGTCGTTCGCGTGGAACGCCGCATCCGACGGCAGGAGCGGACCCTGACGGAATCCCTGGAGGAAGCAGAGATGGCCGATCGGGCGGCGGGCTACCTGTACGCCCACTACCAAGAGGTGGATCGCCAGCTCCTTCTGGCGCGAGAGGGACGCATTCGCGACGGCTTGGACCTGGAACACAAGACCTTGACCGTTCGCGCGGGTCAGACATCCCTGGAACTCCACTATGATGAGAGCGTCGACGAGAATGCCCAGCGCTTCTACGAGCAGAAGAAGGCCCTCACCGACAGAGGGGTCCGCATCGAAGCGGCCCTCGCAGAGAGCCGCCACGAGCTACGACGCGTCCAGAAATCGGCACGGAAGCGCGAGAAGAAGGCGGCGTACCCCCCCTCGAAGCGTTTCTGGTTTGATACGTATCGGTGGACACTATCCAGTCAACGGGTCCTCATTCTGGGCGGCCGGGATGCTCGGTCGAACGAGAAATTGGTGCGCAAGCACTTGAACCCAGGAGACCGGTATGTGCACGCAGATCTGACTGGGGCCCCGAGCGTCGTAGTGAAGGAGGGCGCCGAAGCGAACGAGCAGACGTTGCGGGAAGCCAGCCGCTTCGCCCTGGTTCACTCCAAGGCCTGGAAGCTCGGTCTGGGATCGGGGAGTGCCTTCTGGGTCACTCCGGACCAGGTGAGCAAGACCGCCGAGTCCGGTGAGTACCTCAAGAGGGGATCCTTCATGATTCGCGGGAAGCGAAACTACGTCCACAGCCTGGAACTGGTCATGGGCGTCGGGGAAGTGGAGGTGGAGGGGCACAGGAGGATCATCGGGGGCGACCCGGTAGCCCTGCGTGCCCTCTCCGGCCGCTACCTCCTCGCCAAACCTGCCGGGACACTTCACTCGAAGGACCTAGTCCGAGCCCTCTCCGACACTTTCGAGGTGCCCCCCACGGAGGTCCAACGCATCCTACCTTCGGGCACTTTCGACGTCACGGAGGTACATGGCATCCCAGAGGACATGTTCGCCGGGAGTTGACACACCCTCCAAGGCTTCCACCCTCCCTCAGCTTCTTATCCGCAGCCCCCGTTGAAATGACGATGGCTGGGCGACTCCGAACGGCGGGGTTATTCCTTCTCCTGCTCGCCCTCTTCGGCCTCATCGGCTGGCTCCTGGGAGGCTTCTTCGCCAACGAGTGGTATCTCGGCGCGGCCATCTTCCTTGGCCTCGCCGCGGTCATGAACCTCATCGCCTACTTCGGCGGTGCCCGCATCGTGCTCCGGTCCTACCGGGCGAAGGTGGTGGAGGAGAAGGAAGCGCCGAAGTTGTACCGATCCGTCCGCCGCGTCGCGCAGATGGGAGACCTCCCCATGCCCAAGGTCGCCCTCATCTCTTCCCCCACCCCCAACGCCTTTGCCACGGGCCGCAACCCGAAGAACGCCGTGGTGGCCGTGACCGCGGGCCTTCTCACTCTCCTGCCGGAGGAGGAGCTCGAGGGTGTCCTAGCTCACGAAATCGCTCACATCAGAGACCGGGACATCCTCGTGATGACGGTCTCGGCTACCCTGGCAGGGGCCATCGCCTTCATGGCCCGGGTCGCGTTATGGGGGGGCCTCTTCCGTCAGCGGAACCAAGGTGCCCTTCTGCTCCTTCTCGTCATCGGCATCACGGCGCCTCTCGCCGCGATTCTCGTCCAGCTGGCCATTTCCCGGACCCGGGAGTACAGGGCCGATGAGGTCGGAGGTCGGACCCTGCGCAAGCCCCTCCATCTTGCCCGAGCACTGGAGAAGTTGGAGAGCGCGAACCGACGCCGACCCATGCAGCGGGGAAACCCTGCCAGCGCCTCCCTGTTCATCGTGAACCCCTTCCGGCGCCGCTCCGCCCTGGTCCGCCTCTTTTCCACCCATCCACCTCTGGAGGAGCGCATCCGTCGGCTCCGGGAGCTGGCTCGCGAGTTCGGTCAGTACTACTGATCCCGGACGGGCAAAGGGGTTAAGCCCGCGCTTCGTTGGGACGCCCTCATGGGCGAGGGAGCCGTGGAATGGGATGAGTTGGATCTCGAAATCCTGCGGCTGCTCAACCGCGATGCGCGGCAGAGCTACCGGGACCTGGCGCGGCAGCTGAAGATCTCCACCAGCACGGTGTCCAATCGGATTCACCGCCTGGAGAAGGAAGGCATCATCACCGGTTACGCCCCTATCATCGACCAGGAGAAGACGGGGTTCGACCTCCCCGTGGTCGTCGGACTCCAGATCTCCAGAGGAAAGCTCCTGGAGGTGCAGGAGAAGATCGCGGAGGACCCCCGGGTCTACGGGGTGTACGATGTGACGGGGGATTGGGACTCCATTGTGATGGCGAGATTCCGAAACACGCGCGACCTAGACGCCTTCATCAAGAGGGTCCTGGCCCTCCCCTACGTGGAGCGGACGTACACCCAGCTGGTGCTGAACACGGTGAAGGAAGAGAAGCGGATCCTCCTCTAGTCCTCCCCCGTGTCCTCGCCCGCGTCCTCGGAGGCTCCCTCCACAGTGGTCCTGGATGCCTCGGCCGCGACCCGGTCTGCCTCCCTCTCCGCAACCTTCAGATCCTGGGCCAGTTCCTCCCGCTTGGGGATGGGGCCTAGCACGTCGTCGGCTTGCCCCATGAGCTCCTCTAGCTCTTCGAAGGACGAAATCTCCCTCTCGGGCACCTTCTTGGTGACGCCCAGATAGTCGGAGATCCCCTCGACGATGCGGCTGACCTCGAAGGGGAAGATGATCTTCGTGGCTTCCCCTTCGGCCACCGCCTTCAGCGTGTCCATCGACAGGACGGCGATAGCCTTCGTGTCCAGCGTCGCCGCACCGAGAGACAGGATGCGGAGCTTCTGCGACTCGCCCTGGGACTCTAGGATGATAGCCAAGCGTTGCCCCTCCGCTTCGAGGATCTTCGCCTGACGGAGGCCTTCCGCCTCCAGGATGCGAGCCTGCTTGTCCCCCTCGGCCACCAGGATGGCGGACTTCTTCTCTCCGTCTGCCCGCAGGATGGCCGCGCGGCGCTGCCGCTCGGACGCGGTCTGCTCCTCCATCGCGGCCTTGACCGTGCGGAGGGGGTCCACTTCCCGAATCTCCACGGCCTCGACCCGGACACCCCAGGCGTCGGTGGCCGTGTCCAACACGTCCCGGAGACGGAGGTTGATCCGCTCCCGGTTGTAGAGGATCTCGTCCAATTCCATGTCGCCCATGATGGACCGAAGAGTCGTCTGGGCCAACGCAACGGTGGCGAGCCGGTAGTCCGTCACCTCGAAGTAGGCCTTCTTCGGGTCGATGACCTTGATGTAGATGATGGCGTCCACGTTCGTGGGCGAGTTGTCCTTTGTGATGACCTCCTGCCGCGGAACGTCCAAGACCTGGGTCCGGAGGTCCAACTTGATGACCTGGGTCACCAACGGAACCACGAGATTGAACCCTGGGTTGAGCACCCTCTTGAACTTCCCCAAGACGACGGCGAGCCCCTGCTCGTAGGGCTGGACGATCCGCACCGCCGTGATGAAAAGGACGATGACCACAAACAGTACGAGCAGCGTCAGGGCGAGGATGACCTCCCCCGGAATCTGCGCGCCGATGTCCACCTGGAGCACGTTCCAATTCTCCCCCAATGTCAGTTTTATTCCTCCTGTTTCTCCTCTGCCTGGGTGGCCTCCTCAGGGGCCTTCGCTGCCTCCCAAGGCTTGACCACGACATGAACGCCGCGGCTGTCCACCACCCGGACGCGCTCCCCCTCTTCGATGGGTTCCTCCGAGGTCGCACTCCACACTTGGTGGTCGATATTGACCTTGCCGTCGATGGAGTCCGGGATCACCCGACGCACGACCCGACCCCGTCTCCCGATGAGGGATTCGCCGACCGTAGTCGTCGGCGGTGAAGGGGGGGCCAGGCGCTGGTAGAGGAGGATCGTGACATAAGTGACGGGGGCCCCGACCACAATCACGGTGATGGGGGCGAGGGGGGAGGTGAAAAAGCCTGGGACAAAGAGGCCTAGTAGTCCCAGCACAATGAGGATGGTCGCCACCACGCCTACGAAGAACCCGGGCGAGGAGGCCTCTATGAGGAGGAGGACGAGGCCCACGACCAGGAAGGTCAGGGCCAGGATCTCTTCGAAGCTGACCATCCCGTCAGATACGGGTGTGGGCTATATCAGACTGTTGGCCTTTTGCTCTAACTCAGGTCCATCACGACGACATCACGGATGGCCCGCATGCCCTGGAACGGGAGCAGGAGGCGGCCCCGGGCATCGGCGCGAAAGGCACGCGCATCCACGTCGTCGGCGGCGGCCACCAGCACATCCTGGACGTGCCCGTTCCGGGTGTCGACTACAAAGTTGTCGATGACGCCGAGGATCCTCCCGTCATTCGTCATGACGGTCTTGCCTGTCAGCTCAGTCACGAATCGTTTCATCCCATCACCTTCCGAGGGATGCCGGATTCCTCCTCCCCTATATTAGTCTGCCGACGGGGTCCTTTGGGTTTCGCCTTCCGCGGAAGACCTGGCGTATTCCGTGGCCCCCAGCAAGTGAAGGGATTCGTAGGGCTCATCGCCCACGACCCAGCTGTCGTGACTTGGAGGCACGTAGAAGAGGTCGCCGGCGCCCAGTTCCACCTCGGTCCCATCGTCCATGGCCACGACTGCCCGACCCGCGAGGACCATGCCAACGTGCTCGACCTGGCAGCGCGACGCTCCTCGAGCCGTGCCTACGTGCTCGGACCACTTCCAGCCCGGCTCGTATCGAGTGTGCCCGAGTGCCATGCCGCCGAGGTGGAGGACCTCGAAAAATGCCCTTCTCGAAATCTCTGCGCTCGGTGGGAGCTTCAAAGCGTCTGACTTTGGGTCTCATCTGCGAACCTCGAGCTCTCGGTAGGGAGGCCTAATCTAGGAGGAAGCGGCCTGGGGCCCTGGCCCCCAGAGCGGCCCCTCGGCCGTGAGCTCCTCGATCTTGAGGAGCGAATCCCAGCTCCTCTCGACCTGATCGCTGATGCCCTGAACCGTCTCCTCGGTCAGGTGGCCAAAGCGGTCCTGAATCGAGAGATACTCTGCGACGGGCTTTGGCTTGGAGGACTTCCGCGTGACGTGGTAGACCCCGTCCACCACCTCGTACAGCGGGAAGACGTGACTGTCCACCGCCAACTTCGCGACCTCCACGGTCCTTTCCGAGGAATACCGCCAGCCCGGAGGACAGGGGCAGAAAAGGTGGAGGAACTTGGGTCCCCGGGTCTCCCGGGCCTTCCGGGCCTTCTTCACCAAGTCCTCGGGGTAACCGATGGAGGCCGTGGCCGCGTACGGCACGCGATGGGCGACCACGATAGCCATGAGGTCCTTCTTCGGCTGGAGCTTCCCGGATCCGAGGTCGCGGGTCGGCGTGGTGGTTGTCCAGGCGCCCTGCGGGGTCGCCCCGCTGCGTTGGATGCCCGTATTCATGTAGGCCTCGTTGTCGTACATGACGTAAAGGGCGTCATCGCCCCGCTCCAACATGCCCGATAGGGCCTGAAGGCCGATGTCGGCCGTCCCACCATCCCCGGCAAATCCCACCACGGCCACGTCCTCGATCCCCCGGACTTCAAGGGCCGCTCGGATGCCCGCAAGGGAGGCCCCCGTGACCTCGAAGGCTGTGTTCACGAAGGGGACGTTCAGGTACGAATTCGGATAGCTGCCCGCCAGGACGGCCCAGCAACAGGCCGGGATGCTGAGGATCGTCCTCGGTCCGAGACCCTTGAGGAGGAATCGCATGGCGAGGGCGGCCCCGCATCCGAGACAACCGAGGTGCCCACCTACCATGAGCTCCTCCCGGGGCAGGGAGAGGCGTACGGTCATGAAACCACCTTCTCGAACGGCTTCAGATCCGCCCACGCCACGCCGCTCTCCTCCGCCCGCAGAGCCGCTTCAAAACATCCTCGAATTGCCTCCGGGGTCAGGCTTCGGCCCCCGATGCCCCCATAAAAGCCCCGGATCAGGGGGGCTGTGGGAAGGCCCTGAACGGCGGCGGAAACCTCTGTATAGAGAGGGCCGCCATAGGTTCCGGTATAGGAGCGATCGAGGACGGCTAGGATGCCCGTCTCCTGGGCCAGTTGGCGGATCTGCTCACGCGGAAAAGGACGGAAAAACCGCAGCTTGGCGAGTCCGGCCCTGATACCAGACTCTCGAAGCTCATCCACGACCATCCGGGAGGTCGAAACGGCCGTTCCCAGGGCAAGGAGAACCACGTCGGCGTCGCCACACCGGTACCATTCTGTGAGGCCTCCCCACCGCCGTTCGAAGGTCCGCCCGAATGCCTCGTCCACCTCCTCAACGCGGTTCGACGCCGTCTCCATGGCCTCTGCGAGCTGAAACCGGAACTCCTCGTACAGATCGGGGCCCGCAAGCACGTTGAAGCCCATGGGTTCGTCGACGTCGAGGGCGTGTCGGGGCTGGAAGGGAGGAAGGAAGTCGTCCGCCTGCGCTTGGGAGGGGATGTCCACCGGCTCTGCCGTGTGGGAGAGGTAGAAGGCATCCTCCATGATCATGACGGGGAGACTCACGTCTGGATCCTCCCCGAGCCGGTACCCCTGGATGACCATGTCGAGCACCTCCTGGTTGTTCTCGGCGTAGATCTGGATCCAGTTCGTGTCCCGTTGCGCCATGGAGTCCGTGTGGTCGACCCAGATGTTCCAGGGCGGGCCCACCGCCCGGTTCACGACCCCCATGGCCACGGGAGTCCTTTGCCCCGCGGCCCAATGCAACAGCTCGTGCATCAGCAGGAGACCCTGAGAGGAGGTCGCGGTATACGCACGCGCCCCTGCCAGGGAGGCGGAGATGCACGCCTGCATGGCGCTGTGCTCGCTCTCTACCGTCAGGTACTTCGCCTCCATCTCCCCCCGGGCAATGAAGTCGGAGATCGTCTCGACGATGACGGTCTGCGGGGTGATGGGGTAGGCCGCCACGACCTGGGTCCGGCTGAGCTTCGCCCCCCAGGCCTGGGCCTCGTTCCCGGTCATGACCTTCTTCACTCCAACCCCTCCCGCTCCATCAGCAGGGCACCGGGACGACACTCGTGGGCGCAGATCCCGCAGCCCTTACACAGGTCGTAGTCGATCCAGGGCCAGCCCATCTCATCGATGTCGACGGCGACGTCGGGGCAGAATTTCCAGCACAGGTTGCACTTCGTGCACTTCTCGTACACCAGGACGGGTCGGAAGGTCCTCCATCGGGCTCCCGCCCGGCCGGGACGCCTGGGCCGAGCGATGGCCGACTCCGTCAGACTCAAGAGTGTCTCGTCAGCACTCAGCCATCAACACCTCCTCCATCATCCGGGCGTGGGCCGTCTGACAGGCCCCCACGTTGGCTGTGGCATTCCGAGGAACGAACTCAGGAATCGTATTCTCGAGACTTTCGATGCTCACGATTTCCGTCGCCGCCGACAGGGCGCCTAGGATCGCCGTGTTCACGATGGGGGCCATCCGGCTTCCGAGGCCGTACTCGAGACTCACCTCGGTGGCGTCAAACACCACGGTCTCGTAGGCGGGGCTCGCGGCGATCTTCAGGGCGGCAGGTCCGTTCACGAGCATGAGGCCCCCCTCCCGCAGACCTGTGATGACGTCGACGGCCTTGAGCAGGGAGGCGTCTAGGACGAGGACGTAATGCGGCCTTCGCACCTCGGATTTCACGCGTATGGGCTCGTCATCGATGCGCGTGAAGGCCATCAAGGGCGCGCCACGACGCTCCACCCCGAAGAAGGGGAAGGCCTGGACGTCCTTGCCCTCGAGGAAGGCCGCGCTCGCCAGGATCTTCGAGGCGAGGACTACCCCTTGGCCTCCTCGGCCATGGAACCTCACCTCCTTCATGCTACTAGGAAGCATGACCTGGGCGGGAGAAGAAGACACACCAATTAAAGTACATACCTGGGTGTGCCTGAAGGCGACGAAACTTACGAACTGAGAAGGGGCCGGGACGCGTCACCCGAACTAGCGATAGTAGGCGGGGACCTCTTCCCGTCGCTGTACCGCCCGCCGCTGAAGTTCCTCCCCGAGTCGCGTGTAAAGCTTGACGGTCTCATCGTCCACTGAGGGGAAGACGACCTGCCGGGCGGCCTCGAAGTTCTTGGCCTGAACCAGGACGGCGTCTCGGTTCTCCCGGAGGGCATGCATAGCCGCCTCACGACATAGGGCCTCGATGTCCGCCCCCACGTACCCGACGAGCTCCTTGGCCAGCTTGCCCAGTTTCACGTCGGTGTCCACGGGCATGTTGCGGGTGTGCACATTGAGAATCTCACCCCGCGACTTCTCGTCGGGCACGGGAATGAGGATGAGACGATCGAACCGGCCGGGACGGAGTAGGGCCGGGTCCACCATGTCCGGGCGGTTGGTCGCCCCGATGGTCACGACACCCTCCATGGTCTCCAAACCGTCGAGGGAGGTCAGGAGCTGGTTGACGAGGCGTTCGCTCACTCCCGAGTCCCCCATTACGGCGCCCCGGCGGGGGGTCAGGGCATCGATCTCGTCAAGGAAGACCACGCAGGGGGCGACCTGCTTCGCCTTCTTGAAGATCTGTCGGATGGCTTTCTCGCTCTCCCCCACCCACTTCGACATGACCTCCGGTCCCTTGATGGAAATGAAGTTGGCCTCTGACTCGGTAGCCACCGCCTTGGCGAGGAGGGTCTTCCCCGTGCCTGGTGCCCCATAGAGCATGATGCCCCGGGGCGGCCGGATGCCCATGCGGCGGAAGGAGTCGGGATTCTTGATGGGCATCTCCACGGCCTCGATGAGCTGACGCTTCACCTCGTGGAGTCCGCCCACCTCGTCCCAGGTCACGCGGGGAATCTCCACGAGGACCTCCCGCAGGGCGCTGGGCTCGACCTCCTTCAGGGCCTCCTTGAAGTCCCCTCGGACGACCCGCATCTTCTCCAGGATGGCGGCGGGAATCGGCTTGTCCAGCTCGATTTCAGGGAGGTAGCGGCGCAAGGCCTTCATGGCGGCTTCTCGCGCCAAGGCGGCCAGGTCCGCGCCGACGAACCCGTGGGTGATGCTGGCCATCTCCGTCAGGAGCGCGTCCCGGTCCTCCGGTTCGCCCTCGGTGGGCATGCCACGCGTGTGAATCTGCAGGATCTCCATCCGTCCGCCCCGGTCCGGGACGCCAATCTCGATCTCGCGGTCAAACCGTCCCGGTCGCCGGAGGGCGGGATCGATGGCGTCTTCCCGGTTGGTGGCCCCGATGACGATGACCTGGCCCCGACCGCTCAGCCCATCCATCAGGGTGAGGAGCTGCGCCACGACGCGCCGCTCCACCTCCCCCGTTACCTCCTCCCGTTTAGGGGCGATGGAGTCCAGCTCGTCGACGAAGAGGACGGAAGGCGCATTCTTCTGGGCCTCCTCGAACTTTTCCCGGAGGCGCTCTTCGCTTTGGCCGTAGTACTTAGACATGATCTCAGGGCCCTGGATGGAAGCAAAGTTGGCGCCGGCCTCGTTGGCCACCGCCTTGGCGATGAGGGTCTTGCCCGTGCCCGGTGGGCCGTACAGCAGGACGCCCTTAGGGGGATCGATCCCCAGGCGGTTGAAGAGTTCGGGATGCTTGAGAGGAAGCTCGATCATCTCACGGACCCGGAGGAGCTCCTCGTGGAGGCCCCCGATGTCCTCGTAGGTGATGGTGGGGGTGAGAATCTCCCCCTCCTTGATCGGCTCCTCTTTCATCTCGATGAAGGTCTCCTCGGAGATCTGGACGATGCCCCGCGGGGCCGTGCGTATGACCATGAATGGAAGTGCACCCCCCATGAGGGCGATGCCGGGGACGATGACCACATCCCCCTTCACCACGGGGCGCTTCAGCAGGCCCCGCTTCACGAAGTTCTCGATGCCCTGACCGAAACTCACCTTGTGCCCTTCGCTGATGATGGGGGCGATGGTGACCCGCTGCGCGCCGTCCACGGCGGCCTTCTTGACCTCCACCTTGTCGCCGATGGAGACGCCCAGGTTGCGCCGGACCAGGCCGTCAATCCGGACGATGCCCTTCCCCTCGTCCTCCTGCATCGTGCGGAAGAGCTTCGCGGCCGTGCTCTTCTTGCCGACGATCTCGATGATTTCCCCAACGTCGACGCCGAGGGTCATGCGAGTACGGGTGTCCACCCGCGCGCGGCCGAGTCCGACGTCGGACTGAGGAGCCTCGGCGACCTTCAGAATGACCCGATCTGGCATCCCATCTGCTCAACACGAGCGAAGCTATTTGATGATTTGGGTCACCTGGTTGTGCCTGATAACCAACGTCAGCGGGCTCCGGTGGCGGACGCTTGGATGGCCTCCGCGAGGGTCATCTCGCCCCGCGCCACCCTCTCCGCCAGTCCGTGGGAGATGGTGAGTCGTCCTTCCGAACGGATGCGACTCCTCCGCTGAATGTCCTTCACCTCACCGGGGGTTGGGAGGATCTCGTAGGCTGTCTCCGCCCGCACGCCTCGCCCCATGGCGATGTCGATGGCCGCCTCGATGTCCCGGGCCTCATCCCTTCGTCCGTCGCGACGGGTCGTTCCCTTCTCGTCGACGATCTCGACCAGCAGCCCTTGACGCCTGAGGACGTTGATGATCCGGTTGCGGTTCGTCGGGTCGCCGTGACCGATCCGAACCCGGAAGGTCTCGCACGTGTAGGATCCGAGGACGCTGAGGCAGATCTCGAGGACGGCCTCAGGCGAGGACCCGGTTCGGGTATCGACAACCTCCCCATCGCCGACGACGGCCGCCCCTGGGCGAGGTCCCGGATCGATGCCGATGACGATCTCCCGAAACGCCATCTTGCCGCGGAGCAGAAGTTGGGCCCGTGCCACGGCATCGGGCACCTCCTCCACGGGAACCGTGACGGGGAAGTCAATCGTGGGAGCCTCCTCGGAGGAGGTCAGGACGACGCCGACTTCCAGGGGAACGGCCGTATCGAAGGAGAGACTCTGGAAGGGGATGTCCCGCCCCTTGAGGTAGGAGATCAGGTCATGATAGAGACGAAAGTCCCGGGTTAGGACGCCCAGAACCTTTCCCATGACGGGACCAACCGGACCGGCGCTTATAGACGTACGCCGGCTACCGCGGCCGGAACGAGGTGTCCGCCTTCGAGTTGGTGTAGTTCCCGAGGGACTCTCCAAGACGGTTCAGGAGCTTCTTATCCTCCGCTGACAGCTTCTTCGGTGTCTTAACAATCACGCGAACGAGCTGATCGCCGCGACGGCTCCCGTTCAGATCGGGGAGACCCTTGCCGCGAAGCCGGAAGGGGGTGTGGCTCTGCGTCCCGGCAGGTACCTTCAGGGTGGCGGTGCCGAAGAGTGTGGGGACGGTGAGTTCGCCCCCCAAGGCGGCCTGGGAGATGGTAACGGGAACCTCCAGGATGACGTTCTTTCCGTCACGCCGGAAGAGGTCGTGCTCCTTGAGATGGAGGACGAGGTAGAGGTCCCCCGCCGGTCCCCCGCGTCCCCCGGCCTCGCCCTGGCCGAGAACCCGGAGACTCAGTCCGTCGCGGGCCCCCTTGGGAACGGCCACCGAGACCTGGGACGTCTTCTGAATCGCGCGCCGTCCCTTGCACTCCGGACATGTCTCCGCGGCGAGCTTCCCCTCCCCCCCACAGTGGGCGCAGGGGGCGATGCTAATCATCTGGCTGAATCCGCTCCGACGAACGTCCCGGATCTGGCCCGTTCCGTTACATTGGGGGCAATCCGTCAGGTTGCCGTTCCTGGCTCCTGTCCCGTGACAGCCTTCGCAGGGGACGCTATGGGGAACGCGAATCTCCTTCTGGGCGCCCTTGGCGACCTCTTCGAGGGTCACCTCGAGATCCATCCGAAGGTCCCGACCCCGGGAAGGTCCGTAGGCCGGTCGCCCCGAACGGCGAAGGAATTCATCGAAGAGGCTGCCCCCGAAGGGGCTCGTGCTGCCACCGAAGAAGTCGCGGAAGATGCTGCTCCCGAAGATGTCGTCCAGGTCGCCGAAGTGGGTGAAATCGGACCAATCGAAGCCTTGGCTGCCGAAGGCCCGCTGCGCCCCCGCATGCCCGTACCGGTCGTAGAGGGAGCGCTTCTCCCGGTCCATCAGGACCTCGTAGGCCTCGGAGAGCTCCTTGAACTTGGCCTCCGCCTCCTTCGGCTTGTCCTTGTTGAGATCCGGGTGGTACGCCTTCGCCAGGCGGCGGTAGGCCTTCTTGATAGCGGCATCGGGTGCGTCCTTAGGGACCCCGAGAACCTCATAATAGTCGCGCTTCGCCATGGGGTGGTCGTTATACGGAAGGTGAGCGCAATAAGGTTTACTCAGCTATTCTCGTCGTCAACATCCTCAAATTCCGCATCGACGACATCCTCATCGGAAGCACCGCCGGACTCCTCTGCTTCCTCCTTGGCCCGTTCCTCCTGGGCCTTCTGGTAAACCTCGGTGCCGATCTTCTGCGCCTCGGCGTTTAGTTCCTCGATCCCTTCCTTCAGCCTCTGTAGGTCGTCGGTCTCGAGGGCCTTCTTCAGATTCTCCACCTTCTCCTCCACGGCCTTACGGGTGGCGTCCTGGACTTTATCCCCTACGTCCCCGAGCATCTTCTCCGTGGCGTAGACGAGGCTGTCGGCCTGGTTCTTCGTGTCGGCAAGCTCCTTCCGTCGGCGATCCTCCTCCGCGAATTGCTCTGCGTCCGTCACCATGCGGTCAATCTCGTCGTCGGAGAGGCGCTGGGGCGCCGTGATGGTGAGGTTCTCCTCCTTCCCCGTCCCCAGATCCTTGGCCGCCACGTGGAGGATGCCGCTCGCATCGATGTCGAAGGTCACCTCGATCTGGGGGATGCCCCGCGGGGCCGGGGGGATACCCGCCAGGAGGAACTTCCCCAGGGAGACGTTGTCGGCCGCCATGGCCCGCTCCCCCTGGAGGACGTTGATCTCCACCGTGTTCTGGTTGTCCTCCGCCGTGCTGAAGACCTGCTCCTTCTTCGTGGGAATGGTCGTGTTCCGGTCAATAAGCTTCGTAGAGACGCCGCCGAGGGTCTCGATCCCGAGACTCAGGGGGGTCACATCCAGCAGGAGGATGTCCTTGACCTCCCCCGCCAGGACGCCGGCCTGAAGGGCCGCCCCCAGAGCGACGGACTGCATGGGATCGATGCCGCGCTCGGCCTTGCGCCCGATCACCTTGCTGAAGTGATTCCGGACCACGGGCATGCGGGTCGGACCCCCGACGAGGATGACGTGCTGCACGTCCCCGAACTTCCATTTCGCATCCTTGAAGGCCTGCTGGATGGGACCTACGGTCCTCTGAAGGACAGGCTCGACCAGCCGTTCCAGCTTCGCTCGGGTCAGGGTCGTCTCCAGGTGAACGGGTTTGCCATCGCGTTCGGCGAGGAAGGGTAGGTTCAGCGTGGTCGTGGTGGTTCCCGAGAGCTCGATCTTCGCCTTCTCCGCCGCGTCCCGTACGCGCTGCATGGCGTTACGGTCCTTCCGGAGGTCCGCCTTCTCCTTCTTCTCGAACTCCTCGAGGATCGCGTCGATGATGGCGTTGTCCATGTCCAAGCCACCCAGGCGCGTGTCTCCGTTCGTGCTGACGACCTCGAAGACCCCTTCGCCCATCTCCATGAGGGTGACATCGAACGTACCGCCGCCCAAGTCGAGGACGGCGACCTTGGCCTCCTCCTCTTTGTCCAACCCATACGCGAAGGCCGCGGCCGTGGGCTCGTTGATGAGGCGCTCGACTTGGAGACCCGCGATGGTCCCCGCGTCTCGAGTGGCCTGCCGCTGGTTGTCGTTGAAGTAGGCCGGGACCGTGATGACGGCCTGAGTGACCTCGCCCCCGAGGAAAGCCTCCGCGTCCGCCTTGATCTTGCCCAGGACCCGGGCGGAGATCTCCTGGGGCGTGTACGACTTCCCTCGGACCTTCACTTTTTCGTCCGTGCCCATCTTTCGCTTGATCTGCATGATCGTCCCCTCGGGGTTGAGAACCGCCTGCCGTTTCGCGGGTTCCCCAACGAGAACCTCCCCTTCTTCCGTGAACGCCACCACGGACGGGAAATTCTTCCCCCCGTAGGAACTCCCCTCCGCGCTGGGAATAATCACGGGACGACCACCCTGCAGGACGGCCGCCTCGGAGTTCGTTGTTCCCAAATCAATCCCAATCATCTTAGCCATCGGAATCACCTTGCTTCTTGCTCACGACCACCTGGGCGGGGCGAAGGATCTTCGTGTCCAATCGGTAGCCCTTCTGGACGACTTCCATGACCTTGGCCTCGTCCTCAGCCTCGATGAACCCAACGGCCTCGTGGAGGTAGGGGTCGAAGGTCTGGCCGTCCGCCTCTATCTCCTGCAGGCCCTCGGATCGTAAGACCTTCATCAGGTTCTCGTACACCATCCGTAGGCCATCAGTGAGGTCATCCTCACGGTCGCCGAGGGCCTCCATGGCAAGCTCGAACTCCTCCAAGACAGGGAGGAGCTGACGGAGGACGCCCTCTGAGGCAAACCGGAGGAGGTCCACGCGCTCTTTGGCCGCCCGCTTCCGCTGGTTCTCCAGCTCCGCCTGGAGGTAGGCCATCTGGCTCTGGAGATCCGCGAGGCGCTTCTCGGGGTCCTCCGTCGCCTCCTCGGTCACCTCCTCGGCGCCCTCAGGCTCCTCTTCGATCTCAGCGGTCTCGGGGTCCTGCCCCTCCTGCGGCTGTGGGGCCTCCTTGCTCAAGGCAACGGTCTCCCGGGGACCCGGGAAGCGTGGTGGGACCTAAAAGTCCCCTCCCATGCCACCCATGCCGCCGGGGCCGCCCATGCCCTCGCCTCCTGGCGGCGGCATCGGAGCACCAGTCTTGGCGGCGATGACGTCATCAATCCGCAGGATCATCACGGAGGCGTCGGTCGCCGAGGTGATGGCTTGGGTGCCGACGCGGATGGGCTCCAGGACCTTCTCCGCCATCATGTCCGTGATCTTCCCGGTGAAGACGTTGACCCCGGCATTGGTCTTGCCCTTCTTGTGCTCCTTGCGGAGGTCAATGAGGGTGTCGATCGGGTCGAGACCCGCGTTCTCCGCCAAGGTTCTGGGCAGCGCCTCCACGGCGTCTGCGAAAGCCTCGATGGCGATCTGCTCCCGGCCGCCCACGCTAGGGGCATAGCCGCGGAGCGCGATGGAGACCTCCATGGCGGAGGAGCCTCCGCCCGTGATGAACTTGCCGTCCTCGATGGCCACGGAGGTGACGGAGGTGGCGTCCTCGATGGAACGCTCCACCTCGTCGACCACGTGTTCCGTGCCCCCACGGACTAGGATGGAGACCGCCTTGGGGTTCTTGGCCCCGGTGACGAAGGTCATCTTGTCGTCGCCGATCTTCTTCTCGTAGACCTGCTTGGCCTTGCCGAGGTCCTCCTTGGACAACTCGTCGAGCTTCGTGACGACGCGGCCGCCCGTGGCCTTGCCCAGCTTCTCCATGTCGGACTTCTTCACCCGGCGGACCGCGTAGATGCCCTCCTTGGCCAGGAAGTGCTGCGCCAGGTCGTCGATGCCCTTCTGGGCGAAGACCACGTTGGCCCCGCTGGCCTTGATCGTGTCCACCATGGTGTGGAGCATGTTCTCCTCCTCCTGAAGGAAGGCCTGAAGCTGTGCAGGGTCCGAGATCTCGATCCGGGCGTCGAATTCCGTCTTCTTGACTTCCAGCGCCGAGTCCACGAGGGCGATCTTGGCGTTGTCCACCTGCTGGGGCATGCCGGGATGGACACGCTCCTTGTCCACGATGATGCCTTCCACGACCTCCGTGTCGGTGATGGCGCCACCTTGCTTCTTGGTCACCTGGATGTTGTCGTCGTCCACGTCCCAGCGGTCGCCCACCTGTTCTGCGACGGCCCGGACGGCCTTCACGGCGACGTCGGCCAGCTGCTCCCGGTGGGCCGACGCGCTCTTGCTGATCATCGAGGTCTGCGCGATCTCGTTCAGTCGCTTGACATCCTTGAAACCGACATCCTGGGAGATCCCTCGCAGGGTCTCCGTCGCCTTGTCGGCGGCCATCCGGTACCCCTGGGCGATGACCGTGGGGTGGACGTTCTGCTCGATGAGCTCTTCGGCTCGCTTCAGCAGTTCCCCGGCCAGAATGACGGCCGTCGTGGTGCCATCCCCGGACTCCTCGTCTTGGGTCTTGGCCACCTCGACGAGCATCTTGGCGGCGGGATGCTCGATGTCGATCTCCTTGAGGATCGTGACGCCATCGTTGGTGATCACGACGTCCCCCAGGCTGTCGACCAGCATCTTGTCCATTCCTCGGGGTCCGAGGGTGGAACGAACCGCATCGGCGACCGCCTTGGCGGCGGAGATGTTGCTGAACTGGGCACCCTTGCCGCGCTCGCGGCTGGTGCCTTCCTTGAGAACCAGTATTGGTGTTCCTCCCGAAATCATGCTTCTACCTCACAGTGGTGGTTGATTGCCCATCTATGTTAGACTTTCTATATAAGCATAGCGAATGCCTGCTCCCCGTAGCCTGGGGGAGGTCTCGCAAGGGTCCGAGCCCCCCTCTCTAAGATTGTCTCAGCGCGCGGGGTCCGAGTCCAAAGGCGTTGTCCCTCGGAGCGGAGATCGAAAGGCATTCTGCCCTCCTCCGTGAAGGCTAGGCGCTTCGTCGCGTTCATCCAGATCCAGGTCTCCCAGGACCGCAACCAGGGACCTCGATGAAGCGCGCAGGAACGTCCGATTCAAGCGCGAAGCAAAGCTCGCGTACGCAAGGACCCCAGTGGTGTAGTCCCAGACCCCAGTGACCTGGCCTTCCACCAGAACGACGTTTGTCGAGTTGCCCCCTCGGTCGATGACGCGGTCGTTCCACCGGTCGGGGAGATACCGCGCCCGGTCCACGTGCGCCGTCAAATAAGGGTCCCAATGAGGAAGGAGGGTAACTGACGGCTCCTCCCTCGTCACCGACGACCCCTCACGAGATTCGGATGCGTACAGGACTTCGTCACGTCCCTCAAGCTGGACTTCCCGGGGCCCGACACGCCGGAGGGCCTCCTTGGCTACCCGCTGCGTGACGCCGGCCCACCAGGCGATATCCTTCAGGCTTGCTGGTCCGTGTGCCTTGAGGTAGAGAGGGAGGAGTCGGGTGAGGGCCTCGGTTTCGGCTGGAATGGAGAGTGGTGCTCCTAGCCATTCGTTCGTTCGCCCGTATTCGAAGGTCTGACTCCGGGAACCACCACGAACCCCGACGCGCATGATACGTCCCGCGTGGGTCAGGCCACGGAGGAAGAAAACGAAGTACTCCTTCGGGAGATGGCTCTCGATTCGGTCGGATCCCACCGCACGGCGGATCTCTGTTCCGGTCAGGTGTTTCCCAGAGAGGACGTCTTCGATGGATTCCGCTAGGGCCTCGTAGCTCTCTTCGTGCATACCCGCGCGCACGAGGGCCGGCCGAAACTGGTCCGGCTTCGCCAGGGCCAACCCGTCGGCCGCCAGGTAGGTCGGTAGAAGGTACACGGCTCCACGCATGGCGGGGATCCGCACGACGGAGCGGTCGTCCACGAGAACCTGATTCAGGGCCGGGAGAGTGAACCCCTCAACGCGCGCTGCCAAGGAAAGGGGACCGCTAGGAATGGCGCCCGACACCCCGACGGTCCGTTCCAGCGCCTCCTCGACGGAAGCGACGGGATGGAGGAGGCCCTGGGCGTGGAGGGTCTGTGTCCTCACCGTGGCGGGGGTGAGAACCTCGGGGGTAGATGAGGACACGAGTTGGGCACGCGAGCGTGGCATAAGAACGTCAGCGCGGGGGCGGAGGAAGCAAGGTACTTAGAACGGCGGCCCTTGGAAGGTCTGTGATGAACCTCCTTATCGAGGCAGCAGAAGCCGTGGAGCGCATCACTGGTTCAGTGGAGCCCACGGACTGGGGGCAGCACGTGGGAATGGGGCCTGATGGGAGCCCCACCTCTGTAATCGACCGGGCCGCCGATCAGGCCATCAGGGAAGTCGTCGAAGCCTCGGGCAAGGAATTGAACTACGTGAGCGAGGAGTCGATAACGATGGAACGGGGCGCTGAATGGACCCTCGTCGTCGATCCCGTGGATGGAACCCACAACGCCGTCGGAGACCTCCCTGATTACTCCGTGTCCCTCGCCGTTTGCAGGGAAGACCTGATGGGGGCCCAGTGGGGCCTCGTCCGGAACCTCACGAACGGTTGGACGTATCAGGGCCAGAAGGGGGGAGGTGCCTCCCTCAACGGCCGGCCCATCAAGGTCTCTCCGTACGACGCCCGGCGATCCCTCTTCTCTCTCTACTTGGGAGACCGGGCTGCGCCGAAAGCGTTTGAGCTCGCCAAGCAATGCCGCAGGGTGCGGAATCTCGGAGCCGCCTCCCTGGACATGTGCCTGGTGGCCTCCGGATCCGCCGACCTATACTATATGGAGACGACGGCCACCCAGCTCGAACTGCGGGTCACGGACATCGCCGCTTCGTCCCTGATTGTGCGGGAGGCGGGAGGAGAGGTGTACGATTTGCACGGGGCCCCTCTGAACATGCCCCTGGACCCTCGCGAGCGCTCGAACCTCTTTGCCGTGGGGGACCCGAGCCTCCTAGAGGTGGTCCTGTGAGGTTTGGCGTTACGGCGAATCCGGAAGCACCCCGGGCCGTGGAGACCGCCCGCTCAGTCATCGAGGTTCTCCGGGGGGAGCACAAGGTCCTCATCGAGGAGAACTTGGCGGCGGCCATGGGGGAGACGGGGTCCTCCCTCGATACCATGAGCATCGACTTCCTCGTAACCGTGGGCGGGGACGGCACCATCCTGCGGGCCCTTCAGCTGGGGGATTTCCAAGTCTTTGGGGTCAACATCAGTCGAGTCGGCTTCCTCACGGAGGTGGGGATGGATGGGATGGAGGAGGCGTTGCACCGGCTCGCGGAGGGGAACTTCACCGTCGAGGAACGCATCAAGCTCCGGGTCGAGGCGGACGGCCGACGGTTGCCCGATTGCACGAATGAGGCCGTCATCCACACCGCCAACCTGGCAAAGGTCCGGCGCTTCAACATCGTCATCGACAGGGAACTCGCCTCTCGGGTGGAAGGGGATGGCATTATCGTAGCCACGCCCACGGGCTCGACGGCCTACTCCCTCTCCGCCGGCGGACCCGTCCTGGATCCGCGGGTGCGGGCCTTCGTCATCACGGCCCTGGCCCCCTTCCGGCAGACCCTTCGGCCCACGGTGGTCCCCGCGGACGCACAGATCCAGGTCCAGCTCACGGGATCCGGAACATCCGTCCTTGTCCTCGATGGGCAGCACGAGGAGGAGCTGGGACCCGACGCCCGTGTCGACTTTACGGTCGCGGAACGGAGGGCCCGGTTCGTCCGGTTCGCCAGCGACTTTTACACCCGCGTCCAGGAGAAGCTCATGGAGGGTCCGGGACCGTGAAACGGGCCACGGCCATTCGCCGGGAGACCCTCGACATGGTGTTGGAGGCCGCACGCGACAGCTATCCCATGGAATTTGGGGCCATCCTCCGGGCGGAGGAGGGGGTGGTCTCGGAACTCCTGCTGGTCCCCGGGACCATTGGGGGGCAGTCTCATGCCATCTTCCGCCTCCACAACCTCCCCGTCGACTTCACCGTAGTCGGGACCGTCCACTCCCACCCGAGCCCCAATCCCCGGCCCTCTCGCCAGGACATCGAGTTCTTTCAGCGGATCGGGTACCTCCACATCATCGCAGCCTATCCTTACGACGATGCCTCGTGGCGGGCCTGGGACCGTAAGGGGGAGCCCTACCCCTTGACCGTCGTGGAGTGAATCCGGTCGTAGAAGGCCTCGAGACGGTCCACGACGGAGGCGAGGGAGAAGTGGCGTTCCACCTTCTCCCGGGCCCGGAGTCCCATCCGCTTGCGGAGGTCCGGATCCTCCAGTAGCGTTCGAATCTTGGCGGCGATGTCCTCCGAGTCGATGGGGTCGGCCTGGAGCCCTTCCTGCCCCTCGTCGATCACCTCCCGGACGCCCGGGACATCAGACACAATCACCGGCTTCCCGCTGGCCATGGCCTCCAGAGCCGCGATGCCGAAGGCCTCGAGCCGTGAGGTAGAGGGTAGGACGGACAGGTCGCAGGCAGCGTAGTACTGCGGGAGCTCCTGTGCGGACACGCGTCCGGCGAAATGGATCTTCCCCCGGAGGGAAGGGAGGGTGGCCATCTTCCGGAGGAGAGGTTCCCGGGGACCCGTCCCGACGATGAGGAGATGAGCGGGGAGCTCGGGCATAGCCCGAAGGAGGTACTCAGTCCCCTTGTGGGGGACGAGACGCCCGACGAACATGACCAGAGGCTCGTCCCCCGGAATCCCGTGCCGCACCCGGACTTCTCCCGGTGAGACGTCGGGATGGAACCGCCCTATATCCACGGGGTTCGGGATGATCATCGTTCCCTGATCCCATACGGCCCGGGAGGTGGCGGCGTAGGTCTGCGTGGTGGTAATGACCCCCGCGGCCCGCTCCATCGTATACGCCCCGAGGGTCCGATAGAAGAGGCCGAGGACGAGGGGACCCCAGGGACCCCGAATCTCGGAGTCGCAGTGGTAGGTGATGAGGAGGGGGACTCCCGTAGTCTCCGAGGCACGGGCGGTGAAAAAAGCGGGGAGAGGGGAGGGGGTGTGGGCGTGGTAGAGATCGGCCTTCAGACCACGAACGTCCCGAGCCATGGCGGGGGTGAGGGGCGACTGGAAGAGCGTCAGGTACGATCGGGACCGAAGGACGCGCAGACCGCGAATCCACTCTTCCCTCGCATTCCCATCCTCGGAGCTGGTCACCACCGTTAGGTCGTGGCCTCGGCGTTGAAGCTCCTGGCTGATGTCCATGACGTGGGACTCGACGCCCCCCAGGTGCGGGTGGAAGTAAGGACTCACCTGCACGATGCGCATGTCAGTAGATGCGGCTCCTCGGCGCGATGTTCCCCCGAACGGCAGCACCCGGGCCGATGGCCGTTTCCTCCCCGATGATGGTGCCCACGTCGATGGACACGTTCACGCCCGTCTTCACCTCATCGCCCATAATCACGCCCAGTTTCCGCAGGCCAGTATCCACACGCCTGCCTTTCATCGTCACCCAAATCGACCGTCCATCCAAGCGAAGGTTCGCCACCTTGGTCCCCGAGCCCAGGTTGCAGCCCTCGCCGAGGATACTGTCTCCCACGTAACTGTGATGGGGGACGAGGGCGCCCGCCATGAGTATGGCGTTCTTCACCTCGCACGCGTTGCCCACGCGAGCGCCCGGGCCGAGGTAGGTGGCCGGCCGGATGTAGCAATTGGGTCCCACGTGGCTTTCCCGGTCCAGGAGGACCGGTCCCTCCACAACCGCGCCCGATCGGACCCGGGCACCCTCCTCCACCCGCACGGACCCCTCGAGGACGGCGCCCTTCTCCACGTCCCCCGCGACCTCCGGCTCGAGTCCCTCCAACAGGACCTCGTTGGCCCTAAGGAGATCCCAGGGATATCCCACGTCGAGCCAAGGCCTGCGGAGCCGATGGGCGAGGACCTCGCCCTGCTCGAGGAGGAGCGTGAGGGTGTCCGTGATCTCATACTCCCCGCGGGGGGAGCGGGGCGTCTTTCGGATGAGCCCGAAGACGTCGTCGTTGAACAGGTAGATGCCCGCGTTGACCCACGGGCTGGCCGCCCTAGCTGGCTTCTCTTCCAAGGAGACGAGTCGGTCATTCTCCAGCGTGACGCTGCCGAAGCGTTCCGGGCGCTCGGACTGAGCGACGGCTACCACGGGGCGTTTTCCCTCCCCGTGTTCCTCGAGCATCTCCGCAAGGTCCCGGGCGTCGAAAATCACATCCCCGTTCAGGCTAAGGAACCGGGACCCGACGTGCCCCTCGGCGAGCGCTATCGCGGCGGCGGTGCCCTCGAGAGGCTCCTGCTCCACGTAGGCCAGCTCCATCCCCCCGCCTCCCTGCGCGAAGTGGTCCTTGAGCAGGCGCCCACGCCACCCAAGAAGGACGACGGAGGAGGAGATGCCGGCCGCCTGCAGCCGGTCTAGCAAGTGCCGCATGAAGGGCTTACCGGCGACGGGGAGGAGAGGCTTGGGCCGATTGGCCGTCAGGGGGCGCATCCGCGTCCCCTCCCCCGCAGCCAACAGAAACGCCTTCATGCAAAGGCCCCGGAAACCCTCGCACGGAGGCCGTCGTATAATTCCGTTGTCCTGTCCTTATCCCGGGCCTCCACCATCAGGCGGACCACGGGTTCCGTGCCGGAGGGACGGACGAGGGCCCACGCGTCGTCGAAGACGAACCGCCACCCGTCTACGCGGGTGACCTCCGGGGCGTCCACCCCTTCCATGGCCTCCCCGAGGACTGCGAAGTCGCTGTCGGCTGGGTCGTACGCCACGGTACCCCGGAGCAGGGGATAGTCCGGGAGGCCCTGCAGGCGTTCGCCCAAGGGTTCCTCTTGGATCATGACACACAGACGGGCGGCCGCGTAGGGCCCGTCTGGTCCGAGGGAGAAATCTGGAAAAATCCAAGTGCTCGAGGGTTCCCCCGCCAGGTCAGCTTCCTCCCTGACGAGGGCCTCAGCCACGTAGACGTCGCCCACCCGGCTTCGAATTACCGCGTTCGCCCCCAAGGTGTCCTCGAGGACCATGGATGCGTCCACAGGCGCCACGACACGCCGGGCCCCGATGTCCTGGGCGAAGGCGATGAGGAGGTTCTCCGGCTTCACCACCCGACCCTCCTCGTCCACGGCGACCATGCGATCCCCGTCCCCGTCGTGGGCGATGCCTAGGGAGGCGGAGGAGTCCGCAACGCGGCGACGCAAATCCTCGAGGCTCTCCTCCTTCGGCTCAGCGCCCCGGCCAGGGAAGGCGCCGTCGGGCTGGCAGTTGAGACACACGACGCGACAGCCCATCCGGCGAAGGAGCCCGGGGGTCAGGAGGCTCGTCGCTCCGTTCCCGCAATCGAGGACCACGGAGACCTCCGTGGTGTCCAGAGCCGAGAGAATCTTCTCCCGGTGCTCCCGCAGGCCCCCTTCATACGGATGCACCACCCCGACGTCTTCCCAGGATGCCGGATCCGAAGGGGAAGCCAGGGCCTCCTCGAAGGCCCCGCGCCGATCCTCGTCAAAGGCCATGCCCGTAGGATGCCAGAGCTTAAGGCCATTGTACTCGGGCGGGTTGTGGGATGCGGTCACCATGGCCCCCCCATCGAAGCCGGCCGCCAGGTGGGCCACGGTGGGGGTTGTCACCACTCCCGCGTCGTGAACCTCCGCGCCCCGCGAGGTCGCGCCTGCGGTCAGGGCCTGGAGCAGGGGCAAGCCGCTCGGCCGAACGTCACGACCCACGATGACGGCATCGTAGAGGGATCCCAGCGCGGCTCCCAGCCCTAGGAAGAGGGTCTCATGGACCTCAGAGGGGTAACGGCCGCGGATTCCCGAGGAGCCGAAGAGTGCCACGGCGCTCAATCGGTCTGCTTCATAAACCTTTCTTGGGCCAGGGGGCCAGTCAGGGGGGAACCTTTAAGAAAAGATACCTTCATTCGCGCCTAGGCCAGCGGGCCAGTCTCAAGGAGGGTCGAAATGGTAATGGAGCCGATAAGCGCGGAGCGGGCCATGCGGATCGCGCAGGAGAAGGGGTTGTCCCCCGGCCGTGTC
The DNA here is from genome assembly GCA_046759185.1 of Thermoplasmata archaeon. Taxonomy (GTDB): domain Archaea; phylum Thermoplasmatota; class Thermoplasmata; order RBG-16-68-12; family JAJISG01; genus JAJISK01. The sequence goes on along the minus strand of JBHIBO010000001.1, from coordinate 74,101 downwards.
AAGGGCACGGACGGCGTCCAGTTCACGAAAGGGAACAACCCCCGGCTGGAGATCATCAGCTGGGACGAGTTTAAGCGGCTGCTGCAGACTCGAGGCCTCCAGGTCTACGAGAGCGGCGGCTGGATGAAGATTATGAAGGGGTAGGCCTCCCGGCCTACAGGTCCTGCTCCGCCCGAATCTGGGCCTCAATGGTGGCCTCGAGGAGTTTGGCCTCCTCCTCCGACCCGTGGTAGCATTGGAGGACGAGCTCCTTCGTGTAGAGCTTCAGCAGGTATCGGTACCACCGGCGGTGCGTGACGCTCTCCCGCTCGTAGTCCGGGTGGGCCTTGTTGATCTCGACGAGGTGCTTCGTGGGGATGTATCGCGAACGCCATGCCAACCCGTTAGCCACGAAGGTGGGAGGGGGGAGCCCGATCAGGCTCCTTCGCCGCGGCCGAGGCGGACCCGCACCTCCCTCCGCCCTCGTTGCGGATTTCCGCTTCACTTCACCCTCCCTCCGAGCCCCCGCCGGGGGGGTGATGTAGAGTGAATCGGGCCGGTCCCGGGCGATACGGAAGATGTCCAGGTGAGGGAGTTCGCGACACACCCGCTCCAGGTCGCCCCGAAGCTCCTTCAGGATGCGGCGAAGCCCCCGACGTTCCCGCTGAGCGTCCTGAACCTTAATGACGTGGCCGATCTCGTCCTCCAGCCCCGTGAGGGCTTCCACGAAGGCGTGGTACCGTTCGTCCTGGAAGAACTCCGCCCGGGTGGGTCCAGACAGAGTGGCTGCGTCGTAGCGAATCCACCCCTGGAGACGGCGCAGGTTCCAAGGGGGGCCTCGGAATTCGTCCAGGGCCGTGAGGTTTGCGTAGACTCGCGTAGCCCCCGCTCCCTGCTCCTTGGCCCGAAGGACTGGGACGCTCGCCTTGGGGTCCTCTTTCTCGAGGACGTAGAGTTCCAGCTGGATCGAGCCATGGGAGGTGTCCAGGGAGGTCGTGGGAAAGAGGGCACCCTCGAAGGCCCGGGCCCTGGGGACGACTTGGAAGGACTTCCGACCGTCCGAGACCTTGATCGTGAGCCCCTTCTCGACGAGTCGGTCCCACATCTCCTCCTCGATGGCCTTCTTGACCTTGGCCGCGGTCCAGATGCGAGGATTCAGGAGCTTGCGGATCGCGATGGTGGTTCCCGCGGTCCTTCGCCGTGTCTCAGACCGGGCAATCTTCGCGGTGAGAGTCTCCCCGTCAATGGTCATGACGTACGTGGGGGACTTTCCCTTACGAGGGAGGTGGTAGTCCTGGGTTCGGTGGGGGTAGCCCGCGTAGTCCGTGGTGCTCTCGATGACGATCTCTCGGCCGATGGTTCGGAAGCCGAAGAGTCCGACAGCGAACTCACCCTGGGCGCCTCTGTAGTCCGCGAGGCGGCCCTTGAAGGACTTGGCGACCCGGGTGGCGACTCCCTCGAAGTCGGGAAATCCGCGTTCGTCCGGCACGAAGCCGCGGCCTCGGTCTCGGATGATGATGTACGAGCCGCTGCCCCGCTTGACGATGCGTACCTCAATTGGGCCCCGAATCGGGTACCCCTCGGGGTACTCGTCGATGGCGTTCTCCACCTGCTCCAGGAGGGCCTTCCAGGGGCCCTGGGTGTCCGCCAGGAACTTGATGGCGGCGACCCGATCGCCGATATCCGCCTGGACCTCCCTCTCGTAATCCTCGGGAGGAGGTGGGCTCCGCCGGAAGAGGGACAGGAGACGTCGGAGGGCCTTCCGAACCCCGGAGACGGATTCCCTTTCTCTCGGGGGCTTCGAGGTCACCGGTCACCCCCCCGATTCCACAGAGGGACCCGCAAGATGCTGGCTAGGTGTGAGGGACCCACGCTCCACGGAGGGCTCTCTGGCCCCCAGCGGGGTTTATAGCTAGTGCCCTTGCTATCAGAACTGATTCTAGGTTTCCGAAGGAGGCTCGGCGGGCGCCTCCCCCACCGCCTCTTCGCCAGCCTCTTCCGCCTGGGGGACCTCTAAGGGGGTGTAGAAGCTGAACTTGGCGCCGCAACGGGGACAGTGGTAGACCCCGTACTGGAAGTGCTTCCCTCGGTACTCTCGCGGCTCACTGAAGACATGGTCGTTCTCCGTGCCCTTACAGATCGGGCAGTTGACCATAGAAGAGAGACGGGCCCATCCCCTTAAGGCCTTCCGGCCCGAAGCCTCCGAAATCGGCTCGCGTACATAGAATGCTTAAGGGCCTGCTCAGGCTCATTGACCACAGGAGGTCAGCTTGCAGGAAGGGAGACCGGTCTGGTTGTGGGTGCTGGTCGCAACCTCCCTCGTAGCGGCCTTTTTCGCGCTCTTGCACCTCTATGATGACTTCGCACGTGAAGGCTCGAACACCCTCAACCAAATCGTGATCGGCGTGACCGCCCTACTTCTCAGCCTCGTCTGGCTGATGGCCATCGCTTTGAGCGCCCGACAAGAGCCAACTGGGTATGCCGTGGTCCTGATTCTCGGGTTCCTAGGTGCATACATCGCCTTCGACCACGTGGTGGGCGTCGGCCCATCCTTGGCGGCAATCGCGGACATGAGCGGGATCTTCTTTGCATGGGTCGTCCTGGCGGCGGGCGTGGCGTCGGTTCTCGTGATGCCGCTTGCCGGATACGGGCTTCTCCGGTACCGCGCCGGAGTTGGTCAGGAAGCTTAAGTAAACGCCGACGATTCGACGGCCACGCGGCGGTAGCCAAGCCAGGTCAACGGCGCTAGGTTCAGGGCCTAGTCCCGTAGGGGTTCCCAGGTTCGAATCCTGGCCGCCGCACTCGTTCGAATGATGATACGGAGCGACTTCGCACGTTTCTGATTCCAACTCTCGGAGGCTATGGGTCTGTCTCACTCACGCAAAATGGGGAGGTTCGCCAAGAGCGGTTAGGGCTGGCTATGCGATGATGATCTTGATGGCTTCCGTGGGGCACGATGCCTCGCACGCCATGCAGTCGATGCAGTCCTCCTCGCGGATCGGATCGGACTTGTCCGTGCGAAACTGCTTCCAGAGGTCGCTGCCCTTCTCAAGGACTCGGTCCTTCCCCGTTCCCATCTCGCCGGGGTTGTGATACCACTCGAAAACGTCCACAGGACACACGTCCATGCACACGCCGTCGGCAATACAAGACTCGAAGTCCACGGCGACGTGGGTCCCGTGAATCCCCAGCTGCGTCGGGTAGGGGTTCCCGTCGCCATCGGGCCTCTCTTTGCCCTCAGCCCGTACAATATGACCCTCGTGGTGGCCTGTTTCGGGATACTCTGCGGTCCTGTCGATGAAGTCCCCGTCGATAGGCCGAGTCTTATAGTCGACCTCCCGCACCATGATGTGATCTAGCTGGAACTTGTATGAAATGCTTCGTATAGCGCCGCGACCCGGGTGGGGCTCCTGACCCGTCTGGGTCCCCGACGGGAACCAAGCGGCGGACCTCCATCAGTCGTCCTCCGAGAAACCCAGGTCCGTCCAGCCGACATGGGAGGCAAGGAGTCCCGGTAGGGGGTCGGGGAGCATCACATTGAGGGTCCCCGTAACTGGGTCGAACCCGAAGAGACGCCGATATCGTGCCCGCAGGTTCGGATCGGCCATGGCATCCACCCCCAGTCCACGGCCATGGACGACGACCCCGGATGCGAGGCTGGCGACCCACTGTCTAGCTTGGGCGCCGGCTCCCACAGCTCCACACGGTGCCCCTCGGGGTCCATGATCCACCCAAACCGACCATAGGGGGTATCCTCGACCCGGTCGTCCACCGTGACGCCTTCGTCCCGGAGCTGCCTCAGGAAGGAGTCGAGGTCAGCCACGCGGAAGTTGATCATGAAGGGCTTCTCGCTCGGATCAAAGTATGTGGCGTCCTCCCGAAAAGGAGCCCAGACGGTGTAGCCCACTTCGCGGGGGGCGTTGCGCTCCCGCCACTCGAAGTCGATGGACCCGTCCTCCCGCGTTTGGATCCCCAGGTGCTCCTGGTACCAAGCCACGAGCTCTTCAGGATCCGCCGACTTGAAGAAGATACCCCCGATGCCCGTCACTCGCTTCATATGTCGTACCAACGCGCCGTTCCGGCCCGATGACACCTGGTACTCTTGACCCTTTCCTTCGAGGGAAAGGGGGTACGCTAGTCCTCCGGCCGGAAAGACAACACGGGCATGAGAGCCGCAAGCCCTTTGCGTTGTTCCTCGGACCCATCATAGCGGATGCCCATGAGGCCGAGAAGAAATCGGGCAGCCCTGGGATGGCGCCGTTCATAATCCTCGATTTCCCTGCACCCCTCTTCGGGGGTAAGGAACCGGAGAACCGGAATGAACCGACCTGAACCTACATGTACTTCGGCCGTCGGGCTCGCCCGGAGGTTCAGATACCAGTCTGCCCCCTTTCCGAAGGCGGAGATAACGAGATGCTCCCCCGTCCCGGGGTCGAAGCGCATCACCTCCAGCACGGTCTGGTGCCGTCGTTCAGAGGACCGGCCCTTATGCGTCAACAAGAGCAGTCTACGACCGAGGAGCCCCCCCAGCCCGAGACGATAGAGATACACTGGCAACCTGAACAGAAGCTTGAGCAATCCTGTTGGTTTCTGGATTGCCACAGGAGACCTGAGAGGCGAAGGGGACCCCTCCCGCTTCCTCTCGCCCTCGAGGTTTCGGTGGATATCCTCCCGTGTCGACTGACCCTCAGCAAGAGACATGAAGAAGTCCACGGCCTACTCAGTCGATTCCTTCTTCCTGACGGGAGCCATGACCTTGGCGTAGAGGATGGTCTCGTCGCCTACGACCTCGGGCTTCTTGCTGTAAACCTCGATTGACGGGCCCGCCCACTCATAGCCGTGCTGCGCGACCCACTCACTCAGGACCTGATACGTCTTGGCGTAGTCGGCGGCTGGGCCCTTGTGGCTGATCGCGGCTACTTGCATCTCCTTTGACTCCCTCACCTTCACCTCGCCATCGGGACCCGCTTTTTCGAAGATCGGGATGGCGATCTCGCTCCGGCACTCATCCGCAGGGGTCTCGTCGGGGGAGTCGTAATAGATGCCGAGAGGGTAGAAGCCAGGTCGTACCCCCTTCTCCTTGGCCCATCCATACAGCTTCTCGACGTAGGTGTCGAACGGGATTTCGCTGTACGGACCGACGTGCTCCACATAGGCCAGGACCTGTGGCTTTCTCGTCTCCAACTTAACCGGCGCCATGTTCTCTCCGCATCGCTATGCCTGGGCTTGCGACTAGAAAGCTCCGCATATATTGAAATGCTGAGGGCTCACATCGGCTTCCCCGAACATGTTCGGTTGAATCCTCATTAGAGGTCGTGGTCTCCGTCCAAGCACCGCCTCCTGGATGGTTTTATGCAGGAAGAGGAGAGCGCCTCGAGTAAAGGCATCACGCGTCGGAACTTCCTCGCGGTGGTCCCCGCGGCTGCCGCCAGCATCCTGGCGGCACGGTACCTTCCCCGGGAACTGGTCAACCTGACCTACGTCGACCCCATTGACTCCACGCTCAACCCCCTGGAGACCTACCCCAACCGCGACTGGGAGCAGATCTACCGGAACATCTACGAGCCGGACTCCACCTTCCACTACCTCTGCGCACCGAACGACACCCACGGCTGCCTGCTGCGGGCCTCCGTGAAGAACGGTATCGTCCGGTACGTGGACCCCAGCTTCGGCTACAACCAGGCCACGGACCTGTATGGCAGCAAAGCCTCGGCCCGTTGGGACCCCCGCATCTGCCCCAACGGCCATGCCTACGTGCGACGGGCCTACTCGGATCGGCGTGTCAAGGGCGCCTACGTTCGCCAAGGGTTCATGGACTGGGTGAACGCCGGCATGCCCCGGCTGCTCGATGGCCAGCCTCCGGCCCAGTACTTCGAGAACCGCGGGAAGGAAACCTGGCTGAACGTTCCCTGGGAGCAAGCCTTCGGCCTGGTCGCCGCGGTCATGGCGGACATCGCGCGGACCTACTCGGGCCCGGAGGGAACCCAGCGCCTCACCGACCAGGGGTACGATCCCGCCATGGTGGCGGAGGTGGACGGGGTGGGCGTGCGGACACTAAAGCACCGAGCCAGCATGGCCTGGCTGAGCACGCTGCGCTTTACAGGCCTGGAGCGATTCGCCAACGGGACGGCCCTCCTGGATGCCTGGATCCGCGGCGTCCCCGCCGCGGAGGCACACGGAGCCCGAACCTGGGACTCCTATGCCTGGCACACGGACCTGCCTCCAGGCCATCCCATGGTCACGGGGAACAAGACGTCCGACTTCGACCTCTACTCGGCCGAACACTCGGACCTCATCACCACCTGGGGCATGAACTGGATCGCCACCAAGATGCCGGAGGGCCACTGGTTGACGGAGGCCCGACTCCGGGGGGCACGGGTCATCGTGATTGCCACGGAGTACCAGAGCACCGCCAACAAGGGGGACGAGGTGATCGTCATCCGCCCGGCCACCGATTCCGCCTTCGCCCTGGGGGTCGCCCACGTCCTCATGCGGGACAGCCTGTACGACGCCGCGTTCGTGAAGCGGTTCACCGACCTCCCCCTCCTCGTCCGGTTAGATACGCGCAAGCTCCTCCGAGCTTCTGATGTGTTCTCTGGGTACACGCTGGCGAACCTCACCAACTACGTCCAGATGCTTGGGCCGGGGGAGAGTCCGCCGTCGTTCCCGGACCAGGGCATGCAGTACCTCACCCAAGAGCAGCGCCAGGAGTGGGGCGACTTCGTGGTGTGGGACGCGGGGACCTCCGGGCCCTCTGCGCTGACTCGCGATCACGTGGGGTCCGTCTTCGACGCCCAAGGGGTGGACCCGGCGCTCGAGGGGAGCTTTCAGGTCACGCTGGCCGACGGCACGACCACCGTGGAATGTCGGCCCTTGTTCGACCTGATGAAGCAGTACGTGATGGAGAACTTCGACCCAGCCACGGCCTCGGAGATTTGCTGGGCCCCCGTGAGCGCGATCGAGTCCTTCGCCCAGGCCATTGCCCAGCACGGCGGGAAAACCCTCTTCACCGTCGGCATGGGGCCCAACCACTACTGGAACAACGACCTGAAGGATCGGCTCATCTTCCTGCTCGCGGGCCTCACGGGGAGCGAGGGGCGGTTCGGCGGCCAGGTGGGCAGCTACGCGGGGAACTATCGCCTGGAGGTGTTCAACGGCGTTGGCCAGTGGGTGATCGAGGACCCCTTCAACCTGCAACTCGACCCCGCCCAGCCGGCGGTGCTGAAGAAGTACAAGGAGGACGAGTCGGCCCACTTTTACAACTACGGAGACCGGCCCCTGCGGGTCGAGGGCAACCTCTTCACAGGCTCCACCCACATGCCCACCCCTACTAAGTCCGCCTGGTGGGTCAACGGCAACTCCATCCTGGGGAACGCGAAGTGGGCCCACGACGTCATCGCGAACACCCTCCCGAAGATGGAGATGATCGTGGTCAACGACTGGTTCTGGACCGCGACCTGCGAGTACGCCGACGTGGTCTTCGGGGTCCCCAGCTGGATCGAGCGCAAGCTTCCCGATCTCTACGGCGCCTGCACGAACCCGTTCCTCCAAGCCGTCGTGCCGTCGCCCCTCCCCTACATCTTCGACGTGAAGGACGACCTGGAGGTCTACATGGGCGTGGCGGAGGAACTGGCGAAGCTCACCGGGGACAACCGCTTCAGCGACCAGTGGAAGTGGGTCCGGGACGGGAGGATGGATGTCCCCGGGCAGCGGATGATCGACGCCTCCAACGCCCTCAAGGGGTACGACTTCAACGAGGTGGTGGCCTCCTGCGGCACCGGCGTCCCCTTCTACGTGATGGTGCGCACGTCCCCCCGGATCACGGGCTGGGAGCAGACGAACGAATCCAAGCCTTGGTACACGAAGACGGGCCGGCTGGAGTTCTACCGGGAAGAGGACGAGTTCCTCGACGCGGGGGAGAACCTCCCCATTTGGCGAGAGACGGTGGACGCCACCTACCACGAACCGGCCGTGATCGTCTCAAAGCCCCACCCGGTCATCCAGCCTAGGGGTCCCGCGGACTACGGCATCGACCCGGCGGACCTGCGCTCCGAGACACGACAGGTGCGGAACGTGGTCAAGCCTTGGAGCGAGGTGAGGACGACGAAACATCCCCTGGAGGCAGCGGACCCCGACTACCGTTTCATCCTCTACACGCCGAAGTACCGGCATGCCTGTCACTCCATGGCCCTCTCCCAGGACATCTCCGCCGTCTATTTCGGGCCCTTCGGCGACTTCTACCGCCACGACAAGCGGATGCCCTACGTGGGCGAGGGGTACGTGGACATGAACCCCCTGGACGCCAGGGACCTGGGGATCGAGGATGGCGACTACATCTGGGTCGATGGCGATCCGAGCGACCGTCCCTTCCGGGGCTGGCAGGGACGACCCGGGGACTTCAAGGTGATGCGTTGGCTCGTTCGGGCCCGCTACTACCTCGGCATGCCACGGCGCACGGCGCGCGCCTGGTTCCACATGTTCATCGCGACCCACGGTAGCGTGGAGGGGCACGAGACCCGCCCGGACGGGCTGGCCAAGAGTCCGCGAACCGGCTACCAGGCAGGATACCGCTACGGCTCTCACCAGTCGATCACCCGTGCCTGGCTGAAGCCCACACTTCTTACAGACTCCCTCGTGCGAAAGGATGGCACGGGCCAGACTTTTGGCACGGGTTTCGCCAAGGACGTGCATGGGGCCACCGGAGCCCCGAAGGAGTCGTTTGTGAAGATCACGAAGGCCGAGGCGGGGGGTATCGGAGGCATCGGGCTCTGGCGCCCCGCGGCCCTGGGATTTCGACCCACGTACGAGAACGATGCAGTCCTCCGCTACATGCGGGGTGAGTACCACCAAGGAGGTGGATGAGGATGCCGACAGTGCGCAACTGGCAGATCGGCCGGGACATGGACTACATCTACCCGGAGTCCCGCCCAGATCGACAGGTGAGCTCGGTTTTCGACGTGAACAAGTGCATCGCCTGCCAGACTTGTACGATGTCCTGCAAGGCGATCTGGACCTCGGGAAAGGGTCAGGAATACATGTTCTGGAACAGCGTCGAGACGAAGCCCTGGGGATCGTATCCCCTGGGTTGGGACGTCAAGATCCTGGACATGATGGGACCCCAGGCCTGGGACACGACCGGCCCTTCGGACGTCTACGCCGGGAAGACCATCTTTGAGGCCGCCCCCGAGGGGGAGCGAGTCCTTGGATTCCTTCCGGAGAACGAGGACTGGGCTAACCCCAACCGGGGAGAGGACGAGACCAACGAGATCATCACACCCGCCGACTTCCACCTGCGGGACCTCCACGCGATCTGGAACTTCTACCTGGCCCGCATCTGCATGCACTGCACGTATCCGGCCTGTCTTGCCTCCTGCCCTCGGAAGGCCATCTACAAGCGGAAGGAGGACGGCATCGTCCTGATTGACCAGCAGCGTTGTCGCGGGTACCGGGAGTGCGTTCGGGCTTGCCCCTACAAGCGGGTCCTGTACAACCACGTCACTCGGGTCTCCGAGAAGTGCATCTTCTGTTACCCGGCCGTCGAGAAGGGCATCTGGCCCCGTTGCATGCGCAATTGCATCGGAAAGATCCGCATGGTGGGCTATGTCAGCCCGCCTGAGGAAGTGGACCCCGAGAATCCCATCGACTTCCTGGTGCACGTGAAGAAGCTGGCCCTCCCTCTCTACCCTCAGCTGGGCCTGGAACCCAACATCTACTACGTCCCCCCTATTCACGTCCCGCCGGAGTTCACCCGGCAGATGTTCGGCCCTGGCGCGGACCAGGCCGTGGAGACCTACAAGCGGGTGCGAGCCGGGCTGGAACCCGAACTGCGAGCCATCCTCCTCCTAAACACGAGCACCAACAAGATCCTCACCAAGTTCCAGCTCGACGGCGACGAGGCCGTGGGGTTCGACATCAACGGGCAGGAGGTCGTCCGGGTGATGCTGGTGGAGAAGGAAATCGTTCGCCCGTATCGTGACGACACCGTGGGGGTCTTCCGACACAACGTGACGTGAGGGAATGCCATGAAACCCTTCAACTTCCGGTGGCTGTTGTTGGTAGGCCTCGCCGCCCTCTCCGTCAGCTTCGTCCAGGCAGGCATCTCCCTGGGCCAGGAGGCCCTGTTCCTTCAGAGCGTGGAAGTGGAGGGGGAGCTCCCAGTCACGGACCCGACCAGTGACTTATGGGGGGATGCCAACGAGGTCGCCGTGCCCCTCTCGGGACAGACCGTGGCTCTTCCCAACCGTCCACTCCCCTTCGCCAACAGCATTCAGGTCCGCACCCTCCACAATGGGACCCACATCGTCTTCCGCGTGTCCTGGCCCGACGCGACGAAGGACAACAGAACCACGGGCCTCTCCGAGTTCCGCGACGCGACTGCCCTTCTCCTCGCCTCCTCCAGCCTCCCCGGCATCTGCATGGGCTCCCGGGGTCAGCGTGTTCACATCGTCCAATGGAAAGCCGATTGGCAAGCGGACCTCGAGGAGGGCTTCCACGACCTTCAGGATACCTTCCCCAACTTCTGGGTGGATTACTATCCCTTCGCGGTGGGGGGGCCGCCCTACCGACTACCCGACGCCTTCCCCGAGGGCGCACGAGACCTCCTGGTGGGATGGTCGGTGGGCAACCCCTTCTCGGAGCCCCTCAAGGTCACGGCCGTGGAGGACGCAGTGGCCGAGGGCTTCGGGACGATCACTACCCAGGAACGCCAGGACGCCCTGGGCCGTGGGGTCTGGGTGAACGGGCGGTGGACCGTGACCATTGCCCGGCAATTGAACACCGGCGACCCTGCAGACCAGCCCCTGGGCGTGGGTGGACGATACAACTTCGCCCTCGCGGTATGGGATGGTTCCTCGGGCGACGTGGGGGCCCGCAAGTCCGTGTCGAGCTGGATCACCTTGGACATCCCGGGGCCACCTCCTTTCGCAGCTTTGGCGATCTGGGTGCCCGTGATCCTGATCGTCCTGGCAGCAGTGGCCGCCCTTCTTCTCATTCGGTCCACCTGGAGGAGGCGGCAACGTGAGTGAACCCGATGCCATCCCGAGAGCGGAGGTTACCCTCCAGCTAGGCGCCATTTACGGCGCCCTCGCCAGGGCCTTCGGCCCGGTGGAGGATAACCTGGTGGAAGGTCGAGCCCTTCGGGAACTTCGTCGCCTGGGAGCGCACGGACCGGAAGGAACGACCTCCCTCTCGACGCTCTCTGAAGTGGAGGGGCAGGAACTCGAGGACCTAGAGACGCTTACGGCCGAGCGGCTCCGTCTCTTCGAGAAGGGACGGTGCCCGCCCTACGAGAGCTCGTATCGTGGCGAAACGGATCCTCTGAAGGACGTCCTCATGGCGGACGTCGCGGGCTTCTACCGGGCCTTCGGCCTCATGCCCAGCGGTGAGCTGCCGGATCACCTCGTCTCGGAACTCGAGTTCATGGGCGTCTTGTGCCTCCAGGAGGCGCGGGCGACCCTCGCGGGAGAGGAGGAGGCCGCGGCGATCGTTCGCGATGCCCTGCGAAAGTTCATGACGGACCACCTAGGCCGTTGGGTCGGACACTTCCGGGACGCCATCCAGAAGGAGGCGCGTGTGAGCCTGTATCCCCTCTTGGCGGACGTCCTCGTGGAACTCGTGGAAGCCGAGAAGGTCCGCCTTGGCGTGCCTCCCGGGGAGAACCTAGCGGAGAAGGAGCATGGAGGCGTCGCGAGCTAGAACGGCAATCGCCCCCTGGCTGCACACGCTCGTGATCTTCGCGGTCGTCGCGTCCCTCGTCGAGTTCGTCCTCCTCCGCCTCCTCCTGCGAGGCGGGGCCTTCGCACCCCCCGGGGCGGTCATGAACGCCATCTTTGATTTCCTGTTGCGGGTAGGCCTAGCAGCCCTCAACTTTTCCTTCGTCGCGGCCGGGGTGGCGCTAGCCCTCGTGGCCTTCCTGCTCCTCCAGGGAGGGGCCAGGCAGAAGTCGGTCGCCCTTCTCATCGCGGTCCTGCTTGGGGTAGGACTCCTCCTCCCCCTCCTCCATCTCGCCCTGCCCTGGCTCTACCATGCTCTGTCCATGGCGATCGTAATTCCTCTTCTCCTCCTCTTTCCGCGGAAACGGTCCTGGGACTTTCTCGCCGCCTGCACCATTGGGGCCGCCCTTGTCGCTACCTACTACTTCCAAGCCAGCCTGAGCGCGCCCGCCGTGGGGATTCCTCTACCCTTCGCAACAGAGATCTTCAGCGTGGGGGAGATCCTGGCGGTGACCGCGCCTTTCCTGCTCCTCCTCGGACGCCACTGGAGGCCGTGGCTCGTCCCCCTCGCTGTTCTCCCGGTGGTCATCTATCTGCTGGCATCCCAGTCCGCCTTCGTCTCCCTGGTTGCCGTCTGGACTGTCTACTTCACCCTCTTCCTCCCGGTTCCCATCTACGCCCTGGCCCTCGGGGCCTACACGTACGATTTGGCGGACCTCCTGTACGACAGGCCGCGACGATGGATGGGCATGGGACTTCTCCTGATCGCCCTCGCGGGTCGCATGTTCCAGGTCACCTACCTGGCTCAACTCTCCCTCCTGGGCCTCATCCTCCTCGTCCTGCCGGCTACGGCCCTCGGGCTTCGGTCGTCGGAACCGGCGGGGAGTCCGACTCCTCCAGAGCCCTCGCGGTCGGTGGAGACCCGTCCGGAAGGTTGAGGGCCCCGCCTCAAGGACCAGGCCAGTTCTTGCCTATGCTGAATAGGTCGAACCGGCTTACCACCCGCTTTTTATCGGGGCGAACACTGCGCCCGAGGAGGATTATTGATGGGTAATGAGAAGAAGGCAGGTCATGCGACGACGAGCGAGGACCTCGCGGAGCGGATTGCCCAGGAAATCAACGGGGCCATGAGCGCCATGACGCTGTACATTGGCCATCGGCTCGGACTCTTCGAGGCCTTAGAAGAGACCGGGCCGACAACCGCGCCGGGCCTGGCAAGACGTACCGGGTTGTCGGAACGCTACATCCTCGAGTGGTTGTCCGCCCTCTCCGCCGGCGGCTACCTCACGTACGATCCGGATTCCAGCGACTTCTCGCTCCCTCAGGCACACAGAGAGGCCCTCTTGGACGCCGAGAGTCCCGTGTACGCCCTCCCGTTCGTCCGATTCCCCGTCAGTATCGCCGCCGCCCTACCGGGGGTGATTGAGGCGTTCAAGACCGGCGGCGGGGTGCCGTACGAAGCCTACGGGCACGAGTTCGTCGGGGCCCAGGGCCTCCAGTCGCGATACACCTTCCTCCATGAGCTCGCCGAACAATGGATTGGCGCCATGCCCGACGTCCGGGACCGTCTCGCCGCAGGGGGGCGGGCTCTGGAGGTCGGCTGTGGAGTCGGCTGGGCCGCCATCGGTCTCGCCCACGGATTCCCGGCGGCCACGATTGACGCTGTCGACCCGGACGCGACTTCCATTCGTGCGGCGAGACAGAACGTGGAATCCGAGGGACTCTCGGACCGCATCGACCTGCATGAGTCCATCATCGAGGAGGCAGGACTGGAGGGTCCCTATGATCTGGTCGCGGCCTTCGAGGTGCTCCACGACCTCCCGTATCCGGTGAAGGGACTGAAGAGGATGCGGGAACTCGCCTCGCCAGGGGGCACCGTCCTGATCGTGGATGAGGCGGTGGAAGATTCCCTGGAGGAGAATGCGAACTTCATGGGCCACCTCTTCTACAACTTCAGCGTCCTGCACTGCCTCCCTCAGTCCATGACCGCCCCGAATTCCGCAGGAACGGGAACCGTCCTAACTCCCACCACGCTCAACCACTACGCGGAGAAAGCTGGTTTCTCCGCCGTCGATGTCCTGCCCGTCGAACACCCGATGTTTCGTCTCTATCGGCTCACACCCTGAGCCTCCCTGTCCGTCAGTCGAGAACGCCGAAAACGTCGAGCTCCTGAATGAGGGGTGAGACGATTCCCTCTACGTCATAGCTGAGACCGTACTTCCGGAAGTACACCTGGAGGGCCCGCAAATCCCGCCGGAGGCGTTTCTGGGCAATGGTGAGGCGCCTCCACGGACTCTCGCCGAGGCGGTCGACTCGGAGGGCATCCGAGAAGTCGATGAACCAGGGTCGGGCCTGGTGGACGAGAACGTTGAACGCGCTGAGGTCCCCGTGGACTTGTCCGCCACGGACCAGGGCTTCCGTCGCCGCGAGGATCTGCGTGAGGAAGTCCTTCGGTTCGGTGAGCCGAACGTCCTGGAGCCGTTGCGCCGGGCCTTCATCGTCGCCCAGGTATCGCATGGAGAACATGTTCTCGACCCTTCGAGCGGGCGTGGGAACAGGGGCCCCAGCCTTCCAGGCCCGGTGCAACGCATCGAACTCGCGAGCGGCCTGCCAGGACATGGCGTCCAGTTTCGCCCCGCCGCCGCCTCGCCTGGAGGTCCTAAAGAGACGATAGACCTTGATAGCGATGGGGTCGTCTCCGTAGGTGGCGAGGTAGACATCGGCCTCCTTCCCCGCACTCAACAGCCCAACGACCTCCGTCGCCAGTCCTGCCGAGAGGATGGCCTGGCTCGTCGCTTGTCGCGTCGGCTCTTGGAAGGGGAGCTTTCCGGTGCGGATTCGCCACCGGACGCTCTCGTCCAGTGTTTCGGACATGAGTAGGGACAGTCCCAGATGGGAGGGCGTTCACCATGCAAGCGCACCTACGCCGGGGACCGAACGTGGCTCTAGAGGGTTCCCGGCATCCGCTGCAAAAACGCCTTTGATCTCATACCGGGAACCACCTCCTGGTCTCTGGACCGCCTCGTCCATGGACCCGAAGGCCTAAGAAACTATCTCCACGGGGTACCGATTCAATGGCCGCCCACATGCACGTTGAACGGTCCCCCCGCAGGAGACCCATGAGGGCCATTCCGGACTCCTGCGCGAGGTCGACGACCAGGCTCGAGGGGGCGGCCCCGCATCCAACCGGTCCTGCTGGGTCCGCATTTGAGCCTGACCCGGTGAGTAGTTTCATCCACCTCCCTAGGAAGGGGTATGGTTCGTCCAGCCCTGGGGGGATGGGCCATGACCTTCGACGAAGTGAAGGAATTCAAAGGACGGAAGTACACGGGCATGGCCGTGGGAGGATACCACACCTGGATCTATCCCAACGCGCTGTGGCGGGAACGTAAGGTCTCGCCTGATGCATGGGAGTTCACGCTCTCCGCGATCAAGGAGAGAGAAACCCAGGCCCCGAAAGGGTCAGGGGCCCCATTGAACACCCAGTATCACTGGTACATTCTCGCGCACCAACGGGTCCGGAAAGTCGACAGCAACACCTACAGCACGCTCATGACCGGCACCAAGTACAAGTTGGCCCACAAGCGCGCCGGTCAGGATCGATGGAATTCCGAGAGTGGCTGGGGGCCGTCCAAGGAAGAGCGGCTCGCAACCATCCTGGAAACAGCCCTGGCGCAAGTGAAGGACGTGTCGCGGCGACGTCGGGTCGTCAGCCTGGCGGACTTCTAGGCCTAGATAGAACGCCCGGCGGTTGGGTGCCAACAGATCCTAATCGTAGTGACCCGGGTGGTAGACGGCCTCGATTTCGTTTCCATCTGGGTCAAGGAAGTCAGCGACCACCCCACCCCAAGGTCGCTCGATGGGTTCACGAGTGAACTTCACCTTGTGGGCCCGCAGTCTCTCCGCAAAGGCGTCCATATCCTCGACCTCAAGGACGATTCCGGTCGGCGTCACGCCTTCCTTCGCCTCCTCGCTCAAATAGAGGCCGATCTTGCAGAGAGGCTCGTCGGGCCCCAGCTCCATCCATCCGAAGTCTCGAGCTTCGAGTTGAACCGGGAACCCCAAGGCATCTCGATAGAACTCGAGGGCGCGGTCGAAGTCGGTTACCGAGACGGCCGACACCCAGACTCTCGTGGCCACATCCTTCCCCTTCGTTTCAACCTCTTTCACGTGACTGCCTCCTTGAGTGCTTCGCAAGTGTGATATACAAAGTATAGTATATAACACCCGAAGGGAACGAAAGGATAGCGTGATTTCATGGCATGGCCAAGTCCCACCACCGAAGAGTCGTCCATCGTGCCGAGGATCCCCTTCGATGCCTGTCCCATTCGAGCTAGCTTGGGTGCTCTTGGACGCAAGTGGGCCTGCCTCGTTCTACGCGACGTCGCGTTCTTTGGGGATATGACCTTCTCGCGCATCCTGCGGAACAACCCGGGCTTGACCCCCCGCGTCCTCTCCATGCGTCTGCGGGACCTGCGCGCCGAGGGACTCATTGATCGCCTGGTAAATCCGGAGAACTCCAAGGACGTCCGGTACCGCCTTTCACTACAGGGCAAGGACGCCATTCCGATTCTGACCGCTCTGATCCAATACGGCATCCGCCACCACGCGGACCGGGTTTTCGAGGACCGCCGACCGCGAGAGATTGCCGAGGTCTTCCCGGGCGCCCAGGAACGCATGCTCGGCCGGTTGGCCGAGTACGCCGCAGACTAGCTCTTTTCTGAGGCCCAGCCATTGGGCGCCATCCGGGTGCTCCCCCTTATCTTCGCAGTTGCGGTAGCCAATGTGGGGTCGTTCCGACATGGGCGGCGTATTCCTCGGGAAACCGATTACGCATCGCCGGCTCCTCGATCCGGACGACAAGAACGTGGAAGACAATCCAGAGCAAGGCTGCATAGAGGAGCACCAGGGACGATAAAAGGACCAGTCCGAGGCCCGCGATAGCGAGGAGAAGGCCCGGAAGCCAGATGGCGGGACTCGGCGGAAGGGAGAGTTGGGGGAGAAGGAGGGGCTGTACCACGAGCCCCGGCGTGAGCGGAAGGAGGACAGCAGTCACCGCGCCCTTGACCAGGTCAGCAAGTATCGGTAGGGACAGGCCTCCCTGGTTTCATAGCTAGGACCTCTCATCAGAAACCAACCACTGTCTACCGCCCCAGGAGCCTTTTGTCGAAGGAGAACTTCGGCGTCCGACCCCGATCGGCCTTCATGTACCACTCGAAAGTCCGACGGAACCCCGCCAAGGGGCCCGTCGGTTGGAATCCCAGCACTCGCATGGCCTTCGACACGTCAACCGCCAAATCGGTCTCGGCATCAAGGGCGACGGCGAAATAGAACGGCGGTGCAAAAGCGCTCCCACCAAGGTCGTAAATCCGGGACCGGGGTACGAAGGCCTTCTCCACCTCGCGCTTGGCGGCCTCCGCCAAGAGGTCCACAAGGGCTGCCTCGTTAATCGGCTCAACATGCGCGATGTTAAAGGCCTCACCCTGCGCGGCGGGGTTGTCCACACACTCCCCCAAGGCCCAGGCCACGTCCCAGACCGCAGCAAGGTGGGTGACGGTCTTCCCCTCGTCAGGCACGATGACAGGACGGTTCGCCACGATCCGATCCCAGAACCAAGACTCGCGTGGCACGTTGTTGTAGGGGCCGTACACATGCGGTGGACGGACGATGGACACGTCGAAGCGCCCCTCTCTATGGGCCTCGAACAGGTAGTCCTCCGTGGCAATCTTATCGGCGCTGTACTTCCCCATCAAAGGGCCGCGGGGACTGTCTTCGTGGAAGGGGCCAGAGCCCGGCGCATAGACCCCGCAGGTGCTGAGAAACACGTAACGCTCGAGGCCATCCCCGACGGCGCCGAGGACGGAGGACACCTCGGGGGGTCCCGTGCCGGGACCCCATACATAGACGAGATCGACAACGACCTGGAAGCGTCGCCCGGATAGGGCCCCCGCAACAGCCTTCGGGTCACGCCGGTCACCTAGGACCTCTTCGACACGCTCCTTGAACGGATTCGGTGTCGTCCCGCGATGGAAGATCGTGACCTCGTGGTTCCTTCGCAGAAGCTCTTCCACGGTATGGCGGCCGATGAAGGCCGTCCCGCCAACGACGAGAACGCGCACGGAAGGGAGATGGGGCAACGTCTCCTTAAGGAGCGGCCTAGTCTGGCCCCATTACGGGGAACCCCTTTCATCCTGCAAGCTCCCCGTGCCGGAAGCAGTCCGTCGTGTGGTCATTGACCAAGCCTGCGCCCTGCATGTAGGCATAGCAAATCGTGGGGCCCACGAACTTGAAACCCCGCCGTCGCAAATCCCGACTCATCGCCTGCGAGTCCTCCGTTTCCGGCGGAAGGTCCGCGAGGGTCGCGAACCGGTTCACCTTGGGGCGGCCTCCCACGAAACGCCAGATGTATGCGTCAAAGGAGCCGAACTCCTCCTGGACCTCAGGGAACTTCTGGGCGTTCGCGATGGCTGCGTCGAGCTTCATGCGGTTCCGGATGATACCGCCGTCGGCCAGGAGACGACCCATGTCTCTGTCGGTGTAGCGGCCCACGCGCGCAAGATCGAAGCCGTCCATCGCACGCCGAAAGTTTGCGCGCTTCCGCAGGACCGTCATCCAACTCAGTCCTGCCTGCATCCCCTCGAGAACCAGAAGCTCGTAGAGCGCTCGATCGTCGTGAAGGGGCACGCCCCACTCCTCATCGTGGTAGGCCAGCAGGAGGGGCTCGGAAAAGCCCCAGGCGCAGCGGGTCAAGCCATCCCCGGGGTACACCGTCGCCATGCTTCCTCTCACAGCCGTTCAGGTGCATTGAAGGGGCTCTCACCTGCGCCATTTATCCGCTTCATGGCACGTTCTCCCTGAGGGTCTCTGAGGTGCCGGTCCTATATGAGCCTCTCACGGCCATAGGTCGCTAAGGCGTGCTCTCGGATGGTTCAGCGGCCATGAAAAGGAAGATTGTGGCCCCTTCGGCATCCACGAGTGTGAGCTGGTTCTCGCGCATTCGCTAAGCGACCACCCGTCTCCAGGCACGCCGAGAAGGCCCACGCGGCAACCAGCGAGGGCGTCTCGGGGACCATCTCGAGTGTTCTCCAGCTCTCCCGCCCGCGACCCCGCCCGCCCATAAACAGTATCCGAGGCGAAGGGGGTCGAAGTTCAGGAAGATTCTTTCTTCCGGGTTCAAGTAGCTCCCGTGGGCATTCAGAGGCATGAACCCCGAACAGGTTCTGGGATCACGCGCACTCAGGAGCGGCGGAATCAAGGTGGTGGACCTCAGCCGGACACCCCTTCGCAACGGGTCTGCCACCCCGCTCCATCGCCGCATCCTGGAAGCCCTCAACCGGGACGGAGCCGGCATCCTCTCCCAGGACGAACTTCTGGAGAGTGCCGAGGGGTACTCCCCCTCTCAGGTGGAGCTGGCCCTCAGGGACCTCTCCCTTCGAGGCCTCGTCCGAGTCCTCTGGCGGGCCCCGTTCCGTTTCATGGCATTCCTAACCGAGAGCGGACGGAATAGAGAGCTCTCCGCGACAGCCCTCCCTGACGTCATCCCTGCCTAGACTCTTAAGAAGGCCCGGCTCTGCGAGCCAGCGACCCCTCCCCTCGCGCCTGTCCTCCGTGTAGCACGTGGAGCCGCGGCCTACTTCAACCGCTCTAGGATCTCGTCGGTGGTGACGACCTCTTCGGCGATGAAGCCGTAGTTCGTGTAGGCCGCCTGGGTCGCTTCCGGGCTGATTCCCGTCGTGGCGTCCTTCACCATGATGACGTCAAACCCGTTCTCCACGGCATCGCGGAGATGGGACTCCGTGCAGATGTTCGCGGACATCCCGGCAAGGATGATCTTCTGGATGCCCCGCTGCCGGAGCTGGAGGGCCGTATCCCCCGTCCAAAAGTTGGATGCGCCCTTGTGCGAGTGAAGGACAATCGTGTTCTCGTCCGGTTCCAGGTCGGGATGGAATTCGGCTCCCCACGTGCCGACCCGGAACATCTTGGTCTCGAACATGAACTTGTCAATGGAATTGAGATGCTTCCAGCGCTCAAATTCCTCGTCCGTGTAGTAGTGCGGCGAGTAGAACACGGGGATTCCCGCGGCCTTCGCGGCCTCCCGAATCTGAACCAGATGTTCCACTACCCTCGTCTCTTTCACCCGTTCTCCGAGGTCGTCCCAGGCCACACCGCCCTCGGACAGAAAGTCGTTCTGCGGGTCGGTAATCAGAACGGCCGTGCTCCCCTTCTCAAGCTTGCCCATAGTCTCTCAATCCTTTCGGAGCGAACCGCCCCCATGGGGATAAACCCCTGCTGGAACCCTTCGAGGCAGGCGATTCTCCCCCGTGTGGCAGATTCTCACATGGCTTCTGAGGATCTCCTCCCTCTCGCCGGTCCTGCCGTCTGTTCGCTAGGAGAGTGCGCTGAGCAGCGTCAGAATGCCGACGGTCGAGAAGAGGATGGGGAGGATCAGCAAGGCCCTCTGCCGGTTGATCCTCTTCGAGATTCTCACCCCAAGCTGTCCACCCAGGACGACGCCTGGGATCGCCCAAATCGCGATCTGAGCCAAGAGGAATAGGTCTTGGGTGTCGGCGACGGCGAAAATGACAGATTGAAGAGAGTAGCAAAGGCTGTCGTGAGGGCGATGATGAAGACGGATGACCCGGCAGAGGTAGCGGGGTCCATTCTCAGTCTACGGACGAAATTGTAGGCATTAACCTCGCCGAGGCCTATGGAGACCAGACCGACAGACAACCTCCAATCGAACTCGTTACAAAGAGGACTGGCTTCGACTCAAAATCCCGCCAAAGGTCTGTCCAGGATCTCTTCTCATATTCCGTCTGGATTGGATGAAGCGGATGGTCAACGAAGTATACACTGCGCTCTCGGCCAAGGAAGGCTACGGCAAGAGCAAAGAGCGCCACGGCTAGAAGAATCTCCAGCAGATTGGATGGGAGGTTCTTCCCAAGAAAGGCGCCGAGGAGGGCGAAGCCGACCGCGAAGGGAAGAACCCGTGTGGCGAGATGATAGTTTACGAACTTGGCCTTCGCGTATCCGACAAGTCCGCTCCCGAACCCGAAGACCTCCACGGGTACCCCTAAGGCTACAGCAACCTCCGGTCGCAATCCAATGACGATCAGGAAGAAGGGGGAGAGGAAGGCCGCACCCCCAATGCCAAACGTCATCGCCACGGAAGCGATGAGTATTGCCAACGGGAACATCCACCAGAACGAGATGAGACCACTTATGAAGGGATCAAGGACCAACCAGACCTCCCCGAGGATGGATCCGTATCATTGGTGACTCGTAATAACCTTGCCACCCGGATCCCGCCGACCCTGGAAGCCTCGGTTTCGCCGTTCCTCGGTGAGCTGGCGGAAGAGCTCGTGCGTGCTGGAAGATGACCTCCTCAATCGACCTTCTTTCACATAATCTTCGATGTCCCAGGCACGGAGCAACAGCCGCGAGGTCTTCAGCGGGTTTGACCATGGACTGGAGCATTCTTCGGCATCGGCTGCACGGGCTCTGCCTTGCCCAATCATCGCTCGAACTCCCCGGCCACTTCTTTGACGATGGCGAAGCCCCGCCGGCCTGCGGCAGGAATGCTCGAGGTTACCTTCCATTACGACGCGTACCAGAAGGGAGAAGGGGAACTAGGTGGCATGCTGGCGAGATCCGCCTCATTATCGCTCTCGGAGCCTCCGACCTAGCGCCCTCCCCGCCTCCAACTGATTCGCCTTCGGCTCAGCAGAAGCTCTGCCATGGTCACAGTGGCGTAAATGCCGAGGATCAACCATAGGGTCTCCCTATCGTTTTCCCAGAGGTAGAGTCCGAGGATTCCGGTGGTGACGGTCATCAAGAGGAGGCCGAGAACTACCAGCCCGCCACTGCTGCCCGTCACCTTGTGGAGACGGAGATTGGCGATGGAGACCCCGATGGATACGAGAAGGAACGTCATGCTGGAGAAGGCCGCTATCATCTCCAGGCCGCCCCCGACGCTGAGGAGGAGGGCGAGGACCGTCAACGATAGGACGGCAAACCAAGGGACATCCCTCCGATTGCGGAAGGAGAAGGCCTTGGGGGCGAGCCGTTCCGTCGCGATCTCAGCCGCCATTCGCGACGCCCCGAAGACCGTGGCGTTTATGGCCGAAGAGGTGGCAAGGAGCGCTGCAATTCCGACTAGCAGCACTCCTAGATCCCCCAAGGCGGGACGAGCAGCGACCGCCAGGGCCTGGTCCCTCTCGGCAATCAGTGCATCGACGGTGAGGGAGCCAACGGCTACGGCGGCAATCGTGACGTAGATGACGGATACTATTACGATGGAGCCGTAGATCGCCCGCGGAATGTTCCGGTCAGGATCCTTGGTCTCAAGGACCGCGTTCGTGATAAGCTGAAAGCCCTCGTAGGCTACGAAGATGAGGGCTCCTGCGATGATGATGCTGGAGCCCCCTTGGTCAAAGAGGGGGACGTAGTTATCTGCTCGCACTACGAAGATGCCAGCGACTCCAAACACAGCGAGAATAGCAACCTTCGCATAGACTGCCACGTCCTCCGCCAGGCCGCTTTCCCTGGCCCCGATGAGGTTCACGAACATGAAAAACAATAGGATGCCTGCGGAAAGACCCGCCCGCAAGGGCAAGGAATTTGGAAGTCCCAGCAGAAGCGCTCCAAACGCTCCGAACGTGAAGGCGTACAGGGCCATGGTAGCGATGTAGCCCACGACTACCGTCCAACCGGCAATGCCTGCTACGTTCGGGTGCCTAGGAAATGCTCGTTCAAGGTAGGTGAAGCTCGCCCCGTCGGCCCTGTATGTGAGAGCTAGTCGTACGTAGGAATAGCCTGCTACGATGGCTACCATACTCCCGATGGCGAACGCAAAAGGAGCAGCATTGCCGCTAATCTGGACCGAGATGCCCAAAAGGGAGAAGATACCGCCTCCGATCATACCCCCGATTCCCATGGCTATCAGCTCGCGAAGGCCAAGGACCCTTTTCGGGGTTGGATCTGTCATATGAAGCCGGAACTCCGGAAATCTGAGCTGCGAGAGACTCCATTCCTTGCTGAATCTAGGCATGCCGAAGCAGCCCACCTAGGTTAACTCTTCTTGGTGACGAGTCCTGATGGGCAGGGCGTCAGGGAACGTGCCAGCCATGCGGATCCAACAACGTTCATCGGACCCCCGAGGGCGGGCAGTATGGATGAGTCCGAGCGGGATAGGAGGACACCGCCAACGGAATCATTACCAGGTTGACAGTCGGTAGCCCCTCTGCCCTTCTCTTGTCAGGTCGCACACCAATCGGATGACGCTTACATGCGGCCAAAGAATCCGATTAGTCCTGCCACACTCCATGGCCCGCTTTCCTGTTCGATGACGGAATGATCGCTGCCTCTACGGAAAGCGAGCGGTGTGATGTTCCAGGGAGCTTCAGGCTTCCTTCTGTTCGAGCCTTGGCTTCTCCGTCGACCCCCTAAACATGACGAGAGAGACGCCCAGGCTCTTGGCAATCCTGTCCTCCAGCGGCCCGAAGTCGTACTTCCTCAATGCCCATCTAGGGCTCGCACCCATGACGAAGAGGTCAGAATCGGAGGCCTGTCTCAACGCCGCCTCCACGATGGAGCCAGAGAACACTATCTTGTGCTCAGTTCGCACCTCCAGTGCCTCAAGATCCTCCATCAACCTGTGGCCGTCAGCAATGGTCGGCTTCTCCACCGATTTCTGCGTCACTATGCTCAGGACAATGACCTCGGCATCATGCTCCCTGGCCAAGAGGGCGGCGACCTTTGATGCATCGGTAACGTGCCAGGCGTGGCCCGACAAGACCGTAATCCTGTCGAGCCTGTCTTTGATATCCAATCCTTTGAGGACAATGACATCGCACTTCGCCCTCTGGACCAGGAAGTCGATGTTGGCGCCAAGAATGCGACCGCCCCGGGCAGGCCGTTCCCCCCGCCATCCTAGGATCAGAGCCTCCACGCCCTCCTCGTATGTCGTTTCCAGGATTGTATCATGGACTCTGTGGCCTATCTTCACGATGATAGACGCATCCACGCCCATCTTCCTGGCAAGCTCTCTGGCCCCACGGAGTGCCTTTATCCGATCGTCTACGAGGCTGAACCTAATGGATTTCGGGGGCATGGCGAGAGGAACCTCGATGACATGCAGGATGAGGAGTTCCGCCTCCCTCTCCCTGGCAACCTGGGACCCTAACTTCACCAGCGCGAGATTGTCGGGATCTCTCAAGGGGACGAGAACCCGCCTGCCACCCTTCTTCGCCCTCTTGCTCGAAGACGCCGCAATGACCTCGAGGATTTCACGCTTCATGCGTGGCCTCGTTTCAATCTCACCCCGTCCTCCTTTGAAATAGTGATACACGAGGCCTATGCTGAGGCCTAGAATGGCAACGTACCAGGCGACCTGGCCTGGACCCAGCTCTCCCAAGTGCCTGCCAGGAAGGTTCCAGATGTAAACTGCTAGGAATAGGTTGACCGCTATCCCCACGATAGGGATAATGGGGTAAAGCGGGACCCTGAAACCCCTCTCCAAGTCAGGTCTCCTTTTCCTTAAGGTAAGAAGACTCATGTTCGCGATGACGAAGAGGAGCAGAAACATGATGCCCGCCGAGGCGGCGATCTCTTCGATGGGCAGGATCAGGGCGATGACTATGATTATGAGGCCACTGATGACCACAGCGCCGCCAGGAGAGTGGCTTCGCGGATGAACCCTTCCCAGGAGTCGCGGAAGAGACCCATCCCTTCCCATGGCGAAACTCACCCGAGAGGAGGAGTACACAGTGGCGTTCAGAGCCGATGTAGTGGCCAGGAGTCCTCCAGTGACCATGAGGACGATGCCCCAGGGCCCAAGCAGGGAGCCTGCCGCCCTTATCATCGCCAGCTCAGGGTCGCCCGAACCTCCGAGACACCTCCATGCGATGGGCTCGTCGGCGCATTGGATCACCCCCAGGGCAACGATGAAGGTTAGGACATAGATGACGACGACCACGGCGATTGATAGGAAGATCGCTCTGGGAATGTTCCTCCTTGGCCGTTTCACCTCCTCGCCAGATTGAGCGATAATCTCGTAGCCCTCGAAGGCGACGAAGGTTAGGCCCATGGCGAGCAGGATGCCGCCAAGACCAGTCTCTCCAGGGAGGAACTCATGTACGAAGCGGTCCGGCGCTGTAGGATCTCTCAGCATCGCAGATGCACCGAAGGCTATGAAGGTGGCTAAGACCACGATCTTTCCAAGGGTTATGGAAGACTCCACACGCCCGGTACTCCGCACTCCTGTGTAGTTCACCAGTACGAAGAAGAGCACGATGGCGACCGTGATGGCCTTGTCCAGGGGGCTAAACGTCATGCCTCCCAACGTGACCTCCCGGGGGATGAGCACAGTCGAGAGGCCATATTCCCGCAGGGCGAAGTGGATGAAGCTGGCAAATCCCACAGCATAGAGGCTGCAGGCAATCGCATGTGCAATCCAAGAGAGCCATCCTCCCAAGAAGCCCGCGGGCGGAGGGAGACCCTCCTTCGCCCATAGATAGCCTCCCCCCGCCTCTGGATAGGCCGAACCGAGTTCGGCGTAAGTGAAAGCGGTCAGGAGAGTCACGGCGCCATTTATGGCAAAGGCAAGAACTGCAGCAGGCCCGGCGACCCTGGCGGCGCTCCCTACCAAGACGAAAATCCCGGCACCGACCATGGCTCCGATGCCGAGCATCGTGATGTCAAGGAACCTAAGGTCACGGCTGAGACCTATCCTCACCGGGGCCCCTATCGGCCCCTTTGCGGCGATGGCTTCCCCTATCATCAGGGCGCCGGCGTGCTAACAGTACAGCAGGGCCGTTAAGGACGTTATCAATAGCGTGTATTTACTTCATATAGGAATACGGGGCACTGTGTGAGCTAGGTCTGCTCTAACGAGGCTCAGTCACAATTCAAACACTGCCTGTGATCGGCACCGGGTGAGTGAGCCATGCGACGGCAGTAAGCTCGCTTCTCGACCTGGTAGGCCATCGGGCCTTCGTTCGTCGTATCCCCGTCCTCGCGTGAAGGGGGCAGCATCAACGGAGGGGCCGCCCTCGCCAACTTGGGTCCCCCAGGGGCGAGATGCAACGCAGCTCGAAGGGTTCCCGGGGCAGCTCAAAACCGGGTGATGCTGGAGAGCCATGCCAGGCCGCCATTCGGATGGATGTTGCTCTCGAATTTTGCAGGCTGGATGGAGTCCACGACCCAGCCATCACGGAAGGTGGCCCGAATTTCTTCCTGGGAAATGCGCCGAGGCCCGCCCCAATCCGCTGGCTCTTGCTCGCTGAAAACCAGCACGAAGTAGGAGCCGCCCGAGGGGAGGACGCTGGCCAAGCTATCAAGGAACCGCAAGCGGTCCGGATCCGAGAAGGTGTGGAACAGCCCTGAGTCAATCACCGTCTCGAAAGACCGGCCCAGCCGGCCCAGGCGCAACGCATCTGCCACGCGAAATGTGACCGGAATCCTGCGACTATTGGACTTGGCCTTGGCCTTCTCTATGGCACGTGGCGAGGAATCCACGCCCCAGGCCTCATGGCCGCGTCTCGCCAGATATAGGGTGTTTTCCCCGGTACCACAACCGACATCCAGGACCGTAGCGCCCACTCTACCTGCTTCCTCGAGGCGTACAAACTCGGACTGGGGGCGTCCGATATCCCAGGGGGGCGTTCCCTCGTACGCCGAGTCAAAGAATTCCAGGTGTGACGCCTCCAAAGCCGGCGGGATCGTATCTACGGCTTCACAGAGAACCTGCCTGCGTTTATACCCTGTCGGAGGGGGGCGACCGCTTAAGTGGCCCGGCGGACCCGGGGGAGGGTCAGGGGTTGCCGGATCGAAGGGATTCCAGGGATCCGGCTCAAAAGGGTCGGGTGCCCAGGCTGGCCTGGATATGAATGGACTCTCCATTTCGATCTACCTCCATGTCGATTTTCTCTTCAAGTTCACGCGCGCGTAACAGATCGACCAGATCGCCCACGCCGTCGAGGGACTCCCCGGCGAGGGACAGGATGACGTCGCCCACACGGACCCCCGCACTCTCGGCCGGTCCGCCGGAGGTGACTTCGGCGACAAGGACGCCTCGGGGGGCTTTCAGGCCGTAGTGTCGGGCTACACGGCGGTTCACATCATAGCCGACGATGCCGAGCCAGGGCCTCTGAACCCTGCCGTGCTCGATGATCTGGTTTGCGGTATGCAGGGCCGTCTTCACGGGCACGGCAAAACCGATGCCATCGGCCTGGGGAATGGTGGCGGTGTTTACCGCTACGACCTTCCCTTCCAGGTCCACGAGGGGGCCTCCGCTGTTCCCGGGGTTCACAGCCGCATCCGTCTGAATCATCTTCAGGCCGTTGCCGTTGCCGACTTGTAGGCTCCGTCGGAGGGAGCTAATCACCCCGGAGGTTACGGCCGGTCCGCCGGACAACCCCAAAGGGTTCCCGATGGCAAGGACGGGCTGTCCCACCTTGAGAGCTTCCGAGTCGCCGAACTCCGCGGGCTGGATGTTCTTCTCATCCACTTTGACCACGGCGATGTCGGTCTCGTCGTCCCCGCCAAGGACGTGGCCGCCGACGATGGTGCCGTCGGACAGCGAGATGAGGATTCGCTCGGCCCCCTTGACCACGTGATGGTTGGTCAGGACGTGTCCCTTCGCGTCCATCACGACGCCGGACCCCGCTCCTTGGCGGGGGAACCGACCCCACGGACGCATGGGGCGGGGCGAGGCACTCACGCTCACGGTACTCTTGGCCGCCTTCTCGACAGCCCCGGTGAAGGCATCCTGCAGCTCGCGAATCATGCAGAGGAGATATGAGGGGGGAGGATTTGTTGACCAGCACCGGAAGAAGCCAGTCACATAGCAGTTAGGTGAGTTCGCGGCCAATATCATCCTCGGAACCGAAACGAGAAGGTTTAAGGCCGCCTGGAACCTGATTTTACCTGGTGACGGACTTCTACCTGCCTGCTGGTGAGGGGTCAACGCTCTCCGATCACGACCGAGGGATCCTCGCCCTCCTTGGACGGGAGGAGGCCATCGAGGTCAGCTTTCAGGGGTTGCGTCGGCTTCTCGATATCCACCAGGAATCTCTGACGCGGGCCCTGCGTCGCCTCCAGGCCGATGGGCTCATTAGCGAGACCCAGGAAGGCTACAGGCTGAGCTCCCAAGGGGCCTCCGTCGCCCGGACGGTGCGCGATCCCCTTGGCAGCCCTCCGGTACCCGTCCTGCGAACCGTCCTCCCCAGCGAGCATGAGGGACGGCGCGCGGCCGAGGCCCTCCGGCAACGCTGGTTCGGCCCGTTGCGTTGGTACGGATTTGTAGAGGACCTCGCGGGACAGACGCTGACCTGGACCACCGAGGACGGTGGCATTCGCCTCGACGCGCGTTTCGAGGGCATCCTCCTGTCCATCGACGGTCGACTCTCGGATCCCAATCGATTGCCCGAGGCCATCGCCGCCGCTCATCGAATTCTTGGCGAGGCCACCCGAGCCTACACCGAAACCAGTGCCATGGCCCTACCCGGGCCTGACAGCTGACCCCAGGGGCCAAGGAGAAATAGCCCGCGTACCATCGCGAGCGTACACCATGACTCGCCAGCGATCTCGCATCGGGGAGGAGGCCGTCCGGACGAAGACCGGCAAGGGGTGGGGCGAGTGGTTTGCACTCCTCGACACCTGGGACGCCGTCGACAAGGGGCACACCACCACCGCCAGGCATCTCGCGGAGACCCATGGCCTGAGCGGATGGTGGGCCCAGATGGTGGCCGTGGAGTACGAACGGGCACGGGGACTCCGACAGGTCGGCCAGAAAAGAGCGCAGTTTGTGGTGACGGTGCAGCGGACCATTCGGACATCCCCTGAGGTGGCCTACAAGGCCCTCACCGAACCTAGCCTGCTATCGCGGTGGTTTACCCAAGACGCCCAAGCGGAATTGCGGGTCGGCGGGCGCTACGAGAACAAGGACGGAGACAACGGCGAGTTTCTGCGTCTCGAGCCCCCTGAACGGCTCAAGTACACGTGGGAGAACCCGAAGCACGCACCCGGAACGGTCGTGGAGATTTGGATCAGCCCCAAGGGGGAGGAGAAATCGCTGATCCGTCTCGAGCACTCCCGCCTGAAGAACCTGCAGGAGTTTGAAGATCTTAGGAAGGGGTGGCGATGGGCCCTCGACTCCCTCCGCTCCTACCTTGAGACAGGGAGACCGATTCCCCTTGAAGAATGGGTCCAAGAGTAGACTGGGAGGGGTCCTCCCCGACGGTCTGGCTTACGAACCCCTGACCGCCGACCGATGGGAGGACCTGGAGATCCTCTTCGGCAAGTCTGGGGCCTGGGGAGGTTGCTGGTGCATGTGGTGGCGCCGTTCCTCCTCCGAGTTCGAGCGGTCACGCGGAGACGTGAACAAGACCGCCATGCGGGAAATCGTAGAGAGAGGCCGCATCCCGGGAATCCTCCTCTACAAGGAGGGTCAGCCGGTGGGATGGTGCTCTATCGCACCTCGCGACGAGTTCCCCCGCCTAAACCGATCGCCCCTCCTTAAACCGGTGGACGACGAACCGGTCTGGTCCATCGTCTGTTTCTACGTGGCCCAAACCTTCCGCCACCAAGGAATCAATGGAAAGCTCCTGGAAGCCGCTCTCGCCTATGCGAAGAATCAGGGCGTGAAGGTCGTGGAAGGCTACCCCCTAGACACCGACCGGAAGGACTACCCCGCCCCCTCGGCGTGGACCGGGTTTCTCCCGACCTTCCAGAGAAACGGCTTCGCTGAGGTCCTACGGCGTAAGGTCACGCGCCCGATTGTGCGGTACTGGCTCCAGACCGGAGAGACGGAACGGGGCCTCCAGGATCAGGCCTGAGCCTTGGCCTTGGCCTTCGCCTTTTCCGCGAGCGTGGTCAGGAGGACGTCCCGGAACTCTCGCTCCAGGCTGATGGTCCGCTCGAACTCCTCGTCCGTCATGGAAAGGAGATTCGCGAACCCAGCGGCCATTCCCCGTGCCCAGAAATCGAGTTCGTCCACCTCCTCGGCCTTCTCCTGGAACGTGGAGTAATCCCCAGACTCCTGCTTCTCGATCTTGAGATCCACGAGGCGGGAGATCACGTCTTCATCAATCCGCACCTCGAGACCGAGTTTCGGGAGGCTCTGCAAGGCGTCACGCATCTGTTGCTCGGTGAACTCCCGGCTCGTCCCCTCGCCGTGGCGGAACTCGAAGACTTCGGCCGTGGCCTGATAGTAGGTCTCAATGAAGTGGTCGATCCGCTCCTCACGGGCCACCTCCACCATCTCCGCGTCCTTGAACTTCCGAATGTGATGATAGATGGCCTGCGGGGTCATATCCAGTTCCGAGGCGATCTGGCTCACGGTCATTTCCTTGGCCCGTAGAAGAAAAATAATCCGACGCCGAGTCTTGTCGGCCATCAGCTGAAAGGCCTCGGGGTTCTCGATCATTTTAAAAGCTTTCATTGGCGTTTCACCTGGGAAAATAGAGTATTTAACAACTACTTAACTGTTATCGTTAGTGAAACGAAAGCTTTAATAGCACCCATGTATATCAGGCAAATACACATTTGGGCGGTGCAAACGTGGGATACAGGAAGAAAAGCGTGTGGTTGACCAAACAAGACGTCGATGGAGCCTTCGGTCTCCGGACGATCGCCCTTGTTAAGCCGGTCTGGGCGACCCTCCAGTAGGCCGTCAGGAGGCAACAGAGGATGTCGTTGTACCAATACGGAATGACCGTCATGCAGGAGCGCCGTCACGGTCGGCGCCTCGGTGCGCTCGAGGACTACTTTCGAATGGAATATGGATCCACAAGCGGGATGGGATGGTACATCGCAGAGGCGAACCGCAACTCCTCCCCCAGATCGAGGCTCCGGGCTTTCCTGGCTAAGATCGCCCGGGTTGGCTCCAAGCCTTCGATCCGGGCGACACCGACAGCCTCCGCAGAACCCGCCCTAAGCGAGGATTGTGCCGACCACACCGCTCCCCGACCACAGGCAGCCGCAGCCTTGCGGGTCCGTCCCGCGGGACACGGCCGGGGCCTCAAGGTGCGGCCCCGCACTGCTGTACCGCCTCCTAGACGGTAGACAAGAAACCTTGTCCCGACCCTCCGAGGGGCCCTTCGAGGCCCCTTACCCTCGGCCGAACAGTCGGCCCCAAATCGTTCTTGTCTTCTTGGCCCGCACGATGAGTAGCGGGACGCGGGCCCGCTTTACGAGTTCCTCGGGCACGGAGCCCAAGAGGAGATGCCGGACTCCGCTCTCCCCGTGAGATCCCACAACGATGAGATCGAACCTTCCTGAGGACGCCTCGGCGAGGATTTCGTCTGCCACCTTCCCGAACCGAACCTTCTGCCCTACCTCGGAACCAGCTTTTTCGAAGGGCCGGCGAGCCCTTGCGATGGCCCGATCCATGCGGGGATCCAATCCCGTCCCCTCGCCCCCCTCACCGTGGACAAACTTGGGCTGGGTCTCCGCCACGTGGAGGACGGTTGCTTGGACCCCTAGGGACCCCAAGAGACGGGCACCGTAATCGGCGGCCTGCTGGGCGTACACGGACCCGCCGGTGCAGACGAGAACTTTCTTCGGGATCTCCCAACGGCGACGCTGGAGAACGAGGAAGCTGACCTTCCCGTGGCGCAGAACGGAGAGGATCTCCGAGCGTGGAAAGATCTTCTTGAGACCCCGACGACCTCGAAAGCGTAGGAGGACCAGCCGGTATCCCCTGGGCTGAACGCGGCTGAGGATTTCTACAGCGAGTCCCTTCTTCAGCTCCGCCTTGACCGCTGGCTCCCGATCCTTCCAGGACTCCGCTTCTTCCTCCAGCGCTGGCAGCTCCGCTCGCAGCTCGTCGGCAGTCTCCAGGATCATCCAATGATCGAGTCTGGCACCTAAGGACTCGGCCAGGCGGACGCCGTAGGTCAGGGCGTACTCGTCCCGAGAACGGTTGGTCGCTACCAGGACACGGCGCTTCCGCGATCTCCGACGTTGAGCCATGCAGAACCTACCTTGAATCCCGTTCCATGACGGGTAGAGCGTTCATCATACGAGCACCAAGGCGAGGGGAACGGCCACTAGGAGGACGGCAAATCCGAGCAGGGCCCGGTTGTTGTGGAAGGTCCAGTGGAAGATCCACAGGAGGGCCTTGCTGTACCACCGGTAGAAGATGAGCACCAAGACCGAGACGGCGCCCACGCTCAGCATGGAAAGGAGGACGATGTAGGTGGCATCGGGATTCGAAAGAAGGAAAGCCACGAGGAGGGTATCGACGAAGGTCGTGATGTTCGCGCCGATGATGTAGGGGATCACGTCGCGCCGGCGCAAGTAGCCCTTCAGGTAGAGGGGAACCAACATCCCCAGGGAGAGGGAGACGCTCGTGGAGAGGAGGGTGATCCCGGCCCCCAGGAGAAAGGAGAACAGGGGGAACTCGAGAGCCCTGTGGAGGGCGGTGACCTCGACCTCCTCGACCTCCTGGCGGTGGAAGGCCCGATCGAAGAGGGAAAACCCCGCGTACAGGGCCAGGAAGGCTAGGAAGAAGACCGCGCCGGGGGGCAGGAGGGCCGCCGCTCCGTCCCGCAAGGGTCCGAAGATCAGGTCGATGATGCCGATGACCGCGGGCGGGGTGTTGATCACGAGCCAAGGCAACCGGTTGCCGTCCAGGAGGAAGAAGCCCAGGAAGAGGGCAGGGAGGTAGATCGTGTACGTCACCAAGAACGCGAGGACCCCCATCGAGAGGCTCTCCTCCCGCCCCCCGCCCCGCAGGATAGCGATGGTCCCGATGACGATGACGATGAAGGAGGCCCCGAAACGGGACCCCATCATCATGAAGAAGGCCGACAGGGCGAAGTCGCGACCCAGGGCATCGAACAACCCCAGGGCCAGGGCCGCGATGGGCGACCCGCTGAGCACGGCGTAGGTCACGAGCCACCCGAAGCCGAGGGCGTTGTGGGGGGCCTCGACCAGGGACCCAAAGAGGGCGGTCAGGGTGGGAATCAAGGCCGCCGCCGAGACCTGCATGAGCTGAATGCCCAGAATGAACGTGAAGCCACCGGCGAGGGCGAAGGCCACCTTGCGCGTGAGATCCAGCCAAGGAACCTGTCTCAGCTCCTCGCTCCGAACGTAGGCCTCCACGAGACTCTCGCCCGCGGCCTGGAGGGGGTCTTCATCGCCCCCACCGCCGCTCGGGGAGTAGTCCACCGCGGCACCAAGCTGGGAAGCGGCCTTAAGCCTTAGGGAGAATCAGGTCCGAAAGGAGCTTGGCCGCGGCTACGAAGAGGACAAGGATGAAAATGAGGGCGACGGAGCGGGACCGCAGCTTCCGCAGTCCCCAGTAGGACCCCAGGAAGGACCCGACCAGCACGAGAACCCATAAGAAGGCAGTGAGGCCGATGTCCAGGGCGGCCAACCCCTCGAAGTAGAGGTAACTAAGGAAGCCCGCGATGGAGGTGGGCACGATCATGAGCGTGGATGTGCCGATGGCGAGACGGGTCCGTCGGCCTAGCCCGTAGACCATAATGGGGACATTCGCGACCCCACCCCCGATGCCCAAGCTGCCGGAGAGAAAGCCGGAGGAGAGGGTTGCGGTCGAAGAGGCCCCCAGTCGAGCACGTGTCATCTTCGCATCGTCGTCGCGCTCGATGGTCTCGGCGTGGCCCAACCAGTCCCAAAGCATCTTGGAGGCGACGACGACGAGGATGACGGAGAAGAAAAGAAGAAAGACGGCCCGATCGACGGCCAGTGTGAAAAGGGCCCCCAGGACCGCACCCACCAGGGCGCCTACTACCAAGATGAGCGCCATACGCGTGGCGACCAGCTCCTTCCGGTAGTGGTTATAGGTTGCCGGGAGAGCCGTGGCCAGGGTGAAAGTCAGCGACATAGGTACGGCCAGTTCCTTGAACGGTGTGACAAAGGTGAGAAGGATGGGGACGTACAGGGTGCCTCCGCCGAGACCCAAGTTCGAGTAGACGAAGGCAACGGAAAAGACCAGGAAGGCGACCAAGGCCAGAGTCAGCGGGTCCACGCGGGTCGAATTCAGGAACCTGGGAAATAGGTATCTCCCGGCTCGAGGCGGCCTTCTGGCGAAAGGGCATGTAGCCCGGGCGCCTTTTGCACGCTCGTGAAGTTCCTCCTTCGGTACGGGGAGATAGGGCTGAAGGGTCGCCACGTACGAGGCCAGATGCTGCGCAGCCTCCGCGACCACATCGGGCAGCTTCTTGCCGAGGACGACGCGCAGGGCACCGTGTTTGAGGAGGGGGGGAGACTCTTCGTGGAATCCGAGCACCCGAACGTGGCGGAACTACTCGGAAGGGTGTTCGGCCTCGTCTCCTTCAGTCTCGTCCAAGAGACGTCCGCCGAGCCCAAGGACATAGCTGCACTGGCGGTTCGGCTAGCAAGGGAAGTGCGAACCAGAGGAGCCTCCTTCGCCGTTCGAGCGCGTCGTGTGGGGAACCACCTGTTCACGAGCACGGATGTAGCCAAGGAGGTCGGGGCCGTGATCCTCGCGCAGGTGCCGAACCTGGAGGTGGACCTCACTGCCCCAGATTGGGAGATTCACGTCGAGATTCGCGGGGAGAAGGCGTACCTCACCACGGACATCCTGCCCGGTGTCGGCGGCTTACCCCTCGGAACCCAGGGGAAGGTCGTGGCGCTCGTTGAGACCCTTGAAGGAACGCTGGCTTCGTGGTTGATGATGAAACGAGGCTGCTACGTCCTGCCCGTCTTCCGAGGGGAGGATTCCTGGGCCACCTTACTGGGGAAGTGGGACCCAAACATCCGCTGGCGCCCCATCGAGTCGCTTGGGGAGATGCATGATGTCGCGGAGGAAATCGGCGCCCTGGGCTTCGTTTATCCGTGGACGGCGACGCAGACTCCAAAAGAGGATCTTCGGCCGGCCTTCTATCCCCTGATGGGGTTCGAATCAGAGAGGCTCGCAGACCTTCGGGCCACGGTCCTCCGCCCCGGGTAGGGCTACTTACCCTTCCCGCCGTGCGCCCGAATGGAGGGCCTAACCTTCTCAGCCCCCGTCCCCTTCCGACGCAGCCCTCGGCCCTTCTTGCCGGCCGAGGTGAGGCCACGCACGACCCGCCTCTTGTGACCGGGACGCAGGAGCCAGTTCAACTCCTTGTCCCCGCGAATGGCCGGATGATGGGGGTCGACGAGGATGATCTCGTAGTACTTGTAGCGGCCGTCCTCACCCACCCAATAGGAGTTCAGGACCTCCATGTTCGGATGTCGCTTTCCGGCGCGCTCCTCCGCGATACGCTGGATGCTCTTGGCCATGGTGATCTTGGAAATGCCCATGCGCTTCGGCCTTCGACCTCCCCGAATCGCGGGCTTTCGTCTCCCCCCTCGGCGGACCCGGGATCGCACAACCACGATCCCAGCTTTCGCCTTGTAGCCCAGGGCCCGAGCGCGGTCGAGCCGAGTGGGCCGCTCCAGCCGCGCGACGGAGGGTCCCCTCCGCCATTCGATCATGCGGGCCCGCAGGAGGGGGCCGACGTACGTCTGACTGGGCGTTTTCCACGCCTCACGGATGCTTCGATAGAAGCCCCGGGATGTCCGAGGCCCCCCTTTCTCGCTCTCAGTCACCATCTTCTGCGAACCTGCCACGGTTTCGTGGCGACCCCGTTCTACCCGAGCCAGCTATTAAGCCCTTCGGGCGTGCCCGGCTAACCGGCGGGGGAGAAGACCTCCGTCCGCGGGAAGGTCGTGGCGAACCCGTACCACCGCGCGAAAATCTGCATCGGTCGGGTCCCGTCATCCTGCCAGCTCGCTGTCGGGACCTGGGTCTCCTGATCAACCTCGATCCCCACGGGACGACCCGCAATCTCGTCCACGACGCCCCCGGCAATCCGATCCATCGGGTAGAAGCGCTGGATCTTCCCGACCATCACTCCGAGTCCGTGGGTCATCTCGGGGAGACGCGCGTCCCTGGCCCCCATGGTTCGCCGGAAGCCGGGAGGGAAGAAGCCCTTCCTCCGGAAGGTGTTGCGAGACATCCGGGCGAAAACCCGTGCCCGGCCTCTTAGGTTCGAGAGGGACACGCTGAGCTCAGGGTCCTCCTGCAGGGCCGTACGTACGTCTGTGACCAGGAGGGGGAAGGTCTTCATCTGTGCGCCCCGGAGGGGCCCATGGAGCCCGAGGCCGCGAATGTGATCCCAGTAGGTTCGGGTTTCGTCATCAACCAACAGGGCGAGTCCGTTATACAGGCCGCCCGCACTGAAATGATGGGCGGTTCCCTCAATTCGAGGGTCCATCCCGACACCGCTGTGGCAGACGGCGCAAAAGCTCACAAGGTAGGGTTGGCCACCTAGCGCGCCCTGGGCCAGGTGGTGGTACGACAGCTGCGACACCAGGAAGGCCCGCCGGACCTCCCCTCGCTCCACAATCAGCAGCATCTCGCCGGGATCGACCCCGGCGTCCGCCAATGGTTCGCCCATCGCCGGAACCCGAAAGCGTTGGAACATGTCGGGTTCCCGAAGCCGAGCGCGACTAGCATCGAACTCGGTCAGGTAGTCCCCTTCGCTCTCCAACATCGGACTTGACTCTTACGACCTTCCTAGCTACATGAAGTCCTCGAGGGTAAGAGGACGGTCCGTCTTCCGGGGCCCCGACTTCGCCTCCTTCCCGAACTCCGATTGGAAGAGGGTGACCTGCTGGCTTCCTGCCAGGAGGCTCTTCTCGTCCCATCCAAACACTTCGGTGATGTAGCCAAGAGTCTGGGCGAGTCGTCGAGCGTAGTACTCCCAATCCGGGGCCTCCTCGAAGGGGCGCCCACTGATGTAGGGCTCCACCTCCATGGGGGTCTTCTTGGCG
The DNA here is from genome assembly GCA_046759185.1 of Thermoplasmata archaeon. GTDB lineage: Archaea > Thermoplasmatota > Thermoplasmata > RBG-16-68-12 > JAJISG01 > JAJISK01. The sequence goes on along the minus strand of JBHIBO010000001.1, from coordinate 37,619 downwards.
TTGGTCACCACCCAAGACACCTTCATCCCTGCCGAGAACTCGTAGCCCAGGCCCTCGAGCTTCATGGCCGCCTGGACGTTGGGCATGGCATCAGGGTTCACGTACCGGGAGGGTTCCTTCACGGTCCGGGAGATGACGAGCTGGTCCGCCTCCGCCTCCCCCCGCTGGACCCGCTCGATGGTCTCCCGGGCGTACCGGATCGCCTCCTCGATCTCGTTGCGCAGGACCCGCTCCAGAACTTCGGTCTGGGTCTCGCTCTGCAGGTCGAAGGCATCCGTCCGACGGATTTCGTACCCCCGGACCACCAGCCGCTCCTCCGGCCAGATGACCTGGCCCGCGTACCGCTTCTTTCGACCGTGGGAGAAGAGACTCCGGAAAACCCGCTCAAACTCCAGCTGCATGCCCCGTCCGGAGAGCTCTCCGGCGAGGCTCTGGCCCTCCGCCACGCATCCGTCCAGGGTGTCCGCTCCCGGGGAGAAGAACACACTGTCCGTGTCCCCGTAGATCACCTGGTTCCCGCGGGCCTCCAAGCGCCGGATGACCTCCTTGATGTTCTCCCGGGCGAAGGCGGTGATGCTCCCGCCAATTTTGGGGTTCGTGAACCGATAGAAAGAGGAGGCCAGAACACCGTAGAAGGCGTTCATGAGCACCTTCACCGCGTCCTGAAGCCGCCCGTAGTAGGCCCGTTCGTCATCCGAGTCCGCCTCCTCCATCTTGGTGCGGATTTCCTCTCGCTGCGTCATCAAGTCAGCCAGAATGCAGGGTAGAATGCCCCGTCGCTCCTCTTTGCCCAGGAAGCGAATCCCCGTAGGTCCCTCGATCTCCCCGTTCGGGTGGAGGGTGGAGAAGCAGATGTTCTTCTCGATGATGAGGCTGGGATACATGGCTCGGAAGTCCATGCCCACGACCCATTCGTACAGGCCCGGATCGATGGTGTGCACGTACCCCCCTTCAATGGACTCCCCGCCGGCCCGGCGCCGCATCATGGGCACGCCGAAACCCTCCCGGTCCGCCGCCCGGATGAGGAGCGAGTCGATGAGGTTGGAGGTGCGGCCGTTCAACACGTCGTCCAGGGGAAGACGGGAGACGGTGGCGAGATCCAGGGCCTTGTCGATGCTAGCCAGTTTCTCGAGGATCCGGAGGGAGAGCTCCGCGTCCTTCATGCAGTACCGGATGACCCGTTCCGGGTCGCGTTCCCATTCCTCGTCAATGCGGGCCCGGTCCACGTCCTGCTTTCCTTCGCCGAGAAGCTGCCGGGCCACGTAGTCCAGGGTCTCCTGCTTCGGCCGCAGATCCGTACGGGCACTCCACCAGGCATCGACGATAACGCGGCCGTGGAGGCGCCACATCCGCTCGTTGATCTGGAAGAACTGGGCGAAGTCTCGGCCGAAGGCAAGTTCCCCCAAGTTCCCCTTCCGGGCCCGCTCCACCAGGACCGGGATGTCGTATCCGCCGATGTTGTAGCCGCTGAGGACATCGGGGTCCTCCTTCTCCACGAGGGTCACGAAGTCCCGTAGGATCTCCCGCTCCCCGCCGCGCAGCGCCTGGGTCTCAATCTCCCCGTCCGGACCCCGCATCGCGATTCCCAGGGTCAGAAGGTGTCCGTCCTCGATGCTGTTCTCGATGTCGAAGCTGAGGACCTTCAGGGGCGGGGTGAAAGGTTCGCACGCCTCGAAGGATTCGGCCCGGAGCACGAGCTCCGTGGTGTATCCGCCCTCCACCTCCTCACCTTCGACCCGGAAGCAGGAACCCAGGTCCATGTCGTAGATGAAGCGATGGGCGAAGGGAATGTCAGCGGCCAGGACCTCGCTCCCGAACTGCCGGGCCTTGTTCCTGTACTCCGGGGTTCGCCAGGGATGTTGCATGACTACCTGGATGCAGGCCTTCTTCTCGAGGGGGCGGACCTCGATCTGGACGTCCTTGAGTTCCACCACCTCGGGGTCCCGTTCGAAGGTGCCCCGAAGGGACTGCGGTGGCTCGATGGCGTAGAAGTAGGGGCGGAAGCCCCGGTACTCCACCGTGATGGAGCGACCCTCCCGGGTCTTGCCGAACAGCTCGATGACCGGGAGTTCCTTATCTCCCTCTCGGCGATAGGAGGCGGCCAGCAGTCGCACGTCGTGAACTGCCATCTTAGGACCTCGCGACGACTCGGATTATGTCGCCATCCTGCAACTCATAATCCTTACCCAGGACCCGCTTGGTCCGTGCGTCCACCGCCCGGATGAAGTTGTCCCCGAGGTCACTATGGACCTGGTAAGCTAAGTCCCTTGCGACGCTGCCACGCGGCATGAGAAAGGCGTCAGGCAGCACGTTACCATCCTTGTCCGTCCAGTGATTCTCGTCCTCCACCGGAAAGACTACGATCATGCCCATCTGATCAAATACAAGGCCCTCCAAGCAGCGCTCAATCCCCGTGAAGCCGAACCGATCCAGATAGCCGCGGATTTTCTGCAGCGCCTCCGACTGTTCCTCCGTGAGGCTGGCGTCCCCCCGTTCCGTGAAGACCGGGGCCCCCGGTACGTAGTCGAGAAGGTCCGCCTTGGCGGCGCGTCGTAAGGCAAGCTCGCACTCGGAGCAGGTGGGGATCGCACGGACGTCGGAGAGGTCCAGCAGGCCCTGCAAGGCTTCCTCTGGCGCGACGTCGGCCTTGTTGGCCGCGAGGATCATGGGCTTCCCGAGGCGTCGGAGCTCCCGGGCGAGCTGTGCAAGCTCCTCCGCCTCCTTCCAACGACGAGGGGGTCCTTCGAGAGCGGCTTCACGGAGGGCGAGATGGACTTGGGGCTCTCGTAGGCCGAGGCCGGTCAGCCGCTCCGAAAGCAGCTTCTCCAGATCCTCCGCCTCGATCTCCGCCCGACGCGCCATCCGGTCCCATCCCTTGGCGAGGATCCCCGCAATCCAATACGCCAGCTCGTCCTCCAAGAACCGGACGTCCTCCCTGGGGTCGTGGTCCCCGGGAGCCCCGATGTTGCCCTCGCTATCGGTGGCCCCGCTTGCATCCACGACGTGAACGAAGGCCGATGCTTGGCGTAGGTCATCCAGAAACTGGTTGCCTAGACCCCGCCCCTTGTGAGCCTCTGGGACGAGTCCCGCCACGTCCAGGAGGTCAAGGGGAACGAGTCGCACTCCCTCGGTGCAAGGAGCGTTATGGGGGGTGCATTCCGTGCCAAGCTCGAGGTGGGGACAGGGACGGGTCACGTACGCGATGCCACGGTTTGGCTTGATGGTGGTGAAAGGGTAGGCGGCGATGTCGACGGGGGCCAGGGTGGCAGCCGCGAAGAAAGTGCTCTTACCGGCGTTGGGTTTGCCGACGACTCCGACTAGCATCTCCTCCCTCCTCAAGGAGCGGACCTGTGGGTAATAACCTAATGGCAAGGAGGTGTGTGAACGTGCATCGGGAGAAGGCGCCAAGGCCTTAAACCGCCCCGCGGCTACCTCGTTGCTTGACCTCGACCATCCCCCGATCCCACCCCCGCTATGGCTCCCTCGTGACCCGCGAGAAGCTCGTAGCGGCCGTCCAGGAGGGTCTCGTTGCCTGGGAGGGAATCATCGCGCACGGACGGGGAGAGGCGTTCGACTATCTCCTGGGCGAGCGTACCCTCCCAGAGGCGCGGGTCGCCGCTGGCGCGGCGGTTGGGTATCTGCTTCGGGCCGACCGACCCGTTCTCTCCGTCAACGGCAACGTGGCAGTCCTGGCGGCGGACGAGATCGGAAACCTGGCGAGGGCGACAGGTGCCCGCGTCGAAGTCAATGTGTTTCACCGCACGGAGGAACGGGTTGACGCCCTCGTGACTCTGCTGGAGGAGCAGGGGATTCAAGGAGTCCTTGGGAGGAACCCCGACGCCTCCCTGCCGGGTCTCGAACATCCCCGTGCCCGGTGCTGTCGCGAGGGCATCTACGAGGCGGACGTGGTTCTCGTCCCCTTGGAGGACGGAGACCGGGCGGAGGTGCTTGTTGGGATGAATAAGACGGTCCTATCCATCGACTTGAATCCCCTCTCCCGCACCAACGGGGCCGCAACCGTGGCCATCGTGGACGAACTGGTCCGGGCCCTTCGGACCATGGTGACCTTCGCGAGGGAGACGAGAGGTAAGCCAAAAGGGGCCAAGGCCGCCCAATACGCGTATGAAAAGGCGGCCAATCTACGTGGAGTCTTGGGGGCTATCCAGGCGAACCTGGAGGCTCAGGCGATGGGGAGGGAGGGGGTTGGTAACAACGTTTAAATCGCCTCCCGCCCATTCGAATTCCCCGTTGGGATTATGAAATATGTCATTGTGACCGGCGGGGTTTTGTCCGGTTTGGGAAAGGGCATCACCACGTCCAGTATCGGCCGCAACTTGCAGAGCCGCGGCCTCTCCGTGACCGCCATCAAGATCGATCCCTACCTGAACGTGGACGCGGGGACGATGAATCCCTTCCAGCACGGGGAGGTCTTCGTGCTGGAGGATGGAGGCGAGGTCGACCTCGACCTGGGCAACTACGAACGGTTCCTCGATGTGGAGCTGAGTCGGGACCACAACATCACCACGGGGAAGGCCTACCTCTCCGCCATCGAGAAGGAACGCCATGGTGACTACTTGGGAAGCACGGTCCAGATTATTCCCCACGTGACGGACGAGATCAAACGCATGGTCCAGGAGGCGGCGGAGAAAACGGGCGCGGACGTCACCCTAGTCGAAATCGGAGGGACCGTGGGCGACATCGAGTCCATGCCCTTCCTCGAGGCCCTCCGGCAACTTTCCATTGACGTGGGGAAGGGGAACTGCGTCTTCGTGCACACGACCCTGGTCCCCATCCTTCCCGTGGTGGGAGAGGCTAAGACCAAGCCCACCCAGCACAGCGTCCGGGAGCTGCGGGCTGTGGGCATCCGTCCCAGCGCCATCGTGGCGCGGGCGCCGGACGAGCTAGACGAGGACGTCAAACGAAAGATCTCCCTCTTCTGCGACGTGCCGGTGGAGGGGGTCGTCAGCGCCCCTGACGCGGGCAACATCTACGAGGTCCCCCTCCTCCTGGAGGAACAAGGCCTCACCGACTACCTCTTGCGGCAGCTCGCCCTCGAGGGCGCACCCCCGGACATCGGGGGGTGGAAGGCCTTTGTAGAACGGCTCCGGAATCCGGAGGGCGCTGTGGAAATTGCCCTCGTCGGGAAGTACACGCACCTTCAGGACTCCTACATCAGCCATATTGAGGCCTTCCGACACGCGGGGGCCAAGGCCAACGCCCGGGTGAACATCCGCTGGGTCGAGAGCGTGGACCTGGAGGACGACGGGGTGAGGCTCCTGGACGGGGTCCAGGGCATCCTGGTTCCTGGAGGCTTCGGCGAACGGGGGATCGAGGGCAAGGTCCGGGCCATCCAGTACGCCCGCGAGAACGCGATTCCCTTCCAGGGTGTCTGTCTCGGGTTCCAGTTGGCCACCATCGAATTCTCCCGAAACGTCCTCGAGCTTGAGGGGGCGACGAGCAGCGAGTTCGACCCGAAGACCCCCTACCCGGTGGTCGACCTCCTCCCGGAACAGCGGGGGGTGGAGGACATGGGAGCCACAATGCGCCTGGGGGCCCACGAGGTGATCATCCAGGAGGGATCCAAGGCCCACGCGCTCTATGGCGACACGCGCATCCTCGAGCGCCATCGCCATCGCTACGAGATCAACCCGTCCTTCCTCTCCAAGCTCGAAGGAGCCGGTCTCCGTTATGTTGGCCGCTCAGAGGACGGGCGGCGGATGGACATCCTGGAGATGGAAGGCCACCCCTACTTCCTCGCCTCCCAGTTCCACCCCGAGTTCAAGTCCCGACCCCTCCGACCTTCCCCCATTCATTACGGGTTGGTCCAGGCAGCCCTGGCCGCGCGGTCGTCCCAAACTTGATAAGGCTGCCCCCGAATGGTTCGGCGTGCCCACGTACGAGGACCTACTGAAGAACATCAAGAAAGAGCTGCCCGAGACCACGACCTCCGGGGAGCGCTTTCAGGTGCCGGAGGCCGAGGTCCTCCTGGAGGGGCAGACCACGGTCCTTCGGAACTTCGCCGACATCGCCGACGCCATCAATCGCAAGCCCCAGGATCTCTTCGCCTTCCTCCTCAAGGAGCTGGGTACCTCGGGCAGCCTCGAGGACCGTCGGGCCCTCTTCAAGGGGCGCCTTCCTGCCGACAAGATCAACAAGCGGATTCAGAGCTACGTCGAGGAGTACGTCCTCTGCGCCGAGTGCAATCGGCCCGATACCCACATCGTCAAGGAGGGTCGCATCGCCATCCTCCACTGTGACGCCTGCGGGGCCAGGCGTTCCCTGCGGGTCATCAAGAAGGCGGCCAAGACGGAGGAGCCCGTCCTCCAAGTGGGCAAGGTCTACGAGGTCATGGTCCAGGACATCGGCAAGAAGGGGGACGGCGTCGCCCGCCGGGAAAACTACGTCATCTACGTCCCGGGCACTGCCAAGGGCGCCGTCGTGAAGGTAGAAGTGGAGAAGATCGTCGGGAACGTCGCCTTCGCCAAGCTCGTCCAGGAGTAGCAATGGCCCGGGAGGCCGCGGCCATTCTGGCCCTGGCGGGCCTCCTCGCTGCCGCTCACCTCGTGGCTCTCCTCCTGGCGGCCCCCTTCCTGGCCGCCGACGTCCAGGCCTTCCCGGATCCTAACGCCCTTACGAACGCCCTGTTCTACTTCGTCCTCATCCTCGCCTTCACGGCCGTCATCCTCTTCTTGGTGCGGAAGCGGCGGGAGGGCGTCCTCAAGTACGTCATCCTGGGTGCCATCACCATCACGATGCTCTTCGTCTTCTCGGTCCCCTTCGCCTTGGCCTTCTCCTTCGTGCCCGAACCGTGGGCCAGCCTGGCGGCCACGCAAGGGACCCTCCTTCTTGCCTTCGGCCTCGGCTACGCCCTGCTGAAGTACCCAGAGTGGTGGGTGGTAGACGCCACGGGGTTCGCCGTGGCCGCCGGCGTGACGGCCATCATCGGCATCTCCTTCGGCATCCTACCGGCCCTCGTCTTCCTCATCGCCCTGGCCATCTACGACGCCATTGCCGTGTATCGGACGAAGCACATGATCGCCCTGGCGGACGCCGTCACCGGTCTCCGCCTCCCCATCCTTCTCGTCATCCCCAAGTCCCTCCCCTACTCCTTCCGGGCGCAGGCGGGCCTCCAAGAGGAGCTGGACCAGGGCACGGAACGGGCGGCCATGTTCATGGGACTGGGGGACATCATCATCCCCGGGATCCTGGTCGTGTCCGCCTTCGCGAACCTGGAACCCCTCGTCACGTCCCTCGGCGTGACCAGCAACCTCCTCGTCGGCTTGGTAACGCTAGTCGGCACCCTCCTCGGCTTCGCCGTCCTGATGCGGTTCGTCCTGCGCGGGCGGCCCCAGGCCGGCCTTCCCCTCCTGAACGGGGGAGCCATCCTGGCCTACCTTCTCGCGTACGTCCTCCTCTACCGCGACCTCAACTTTGGCATCGTGTTGGGGTTCTAGGTTGCGCATCCTGCAGATGTCGGACCTCCACGGGTCGGAGGCCGCCCTTGAGCAGAGCCGATGGGCTCTTCGCGAGTTCGGTCCGGACCTCTTCCTGGTCACAGGGGACATCACGAACTTCGGACCCTTGGATTACGTCCACCGTCTCATGGAGGACCTCCCAGTCCCCAGCTATGCGATACCGGGCAACTGCGACCCGCGGGAGATCGTGCCCGTGCTGGAAGAACTCGGAGTCAACCTTCACGGCAAGCGGACGGAGTTCCGGGGACACCCCCTCATCGGCCTCGGGGGTTCCAGCCCCACCCCCTTCCACACGCTCTTCGAACTCTCGGAGGAGGAGATTCAATCGGTCCTGGAGCCCCTGATGGTGGCAGGGTCCATCCTGGCGACCCACGCCCCTCCCTACGGCCACGTCGATGGTCTAGCGGGCCGCCATCTCGGAAGTCGGTCCCTCCGGGTCTTGGTCGATCGGCATCCCCCTCGCGTCGTGCTCTCCGGTCACATCCATGAGGCCCGCGGGGTTGAGGCGGGAGCAACCACGTACGTGAACCCGGGACCCGCCCGCGATGGCCATGCCGCCCTCGTGGACCTCGAGGACGAAGTCCGCGTCCAGCTCCTCCCCTAAGCTTTATCCCGCCGAGGGGCCTGGAGGGACGGGATGCCCATCTGGCAGAAGCACTCGCGCCGCAAGCCCACGGGAGGCATGCGCCGACCCCACGCCAAGAAGAAGCGTCGGGAGATCGGGCGGGAGCGCGAGTTCGCCACCATCGGCTCGGAACGGCGGAAGCGCATCCGGGTCCTGGGAGGACGCCGCAAGGCCCGCCTCCTCCGCGCCGAGTGGGCCGACCTGTTCAACCCCGAGACGGGCAAGACGGAACGGGCCCGCATCCTCTCCGTCACGACGAATCCCGCGAACCCCAACTTCGTCACCCGAAACATCATCACCCGGGGAGCCACCATCGAGACGGAGAAGGGGATCGGGCGCGTCACCTCCCGTCCGGGCCAGGCAGGGACAGTCCACGCCGTTCTGCTGGAGGGCGCGGAGTAAGCCGCGACACCCTTTTACCGCCTCCCGTCCTACGACCCGCGTGGTCTCCCAGGGCGATCGGATAGTCGTTCTTTACCCCCTGTACTTCGACGCCACGGTCTCGCGTCAGGAGGGTCGCAGGGTCCCCAGTAACCTCGCCGTCCGGGACCCGACCATCGAGGAACTCGTCAACGCCGCCCGACGGCAGGACTACCGCGTCGAGGCCGAACCCCGCGCTGCCCACCCACGACGCCCCGCGAAACGAGAGGGTCGCGTCCTAATTGTCGGGGGCGGTACGAAGACGGCCATCCTCCACGCCGTCGCCGAGGAGCTGAAAGATCAGAGGTCCTGAGGCGTCTTGACCTCTTCCACGATTTTGCGTCCCGTTGATACGCTGTCCACGGAGTGAACGACGGCGCCGCTCTCCCGGATGACCCTCTCCACGCTCCCGTAGTCGATGTTGGTCCCCTCGATGGTGATCTTGACACTCTCCGTCTCCTGATCCACCTCGTCCAGAACGCAGTTCACGCCGACCACGCCGTCCAGAGCGGCGAGAGACTGGGAGAGCTCAATCAACGAGGGTTGGTGCGGCTTCAAAACGTCAAGAACGAGTCGTTTGATTTCGCTCAACGCGCCTTCCCCGATGGGACATCGTTCCATGCGGAGGGGGGCTGATAAACCTTGCGTTACCGTTCCTGGGGCCGACACTAGAGGACCGTGGTCACCTCGGTCCCGGCCTCCGAGACCACCACCGTGTTTTCGCTCTGGCTCACCATCCCCTTGCCCGCTTCGACCAGGATAGGATACCCCGAGATGAGACCTTTGCGCAGGAGGCGTCGAAGTTGGATGGGGGCCTTGGGATCGATGTGATGGGCCCAGCGCTCGGAGAAGGGAAGGGTCCGAAAGTCCGCATAGATCTTGTGGAGGAGTGCGTCTGCCTCGGGCACGCCACTGCGGTTCTTCCTCGCAATCCGGTAGATGTTGCTGTTCTTCCCGCCGGTCACACGGCCCGCTCCCGTCGTCGCGAAGGGCTCGATGGCGTAAGCCTCCCCGGCCTCCGCCTTCTGCTGGGCCCGCTGCCCGCGCGAGATCTCCACGTTGGGCACGCTCTTGGGGCCATGGAGGAGGTAGGGTTCCACCTTGTGTCCGGAGAGATTCTCCACCGGCCGGAACCCCCGAGCCTGGATCGTGCGCTCGATGGTGGCACCCACGAGACGCATGGGTGTCCCCGGGCGGAGGACCTCAGCGGCGGCGGCCACGGCCTCGTCGACCGCCCGGATGAGCTCCGTCCAATTCCGCGTACCCACCTCTTTCGTCCGGGCGTTGTCCGCGAGGTAGCCGTCCACGTGGACGCCGACATCTAACTTGACGAGATCGCCCCGCGCGAAGGTGAGATCGCCGTCGTTATGGCGCGGCGTGAAGTGGGCTGCCTGCTCGTTGCGGGAGATGTTCACGGGGAAGCCCGGTAGTGCCCCGGCGTCGAGGATGCTTCCCTCCGTCTTCTCCGCGACCTCCAGGAGAGACGCCCCTTCGCGGATGAGGCCGAGGCCACTCTCCAAGGCCCGCCGCCCGATCCGTCCCGCTCGTCGGATCTTTCCCAGGGCCTCCTCATCCATGGAGGTTCAGCTCTTCCCGCGTCAAGGCCCCTTCCCTCTTAATCGTTGGCGGGTCCTGGCACAGGTCCACGATCGTTGAGGGCAGGCCCACGGGCGCCGGTCCCGCATCGATGTAGAGGTCGGCTTCGGCCCCAAGCTGCGTCACCGCCTCCTCCACTGTTCGTGGGGGCTCAGCGTCGTGGCGGTTCGCGCTCGTAGTCGTAAGGGGACCGAACTCCTCCGTCAGGGCCTGCGAGATGGGATGCGCGGGACAGCGCAGGCCGATCACCCCTGCCCGGGTCACCGGGGGTGGGGGGGCCTCCGGCTTGGCGGGAAACAAGAGCGTGAGGGGGCCGGGGAGGAAGGTCTTCCAAAGCCGTTGGCCCGGTTCGGTAACGTGGGCCAAACGCCTTGCCTCTTCGAATCCTGCCACGACGAGAGATACGGGCTCGGTCCAGGGACGCCGCTTCACTCGAAAGAGCCTGCGCACGGCTGCCTCATCGTACGGGTCCCCTCCGAGCCCATAGAGGGTGTCGGTTGGGTAGACCACGAGGGATCCTCCCTTCAGCAGCTCGACGGCTTCAGTCAAGGCCTCCTCGCCAAGCAGCCAGTCATCGTCGACGCGCTCGGCCTTCAGGACCCGAGGGGCATCCGACGTCATCCCCCGTACCCCTCGAGGGTGCCCAAGGCCCACCGGAGGTGTTCGGCCGCCTCGCCCAAGACGGGCTCCCCGTGGCCGGGGTAAAGGTCCGTGGCACCCAGGGCGTTCAGCTTTCTGATGGACTGAACCAGCTGGTCGAAATTCCCCGTCTCAAGATCGAAGCGACCGACGCCCCCGTAAGGGAAGACGGTGTCCCCAGTGAACAGAGATCCATCATCGCCGAAGACGCAGATACTGCCCACCGTGTGGCCGGGGGTGGAGAGGACCTCCAACGTCACGTCCCCCAAGTCGAACTTCGCGCCGTATTCGACGACTTCCACGGGAATCGGGGCCATCGAACCTCCAAAGTAAACAGCGCCCGTGCTCGCGACGTCGCCCCGGATGAGGGGTGGGGCATCATCGACGGAGATGCGGGGGCTGACACCGTAACGATTCGCGAGATCACGCGCGCCCCCCACGTGGTCGAAGTGGCGGTGTGTCAACAGCAGCTGGGCCAAGGCTCGCCCACCCAGATGCGCCTCAACCTCACCAGCTACCATGTCCGATCGGCTTCCGGTCCCCGCATCCACGAGAAGCGATTCTGTCGGTCCTTGCACGAGATAGACGTTCACATCGAAGGACGAGTCGACGATTCTGTGGATCTCCACCGCACGATACCCTCGCGGAAAGGCCTAGTCACGGATGCCGGGCTCGGTGATAGTGAAGATGGCCTCCGCCTCCGGCAGGCTAGGGGAATCAATGAGGCGCGCGATTCGTCGCTCCCCCTTGCTCTTACGCAGGTAGACCCGAAAGGTGCTAGCATGGGCGACTACGTGTCCCCCGATGGGTCGGGTCGGGTCCCCGAAGAAGGCATCAGGCTTGGCTTGGACCTGGTTGGTCACGAAAATGGCGGCGTTGTTGATGTCGCCAAACCGCATGAGGTCATGGATGTGACGGTTCAGGAGCTGCTGCCGTTCGGCCAAGACGCCCCGACCCACGTACTCGGCACGGAAGTGGGAAGTCATGGAGTCCACGACAAACAGACGGATGGGGTCTGTCTGGACGAGTTCGTTGGCCTTGTCCACGAGGAGCATCTGATGGTGAGAGTTGAACGCCCGGGCCACGTGAATCTTCTGGAGGACCGCTTCGGGGTCCAGGTCCAGGTCCACGGACATCTGCACAATTCGTTCCGGTCGGAAGGTCGACTCCGTGTCGATCCAGACCGTCTCCCCGTTTAGGCCTCCCTGATCCTCCGGTTGAGTAGCATTTACGGCCAGTTGGTGGCCCAATTGGGTCTTTCCCGATCCGAAGCTTCCGAATGTCTCTGTGATAGCCTGGGTTTCGACGCCTCCACCCAGGAGGGAGTCCAGACCCTTCGACCCCGTGCTGAGCTTGCTGACGGACTTCCGCCGCTCGAGGAGGACGTCCCCGGTCTCAAAGCCACCGATGTCGACGGCCTCTCGGGCCGCCTGGACGATCTTCTGTGCTACGGTGTTGCCAATCTCGGCCACATCGGCCAGGCTCTGCGGGGAAGCCACGGCAAGCGTCATCAAGTCGTTGTAACCGGCCTCCTTCAGTTTGTCGGCCGTGGCCGGTCCAACCCCCGGCAGCTCTTCAATGGTCTTTGTAGTAGTGGCCATGTCAACTACCGCCCCTCCGAACAAGCTTGGAATCGATATAAGGCTATTTCAGGGGGTAGACCGAAACTACTCTACCGCCGGAAGGACAGTCTCAAGACCTCATTAGCCGTAAGGGTATCGTGGGAGTCCCGCACCGGATCAGCTTCGACCGCATCGCAGATCGTTACGACGAGACCCGATCCCTCCCCACACCGCAGATGGAGGCGGTCATGAAGGTACTGACTCGTGCCTTATCCTCCTACAACCGGGTCCTGGAGGTGGGGGTCGGGACGGGGCGTTTCGGGGTCCCCCTCCAACAACGGGGCATCCCGCTCATCGGGGTCGACATTGCACCTCGCATGATCGAGCAGGGTCGGCGGAAGGGGCTCCAAGACGTCCTTCTCGGGGACGCGCTTTCCCTCCCTTTTGTGGACGACGCTTTCGATGCGGGCCTCTCCGTTCATGTCCTCCATCTTCTGCCTAATTGGCAGGCTGCGCTGGCCGAATTCGGACGAGTGATACGAGACAGCTACTTCACCGTGGCCACGAACTGGAAGGAGGGGTGGTTGCCGTACCGCGCTTACTGGGACTTCCTCCGGGAGGCGGGGTACGAACGCCAGCGAAAGAGTGTGTTCGAGCGTGAGCTGCCGGAACGCCTTCCGCCGCGCGACCACACAAGCATCGGAACCTACGTCGAGGAACAGCCCGCGCAAGACGTTCTGCAGTCTTTGGAGAACCGTGTCTACTCAGGGCAGTGGGGGACCCCGGAAGACCTCCACCGTCGGGCCGTGGAAGCCGTCCGGAAGGAGTTCGCGGGCCGGGGGACCATGCGTCGGGAGAAGACCATCGCGGTTCTCCGCTGGGATGCCCGTGATCTCAGGTTGCCTTGAGGACCTCGGCGACCGATTCGGGCAAGCCGGCAAACGCCACGAGGGCCTCAACCTCCATGAAGTGAAGTTTCCCAGGGATCACGATGACGTGGAGTGGGGGGCCCGGATCGGCCGTCAGCAGCGCCTCGACACGATCCGCTCGAGGGGTCGGGTTGGAAGAGCCCAGGGAGCCCGCGATGCACGCCAGGGTCTCTGGGCCTAGGGTCCCTTCACCCACATGTTCCTCCGTCTCTAGCAGGTACTCCAGGCCTTCCCAAGGCGCCATGAGCCGATCCTCCTTCAGGTCCAAGAGGGCGAGGGTATGCAATCCGACCTCCAGGTTGGCCACCACGACCTCGTAGGGACTCGTGGGTGCGAAGCCCGCCTCGCGCAGCGGGAGCGTTGTGGTGCGGCCGAACTTGTAGTGCTGGAGGCCTAGGGCTCCCGCGGCGGCGGTGAGGGCGGAAACCCCGGGGACGATGCGGGTGGGAATTCCGAGGCGGTGCGCTCGCAGGCGAAGATCCACGTGGGTCGTAGCAGCCATCGCATCCCCCGCGGCAAGGAACCCGACCCTTTCCCTCGTGGCGGCCTCCAAGACCAAGTCCCCTTTCTCCACTTCATCCCGACCCAGGACCCGGATCTCCTTGTGTAAGACCGTCTCGAGCTGCTTCACGCTGCTCCCCGTCAACCGGGACGTGTAGAACTCGGCGAACAAGGCGTCGCAGGAGCGGGCTTCCTCGCGAGCTCGCACGGTGAGGTCCCGCTCGTCGTGGAGGCCCAGGCCGATGAACACGAGCTCGCCCATGGACCCCCTAGAAGAGGTTCTGGATGAACCAGATGGCCGCGAAGGTCACCACCCCGATGACCGCCATGCGCAGTCCCTCGAGCCAGCCAGTCTGTCCCGCCAGCCGGCCCAGGTAGGTGCCGACCGCGAACAGGACGGCCACGGCGATGGTGACGGAAAAGAAGGCGGTGGGAATGCTTCCGATCGTCAAGGAGGAGGAGAGGAGGAAGGGGGACGCGGTGAGGAGGAAGACCGCCAAGGGGGCCGCGACGTTCACGGCGACCACGAAGTAGCGGGAAACGTCCAAAGCCCGTGTCGCCTCGGTGCCGTCCAGCGTCGTGAGCATGGCTCGTTCCAGGTCGCGCAGCCGGATCTCCGCCTCCACCTTCTCCGCCTCGTACACGCTCGTGCCCGTGGAAATGCCGAGGGCCAGGGTGGCCGCGAACATGGTGGCGACGACGGTTCCCACGGTCGTCCCAGGGACCAGGGCAGACGCAACGACGATCCCCATGGCGACGAACGTGGAATCGAAGACCGTATTGATGAAATAACGACGAAAGGCCTGCGCGAGGAGGGCCTTCCAAGACGTTCGGAGGACTCCCGCCACGGCTTCTCCTGACGGCCTAGCGGATGGCGGCGTATAAGCCTTATCCGCCAGGAGTCGGACCATCCACGCGGAATCCTTAGGTCAGGATGGCCATCTGCTTTCGTGGACGTCCTGGTTGCCGTGGTGCCGCGGAAGGAGGGGGAGGTGGCCCGTCGGAAGTTAGAGCAATCGGGTGTGCTCCGTCGGGATCACGCGATCACGGAACGAGACGGGAATCTGCTCATTCCCGTCACCAGGGAGGTCTCCGGGTACCACTTCGACCGCGTCGAGCTCAAGGCTCGTCAGACGCGTCCTCGTACCTACCGGGAGGTGGTTCGGGTTCCTGAGGACCTCCGATCGCTCCTTCCCAGGTCGTTTGACGTCATCGGCCACGTCATTCTCCTTCGTCTCGCCGGGGAACTCAAGCCCTTTGAGACCGCGATCGGGGAGGCGCTCCTCCAAGTTCATTCGGGGGCGAGGACGGTCGCCGTGGACGCAGGGGTGGAGGGGCCTTTCCGGCGCCGCGCCCTTCGGGTCATCGCAGGAGAGGAAGAGACGCGAACCCTCCACCGCGAGTATGGCTTAACCCTCGCCTTGGACCCGGCCGAGGTCCACTTCTCCCCTCGGATGGCCTCCGAACGCCGTCGGGTGGCCGGGTTGATTCGGGGTCACGAGGTGGTGGTGGACGCGTTCAGTGGAGTGGGACCCTTCGCCCTCCACGCAGCCCAGGCGGGGGCGCGTCGTGTCTTCGCCGTCGACGCGAACCCCACAGCGGTGGCGTTCCTCCGGGAGAACATCCGCCGAAACGGAACGGAGGCGGTGGTCCCTCTGGAGGGGGCCATCGAGGAGGTTCTTCCTCAGTTTGAGCCTGCGGATCGCTTCATTCTGGACTATCCCTGGGAGCCCCTTCCCTACGTGCCCCTGGCGGTGGGCGCTCTCAAAGGGAACGGGGTGCTCCACTACTACGAGATCCTCGACCGGACGCAGCAAGAGGAACGCGTCGAGACCCTTCGCGGCAAGGTCCCCGCGGGGAGTGATCTGCAAGTCGAGGGCATCCGGGAAGTCCGGGGGTACTCGCCTACTCAGGCTCACTTTGCCTTTGATCTCCGGATCGGGCCGGGGTGACGCCGGATTGGCCCTGGTACGTGCCGGAGCTCTCCGGATACATCGCCTCGGGTCGGGTCCGGACCTCGTGGAAGGTGATCTGGGCGAAGGTGTCGCCCACGGCGATCGTGAGGGGTCCCTTCGAGGCGTTGAAGGCCGAGAGGGTCAACGTGCCTTCGAATCCCGCATCCACCTTCCCGAAGGAGGGAAGGACGCCCTGGCGGGCCCACGTTGTCCGCAGCCAGAGGTCCCCCGCCACCCGGGGGCCGAGGCGAACGGCCTCCTCCGTGCTGACTAGGAAGCGCGTCCTGGGAGGGATCTCGAGGGAGCCCTTTTTCTTCGCGGTGTCCGCATCCGGGAGGACAAGTTCGGCTACCGTGAGATCGTAGCCATTGGGCGTCAGGTTCTCCTCGCGAAACCCTTCGATGGCGAGCTTGCCATCCATCATCCAGACCCGAATGTCGGCATCGGAGAGTTGCACGTGGTCGGCCCGTACCCTCCCTGGAAATAAGCCCTTGCCGGTGGGAGCAGGCGTCCTAAGAAGCCTTTAAGGAAGCGATGCCCGGTAATCCAGCGGGTGAGGGCATGGAGTTCCGGCTCTCTGAAGCACAGAGGCTCATACGGGAGACCGCCCGCGCGTTCGTGGACAAAGAAGTCATCCCCCACGTCAAGGGGTGGGAGGAGAAGGGCGAGATTCCGCGGAGCGTCACGACGAAGATGGCAGAGCTCGGCTTTTTTGGCATCCCCATCCCAGAGGCCTATGGGGGCGCCGGTCTCGACTACGTGAGCTTTGCCCTGGTGGTGGAGGAAATTGCCCGTGGGTGCAACTCCCTGCGGACGACCCTGTCTGTCCAGACCTCCTTGGCGGGATCGACTCTCCTTGCCTTTGGGAGCGAGAGACAGAAGGAAGAAATCCTGGCACCCCTGGCTCGGGGGGAGTTCCTGGGGGCCTGGGCCCTCACAGAACCCGACGCGGGCTCGGACGCGGCGAACCTGCGTACGACGGCCAAACGGGAGGGGGACGAGTGGGTCCTCAACGGGGCGAAGCAGTTTATCAGCAACGGGAACGTGGCCGAGTACGTCGTCGTCTTCGCGCGGGAACCCGGAACGACGCGCAACGACGGAATCTCCGTCTTTCTTGTGAGACAGGGAACGCCGGGGTTCCAAATCACCAACGTGGAGACGAACACGAAACTGGGCTTGCGGGCGTCCCCCACGGCGGACCTCGCCTTCGATGATTGTCGGATCCCCGCAGACCACCTCGTTGGGAAGGAGGGAGACGGGTGGAAGACCGCCCTGCACGTCCTCAATCACGGACGCCTGGGGGTGGCGGCCGGGGCGGTGGGCATCGGCCAGGCTTGCCTCGAACTCAGCCTGGAACACGCCCGAGAACGGCGCGCCTTCGACCGGCCCATCGGCGCGTTTCAACTGATCCGGGAGATGATCGCGGAGATGGCCGTGGAAGTCGACGCGGCCCGCCTCCTCTACCTGAAGGCGGCCTGGTTGCGGGACCAGAACCAGGACAACCGTCTTGCCGTCAGCCTGGCGAAGCTCTTCGGGGCCCAAATGGCCGTCCGATGCGCCGACCGGGCCGTCCAGATCCACGGGGGCTACGGCTTCTCCGGGGAGTACCCCGTGGAACGGCACTTTCGGGATGCGAAGATCCTCGGGATCTACGAAGGCACCAACGAAATCCAGAAGATGATCATCGCCCACGAACTGTTGGGGGACTTGCGGCAGGAGGAGGCCTAGGTCGAGAGCGATCCCAGGCTAGGGGGCGTACCGCGTGGGCGTCCTCGGGAAGGGGATCGCATCCCGAATGTGTTGCAGATCCAGGACCCATTGGACGACGCGGTCCACCCCCATGCCGAACCCGGAGTGAGGAACGGACCCATAGCGGCGGGTGTCCAGGTACCAATCGTAGGCCTTCGGATCCTCCCCCGTCCGAACGAGGTTGGCCTTCAGTGTCTCCAAGTCGGGCTCCCGCTCCGAACCGCCGATCAGCTCGCCGCCGCGTCCGGGTGCGATGAAGTCGAAGGCCAGCACGAGATCGGGGTCTTCGGGGTCTGTTCGCTTGTAGAATGCCTGGGTCTCCTTCGGGTAGTGGGTCACGATGACGGGTAGGTCGAATAGCTCGCCCAGGGCTCGTTCCTCGAGGGTTCGCAGGTCCTTGCCCCACTCGACCTCCACGCCCTGAGCCTGCAGCCGTTCTAGGGCCTCGTCGTAAGTGATTCGGGGAAAGGGCGGCTGCACGTTCCGCAGCACGTCGACGTCCCGCTCGAGGTAGACCAGTTCGTCCTCGTGGCGCGCCGCCACCGCCTGAGCGACCCTCGCAAGGACGGCCTCTCCGTGGCGCAGGGCCTCCTCCATCCCCTCCCACGCCACCTCCATCTCCGCGTGCCAGTACTCCGTCAGGTGGCGAGGGGTCCGGGACTTCTCGGCGCGGAAGGAGGGGGCGACCGTGTAGATGCGCTCCAAGGCCATCACCAGGGCCTCGGCGTAGAGCTGCCAGCTCTGGGTCAGGTGGAGGTCTCGGTCGAAGTAACGTACTTGAAACAGCGTCGCCCCGCCCTCGCTGCCCACGGGGGTGATGATAGGCGGCTGGACCTCGTAAAACCCCTCCTCCCGGAAGTACTCATGAATCGCCTGGAAGACGGTGGAGCGGACCTTGAAGATGGAGGTCATCCTCCGGGAGCGAACCCAGAGGTGACGGACGTCCAGAAGGAACTCCTCGCTGAGGTCGCGGGCGATAGGGAAGTTGGGCGAAGGGCCCACGACCTCGAAGGCCGTGCCACGAACTTCGTACCCCCCAGGCGCCCGTTTGTCCTCGGCCACCACCCCCTCGACGACGACGGATGCCTCCCGCCCCGCCTCCTCCACCGCGGCGAAGAGGTCGTCTCCCACCTCCTCCTTCCGGAACGTGGATTGGAGGATACCCGTCGCATCCCGCAGGAGGAGGAACGCAATGCCGCCGCTGGATCGCGAGCGATATACCCAACCGCGGATCCTTACGGGTTGTTCCTTATGGTCACCCCGCAAGACGTCCCCGATGGGCACCGGCTCGGTCATCGAAGCTCCCTCCCAGCAGCCTCGCGCTCTTATTAGTTGTGCGGGAAGCGGGATACGCTGAAATAGGCGTGCCCATTTCTCGCATCGTGCTCCGCCGGGCCGATCTCTCCGATGTCTCCGCCCTCCACAGGATTGAGAAGAAGTGCTTCGGGCGACGAGGGTTCTCCAAAGCCCACATCATCTGGACCCTCAAGAATCCCCAGGGGTTCACCTACATCTACTACGTCGACGGCCGGCCCGTGGGCACCGTGATGCTCCGCAAGGAAGGGGAGTTGGGCCGTGTGGTCTCCCTCGGGGTGCTGCCTGACTACCGCCGACAGGGCATCGGGGGGGAGCTCATGCGGCAGGCCGAAGAGTTCATGCAGCGAGAGGGTGCCCGCCTCATGGTCTTGGAAGTGGGCGTACGCAACGGCAGCGCCATCGCCTTCTACGAACACCTCGGGTACGAATTGGACGGTCTCCTGAAGGGGTACTACTCCTGGGGAGAGGACGCCCATCTCATGCGGAAGCCTCTTCCCCCCCGGAGAGACGTCTAGGCCTGCGCCGGACGCCCACCTTCATGCGTTTCTCAGCATCCAAAGCTACTTATGCGGGACCCGGCCCGGTCCTGAGAAACGTTTAAGTCTGGGGCTCGGGTGAATTGCAGCGTGGGCGAACCCGAGGGCATGGTCCCCGTTCCCACCCGCTTTTTCGTCACGGGGGCCGGGGCCGTCAGCCCCGTTTCGGATCTGAACGCCTTCGACAAGGCCCTCATCGAGGCCGGCATCGGAGAGCAGAACCTCGTCTCGGTATCCTCCGTCCTCCCGCCCGGCATCCGGCAGGTGAACCCCAAGTCCCTTGGCCCGGGGCTCATCACGTACAGCGTCCTGGCCCAGATGCGGGGGAATGAGGGGGAGCAGATCTCGGCCGGCATCGCGTACGCCTTCCGGAAGGATGAGGGTCACGGTCACGTGGCGGAGGGTCACATGTACGGGACTCGGGCAGCCTTGCAGGAAATTCTGGAATGGAAGATCGAGGAGATGGCGCGGCACCGGGGAATCGAGTTTGGCAAAATCCAGTATCGGATCCAGGACCTCTCGGTGCCCATGGACCATTACGGAGCCTGTGTCGCGGCGCTGGTCTTCCTCCGCTAGCCTAGCCTGACTCCTTCCCCGTGGGACGACGACGCAGCCGCCGGCGGACCTCCGAGGGAAGGGCATCGAGAATCACCCGGGTGTAGGCGTTCCAGAACAGGTACAGCGCGAAGCCGGTGGCCACGAGGAGAAAGGCCACGAGGACGCCGGGGTTGAGGACCTGAAAGGGGGCGAGGAAGGGGGCAAGCAGTAAGGCGAATACCGCTCGCGCGCCCATCGATTGGAAGTACGATCGCCAGGGCGCCCCGCGACCCGCTCCGGCCCCCTGGACGGCCCCTGTGTAGAAGTGGAGGGCGTTCAGCCCCACGGCGAGGAGGACGAGGATGATCACGTTGACCGTCAGCGCCGCGAGAGGTACGTCAGGCTGCGTGAAGACCTGGAAGGCGAAGGCCATGCTGAAGGTGGCAGCGATGCCAAAACTCAATCCAGGACCGTAGAACACCGTGTCGAAGTTTCCGCGGAAGAGCTTGTAATTGAGGTACACGAGCTTGAAAGACTCCTCGAAGACGGCCACGGCCAGCAGGGCGAGAAGGGCGGCGGTGGTCGTGGCCACGAGGAAGGCGTTGAAGATGACCGCTGTGATGACCCCGACCACCAGCCCTATGGCGAAGCTGAGGAAGAGCCGCTCGCTGCGGAAGAGGGCCTTCTCCACGAACGGGTACTCGTAACGACGTAGCGTGTAGAACATGAGGAGGAAGGCCGGGCCAATCCCAACGGCGCCGGCCGCGAAGAACTCGTGATTCACGGCGTTTCAATGAACCCCACTTATTTCAGGTTTCCACGGTCCGGCGGGGTTGCCTACTCCCGGACACCTCCGTACATCCTTTCGTACCACCGAATGAGCTCCCAATCATCGTCCTCCTCCCCTTCGGCTCGGAGACGCAGGTCGTTCTCGTAGGCAAAGGTCCGGAGGAGTTCTTGAGCCTGCGAGTCTCCCTGGAACTCGGTGAGGATCAGCTCGTTTCCGCGCTTGCGGGCCGTGAAGGCGGCCACGGAACGCGGTCCGTCGAAGGCTACGTAGCAGCTCCCCATCCGCCATCTCTCGTGGACGTAGCTGCGGAGGTAAAACGAGAGGTTATCCCGGGGGGAGAGGACGAAACGTCCTTCATAAGTCACCTGTCCGAGAAGGCCGTCGTTCAACATCCAGAACACCGTGGGTTCCCCTTGCACCAGGAAGCCCTTGACCAGGACCCCCTCCCGCTCCAGCTCGCGCAGAATCCGTCGGATCTCTCCCATGCGGAAGTGACCCCGGGTGTAGGCGCCGAGGTTCTCGGCGCTGAAGATGCCGTAGGCCTCGAAGATCCTGCGAAGAACGACCTTCTTGGCCTCCATATGACCGAGGCCGGCATCGCCCACGGTCCGGTACCGATGAAGGGGATCCCGGACCACATAGGAGGCCCTGTGGAGCTTGCGTAAGGCTCGTTCCGTTACCGCATCTGGGAAGGGCGCCAGGGCGAGGAGGCGCCCCTTGGAGATGGGCTCACCTTCTTGGATGAGTTCCAACACCTCCTCCATGTCGTCCTCGAGCGGGACGGCCTTAGCCGCACGGTAGAGTTCCAGGTCGTCGTTCGTGCAGTAAGTCACATAGGGTGGAATGGCCAACCCCTTCCCCACGAGCCCCTTCTCGAAGAGCTCCTTCAGGGGGGTATACCGACGCGTGCGTAGGAGGGAGGCGAAGTCGGATCGCAAGCCCCCGAAGGCCTCGATGGCCGCGAAGGCGTCCTTGAATTTCCGGTCCGGATGGATGCCCTGACGGTAGAAGACATAGCTGAGAACCTGCTCCCACGTGTACTGCTGAGGGACCATCTCCCCCCACGCGTAGAAATCGTTCGTGCGGTGGAAGCCCGCCTCGGCGAAGACCTGCGAGACCCCGGCATCCAAGACGGCCTTCTGGAAGGCCCCAACGACCCGCACGATCTCGTACCCTCGCTGTCGGTAGAAGCCCATCATGTCCTGGAGCGCGGCCAGGAGATCCGCCAGAAGGTTTGGATCCTCTAGATCGATCTCCCGCACCTCCAGGCAGCCACTCATCTGCCACTTCTCCACCATCCCCGCCAACTTCCCGTCCTTCACTACGGGGTAGTACCAACCATCACCGTAACGGCTGTTGACCTCCGCCCACATCGGCTGAATCCACGGGTCGTTGAGGGAAAGAATGCGCAAGCCGTCGGTGGGCGCCTGCGCGGGGACCCCCTGGAGTGCAGGCAGCTCCTTCGTGAGTAGGAGCATCTCCACGTCTCCATCCCCCTGGACAAGGATCTTGGAGACCACACCCTCCTCGAGAAGGCGATCGACGATGGCTTCCGCCTCGGCGTACCCAAACCCGGTGTAGCCTTTGACCCCGGCCGGGCTCACGGGACCGTAGGCCCGGAGGAAGCGTCGAACGATGGTCTCCCGGGCGTCCGGCACGTCGGACTCCGGCTCGTAGGCGACGTAAATGTTCCTGGTGGTCCAGGCGTCGCTCCCGGTGAACTTCCGAATCACGTAGAGCCCGCGATCCAGGGCGTGGAGGGCCTCTTTGACCCGGCCCCGGTCCGCTCCCACGGCCTCGGTCACTTGGTCCAAGTCCGCGCCGTCCGCGACGGCCACGGCTTGGAGGACCTGCGCCTCGAACGGTCCCAAGAGCGGACGCTGATACGCCGAGGCAAAGAGGGATGCCTCCGCCCGCCGAACGTAGCGCACACGGCCATGGAGGAACCGGCCCTCGAGGATTTCCCCCGCCTCTCGGCGTCGATACCACGCCTCCATGTCGAAATCGTCGACTCGGTGGAAGATGTCGTAGAGCATGCCCGCCTCGAGGAAGCGGTCGAAGTAGGCGTCGACGGAATCGAGGCGTTCGAAGTGCTTGCGTAGTTGATAGGCGCGCACCGCCGTGTCCTCAAACGTCGGAAGCGCTTGCTCCCTGGCCTCGAGCCGACGCAGGTCCCGGGCGCGCATGTACTGATACGCCTCGTCCACCACGAAGTGTCCTGAGGCCAGGACCCCCTCGTTTACCAGGCCGTTCAGGGCCTCTCGGAGCAGCTCACCCTTCAAGTCCAGCTCGTAGGCGAGTTCCTCGAGGGTCATGGGGCCTTGGGCGTCGAGAAGGCGAATGACCAAACGATCCAAGGCCTCCTCGAAGCGGTCGGCCTCCACGTCCCGCGCCGCGTACGGCGGCTCCGTCAGTCCCTTCCGGCCGAGGCGATACCCCCGCTCCAAGCGCCGCATCGCGTCGTTTACCTCCACCCGGGGAACCTGAAGTTCCTGGGCGAGCTCCTTGGCGGTCTTGGCTCCTTCCCGGAGCATGTCCAGAATGCGCCGATCGAGGGCGCGACGCCGCCGCGGTCGAGCGTAGACGGCGGCATAGGCGGGGACATCCGGGGAGGAAACCCAGAGGACGCCCTTGGGCGTCCAGACGGAGGCGACTTGGCCCTTCCCCACCAGGCCCTCACACCAGGACCGTACCGTATCGGGGTCCGTCTCCGCGAGGTCGTAGACATTCCGCCCTTTCTGCTGGACGAGGTTGAGGGCCCCGACCTTCTCAAGGAGGGGGAGGATGTCCTTCTGGGAGGCGGCCGAGGGGGCCTTTCGGCGGAAGTAGGCCTGGACACGCTCCTCGGTGAACTGGACCTCCTGCAGTTGCTCCTCGGGAACCACGCGTCGAAGGACCCGGCGGTGGAGGTCCCGGAGCATGGCACTCCGATCCTCCATGAGAACGATGTCGCTGATGCCCGCCAAGACGACGTTGTGGGCGAGGGGCGAGGGCACCTGGGACCACGGGGTAAAGCGGACCTGAATGCGGCCCTCTTCGATGCCCTGGAGGACCTCCCGGGCGTGGTGGAGGTCCATGACGTCGTTGAGAATCTCGTTGTAGCTCTCCTGGATGACCGGGAAGTCCGGCAGCTCGTGGAGCCAATCCAGGACCCGTTGGGAGCGAATCTGTTGGCGCCCGACGGAGACCTCGTGTCCCCGGTAGTTCCGGAGGATCATGAAACTCCGCGTAGCGCAGTGGCGGAAGCGCTGTTTGAAGAGCTCCGTGTTTCGCAGGGCCCGCCGTAACAGGTCCTCCAGCCCGTCGCTCTGCACCAGGCCAGGAATCTCCTCCAGGTTGGCCCGCTTAGGGATGGTGATCATGAAGTTGTCGTCGGTGACGGAAATCCGCGCGTTGCACCCGAGGGCGTTGGAGATGGCGAAGGCATAGGCCCGGGCCAACGCGTCGTTGGTCCGGCGGCCGAAGCAATAGTGGAAGACGATGTTCCGGTTCCCGCGGGTGTCGATGAACCCCTCCAGCACCACGGCGTCGTCCGTAGGTAGGTGGGGGACCATGGCGCGCTGTTCCAGCAGGTAGTTCACGAGACTCCGGGCCGACCCTCGGTCCACCCGGCTCGCCTCCACGAGCCAGGCCATGGCGG
The DNA here is from genome assembly GCA_046759185.1 of Thermoplasmata archaeon. Classification (GTDB taxonomy): domain Archaea; phylum Thermoplasmatota; class Thermoplasmata; order RBG-16-68-12; family JAJISG01; genus JAJISK01. The sequence continues at coordinate 13,348 of JBHIBO010000001.1, read as the reverse complement.
CCGCTTCCCCCTCCCCGTCGACACGGCGGAGAATCTCGCTGCGGAGGCGGCCCACCTGCAGGGAGAGATCGAAGCTCCGAGGGAGCATCTCCCCCGTCCAAGAGGGCACCGTGGGCCTGCGGCCGGAGGCGTCCTTGACGTAGACCTTCATGCCCCGGACGCGCTCGAATCGATAGGTCCGTCCGCCGAGGACGAAGACGTCGCCCCGGTCCAGTCGCTCCACGAAGTTCTCGGAGAGGGTGCCAATGGTGATCCCGCGATGGGTGATGACCCGGTAGTTCCCTTCCTCAGGGATCGTCCCCACGTTCGTGAAATAGATCATCCGACTCCCCCGCTTCCGCCCGAACCGGCCCTCGTCCTCGTCGAGCCAGATCTTGGCGTAGACGGAGACATCCGGGTTGCGGCTGGAGAGGTAGCGAAGCACGGAGAGGAACTCGTCCCTGGGGAGGTGGCGGTAGCAGTAGGACCGCCGGACCAGGTCGTAGGCCTCCTCGATCTCCCAGCGCTGCTCCAGGCTCATGCCAACGATGGTCTGAGCGAGGACGTCGAGGGAGTTGGTGGGGATGTCCACCCGATCGATGCTGTTCTCGTAGGCCCCCTTCACAAGAGCGGCACACTCCAGGAGGTCGTCGTTCTCGAAGACGATGAGGCGGCCAACACTCGTGCCACCGTAGGCGTGGCCGGCCCGGCCGATACGCTGGAGCCCCTTGGCGATGGACTTGGGAGAGCCCACCTGAGCGACGAGATCGATGTAACCGATGTCGATGCCCAGCTCGAGGGAGGTGGAGGAGACGACGGCATTGAGGTGCCCCGCCTTGAGCCGCTCCTCCACGTCCAAGCGCACGTACTTGCTCAGGCTGCCGTGGTGGGCCTCCAGATCCTCCACGCCCCGATCCTTGAGCTTGACCGAGACCCGCTCGGTACCGCTGCGGGTGTTCGTGAAGATGAGGGTCGTCGTATGGTCGTCGATCATCCCCTTCAGCAGGTCGTACATCCGCGCGTTCACCACCTCGAAGGGGAGGGCCGTCATGTCCCGCACGGGGCAGAGCACCCGCATGTCGAGGCGTTTCTGGCTCTCCACCTCCACGACGTGCATGGGCCGGAGCTGACCCTCCTCGTACCCCGCCAGGAACTTGGCCACCTCCTCCATGGGGGCGATGGTGGCGGAGAGACCGATGCGGACGAAGGGGGCGCTGACCTGCCCCCGCAGCCGTTCCAGGCTGAGGGAGAGATGGGAGCCCCGCTTGTTGGAGCAGACCTCGTGGATCTCGTCCAGGATGACCCAACGGACGTCCTGAAACTTGCGGCGGAAGACCGGGGTGGAGAGGATGATAGCCAGGGATTCCGGTGTCGTGATGAAGATGTGGGGGGGCCGGCGGGCCTGCTTCTGCCGTTCGCTCGCCGATGTGTCCCCGGATCGGACCGCCACGCGGATCTGGGGAACCTCGAGACCCTCCGTCTCGGCCAGGGCCTCCATCTCCGCCAACGGCTCGCGGAGGTTCCGGTTGATGTCATTGGCAAGAGCCTTGAGCGGGGAGATGTAAACGCAGTAGATCTTGTCCTCCAGCTTCCCCCGCTTCTGGAGCCCGTAGAGCTCGTTGATGATGGAGAGGAAGGCGGTGAGGGTCTTCCCGGAGCCCGTGGGAGAGGACACGATGACGTTTTGGGCCGCGTGGATGAGAGGCACGGCGTACGCCTGTGGCTCGGTCAGCGTCTCGAACTTGCCGTCGAACCAGCGCCGAAGGAGATCCTCCATGAGGTCGAGAACCTCTTCCTTCGTGCTCTCCTCGGTTACGGGTTGCAGCATGGCGGAACCGGTCAAACCATGAGCAATCGGTCTCGGATGTAAAAGGCTTTCCGGCTGGTTCGCGGACGGACTAGGCCGCCTCGACCGCGAGGGCCACGGCGTTCCCCCCTCCAAGGCAGAGGGTGGCCAGGCCGCGCCGCGCCCCACGATCCTTCATGGCGTAGAGAAGGGTCGTCAAGATACGGGCGCCCGTGCATCCGAGGGGGTGACCCAGGGCGACGGCGCCGCCGTTGACGTTGAGCTTGTCCATGGGAATCTCGAGCTGGCGGGCGACGACGAGGGAGGCGGAGGCATAGGCCTCGTTGTGCTCGAAGAGGTCGAAATCGTGGATGGTGAGGTCCAGTTTCTTGAGGAGCGCGTGGACCGTGGGAATCGGCGCTTCCATGACGAACTTCGGGGAGACCCCGCCCGTGGTGTATCCGAGGATGCGGCCCAGGGGCTTCGCGCCCATCTCCTCGGCCCGCTCCTCGGAGGCGACCACCGTCGCTGCTCCTCCGTCACTCAGCTGAGAGGCGTTTCCCGCTGTGACGGTGCCTCCCTCCTGGAAGACCGGCGGCAGCTTGGCAAGCTTCTCGAGGGACGTGTCGGGTCGGACACCCTCGTCCACCTCGAAGGTGGACTCGCCTTCGGGCCCCTCCAAGGGGACCGGGACGATCTCCTTCTCGAAGCGCCCTCCCTTGATGGCCTTCAGCGCCCGCATGTGGCTCTCGTAGGCGAAGGCGTCCTGTTCCTCCCGGGTAACCCCGTACTTCTCCGCCACGACCTCGCCGGTGATGCCCATGTGAAACTCGTTGTAAACATCCCACAGCCCGTCGTGGACCATGGCGTCCACCAACTCCGCGTTCCCGTGGCGGTATCCCCAGCGGGCCTTGGGCAAGAGGTAGGGGGCCGCGCTCATGTTCTCCATCCCCCCCGCCACGATGAGATCCTGGTCCCCCGTCCGGATGGAGTCGGCGGCCAGGGTCACGGCCTTCAGGCCCGACGCACAGACCTTGTTGACCGTGACCGCTCCCACTCTGTCTGGGAGGCCACCAAAGAGGGCCGCCTGGCGGGCGGGGGCCTGGCCGAGGCCCGCCTGGATGACGTTGCCCATGATGACCTCCTCCACGTCGGTGGGGTCCACGCGGGACCGCCGCACGACCTCTTCGATGGCGATCGCGCCCAGACGCGGGGCAGGCACATCGCGGAGGGCCCGTCCATACTTGCCTACCGGGGTTCGGACGGCCCCAATGATGACGGGTACGGCCACACGGTCACCTACGGCATTTGATTAGTGGCGGACGCTATTTGAATCCTCGTCGGCGGGAATCAGGAGGGGCCTTCGAAGTGGTTACCCGGCCAGAACGAGCTTCTCCAGCAGGCCGATGGGCGGGGCGCCCCCGGCGAGCAGCTTATCGTGGAACTCCTTCAGCGTGGCCTCGGGATGGGCTGCGAAGAACTTCTCACGAACCCGGAGGATGATGAGCTTGCCGAGGGTGTAGTTGAGGTACCCCGGATCGAAGGTGCCTCGAAAGGCCTCGCGAGCTGCGGGGCCCTGCTCCATGAAGGCGTTCTCCATAATGAACGCGGTGGCCTCTTCGATGGTCATGTCCGAAGTATGCAATCCAATGCTGCTGAGGTACCGACAGTTCCGAAGGAGGGCGTCCTGCAGCTGGACTAGCCGGAGGCGGGAATCACCGTCCCCCAATCCCTCGTCGAGGGCCATCTGCTCCGCGTAGTGAGCCCACCCCTCTGTGAAGGCGTAGCCGGTGTACACGCGTCCCACCTTGGAAGGGAGAAGCTTGCGGTGGAGCATGTGGACGTAGTGGCCGGGAAACGCTTCGTGGACGCTGACGATTTTGAGGATGGGGCGGTTCATGTAGCGGAGCCACTCCTCCGCCTTCTCTTCGCTCCATTCGGGTTCGACGGGCGTGACGTAGTAGAAGGCCTCGTCGCCCCGCACCTCGAAGGGGCCGGGGGAGTTCATGGCGGCCGTCGCCCAAGCGCGGAAGTGGTGGGGCGTCTCCCGCACGATAGGCCGAACCTCCGAGGGGATGGTGATGAGGTCCTTATCGAGGAGAAACTGCCGGAGCTCTTCCAGCATCTCCTCCGTCTCGGGGAGGAGGGCCTCCGCCGTCGCGTGGTCCTCACCGAGGAGTCCCATCACCTCCTGGGGTGTCTTGGTTGCGTCGATCTGCTTGGCTGTCTCGAGAAACGCTCGCTTGTTCTCCTCCAGGTTCGCGCGTCCCATGGCCTCCAGCTCCTCGAGGGGCATGTTGACGCGCTCCAGGGCCCAGAGCATTTTTCGATACCGCTCGGGACCCAGGGGGAAATCCTGGTTGGTCCGGGGGCGCCATTCCTTCTCCAGTCTGCCCTGAAACGCCTCGATCCGGGCGATGGCCTCTTCGGTCTCGGCCAACACCCGATCCCGAAGTTCAGCGGAGACCTTGGCAGCCTCGTCCGGGATATCCCGGCGGAAGCTGGTGACGATGCCCTGTGCGGCGATCACGCCAAGTTCCACGAAGGGCATGGGCAGCGCCTCCTCCAGGTTCGCCTCACCTTGGTCCAGGAAACCCGGGACGTTCTTGAGATGTGCCACGACGGCCTCGAACCGTTCTGGGAGGGAAGCGTACTCGCGGCTCAGGTAGGGGACGATACTTAGGGTGAAAGCATAGAAACCAGGATTCCTGAACGGAATCGCCTGGTCCTCAATCTGGAACAGATAGTTCTCCAAGATGGAGGCCATCATCTCTCGTTCGCCTTCCAGTTCCGACGGGAGATCCTTCAGGGCCGCGAGGCGGTCCAGGTGCTTCTGGAATTGGGCCGTTCGTTCCTTCAGAGCGGTCGGCGAGAGATCAGGCAGCCGCCCGTCATACTCATGAAATCCCAGCTGCACGGCCCGTCGCGGATCGGCTTCGTAGACTTCCGTGAGAATGGTCTCAGCTAGATCAGAAAACTCAGGGCTAGGGTCCATGATAACTCCCCTACGACGAAGCCGCGGTCCTCCTGAAAAAGGTATAGTTCGGACTATGTGGAAGGGCTATCTGGGATCGAAACCGGGTCCCGGGCGCCGAGGTCCAAATGGACAGTCCGTCAGCCTTCCTCCCTGGTTTCGCTCTTCCTCGCCACGAGGAACATCCTGGTACCCGGGGAGGCTGGCTCAATGGGCTCCAGTTTCAGCCCAGCGTACACCCCCTCTACGACCCAGCCAGCCGACTCCGCGAGGGCGCTCAACTCCTCAGGCGCATACATCCGGTGGTCGATGACCCCGCCTGCCAGGAACGTCAGCTCATTCCCCTCCCGACGGTAGAAGGTCCATTCATCAACCATATGAGAACGCTCGGAGTCGAATCGGCGCCGCTCTAGCTGTATGAGGTCCCCGGCGGCCTCCCACCCTCTCTCCTGAAAGACCCTAGCAATCCCATCCTTGTTAGCCATCTCGACCAAGAGCAGGCCGCCATCGGCGGCGAAGCGTGCCAGATGGCGGAGAACCTCCCTGTCCACCTCTTCGCCGTAGTATCCCATGGCGGTCCACATGTTGATGATCGTGTCGAAAGGATCCTGCCCCTCGAGGACGGATGCGATCTGCCGCATGTCTCCAACGAGGAAAGCGGTGGATTCCGCGACGTCTTCGGCCCTCGCGTACTCCCTCGCAGACTCGATAAATGCCGGAGAAAGGTCGACGCCGGTGACGGAGTACCCACGCTTCGCCAGCGGGATGGAGTGCCGTGCGATTCCGCAGGCTAGGTCCAGGACCCTTCCACCGGTTACCACGCCTCGTTCCCTTATCACGGCGTCGAGAGCCTCCACTTCCTCTTCCGCTCGCTCTTTGAACTTCTCGAGAAAGGGGAGAAATAGCTCCGGCCTCTCCACGAAGATCCTCTGAGGCCAATCTTCAGGCGAGAAGTCATCTGACACGTTGCGGGTTAACTCGTGCTCGGCATAAGATGTGGCGGCCAATCAGGCGAAGTGGACGGGCCCGCTGGGATTCGAACCCAGGTCCCCGGCTCCGAAGGCCGGAAGGATAGTCCACTACCCTACGAGCCCATGGGCCAGTATCCTGGAAACGCGCTTATAGATGTTGAGGATTTCAACAATTCCTTTCCGTGACGTGACCTGAGGGCAGCGTCCCTCTGGAATCTAGATCCTGCGCCGTCATGCGCTCCGCCTCCCCACGAGACCGTAGAAGGCGAGGCCAGCCGCGGCGATAACAACACCGATTATGGATATCCAGATGACCCAATCGGGTATCCCGGATGGTGCGGACTTCAGGATCTGCACAGAGATACTGCCCTGAAGCGGATAAAGGACGGCCGCCCCCTTCGTGTCCCAGGCACTCACGCGGAAGGTCACCGTACCAGGCTCAGACTGGGCTGGAATCTGCGCCAGCCAGAGCTCCTGAGTTCCCGTTTGTCCAAGGAAGGTCATTCCGATCTCGTGTGATTGGCCTCGGACGTCCTCGTACGTCAGGTTTACGCGGGCAACGCCATCTTCGTCCTGCACGTCTGCCTGGACCCGAATCGGCTCTCCTAACTCTGCGGTAGGCGGGGCTATGGCCATCAATCTGGGGGGCGTGGGCTGCTCGACGGTCGTGAAGGACCATTGAAAGTTGCCCCCGGGGAGGCCGTCGCCGTCTCCGTCGAGCCGATTGCCATAGAGGTCTTGCGCGGTAGAGTCCAGCACGATTGTATAAGTAGTCTGGTATTGGAGGCCAACAAGACTGAAACGAATCGCAGTCACCTCCTCCACAGGCGGGCCAATCGCCGCCACGGGAAGGATTGATAGCGCACCCGGCATTGTGAAGAGGTCCATTTGTTCCGAAAAGTCCAAGACGATTTCCGTTTCAACCGGGACGGCATCGCCGATTGGTACGAATCCTATGATCGTGGGCGGCGTTGTGTCCTGTATGGCAATCTCGAGCCATTCATCGAAGCTAGGCCTGACGATTGTATGGCCCAAGCTGTCCGTCGCGGCGAGGCGATATCGTAGGATTCCTTCGGCCTCTTGGCCCGGGAGGGCTCTGGAGAAGAGATTTCCCGTTCCCTGATTCAGTGCGACTGAAGCACTCTTTCCGCCGATGTCGATGTATTCAACCTCGACCGATGCGATGCCGTCGGGATCGGTCACTCCTGCGCTGACGCTGATCGGTTGGGCTCTTTCACCGACGGACTGGGTGAGATCCAGCATGGTCGGAGATGAGGGGTCTACGATCACTATTCCCCCGCCCACATAACCGGTGAGTTCTCCGAAGGACTCGTCAGCGGCCATTAGGATGAGGTCTTCCTGGCCATCGTATTCGAGGTCCCATATGATCCCCCCGGGAATCCCATCTGTTGTCGTAACACTTGTGACGTTGAACGAGCCGAGGTCCATTATGTCGAGCACACTGTGTATAGGAAACGCAAGGTTCGTGGGACCCCCCGGTCTGACGCTTAGATAAAGTCTGTCGCGCGCGAGACCGTACGAAACGTCGTCGACTTCGGCATGGCTCAGCCCCTCTTGTTCCCCGAAATTCGCAAAGCTGAGGGTTGAGGCGTTGAAGATGCTCAGCCCGCCGGGACGTAGCCCCCCGTAGGCGCTCGTCGCGAGAAAAACCAAGTCCATGGAGGGTGTCCCGTCGATGGAGTTAACACGCGGACTCGGCAACCCATGAGTCTCGTTCAGATTGAGCACGGTCCCATTGTTCTCGTAATAGATACTCAGACCCGGTGTGACCGCGAGATAGACTCTAGAACGCGAGGGGTCGGTCTTCACCGATCGTACCAAGTCTCTCGGCAAGCCACTCGTGGAGTTGACCCATTTGACCACATCGGTCGGGATGTCGCAGATGAGGAGACCTCTTGTCGTGGCCGCATAAAGTGTAGTCGAACCCGCTGGAAGGTCGAGGTCATGGACATTCAGACCCGCCGAGCCGCAAACACTGACAAGGGCCCCGTCGGCGTCACTGAGCACTTGAATTCCGGCGGTTGTACCTACGAAGACTCGCCCTGAGGCGGAATCGGAAAGAAGCGCCCGAACTTGATTGCTTGCCAATCCGGAACTCTCATTCCAAATGGTCATAGCAAAACTCGACAGACTTAGCCGGACCAGCCCCGTGTACCAGCTACCTGCGTAAACCGATTCCGTTCTAGGATCCCACGAAACGGCTGAAAGGTCATTGGAAGGCAGTCCAGCATCCGTCTGCCAGAATGAGATCATGCCGTTGGACCAGCTTGAATTTCCCGGCGGAATGAAGCCAGAAGCGTGGAAAGCGACAGTCCCGTCGGTTGCGGCCGCGATGTAAATCGCGCACAGCACTGCACAAAGCAGGGACTTTCTCGTTTGGGCTTCCACTGGAGAGAATGTCAGGTAAACTTACATAAATAACCCCAACGGAGACTTTTATCGCCAAGTTTCTGATACGGTCGTCGGGGAGGGATTGAAGACACAAGGAACTCAGAGACTGTGGGTTTTGTGTCTGATCTTGGCCTTCTTGGTGTCTGTTCCCGCTTACGTGGCTGCCTCGGCCGATGAATCCGAGCAGGAAAGAGTGATCATTCGAACTCGGGGTCAATCAGATGTATTCGCGCTCCGGCAGATCGGCGTGACTCTGATCGAGGAGTACGAGGGATTCGTCCTGGGATGGATTTCCCAGGAAGCTGCAGAGCTGCTTGCGAACTATGGTGTTGATATTCTCGACTATCCGGAAAACCGGCCAATCAAGCTGGGCAACAGGGTCATCGATCGCTCGATGTCGGCCGCGTCCCCATATGAGTGCGGAAGGCTGTCAGACCTCTACGTCCTCCAGACAATCGGCCCCACAAAGAGCGAATGGCTGGAGGTTCTTGAAAGGGGCGGAGCGATTGTCCACGCTTATGTTCCGCACGACGCGTTTCTGTTGTCGATTCCGGGCGCGGCTCTCCCGCTCGTAAGATCGGCTCCCTTTGTTCATTGGATGGGGCCATACCAGAGCGAATGGAAGGTAGACGCGTCTGAGTTGCCTAGAACGGGCGAACTGTTCGTTGATGCACTGATGGTAAACACACGTCCTCCTCTGACTCTTGATACCTCGCCAAGTATCGAAGTGCTAAGAGCTTCCCGGGCTGGCGCGCTTGACATCGTCGCGCTTCGAGTCAGAACGGAGGCTGTATCAGATCTCATGTGTAATCCCCTAGTCCTCAGACTCTCTCCTGCCAGACCCGCACCCGAGAGGGCTGACGAGCTTGCAGCGGAGATTGTCGGAGGAACTTTTGCCGGGACCGGCGCTCAGGTGAACGCCCTCGGGTATAACGGGACCGGTGTCATCGTCGGACATACGGATTCAGGGCTGGACGACGGCGATCTCTCAACGATGCATTCGGACCTCGCGGGCAGAGTTCTCGGCCTGACTGACTACGGAGACGGTCGTAACGACTGGAAAGTCGGGTGGCAGGGAGACAATCTAGCTGAAGACACTTACGACAGCCACGGAACCGCCGTGGCGGGAATCGTTGCAGGAAACGGAGCACTGGGCGTTACGGATCCGAATGGCTTTCTCCTCGGGTGGGGCGTCGCCCCAGAGGCTTATCTCATGACCCAGCGTATCTTCGGAGACGTTGGTCAGCCTGGACAGCTGAGAGACATCGACAAATACGATATCGTCCTCGGTGATGTCAGCTACGAAGACCTCGTCCGCGAATTGGCGATCAAAGATGTCGCTGTTTCCCAGAACAGCTGGGGCGTCAGGGTTCCAGACGCACCGTACGTAGCCCAATCCCCGATATATGATGGACTAACGCGTGACGCGGACCCGAACCAGCCTGGGGACCAGCAGATGACGTTTGTCTTCGCGGCTGGAAATGAAGGGCTCGCGGAGAATGGGACCCTGCGGATTCCGGCAACTGCGAAGAACGTAATCACGGTCGGCGGAACTGAGAACAATCGGCCCGAAAAGGGCCCCTGCTTAACATTCGGAGACGCTAACAATCCTGACGAGATTTGGCAAGGCTCTTCACGGGATTCACAGCAGACGGAAGGATCAAGCCAGATATGGTTGCGCCAGCAATCTGGGTTGCGACCGCCCGGTCATCGGCCTCCAGTGATGGCAATCTTCAACCCTTGGTCTGTGAGCTGGTAGGCACGGATTATCTGTATTACGTGGGGACAAGTTTCGCGGCTCCTCACGTCTCAGGAGCTGCGGCGCTTTTCGTTCAGCAATTCAAGGAGGACAACAACAGGTTGCCGAGTCCGGCACTGGTGCGCGCGGCCTTTGTCAACACGGCCGTAGATATGCCATCAACGGGTACCCCACATGGAACCGGTCCGACTCCGAACAGACACGAGGGTTGGGGAAGGTTGGACGCGCTGGCCCTCCTTAACCCGCCACAGCCACGTTACTGTTACGACCAACTGTGGCCGCTGCAGACCTCGCAGACCGCCCGGTTCGAGTTCACGGTGAGTGATACATCCGAGCCCGTCAAGTTTACACTCGCGTGGACGGATCCGCCTGGAATCCCTGACTGTAATCCCTGTCTGGTGAATAATCTGGACCTTGACGTTACCACTCCGGGCGGGACTGTCCATAAAGGCAATGTGTTCGACTCCGGATGGTCGACGACAGGTGGGACGGCCGACTCCCTCAACAACTTGGAGAACGTGTACATACAGAATCCAATGACCGGAACGTATGTTGTCGAGGTCTTCGCCCAGAGCGTCAACCAGGATGCGGTGGCAGCGACACCCCAGGTTGATCAAGACTTCTCGCTCGTTGTGTCGAATGGCGTCCGCCGGGCCGTTTCCCCTTCCCTCGCTATCAACAACGGTGCCGCAGGCACCAATCAGCAGACCGTGACGCTCACAGCTTCTGCCCTGACCCCGGAGTTCGTTCACGAGATTCGGTTCCGAAACGAAGGGACACTCAGCACGACAACCGACACCTTCGGGCTAGACGCCATTCCGTACGATGGTTGGCAGGACTACGCGTTTGTGTTAGAACCCTTCGACTTGCCAGGCAGGTACCTTGTTGATCCGGGTCCGGACCCATACTTCAAGACCGTAGAATCCTTGCATCCGTACCCGAATGAGGTTAACCTTTATTCTTGGACGGTGAACGGGAATGCTGGCACGGTCCGAATGGAGGTCGGGTTTGTGCGGGTCGGGCTTACAGGCAGCGACTCGATCGCCGTTTATGACGACCAGGGCCAGAGCGTGTTTACCACATCGGCGTCGGGAGTCAACATCTGGACAGGCCCAATAATGACAAACTCGGTAACGATTAAGCTGAAGACGCTGGGTGGCGGATCGGCTTGGGGATTCCTGGCTGAGGTCTACATCTACGATACCTCCTCAGGAACGCCTTACCCTGCCGACTACAACGAGTGCTGGTTCATCGACTACAATCCGCTATTCGTAAATGGAAATCACAGGGTAAGGCTCTACATTGACTACTTCGACACATTTGACAGCGATGACAGATTGTATTTCTATGATAGTCGCGGGCTAATCTCATACCTGGATGTTCCTGTCTACGGTATGTGGACCAGCGATCTGTGGGGTGACTTCTTTGGAGACGTGAAGATTTGCTTCACCTCCGACGGAGACGATTTCAGAGGAGATGGATTCCGAATCCAGCACGTCAGAGCCTTCGTGGGTTACGCGAGGGGCATGGATCGCTGGTGGCAAGTCCGCAAGGCTGGTGCCTCGTCCATTCAGGCGCACTTCGCTGTAGAGGATGTGTCGAGCGGAGATTCCCTTATCTTGCTTTCCGATTCAGGCACTTCACTGACGATCGATCCCGTGACAGGATGGAGTTCCGAGGCCTCAGGGGACCGCATTCGGGCAAACCTGGTGTCAAATACGGACTACGAGACTGGATCGGGCGCATCCGACGAGACCGGTTTCATAATTGATCAGATACTCTTCAGAGATTACGCATGGTCGGCATGGGAGTCGTTCACGACCGCGCAGTCGAAGCAATGGACAATCCCATCGGGCGACGGGACAAAGACCGTCTATGCTCAGCTTCGCGACAAGGCGGGCAAGATCCACACGGTTTCTGATAGCATAATCCTGGATGCGGTGACGCCATCGTTCACCGACTTCAACATCAACAACGGAGCAAGCGAGACCGCCTCGAGGAGCGTGACCCTCTACATCACCGCCTCCGATCCGGCGCCCTCCGCGGGTCTCTTGATGCGCTTCAGGAACAACGATGCCCTCGGGACGGGCTCCTGGACCTCCTGGGAGACTTATGCCTCTACAAGGGCTTGGAATCTATTTTTCCACTACGGTGAACGATGTGTCGACGCAGAAGTGAAAGATGGCGCGGACAACTATGCTGGAATGAGGTCGGATTGCATCTACTATGTGCGGGAGGAACCTGGTGGTGGAGGGACGCCCTACGCCGCCCCGTGGAACGGCATAGACTACGTGAACGAGAACAACATCCTGCCCCTCTCGGAAGACTTCGGTCGCACCGCGCTGGAGGTCGAAGACCGCTATCTCTTCGAATCGGCGCTCGTTCCCGTCGACGGCCACTACTCCGTACAGATCAGGGAATTCGAACGGGAACGCTCGTACCTGGACACGTTCGAGCTCATGACAGTGGACCACGCGAGCAACACACATATCGCCTTCTCGCCCGACGGAGACCTATTGACCTATCGGGCTCCGCGGGGCCCCATCGGGGCCACGGATCAGGACGGGCGAAACGTGAAAGCACTTCTTCTGAACCCAGGAGACGACAGGGATTTCGAGGGCTATCGTGGCGATTCCGTCGTGCTACGCTTCAAGCCCTACGATGGAGGGGCTGCAAAGCTGATCCTGCGAACGGACATCAAGCCCCCCGGTCCTGCCTCTCTCGAGATCGCCACCCGAGTGTCTGGGGATTGGCAGTCTGTGGCGACCCTCATCCCGAGGGCCCAGTGGGCCTTCAACGCCGTGGACCTGGCTCCCTTCCTCGTCGAAGGTTCTGCAACGGAGGTTCGCATCTCGTGGACGGACCATCACAAGCTGGATTACGTGGGGCTGGACACGAGTGACGAGGAGAGGGTGACGGTCAACACCTACGGCCTCTCCTTCGCCAGCCATTCCGTCCTTGGCGATGTCACAGACCTGCTCCTGAATGATGACGATGTGTATGCGGAACTCCAACCGGGGGAGCACCTGGTCTTGGGCTTCCCTTACGAGGGTCCATCGCGAGGCGTCAGGGACATCGTCCTCGTCCTCGGGGCTACTACGTGATGAAATACCAGCCAGTGGCGGGTTTCGACCATGCAGGTAACGATAGGACTGTGCAGTTCACGGCGGCCGTCATGGAGGGAATGCAAGGCGATCACTACGACATCCCAGCCGTAGCGTTCCATTGGAACTTCGGCGATGGCGGCACGGGCACAGGCATGGAGGTTTCCCACAGTTACGAAAGGAAGGGCCGCTACGATGTCATCCTCCGCGTGGTGTGGGAGGATGGAAGCGAACAGACGTTCTCGCGGGTCGTACAGGTCAGATAGAGCATAGTGAACCAGGATCACCGCCTAGGGCTGAAAAAGGCCTAGTCCACTACCCTACGAGCCCGCGAGCCAGACTCCCTTGGCCTACTTAGAACCA